>NZ_CP136538.1:3825000-4528424 GCF_032810065.1 Alloalcanivorax xenomutans | reverse complement strand
ATCCCCGCCTTGCCAGAAACCGTGAATTTGAACGGGCCATTCTATACCTCTGAGCGTGTAACTATCCACAGCACGGCAGGTCTTTTTTCGCTTATCTTTTTCTGTGGATAACTAGGTCCGCAACCCTGTTGGCAGGGGAGCGTATAAGTATGGGGATAACAGGTTGAACTGATTTCTCCCACAGTTCCGGACAGCTTGTCCCAGCTTAGTCACCAGGAGTTACACACAGTTATACGCCGGTTACTCACATCACAACACACTGATCTACTTACACTTTTCCGGCTTATCCCCAGAATTGGCTTTGCCTATAAGAACTACTATCACTAAATAAGAAAATAAATATTTAAAGATATTGATAAGCTAACCCTCCCATCCGGCAAAGCGCTTGACAGCGAGACAAGCCAGGGCTAACATCCGCGCCCTCTTAAGACTTCCACAGCGGGGATGCCGCCATGAAACGCACATTCCAGCCGAGCAATCTGAAGCGTAAGCGTAACCACGGCTTCCGCGCTCGCATGGCTACCAAAAACGGACGTAAGGTACTGGCCGCTCGTCGCGCCAAAGGCCGCAAGCGGTTGGCTGTATAAGCCAATCGCTGTTTCTTCTGGTGGCATCACCGGGGTATCAGACACGGTGAGCCCATCAGTACCTCTCCCCAGTAACTCCTCTTCCCGATTCGGGTTTTCCCGCGATCTACGCCTGCTTGACGGCAAGGCCTTTCAGACTGTGTTCGATCAAGCCGATTGGCGCATTGGCCAGCAATGTTTTCTGCTATTGGCCCGGGAAACCGATCAACCCTTGCCACGTCTGGGCCTGGTAATCGCCAAACGTCGCATTCGGCGTGCGGTGGACCGTGGTGCCGTGAAACGCCGGATCCGCGAACAGTTTCGTTTGCGCCAGCACGAACTGACCGGCCTGGATATCGTGGTATTGATGCGCGGACCCCTGCCAGCCGGAAAGGAAAACTGGACCCCTCAGTTGGCGCGGCTGTTCGACAAGCTGCTTGCCAAGCGTAGGCAAGACTGAGAAACTGCCCCCCGCTTTTCCGCCAGCCGAATACAAAGCTATGGATATCCCCCGAGCCCTTGTCATTACGGGCATTGCCGTTGTCTCCTACCTGATGATTCAGGCCTGGCAGCGAGACTACGCCGCCCCGGACACCGTCGAGCCGCAAATCAGCGAGCAAGTGGCGGGCAATAATGCCGATAGCAACGCCAATACCACGGGCAACGACCTGGTGCCCGATCCGCAGGAGCATACCGACCCGACGGCATCCTCCATTCCCGGCGGAGAAGTAAGCGACAGCATTCCGGACAACAAAGCACAAAACGGTGGTGCCATTCATGTCACCACCGATGTGTTGAACCTGGAAATCAACCCCCGTGGTGGCGACATCGTGCGCTTGAGCCTGCCGGCTTATCCTCGCCACGCCGACACGCCGGATCAGCCTTTTGTGCTGCTGGAGAACACCTCCTCCCGCACCTATGTGGCTCAGACTGGTCTGATCGGTGCCAATGGCACCGATTCCGCTTCCGGCCGTCCGGTGTGGAGCAGCGCCGAACAGAGCTACCAGATGGGCGATGCCCATGAGCTGAACGTGGATCTGACACTGACCCAGGACAACGGCGCCAAGATCACCAAGCGCTACACGTTCGAGCGCGGCAGTTACCTGGTGCGGGTAACCCACATTGTCGAGAACAATAGTGGAGAAACCTGGAGCGGCCAGCTCTACGGCCAGATCAAGCGTGATGGCGGCGATGATCCGGGCCTGTCCAAGCAAGGGTTCGCGCCCATGCCCACCTATCTGGGCGCCGCCTACTGGTCCAGCGAAAAGCCGTACAACAAGCTGAAATTCGGCGATATGGAAGAATCCGCCCTGCGTACCACGCAGGAAGGCGGCTGGATCGCCATGGTTCAGCACTATTTCCTGTCCGCCTGGATCCCTGATCCGCAACTGCAGCAGACCTATTCCACGGTGTACCAGAAGAACCGTGACCAATACCTGTTGCGGTTCGTATCCCAGGGACAGAAAGTGGCTCCCGGCGAAACCGGGCAGATGTACGCTGAGTTCTACGCTGGCCCGAAAATCCAGGATCACCTGGAGGCCATCAGCCCCGGGCTGAACATGACCGTGGACTACGGCTGGCTGTGGTTCCTGTCCCAGCCGATCTTCGCCCTGCTGGTGTTCCTGCAAAGCGGCAAGCTTTCCATCTTCGGTCTGAATATGGATTTGGGCGTCGGCGTGGGGAACTGGGGTGTGGCGATCATCCTGCTGACCTTCATCATCAAGGCGCTGTTCTTCAAACTCAGTGCCGCCAGCTACCGCTCCATGGCCAAGATGCGGAAGGTGGCTCCGGAGATGCAGCGTATCCGCGAAGAGCACAAGAGCGACAAGCAGAAGCAGCAAATGGAGACCATGAAGCTGTTCCAGCGGGAGAAGATCAATCCGCTCGGCGGCTGCTTGCCGATTCTGGTGCAAATGCCGGTGTTCATTGCCCTGTACTATGTACTGCTGGAATCCGTGGAGCTGCGTCAGGCGCCGTTCTTCCTGTGGATCCAGGATTTGTCGGTCATGGACCCGTACTTCGTCTTGCCGATTCTGATGGGCGCGTCCATGTTCCTGCAGACCCGTCTGAATCCGACGCCGGCGGACCCCACCCAGGCCCAGGTAATGAAGTGGATGCCGGTGATCTTCTCGGTGTTCATGCTGTGGTTCCCGGCGGGTCTGGTACTCTACTGGCTGACCAATAACCTGCTGTCCATCGGCCAGCAATACATCATTACCCGCCGAATCGAGCGGGAGTGATGACAGAGGGGGCCGTTGGCCCCCTCTGTGATTCCGGTTCCGGGTAAGCTCATCATGTCCGCCACTGATTCCGATACCATCGTCGCCATCGCCACCGCCCCCGGCCGTGGCGGTGTCGGCGTGGTGCGGCTTTCCGGTGATCGAGCGCTGGACATCGCCGCCGGCGTGGTCGGTGATCGGCCATTACAGCCGCGCCAGGCTCATTTCCGTCGTTTTCGTGATGAGCGGGGAGAGGTCATCGATGAGGGACTGGTGTTGTCGTTCCCCGGCCCCGGCTCCTTCACCGGCGAGGATGTGGTGGAATTCCAGGGGCATGGCGGCCCGGTGGTGCTGGATATGCTGGTCCGCGCTTGCCTTTACCACGGCGCCCGTCAGGCCCGGCCCGGTGAATTCTCCCAGCGGGCGTTCTTGAACGACAAACTGGATCTGGCTCAGGCGGAAGCCATCGCTGATCTGGTCGATGCCGGCACCCAGGCGTCGGCCCGCGCTGCTCTGCGCTCCCTTCAGGGGGCGTTCTCCGAGGAAGTGAATCGGTTGGTGGAGCAGTTGATCCAACTGCGCATCTATGTGGAAGCCGCCATCGATTTTCCCGAGGAGGAGATCGACTTTCTCTCCGATGGGCGGGTGGCCGCTGACCTGCGGGCATTGTTGGCGCAAGTGAACCGGGTACTCGCCACTGCCCGCCAGGGGCGCCTGGTCCGTGAAGGGCTGACCCTGGTCATCGCCGGGCGGCCCAATGCCGGCAAATCCTCCCTGATGAACCGCCTGGCCGGTTTCGACGCCGCCATCGTTACCGAAGTGCCCGGAACCACTCGGGACGTGCTGCGTGAATCGATCCAGATCGATGGCCTGCCATTGAATGTGATCGATACCGCCGGCCTGCGTGAAAGTCCGGACCGGGTGGAGCAAGAGGGGATTCGCCGGGCATACGAGGAGATGCGCAAGGCGGACCGGCTGCTGGTGGTGGTGGATTCGCAAACCGGAACCGAATCCCTGAAGGAGCCCGCCTTGTTACTGCCGGACAGCCAGAAACAGCTGGAAAATCTGGAACTGCCGGTCACCATTGTGCTCAACAAGGCCGATCTTAGCGGGCTGGCGCCTGGTCCCCTGGACGGCCACCCGGACACCTTCGTGATTTCCGCCGCCTCGGGAGAGGGGCTGGATGCGTTGCGCGACCACCTCAAGGCCGTGGCCGGCTACCAGAGTACCGACGAAAGCCCGTTTTCCGCGCGCCGCCGCCACATCACCGCCCTGGAGCAGGCCCTGGCCGCGCTCGATAAAGGCCAGCGCCAACTGGGTGATCACGCCGCCGGCGAACTGCTTGCCGAGGACCTGCGCGCGGCACAGAAGGCCCTTGAAGACATCACCGGGGCCTTTACCGCCGACGATCTTCTGGGGCGGATTTTCTCGTCGTTCTGTATCGGCAAATAGCCTGGCTCAATCCTGCTCCATCCAGCGGGCCAGCTCCCGCAGTTCCGCCCGGTCCCGCTCCAAGGCTAATGCCTGCTCTGCTCGCGCCAGTGCCAAGCGGGCATGAAGCCGGGCGCTGGCGCGAAAGGAGCCGCCGTAAGAGGCCAAGACTTCGAAGGCTTTCTGCAGGCGAATCTGCACTTCCAATAAGGCCGCGCCGTCCCGGGCGATGGGGTTGAACAGATCGTCGAAAAATTCCCTTTCGTCGAGTAAGGGAACCCGGATCCGGGGCCAGCGCACGGTATCATCCGCTTCACCACGTTGGGTATGCCAGTGATGGAGAACCCGCACCGCCCGTCCGATCACATCAATGGCGGTGCCGGGGTCATTGACCGCTGGGGACAACGCCCGCGACGCAATTTCTGAAAGTACCACCAGGCCGAAGCGGGGATCCTGGTCGAAGGATCGTTCGTCATCCACGGTGAAATGCTCCCGCACGGAAGAGGTGTCGTCGTCGGTGGCGCCGATCAGCCAGGCAACGGGCCGGGCCGGATGCACAAAACCGCCCGGAAGGGCGGTCAGGTAAATCTCGGCATCGTTCTGTTCCGCCCACTGGGCGAGCGCTTCCACGTCCACATGTTGAATGTAACCCACCAATGTCGGGTAGACGGGAAGAGCCTGGTCCGGAATCGGCTGGTCGGGGGAGAAAGGTTTGCCGCCCAGGGCCGGGTTGGCGGCACGCTGAATAATGGCCGCGCAAGTGGCCTGTTCCACCCGGTCGGTGGTTTCACCCACCCGGCCGAGGCGCGACAGATGTTCAATCCAGCGCAGAATAGTGACGACGATAATAACGATCACCACCAGCGTGACCAGAAACAGAATCACCCGGCCGCCTTCGCCGTAGGCACCGGTGCTGAGGGCCACCAACCCGACCAGACTGAACAGGAAGGAACCAATGAAAGTGGCCAAGACGTTCTGAGTGGTGGTGTCCTGCATCAGCAACCGCGTGGCCCGGGGAGTCACGTTGGTGGTGGCGGCGCTGTAGGCACTGACCATGACACTGAGGGAAAAGGTGGTGACCGCCAGCATGCTGGAAGCCAGCACATTGAGAATGGTGTCCACGGCTTCCGCGCCAATGCTCACCGGTATATCCGGTGGCAGCCAGCGCTGGCCGATAATGGCCAGCAAAGAAGTGGCCACGGCGAGAATGGCGAACGCGGTGGCCCGTACCCAGAGGGCGCGGGAGAACTGGACCAGCAGCCACTGCCATTTTGAAAACATCCTTGCACTCCTTGCCCTGACGATGGCTTCAGAATACCTCAGAGACGCGGGGTAGTGGGGGTCGTTATTGGTATCCGGTCGGCGCTATGATCGGATCTTTCGTTTGCATGGGAGAACACGATGACAATAACGAACTTCAGCAAGCCCCAGCACGACCGCTATTTTGAAGATTACCAGGTGGGCACCACCTATGACCTGGGCTCCATTGAGGTGGAGGAGGAAGAAGTGCTTTCTTTCGCCCGCCGCTTCGACCCCCAGAAGATGCACACCGATCCCGAGGCCGCCGCGGCCGGCCCCTTCCAGGGGCTGATCGCCAGTGGCTGGCACACCCTCAGCCTGATGATGCGGCTGATGGTGGATAACTATGTTTCCACCGTGGCGGGGCTGGCTTCCCCCGGGGTGGATGAGGTGCGTTGGCACAAACCGGTACGCCCCGGTGACCGGCTGTCCATGCGCGCCACCGTCCTTGAGGCGCGCCCGTCCCGCTCCAAACCCGATCGCGGCCTCATTTACTCGTTGATGGAAGGCGTCAATCAGCATGGTGAAGTGGTGGCCAGTTTCAAAGGCATGGGGCTGATTCTCAAGCGGCCTGTTTGAGGCGGTATCGGCCATGACTATGGCCGGAATTGCCCGCGCTCCCCTGGACGTCCAACCGGGCCTTGCCGATACTGACCTTTCACTTCCCGGCTGAGGAGAACGGTCATGAACGACACACGGGTGGAGAAGGATTCCCTGGGCGAAGTGGCGGTACCAAAGGCGGCGTTGTGGGGCGCGCAGACGCAGCGCGCGGTGAATAATTTCCCAATCAGCGGCCGGCGGCTGCCGTTCCGTTTCATTCAGGCGGTGGCCCGGATCAAGCGTTGCGCGGCCTCGGTGAACGTGGATCTGGAGCTGCTGTCCGAGGAGCGGGGTGACGCTATCCGTTCGGTCTGCGAAGCGCTGATCAACGGTGAGCATCGGGATCAGTTCCCGGTGGACGTGTTCCAGACCGGTTCCGGTACCAGCACCAACATGAACGTCAATGAGGTGGTGGCCCATCTGTGCCAGACCCAGGGCGTCGACGTGCATCCCAACGATCACGTCAATCTCGGCCAGAGCAGCAATGACACCATTCCCACCGCCATTCACGTGTCGTCGGCGATGGCCGTTAACGAGCAATTGATGCCCGCCCTCGAGCATTTGATCACCACGCTGGGGTCGAAGGCCGGGGAGGGCAAGGATTTGGTCAAAACCGGCCGCACTCACCTGATGGACGCCATGCCGGTGACGGTGGAACAGGAGTTGCGCACCTGGGTGCTGCAACTGCAGGCGGCCAGCCAGCGTCTGGCTGGCGCCCGGGACGAATTGCATGCCTTGCCGCAGGGCGGTACCGCGGTGGGGACCGGTATCAACGCCCATGCTGAGTTCGCCGAGCGCTTCGTCGATGCGTTATCCGATGAAACCGGACATCCGTTTACCGCCATGCCGTACCCGGCCGTGGCGCAGAGCGCCGTGGATGCACCACTGGCACTGTCGTCGGCATTGCGCGGTCTGGCGGTGGTGTTGATGAAAATCAGTAATGACCTGCGCTGGATGAACTCCGGTCCGATTCATGGCCTGGCGGAAATTCAGTTGCCTGCCACCCAGCCGGGGTCGTCGATCATGCCAGGGAAGGTCAATCCGGTGATCTGTGAGTCCGCCACCATGGTCGCCGCTCAGGTGATCGGTCTGGATCAGGCCAATACGGTGGCGGCGCAGAGCGGTAATTTTCAGTTGAATGTCATGTTGCCGCTGGTGGCCGCCAACCTCCTGGATATGGTGGAGTGGCTGGCCAACAGCTGCCGGAATCTGGCGGATCAGGCTATCGCCGGGCTGACTTACAATCGTGAGCATCTGGCCGAGGGCGTGGGGCGCAATCCGATCCTGGTCACCGCTCTGAACCCGGTGATCGGCTATGAGAAGGCGGCGGCCATCGCCAAACAGGCGTTCGCCAGCGGCCGGCCGGTGATCGATGTGGCGGCGGAGCAGACCGACCTTTCGGTGGAGGAACTCACCGCTTTACTCGACCCGCTAAAACTGACGCATCCGGCGGCCTCTGACTCTTGAGTCAGCCGCCGCTCGTGACCTCGACGATCAGCTGTGACAGGCTTGGCGCCGGGCTTTTGTGACCACCCCCGCTGGTGGTCACCCTCCGGGCCGTTGCCAAGGCAACGTCAAGAATCGCTCCCGGCGATTTTATGTGGGGAGGCCAGGCGTGGCGCCGGTGTCCGGATTCGCCACTGTGACAATAAAAATGTGATGGAGAGTAGTAACCGATGAGCAACGATCTGACCATCCAGCGTACCGCGGAAGCCGTGGAGTCACCGCTCTTGATCAACAGTATCCTGGAGGCCGGCGTTCGCAACGCACCCAATCAGGAAATCGTCTACGCCGACCAGCGGCGGATGACCTATCGGGAAATGGGGGAGCGGGTTGCTCGTCTCGCCAGCGCCTTGCAGCAGCAAGGAGTGAAACCCGGTGATACCGTGGCGGTGATGGACTGGGACACCCATCGCTATCTGGAAGCGTTCTTCGCCGTGCCGATGATGGGCGCGGTCCTGCACACCGTGAACGTGCGTCTGAGCCCGGAGCAGATTCTCTACACCATCAACCACGCCGAGGATGATGTGATTCTGGTGAACCGGGAATTCCTGCCGGTGCTGGATCAGATCAAGGACCGCATCGAGACGGTCAAGACTTACATTCTGCTGGATGACGAAGGCGGCGACACCGACACCGCCATTGATCTGGCCGGTGAGTACGAGGCTCTGGTGGCCCAGGCTTCCGCCCAATTCGATTTCCCGGAGCTGGATGAGAATACCCGTGCCACCACCTTCTACACCACGGGGACTACGGGGCTGCCCAAGGGCGTGTACTTCTCCCACCGGCAACTGGTGCTGCACACCTTTGCCGGCCGTGCCGCTCTGACCGGCACCGGTCACGGCCGTTTCAATCAGAACGACGTGTACATGCCGATCACGCCGATGTTCCACGTGCACGCCTGGGGCGTGCCGTTCGTCGCCACTTTGCTCGGCGTGAAGCAGGTTTATCCAGGCCGCTATGTGCCGGAAACCCTGCTCAAGCTGCTGATCACTGAAAAGGTGACCTTCTCCCACTGCGTGCCCACCATCATTCAGATGCTGTTGCAATCGGAAGCGGTGAAGAACATCGATCTGAGTGGCTGGAAGGTGATCATTGGCGGTTCCGCGCTGCCCAAGCCCTTGGCCAAGGGAGCCCTGGAACGTGGTATCGACATTTACAGCGGTTACGGCATGAGCGAGACCTGTCCGCTGATCTCCCTGGCTCTGCTGACGCCGGAGCTGGAACAGGCCGATCTGGAAACCCAGGCGGATTACCGCACCCGCACTGGCCGTCCGGTTCCCATGGTGCAGTGGCGCATTGTCGACGGTGACATGAACGATGTGCCCCACGACGGCAAGTCGCAGGGTGAGCTGGTGCTGCGCGCCCCCTGGCTGACCCAGGGGTACCTGAAAGACGAGTCCAATTCCCAAGAGTTGTGGCGCGGTGGCTGGATGCACACCGGGGATATCGGGGTGATCGACGCCGATGGTTGGCTGAAAATCACCGACCGCATCAAGGACGTCATCAAGACCGGCGGCGAGTGGGTATCCTCCCTGGATCTGGAGAGCCTGATTCTTCAGCACGATGCCGTGCGTGAGTGCGCGGTGGTGGGCGTGCCGGACGAGAAATGGGGTGAACGCCCGGTGGCGCTGGTGGTCAAGGGCGCCGAAGTGGAAGCGCAGGCGATCATCGACATGGTGGCCGATTATGCCGAGAAGGGTGTGATCAGCCGCTATGGCATCCCGGATCGCGTGGTGTTCGTGGAGGAGCTGCCACGCACCTCCGTGGGCAAACTGGACAAGAAAAAGATGCGCGCGGAGCTGGTCTGACCCTCCGGCCGGCGGGAGCCCTCCCGCCGGCTTGCCCTTCCCCCTGTCACATAATGACTGCACAATGCAGTGTCATACTCCGTGGTCTGTTGTATCAAATGTAAGTGCCTTTGAACCCCGGGCGGGTTCCCGGGTCCGATCCACGGAATAACGCTCAAGCCTTGGAAGGCCAAGGGCGATCATTAGGGAATACAGAACAATCCTTTCTTACCGGCCCGTGGCAGTGCCGGTACCTTCGGTTGCCTGATTTTTTTATGGGAGCCGGCCCGGTCACGGTTCTCTCCGTGACGGCGTTGTTGCTCGGAGAACAAGATGGTGCGTGTGGGCGCCTTTGTGGTGGTGATAGTCGTGGCGGCGGTTGCGCTGTTCTGGTGGTGGCGGGCTGAAGAGCCGGCGGCCACCGGAGCCCGGCCGGCGACCACGGTCAATGTGATTTCGGCTCTGGTACGTCCTCTGACGGAAAAAGTGGAAGTGGTGGGCAACGCCCGTGCCACCCGCGCCGTGGTACTGTCCGCGGAGGTGGAAGGCCGGGTGATGCAAGTGCATTTTCAGGAAGGGCAGGCCGTTGACGCCGGAGACCTGCTGGTGGAGCTGGATGATCGCCAGGCCGAAGGTGAGCGGGACCGGCTGCGCGCTGAATACCAGCGGGCGCTGTCCGATTACCAGCGTGCTTCCCGTCTGATCGACAGCCGTGCCATTTCCCAGGCCGAGGTGGACAACCTCAAGAACGGCATGGAAGCGGCCCGGGCGGCTTTGCGGGTGGCCCAGGCCACCTATGAAAAGCATAAGATCCGCGCGCCTTTCGAAGGCGTGGTGGGGTTGCGCCAGGTCGACCCCGGTGCTTATCTGCAGCCGGGTACGCCGGTGGTCACCCTGGATAGCGTGCGTAATCTGGAAGTGACCTTCGAGGTGCCGGAGCGCTATCTGGCCCGGGTGAAGCCGGGGCTGGTATTGATGGTGTCCAGCGACAGCTATCCGGAGCGCCTTTTCCAGGGCAAGGTCACGTTGTTGGACTCCCGCGTCAACGCCTCCAGCCGGACGTTGTCGGTGAAAGGCAGTCTGGACAACAGTGATGGGCTGCTGCGGCCGGGGCAACTGCTGCAAATCGATATCCTGCTCAGTCAGCATCAGGCCCTGCTGGTTCCGGAACAGGCGATTGTCGCCCAGGGCGCGCAGAACTTCGTGTTCGTGGTGGCTGAGGACGACACCGCTCTGCGGTTGCCGGTGGAGCTGGGCGGGCGCCGGGATGGCTGGGTTGAAGTGGTACAGGGACTCAGCGATGACGACGCGGTGATCGTTAACGGGCACAGCCGGCTTGGCAGCGGCGCGCCGGTGAAAGTGGTCGAGGATGAGGGGGCGCTGCTGCCGTCTCAGCGGGTTCTGCTGGAGACCAGTGCCTGATGATCCTCAGCGATGTCTCCATCAAGCGTCCGGTGTTCGCCACCGTGATCAGTCTGCTGATCGTGGTGTTCGGCATCAGCGCCTTGATGAAGCTGCCGGTGCGGGAATATCCGGATATCGATCCCCCCGAGGTATCGGTGGCGGTGGAGTACCCGGGGGCGGCGCCGGAGGTCATCGATACTCAGATCATTCAGGTCATCGAAGGGGCCATCGCCGGCGTGGAAGGCGTGCGCCGCATTGAATCCCGTTCCCGCCGGGGGTCCGCTCGCACCTCGGTGGAATTCAACCTGGACCGGGATTTGGACGTCGCCGCCAACGATGTCCGCGACGCGGTGTCGCGGGTGCTTAATCGTCTGCCGGAGGAAGCGGAAGCGCCGGTGATCGCCAAGACCGACGCTGATGCCCGGCCTATCATGTGGGTCACGCTCAGCAGTGACAGCCTGGCGCCACAAGAGCTGACGGATTTCGCCGAACGTTCCCTGGTGGACCGTTTCGCTGTTCTGGGCGGGGTTTCCGAAGTCATCATCGGTGGTGAACGCCGCTATGCCATGCGGGTATGGCTGGATCGCCAGCGCATGGCCGCCAACGATGTCACTGTCACCGACATCTATAACGCTTTGCGCGCCAACAACGTGGAATTACCGGCCGGCCGCCTGGATTCCGACAGCCGCAGTTTTACCGTTCGCGCCGACAGCCGGCTCGGCTCGGTGGAAGAGTTCAACCACATGGTGGTGCACCGCCAGGGTGATTATCTGTTGCGGTTGGGGGATGTGGCGCGGGTGGCGCTGGGCGTGGAGAACGACGACACCGTGTTGCGCGCCAACGGCCAGACCGCCATTGGGCTCGGGGTGGTGCGCCAATCCAAGGCCAACACGGTCACCGTTTCCAACAATGTCCGCGAAGAAATCGAGGCGGTGCGCAATAACCTGCCCGATGACATCCGCCTGGACGTGAATCACGACGAATCCCTGTTTATCCGCGCGTCCATCAAGGAAGTGCTGGTGACCCTGGCGATGAGCGTGACGCTGGTGATCCTGGTGATTTTCGTTTTCCTGGGAAATTTGCGCGCCACGCTGATTCCGGCGGTCACTATCCCGGTGTCCATCGTGGGGGCGTTTATTGGCCTGGGAATTCTCGGATTTTCCATCAATGTGCTGACGTTGTTGGCGCTGATTCTGGCCATCGGCCTGGTGGTGGATGACGCCATTGTCATGCTGGAAAATATCCAGCGGCGCATTGATGAAGGCGAGAGCCGTCTGGTGGCGGCCTTCCTGGGAGCCCGTCAGGTGGCCTTCGCGGTTATCGCCACCACCGCCACTCTGGTGGCGGTATTCGTGCCTATTTCTTTCATGGGCGGGGATGTCGGGCGCCTGTTCGGTGAATTTGGTTTTACCTTGGCGGTGGCGGTGATCATTTCCAGCATAGTGGCGTTGTCCCTGGCCCCCATGCTGTGTTCCCGCTGGCTGCACGCGCATACCCCGGAAGAGGAAAAGCAGGAACAGAGCAACCTGCTCAACCGGGCGCTGAATGGGCTGAACCGGGCTTACGGAACGCGGCTGGGAAAAACCCTGAAGCGACCCGCCCCCGTTGTGGTGATCGCGGTGTTGATTTGCGTGGCGGCGGGGCTGGTCTTCAGCCAGTTATCCCGGGAACTGGCCCCCACGGAAGACCGGGGCGTGTTCATCGTGTCGGCGAATGCCCCGCAGGGATCCAGCACCGCCTATGCCAGTCACCATATCCAGAAAGTGGAAGAAAAACTGCTGCCCCTGATCGAGGATGGGCTGGCGGTTCGGGTGTTATCCATTGTCGGTTTCCGCGGCCAGGTCGAGCGCGGTTTCAGCATCGTGCGGCTGGAGCCCTGGGAGGGGCGGAACCGGAGCCAGCAGGACATCGTTAACGACATCCGTGGCGAAGTCACCACTGTGCCCGGCCTGCGGGTGTTTGCCGTCAACCCGCCGGGGCTGGGGCAGAGCGGCTTCGATCAGGAGCTGGAGGTGGTGATCGGGGGGCAGGATTACGAATCCGTGGTGGGCTGGAGCGAGACCCTGCGCGCCGCCATGGCCGCCAATCCTCAACTGTTGAGCGTGGACACGGATTACGAGGAAACCCAGCCCCAGGTTGAAGTGGTGATCAATCGGGACCGGGCCGCGGACTTCGGCATTTCCGCCGCCGAAGTGGGCCAGACCCTGCAAGCCATGTTCGCCACCCTGACCGCGTCGACCTATATCGATCGTGGCCGCGAGTACGACGTCCTGCTGGAAGCGCGGGAACAGGATGCGCGTATTCCGGATGACGTTAACGCGGTCTATGTTCGCACCGCCGCTGGCGCTCTGGTTCCGCTGTCCGCTCTGGTGGAGCTGCGCACCCTGGGGGCGGCGCCGGAGCTGAGAAGGCTGGACCGTCTGCCGGCGGTGACGTTGTCGGCGAATCTGGCCCCCGGCTATGATCTGGGCAGCGCGCTGGATTTCATCGAACGGACCGTTCAGGAAAGCCTGCCGCTGGAAGCGCGCCTGAGCTATAAAGGTGTCGCCCAGGAATTCACCGAGGCTTCCGCGGCAATCCTGATCACGTTCCTGCTGGCTCTGGTGATCGTCTTCCTGGTATTGGCGGCGCAATTCGAAAGCTGGATCCATCCGCTGATCATTATGCTGACGGTGCCCCTGGCGATCGCCGGCGCCATTCTGGCGTTGCGTGTGACCGGCAACAGCCTGAATATCTACAGTCAGATCGGTATGGTGATGCTGGTGGGACTGATGGCCAAGAATGGTATTCTTATCGTCGAATTCGCCAATCAGCTGCGCGACCAGGGGCTGGCGGTACGTGAGGCGGTCTATCAAGGTGCTATTCTACGCTTCCGGCCCGTATTGATGACGGGTATTTCCACCATCTTTGGCGCGGTCCCCCTGGTGCTGGCCACCGGTGCCGGAGCGGAAAGCCGCATGACCATAGGGGTGGTGATTCTCGGTGGCCTGTTGTTCGCCACTGTGCTGACCCTGTTCATTATTCCCGTGCTCTATCTGTGGCTGGCCCCCTACGCCCGCCCGGCGGACGCGGTGGCTCAGCAGCTGGCGTCGCAAATGCGGCGGGAAACGGATCGCTGATCCGGCCCCGTCCCGCACCGGATATCTCCAGGTAACCCGCATGGATTATCAACTGGTTCGCTCCAAGCGACGTACACTGGCTTTACGAGTGGCGGCCGATGGCCAGGTCGAAGTCCGCGCGCCGTTACGTCTCGGCCGCCGGCACATCGATGACTTCGTGCACGAACACCGGGACTGGATCCGGCGCCAGCAGGCCTATTGGCGCGCCCGGCCTCGCCAGCATTGGCGGGAAGGTGATACCGTGCCGCACCTGGGCCGCCCGGTGCGGTTGCGGGTTACCCATGCGGCCAGACCCCGGGTGGAGCTGGAAGGGGATATTCTGACCGTGGCGGTGCCGCCGCCGGCGTTGGAGGAGACGGTCAGGGAAGCCGTGGAAGCCTGGTGGCGGCGACAGGCGCGCGACCAGTTCCAGCACAGTATCGAACGGCAATTCCACTGGTTCGCGGCCCGTGGCCATGAATTACCGGTATTGAGGATCAAGAAAATGCGCACTCGCTGGGGATCTTTGTCCCAGCGGGGGTACATCAACCTGAACCTGGCGCTGATGCGCTACGACCTTGAGGTGATCGATTACGTGGTAATGCACGAACTTTGTCACTTGGAGTACGCTCATCATGGACCGCAATTCCATGACCTTATGGATAGACGCATGCCGGACTGGCGGCGTCGAAAACAACGATTGGATCAAGTATTGCCTGAATAAAAGGAGACGGCTTTGACTATAGACATCGATACCCTGATCAATGGACTGCGGGAAAAAGATCCCCATCAAACCTACTTCCACCAGGCGGCCAGTGGTCTGCTTGAAGGGTTGGCGCCGTTCCTGCGGAACCAGCCTCGCTACGCGGATCCGAGTTTGTTCGCGCGTCTGCTGGAGCCGGAGCGGGTGATCATTTTCCGTGTTCCCTGGGTGGATGATCAGGGGAGGGTGCAGGTGAACCGTGGTTTTCGTGTGCAAATGAACGGTTCTCTCGGCCCTTATAAAGGCGGATTGCGCTTCCATCCGTCGGTAAATCTCGATGTCCTGCGTTTCCTGGCTCTGGAACAGACCATCAAGAATGCGTTAACCGACCTGCCCCTGGGGTCTGGTAAAGGGGGAGCGGATTTTGACCCCCATGGCCGTTCCGATGGCGAGATCATGCGATTCTGCCAGGCCTTTATGGCGGAACTGTTCGATCATATCGGTTCCGATGTCGACGTCCCGGCCGGAGATATTGGTGTCGGGGCCCGGGAAATCGGCTACTTGTTTGGTATGTACCGGAAACTGAACCGCTCCCATGACAGCGGTGCCATCACCGGCAAATCGCCGGTCTTCGGTGGCAGCCTGCTGCGTACCGAAGCCACCGGCTATGGGTTGGTGTATTTCCTACAATACATGCTTCAGGAACAGCAAGAGTCCCTGGAGGGGCGGCGGATAGCGGTGTCCGGCGCTGGTAACGTGGCCCGCTACGCGGCGGAGAAGGCGTTGGCGGAAGGCGCCACGGTCATCACTTTGTCCGACTCCCGCGGTGCCTTGCATGCTCCCAACGGGCTGACTCAGGAACATCTGGAGACCCTTGATCGGATCCAGGAGGAAGGTGGTCGCCTCCATCAACTGCCGGAGCACCACGATGGTCTGACCTACGAAAGCGGCATCAAGCCCTGGCGGTTCCCCTGTGACATCGCCTTGCCCTGTGCAACCCAGAATGAACTGGATGAACAGGACGCCCGTGTTCTGGTGGAAAATGGCTGCCGCTGGGTGGCGGAGGGCGCCAATATGCCCACCACCACGGAGGCGATTGCCCATTTAGTGAGCCACGGTGTCGGTTACGGACCCGGCAAGGCCGCCAACGCCGGCGGTGTGGCGGTAAGCGGTCTGGAGATGAGTCAGAACAGCCTGCGTCATCCCTGGAGCCGTGAAGAAGTGGATCGGCGTCTGCACGACATCATGTCGCGCATCCACCATAAGTGCCTGGAATATGGTGGCCAGGGCAAGCGCCCGGATTATGTCCAGGGCGCCAGTGTGGCCGGCTTCGTGCGGGTGGCGGAGGCGATGCTGCGCCAGGGCGTGGTCTGATCCGCTAAAGGCAGGGCTGTCGCCGCTTGTACGGACGAGCGATTCGGCGGCCTTCAACCCCCGGCTGGTCGTACGGACAATTTGTCCCGGGCCAGTCTTGGCGGGTCTGGAAAATCAATCAAGGCGTCGGCGCCAATCGAACGTAAAAAGGCATCGGCCTGTTCCCGGGCCGCTGGCTCCATCCCCTTCAGGTGATCGCGAATCCGCTGCACCATCCACAGACTATAGGGACGCAGGATTCTTTCTCCGTGGCGGCCTTCCAGTTCAAACCCGTGCTTGCCCAGGGTCCGGGGCAGAGGCTCGCCGGGATGTTCCACCATCCAGGCGCTGACCTTGCCGGCGGCGTCCACCAAAGGCGGCAACTGTTCCCGGGCCATACGGCGCAGAATCGGCAGCAGCGTGGCGGGGATGTCATCGCCATCGTCCAGCGGTTGCCTCAATCGCTGGGGCTGAAACTGCAGCTCCTCCACCCAGCGTGTCACGTTCGGTGCCCGCCGACGCATTAGCTCACCGGGTGTGGGATCGCGATAGAGATGGGCATAGAGCGGACCGATCAGGCCGAAGTCGGCCATGGTGGCCTGGGCTCCAAGCAGGGCTGGTGACGAGGCGAAATGGGCATCCAACTCCGCCAGCAGGGCTTCGTAGGCAGTTTCCACCGCGTCCATCATGTCCGGTGTGGCGCCCAACAGTGACGCGGCGTTGGAGAAAGGCACGGCCAGCTTGCCGCCAATCTTGAACTGCTCTTCGGCGGACGCCTGAGGCGCATTGAGGGCGCCGAATTCGCCCATTGCCCATTCGCGATCATAGTGCCAACGGTAGTGCATGGCGGGGATCACCAGCCATTCATCCCCGTAGGTTTCCAGCATCAGTGCGACCAGCTTGCGAATCGGGGTGGCGGGATAGACGGAAGGCGGGCCGTTGGCGCGATCCCGGTCCAGGGTATCGATGATCACAGTGGTGTCTTGCAGGATCTCGCCGCTTTGGGTGCGCAGTACCGGAATCACTGGTACGCCCACGGAGGGGAGAATCACCTGTCTGTAAACGTCGGCACTGGCGATCACTTCCTCGAACGGAAGATCCGCCCAGCGCAGGTAGGCGCGGACTTTGCCAGTGAAGTAGCTGACTTCACCGCCATACAGGGTAATCGTCATGGTCTCTGCCTGGCTTTGTCGATTGTCGTCGTAATACAGGGAGACGTGGCGAGGCCGTCAAGTTGCCGCGGCGGACAGGTTGTCCGGAGCAAAAGGGAGGTTGGGAGATAAAAAAGAAGAATCCGACGGTCCGGCTTTCGCCGTCGCCCTGAGTCCTTAATATGAAAACCCCGCGCGAGGCGGGGCTTTCCAGCGTACTAAGAAGCCTTAGCCGGCTTCTACGTTAGCTGCCTGCGGGCCTTTCGGGCCCTGCTGGATATCGAAGGAAACTTTCTGACCTTCAGCCAGGGTACGGAACCCGGAGCCTTGGATCGCGCTGAAGTGAACGAATACGTCCGCACCACCGTCGTCCTGGGAGATGAAACCGAACCCCTTGGACTCGTTGAACCATTTAACGGTACCAGTAGCCATGTGAATCTATACCTCAAAACTTTACATAGGGTTTTGCTTGCAAACCGGAGGAGGGTGTTCGGAGACTTCTCAGCTTCGCGCGGGGGAAGGCAACTACCAAAACAAACCACCACTGCCTGAATCTGCAGCACTTCCGACTCTACTCCCCTTTTCTAGCCGGCACCACCGATTTTTTTGTAACCGTGGCTCGTGGCGGGAATATGGTCCGCAATCGGGGCCGGGCCGGTTTCTATTTGAAACCGGCGGCGATCTCCAGTTCCCGTACCGAATTTTCCAGATAATCCAGCAGGCGCTGCATGGAGGGCAGAGTCCGGCGGCAGGCGATCAGGCCGAATTCCAGCTGATCCTGATAGCTGGTCAGGGTGATATTGAGGGCGATCCGATCCAGTACCACCGATACCGGGTACATGCCGCGCAAGCGGGCGCCATTCCAATACAACGGCTCCCGCGGTCCGGGGACATTGGAGATAATCACATTGAAAGCGCGCCATTTTGGTGCAAGCCCGGTGAGCAGGTTGAGACCGGTGGGGGTCATGCTCAGGGCGGTGAAATTGAGAATTTCCTCCGGGCTCATTTGGGCAAAGCGCCGTTTGGCGTCTTTCACCGAGGCCTGGACGATACGCAGGCGGTTGGCCGGATCACACACATGGGTGCCGAGATTGGCCAGAATCAGGGCAATCTGATTGCCGCCGGCGCTGTCATCCTTGCGCAGGGAGAGTGGCACCATGGCGATCAGCGGCTGGTCCGGCAGGGCGTTCTGGCCGATCAGATATTCACGCAGTGCATGGCCGCACATGCTCAATACCAGATCGTTGATGGTGCAGTTGAAAGTGCCGGCCAGCTTGCGCAGACGAGGCAGGGCAAAACTTTGCGCGGCGAAACGACGGGAGCCGGTGATGCACTGGTTCAGCATGGTATCCGGCGCCTGGAAGATGGACACGTAGTTCGGGTCGGTCTTGGCTTTCTGGCTGACCTTATACAGTTCCCGCGCCAGCGCCGGCACCGTGGCCACCTGCTTGCTCACGCCGGCGGTCAGGCGCGCCAGACTGCTCATGGCGTCCACCGGATTGCTGGGCAGAGAGCGTTGTTTTTTCTCGGGTTTATAGGCCCACACTGGCGGCAGGTCCCGCTCATGCGGATCCTTGGACAGCGCCCGCATGCCCATGCGCATGGCGGAGATACCGTCGACCACGGAATGGTGCACCTTGGTGTAGAGGGCAAACTGGCGTCCGCGAATCCCTTCGATCAGATGGGCCTCCCACAGTGGCCGTTCCCGGTCCAGCAGGTTGGAGTGTTCGGCGGACACCAGTGACAACAGTTCACGAATTCGGCCCGGTTTGGGCAGCGCCTCGTGGCGGAAGTGGTGATCGATGTCGAACTGCTTGTCCTCGGTCCAGAAATACTGGCCGAAACGGCGGGTCAGACGCTGATTGAACGGGGGCTCGGGACAGCAATAGTCGCGGATCGACTGGGCCAGTTCGCTGACGTACTTGGGCCCGGCATCCTCGGGAAACGAGAACAACTGCAACCCGGCCACATGCATGGGTTGCTGGCGCTTTTCCAGCCACAGAAAGAGCTGGTCCACGGGACTCAGTGATTTCATGCCATCCCCTTTGTTATGCGGTTAACGCTTATCTGCCTGGCAATAGTTGATAGTGCCCTAAAATCCAGACCCGGCGCGATCAAAGATCGAGCCGGTCGGGCACGCCCTATCATGACACCCCATACTGGCGGTGTGATCCGTTCTCTGCACCCTCACTCTCTGTACTAAAAAGGTGCAATATTCCTGCCATCTTCATGCCACCGAACGGTCACACCCATAAGCCAGCCTGGGGCAAAAATTTTGGGAGTCTGGAATGACGCGCCTTTCATTGATCCCTGCCTGCGCCCTGGTGGGACCGCTCGCCCACGGGGATGTGCTGATCAGCGAGTACGTCGAGGGCGGTGGATACAATAAAGCCCTGGAGCTATACAACAATGGCGGCAGCGCCGTCAGCCTGGATGGCTATCGTCTTGAACTGTATTCCAATGGTGGTGTTACGGCCTCGCGCTCCCAAACGCTGGAGGGGGTGCTGGAAGCCGGGGAAGTCCTGGTCATCATCACTGATGATTCCAGAGCCGACAGCGAGTTGATCAGTAAAGGCGATCTACCCAGCGACACCATCAACCACAACGGTGACGACGCCTACGTACTGTTCAACGGCGATGTCGTGGTGGACAGCTTCGGCCGGGTCGGCGAGGACCCCGGAGACGCCTGGACCAACGGCGACGTCACCACCAAGGACCGTACCCTGCGGCGCATGGCAACCGTGACCAGCGGAGACACCGTCATTGATGACGCCTTCAACCCAGCGGATCAATGGGTCGTCTCCGACATTAACGACTTCAGCGGTCTGGGCCTGCCCGGAGAAGAAGTAACGGAAGAAGAACCTCCGATGGTGGAACTCGGCAGCTGCGGTGATCCCGCCACCCTGATCTCGCAAATCCAGGGGCAGGGAGACGCCTCCCCGCTGATCGGCGAGGCCCACGTGGTGGAAGCGGTGGTCACCGCGGTCTTCCCGGACCTCAGCGGCTTCTTCGTGATCGAGGACAACGGCGACCGGGATGGGGATGAGCTGACCTCCGAAGGCCTGTTCGTCTATACCGGTAATAACGAGGTTTCGGTACAGTCGGGCAATCAGATCCGCGTTAGTGGCGCCATCAGTGAGTACTACGGTCAGACACAGATTGCCTGGAACGAGGGTGCAGTGTGCGCCGATCAGGTGGAAGTGACGCCGGCGACACTGACCCTGCCGTTGACCGCGCCGGATCAGCTGGAAGCCCTGGAAGGCATGTGGGTGGTGAGCGATCAAACCCTGACGGTGAGTGAAGTCTATGATCTGGCCCGCTACGGCTCGGTGATGCTCAGCCACGGTCGCCGCATGATTCCCACCCACGCGGCCGAACCCGGAGAAGCCGCGGACGCCGTGGCCGAAATCAACGCCCTCAACCGGATCCTGCTGGACGATGGCAGCAATGACGAGAATCCCGCTACGGTGATTTATCCCGAAGGTGGCCTGTCCGCCACCAATACCTTGCGGGTCGGGGACACCGTTACCGGATTGGAAGGCATTGTCAGCTACGGCTTCAATGACTGGCGCATCCAGCCGGTATCGGTACAGATCGAAGCCGCCAATCCGCGCCCGCAAGCGCCTGCCCGCACCGCCGGCAGCAACCTGCGGGTGGCGGCGTTCAACGTACTGAACTTCTTCAACGGTGACGGTAATGGCGGCGGGTTTGATGATCCAGACTACCGGGGCGCCAACAATCCAGCCGAATTCGAACGGCAAAAAGCGAAAATTCTCACCGCCCTGTCGCAACTGGATGCTGACGTCATCGGCCTGATGGAAATCGAGAACGACGGCTACGGTAACGACTCCGCCATCGCCGAACTGACCGAGGCTTTGGGAACGTCCTGGGCCTTTGTTGACCCGGGGCTGGAGCGGCTGGGCACCGACGTCATCGCCGTTGGTTTGCTCTACCGCACCGATGTGGTGGAACCGGTGGGCCAGCCGGCCACGCTCGAAGGCGGGCCTTTCACCGATAAAAGCCGGCAACCGCTGGCGATGAGCTTCCGTCATCTCAACAGCGGGGAAGTGGTCACGGTGTCGGTGAACCATCTCAAGTCCAAGGGCAGCTGTCCCAAAGCAGAGGACAACGACGACGCCAACGCGGAACACGGCCAGGGTTGCTGGAATTCGCTGCGCACCGAGTCCGCGCGGATGCTTGCTGACTGGTTGGCGAACAACCCCACTGGTCTGGAGGAAGCCGCCGCCGGTACCCTGATCATTGGTGACCTCAATGCTTACGCCAAGGAAGATCCGATCCGTGCACTGGAAGAGACGGGCTACCAGAATCTGCTGGCCCGCTTTAACGGCGATGACGCCTATAGTTATGTATATAAGGGCGAAACCGGTTATCTGGACCACGCACTGGCGGACGCGGGACTGGAGAGCGCGATCCTGGGCGCTGGTGAATGGCACATCAACGCCGACGAGCCCCGCGCCCTGGATTACAACACCGAATATAAGAGCGAAGGGCAGATCGACAGCTTCTACGCCACCGACGCCTACCGCGCCAGCGACCATGACCCGGTGTGGGTGGACCTGGCCCTGGATGGTGGTGAGGAGCCCCAGCCGGAACCCGAGCCCGGCGATGAGGATGATTCCGGCAGCTCAGGCGGCGGTGCCCTCGGTGGCCTGATCACCCTGGCGTTGCTGGCTGGCCTGCGCCGCCGGATTCACCGTTAGGTGACGCCGGCACGGGTTGGTTTACAGCGTTCGCCGAGACACCAATAATCCGGCATGTTGCCATGTCGGATTATTGGGAATCCGCGCTTCCTGGGGAATTCGCTGTATGCCTAAGGGACCGTTCGCGGCGGTGTTGTTCGATCTGGACGGGACCTTGGTGGATACCCGGCTGGATTTCGCCGCTTTGCGGCTGGAACTGGGGTTTCCTGAAGGCATTGGTGTGCTTGAGCACCTGGCCACCCTGGAAGACCCGGAGCAGGCAGCTTGGGCGAGTACGGTGATTGATCGCCATGAAATGGAAGGGGCGGCGGCGGCCACCTGGATCGACGGCGCCAAACACGTTCTGGAGATGCTCCATCGGAAGGGCGTGCCCACGGGTATCCTCACCCGTAACAGTCGGGCGGCGGTGGCACGGACCAATGCCGTGCTGGGGTTGCCGGTGGACCTGATCCTGACCCGCGAGGATTGTGCTCCGAAGCCACATCCCGAAGGTTTGCTGTTGATCGCTGATCAACTCGGATTGCGGCCGGCCGCCACGGTGTATGTCGGGGACTTCGTCTTTGATCTCCAGGCCGCCCGTAATGCCGGTATGGCATCGGGATTGTTGCGCAATGGGAAGAATCGACATTTCGAGGACCAGGCGGATCTGGTGCTGGATCACCTTGGCGAGGTACTGGACTGGCTGTAATCCGGCAATGGCGCAAACCGCGAACACCGCCGGATTGAAAGATCATCGCGGCTCTTTCCTATATGCGGAGGACCGCTCCCACGGGGACAGCACCAGTCCCCCGTGGGAGCGGTCGATCGACCGCGATTAGTGGTGTGAGAACGCTTACTCGTAGTCGAACGAGAAGTGCTCCGCGCTCATCTGCATGGTGCTGCGAGTGGGTTTGAGCGCCGCGTCGGCATGGCCTTTGGCGGCGGGCAGCAGGCGATCGAAATAGAACTCCGCGGTGGCCAGCTTCGCCTTGTAGAACTCCGCCGGCTCATTACCTCCGTTCTCCAGCTTGTCGCGGGCGGTGGCGGCCTGCAGGGCCCAGAAGTACGCCATCATGGCGTAGCCCGAGTACATCAGGTAGTCATAACTGGCGGTGGAGACGATGTCCCGGTCCTTGGTGGCGGCCAGCATGATGCGGGTGGTCAGATAGTTCCATTCGGCGGCGATTTTCAGCAGCTTCCAGGCGTAGGGGCGCAGTTTGGCGTCCTTGAGGTTCTGCCGCCCGAAGTCCACCAGGTTCTTGGAGAAGCTGCGCACACATTTGCCGCGGCTGGTCAGCAGCACTTTGCGGCCAAGCAGATCCAGTGCCTGGATGCCGGTGGTGCCTTCGTACAAGGTGGAGATGCGCGCGTCCCGGGCGATCTGCTCGATGCCATGTTCCTTGATATAGCCGTGGCCGCCGAATACCTGCATGGCTTCGTTGGCGGCTTCCAGGCCTTTTTCAGTGAGGAAGCCTTTCAGGATCGGGGTGAGAAAGCCCAATTCGCTGTCCCACTTGTCGTACTTCTTCTGATCGTTTTCCAGCATGCCGGCGATCATATGGTCCGCGTACATGGCGGTGAAGTACGCCATGGCGCGGCCGCCTTCGGCATAGGCTTTCTGCTTGAGCAGCATGCGGCGCACGTCGCCATGATGAATCAGAGCATCGGCTACCTGTTCCGGGTCTTTTTTACCGGACAGGGCGCGCATGGAGCGACGTTCCTTGGCGTAGGGCAGGGAGGCCTGATAGGCGCGTTCGGCGTGGGCCACACCTTGAATCGCGGTGCCGACACGGGCGCTGTTCATGAAGGTGAACATACACTCCAGGCCCTGATTGGGCGGGCCGATCAGGAACCCGGTGGCCTGGTCGAAGTTCATCACGCAGGTGGCGGAGGCCTTGATACCCATTTTCTTCTCCAGGGCACCACAGCTCACGCCGTTGTCCTCGCCGATCTGGCCCGGCAGATACTTGGGTACGATGAACAGCGAAATACCCTTGGTGCCGGCGGGGGCATCCGGCAGGCGCGCCAGTACGATGTGGACGATGTTCTCGGTGAGATCGTGGTCACCGGAGGAGATGAAAATCTTGGTGCCGGTGATCTTGTAGGAACCGTCTTCCCGGGGCTCGGCCTTGGTTTTCACTTGCCCCAGGTCGGTGCCGCATTGCGGCTCGGTCAGGCACATGGTGCCGGCCCAGGTGCCTTCGGTCAGCTTGGTCAGATAGGTTTCTTTCTGCTCGTCGGTACCGTGCATCTGGATAGTGTTCATCGCCCCCAGGGACAGGCCCGGGTACATGGCGAAGGACCAGTTGGCGGTGCCGAGCATTTCATGCTTGATCAGGCCCAGGGACATGGGCAGGCCCTGGCCGCCGTACTCCACCGGATGGCTCAGGCCTTGCCAGCCTCCAGCGACGAATTCGCGATAAGCCTCGGGGTAGCCTTTGGGGGTGAACACCTGCCCGTTCTCGAGGCGGCAACCTTCCTCATCGCCGCTCTGATACAGCGGGGCAACGGTGTTCTCGCACAGCTTGGCCATCTCCGACAGGATCGCTTCCACCATGTCCGGGGTGGCTTCTTCCCCGTTGGGCAGCGTCTTGTAGTGGCTTTCGAAATCAAACACTTCATTCATCAAAAAGCGCGTATCGCGCAGGGGAGCCTTGTAACTCGGCATAAACACACCTTCGGTTGGCAAACGGGCCGGATGCCGCATTGTTGGCGAACAGTCGTTGACAGACATTGACGGGAAGGCGTGTGAGGGGCGGCTTTAGGGTAAATAGGTGAGGAGTCTTGAGGGAACGTTTATGCACCAAATCGCGGAAAGGGGTAGCTACAAGGCCGCTGTGGGAGCTTGCCCGCAAGCGAATTTTTTCGGAGTTCAGCCCGATTCGCTTGCAGGGCAAGCTCCTACAGAGCCTTCGTAGACCCCCCTGAGGGAAGCTGGCCGGAGCGGATCAGTCGTGCTTTCCCTTCCAGCTGTACATGGACGTGGAAACGCCGGTGTATTTGGCTACCTGATCCCAGAGGCGGCGCGGCAGCACGCCTTTGAGCAGCTCCACGGAACGGGCCATGGGCGGCTCGATCACGAAGGGCTCACCGGCGGCGATGCCCTTGAGAATGCTGGAGACCACCTTGTCCGGTGTCAGCATGGGGGAGAACAATGGGGTTTTTACCCCTTTGAACATACCCGTGGCGATGTAACTGGGGCAGACCGTGGTGACTTTCACATTACGCAGGCCGCGTTCGGCCAGTTCCAGGCGTAACGATTCGGAGAAACCCACCACCGCCCATTTGCTGGCGGCATAGCTGCTGCCGTAGGGCAGGCCGATGAAGGCGGAGGCGCTGGCGATATTCACCAGATGGCCGCGCCGTGCCTGTATCAGATCGTCAAGAAAGGCATGGGTGCAAGCCATCAGGCCTTCGCTGTTGACCTTGAAGGTCTGCAAATGCTGATCCAGGGAAACTTTCTCGAATTCGCCGCCGAACACCACGCCAGCATTGTTGATCAGCATGGTCAGCGGCCCGACTTCCTCATGGATCTTGTCGCGCAAGGTGGTGATCGAGCTGATCTTCCCCACATCCAGGGCATAGGCGTGGGCGGTGCCGCCAGCGTTGGCGATATGTTTCACCACCTCGCGGGCGGCGTCGATGCGGCGGGCGGTGACGATCACCTCCGCCCCACGGCCGGCCATCCGTTCCGCCATCAGCCGGCCAATGCCGGCCCCGGCGCCGGTGATCAAAACCCGGTGTCCAGAAAATCGCATCGAATCCCTCCTGGGCTTTTGCTCGCTTGAACGCAAAACAGGGCCTGCGATCCCTGATTTTTACAGTGAATTATTGCGGCAGTTTGATGCCCGCCATGATCACCCGCCCTTTTTCCACGGTGCGGGCGCGCAATCTCAGGCCGCCCAGTTTAAGGGTGTCGCCCACCACGGCATGTTGGCCGAAACGATCCTCGAAGGCCGCTTCCACGGTCATGCCTTTCAGGCGCTCCTCCAGCTCATGGATACCGTATACCGCCACCAACTGATCCACCGGTACGCTGCCGCGCACGATGAAGTCGCCGAAATAGCGTCTTTCCGCCACGGTGATCTTGTGGCACATGTCCGACAGATAGTCCTGTTCACTCAGCGGCGCCAGCCAACTGACCATGTCCCCGGCCTCGATTTGCGGATCCTCGGACAGATTGAGGAAAGCCTTGTCCCGAATGATCAGAACCGGGGTGATACGCTGGGTGGTGATGGTGCCAAGCCGCTGGCCCTGGGCTTTGGCGCCTTCTTCCACCTCGAATTGCATCAGATAGCGGTTGGCGGAATGCGCCATGGGCACCATCTGCTTCGGCGCCGCTGTCGCTGGTACCGAGACTTTCAACAATCGTGCCATGTAGCGCAGGCTGGCTCCCTGGGCCAACAGCGAGATCAACACCACCACCAGGGTGATATCAAACAGCAGACGGGTTTCACCCACGCCGGCCAACAGCGGGAACACCGCCAGGACAATGGGCACCGCCCCGCGCAGGCCGGTCCAGGCGATGAACAGTTTCTCACGCCAGGTGAAGATAAAGGGGATCAGGCTCACCCACACCGACACTGGCCGCGCCACCAGCATCAGGAACAAGGCCACCATCAGGGCCGGCAGCAGGTGCTGGCCCAGCTCCGATGGCGTGATCAGCAGACCCAGCATCAGAAACATGCCGGATTGGGCCAGCCAGGCCATGCTGTCCATGGAGCGCAACACGTTGTCCCCGGTACCGCCACGCCGGTTACCGGTGACCAGGCCGGTGAGATAAATCGCCAGGAAGCCGCTGCCGCCGGCAAGGTTGGTGAGTGCGAACACCATGGCGCCGCCGCTGCACAGCAGCAAGGCGTGCAGACCCTCGTTACTGCGCACCCGCAGCAGGATTTCGCTGAGTACCGCGCCCAGCCCCAGTCCGATGATCGCGCCCAGGCCAAACTGCTGGATCAGGGTCAGGATCATGTTGAAACCAAAGGTGGCGTCCGGCTCCACCAGCACACCCACCAGCATCAGGGTGATGAAGATGGCCATCGGGTCGTTGAGACCGGATTCGATCTCCAGGGTGCTGGCCACCCGCTCATTGATGTTGACCCCGGCGCCTTTGATCACACTGAATACCGCCGCCGCGTCGGTTGAGCCGATAATGCCGCCCAGCAGCAGCCCCAGGCGCCAGTCCACGCCCATCAGCCAGGTGGTGAAGGCGCCGACCAGGGCGGCGGAGATGGCCACACCGAGGCTGGCCAGGGACAGCGCCGGCTTCAGAGCCAGGCGAAAGGTGTCCATGCGGGTGCGCAGGCCGCCGTCCATGAGGATGACCGCCAGGGCGATGTTACTGATGACGTAAGCGGTGGAGAGGTCATCGAATTGGATACCGCCGATGCCGTCCTCACCGGCGGCCATCCCCACCAGCAGGAACATCAACAGGGACGGCACGCCGATGCGGGTGCTCAGAGAGCCCAAAAGCAGCCCGATGAACATCAGCCCGGTGCCGATCAGCAGATACAGATTCAACGAATCCAAATGCACTCCTGGAATATAAAGGAGAATGGTAGGTCTGGTTCATCATAACAGACCGGTGGGCCTTTCATTTAATTCCCACGGCACTATACTAGCGCGCCCGGACTGATCATATTTTGCACAGCCCTGATCGGGTACAGCACTCTGAGCGAGATATTTCCATGGATTTTCCCCAGCGATTTGGCGTGATCGTGATTGGCGGTGGCCACGCCGGCACCGAAGCAGCCCTGGCGGCGGCGCGCATGGGCGTGGAAACCCTTTTGCTCACCCATAATATCGAGACTCTGGGTCAGATGAGTTGCAATCCGGCCATTGGCGGCATCGGCAAGAGCCATCTGGTGCGGGAAATCGATGCCCTGGGCGGGGCCATGGCCCGCGCCACCGATCAGGCCGGCATCCAGTTCCGGGTGCTTAATGCCCGCAAGGGGCCGGCGGTGCGCGCCACTCGGGCCCAGGCCGATCGCATCCTTTATAAAGCCGCTATCCGCCATGCTCTGGAGAATCAGCCGCATCTCACACTGTTCCAGCAGGCCGCCGATGATCTGATCGTCGAGCAAGGCCGCTGTGTGGGCGTGGTGACCAACATGGGATTGCGTTTCCACGCCGATGCCGTGGTGCTGACCGCGGGGACTTTTCTCGGCGGGGTCATCCATGTGGGGATGGAAAACCATCAGGGCGGCCGGGCCGGCGATCAGCCCTCCAATGCTCTGGCCCGCCGGCTGCGTGAGCTGCCGTTCCGTGTCGACCGGCTGAAAACCGGCACGCCGCCGCGTATTGACGGCAGAAGCGTGGACTTCTCCGTGATGGAGGAACAGTGGGGTGACAGCCCGACGCCGGTAATGAGCTACCTGGGCAGGGTGGAGGACCATCCGCGCCAGGTGTGTTGTCATGTCACCCATACCAACGAGCGCACCCACGAGATTATTCGCTCCGGCTTTGATCGCAGCCCGATGTTCGCCGGCGTTATCGAAGGCGTGGGGCCGCGCTATTGCCCGTCCGTGGAAGACAAGGTCAATCGCTATCCGGACAAGACCAGCCACCAGGTGTTCGTGGAGCCGGAAGGGCTGAACACCCATGAGCTGTACCCCAACGGCATTTCCACCAGTTTGCCGTTCGATATCCAGCTGGCGGCGGTACGTTCCATCCGCGGGTTCGAGAACGCCCACATCACCCGGCCGGGCTACGCCATTGAGTACGATTTCTTCAATCCCCAGGATCTTAAGCACAGCCTGGAGACCAAGCACATGCCGGGGTTGTTCTTCGCCGGCCAGATCAATGGCACCACCGGGTATGAAGAAGCCGGTGCCCAGGGCTTGCTGGCGGGTCTGAACGCGGCCCTGATGAGCCAGGAGAAAGCGCCGTGGACGCCGCGCCGGGACGAAGCCTACCTGGGCGTACTGGTGGACGATCTGATCACCATGGGCACCCGCGAGCCGTACCGTATGTTCACCAGCCGCGCCGAATACCGCCTGTTACTGCGTGAGGATAACGCCGACCTGCGTTTGACCGGGAAAGGCCGCGAGCTGGGGCTGGTGGACGATGAGCGCTGGGCCGCCTACAACGACAAGCGTGAGGGGATGGCGCGCGAACAAGCGCGCCTGAGCGCTACCTGGGTGCGCCCCGGAACGGCGGCGGCGGACAGCATCAATGCCCTGGTGGATAAGCCGCTGCCCCACGAGTACAACCTGCTGGATCTGCTCAAGCGCCCGGAAATCGACTACCACGCCCTGATCGGGGCGATGGGGCTGGAACCGGAGGCCCCGCCGGTGGTGGAGCAGATGGAAATCCTCGCCAAATACGCGGGTTACATCGACCGTCAGGAAGCGGAGATAGCCCGGCTGCGCGCCGCCGAGCATCAGCGTTTGCCGGCGGACTTCGACTTCGGCCAGGTGCAGGGGTTGTCCAATGAGGTCAAGCAGAAGCTCGCCGAGGTCCGCCCGGAAACCATCGGCCAGGCCGGCCGTATTCCCGGCGTGACGCCGGCGGCCATTTCCCTGTTGTTGATCTACCTGAAAAAGCACCAGCACCGGGCGGCCCGCCAGGCATGACCGAAGATCAACAGCGGCTGGCGCGGGGGCTGGCCGAACTGAATATCGACCTGGACCGGGAGCAACAGGAGCGCCTGTTGCTCTATCGGGATCTGCTGGTGCGCTGGAATCGTGCCTACAATCTTACCGCCGTGCGCGATCCAGCGGAGATGGTCACTCGCCACCTGCTCGATTCCCTGGCAGTGTTGCCCCATGTGGAACCGGTGGACACCCTGGATGTGGGCACCGGTGCCGGGCTGCCCGGTATCCCTCTGGCCCTGGCCCGTCCGGACCAGTCCTTCGTGCTGCTGGACAGCAATGGCAAGAAACTCCGTTTCATCCGTCAGGCGCGACGGGAGCTGGGTTTGCATAACGTGGAGGTTGTGCACGCCCGCGTGGAACAGTACCGTAAGGCTCCATCACAGATTATCAGCCGCGCTTTCGCCGCCTTGCCGGACATGTTGGAGTTACTCGGACCCCTGATGCAGGGCGATGTCCGGTTATTGGCGATGAAAGCCGCCGCCGCCGATCAGGAGATGGCAGCCCTGCCAGCCTGCTGGCGGGTGCAACGCGAAACCCTGAGCGTGCCCGGTTTGGCGGAATCAAGGGTGTTGTTGATCGTGCGTCGCCAATGACGCGCGTCGCCAATGAGAGGGAGCGTCGTGACCACCGTTTTTGCCATTGCCAACCAAAAGGGCGGGGTCGGCAAGACCACCAGTAGCGTCAATCTGGCGGCGTCGTTGGCGGCTACCCGCAAGAAGGTGCTGCTGGTGGATATCGACCCGCAGGGGAACGCCACCAGTGGCGCCGGCGTCGACAAGCACGAACCGGAATACACCATATTGGACGTGCTGCTCGGCGAAGCTGATATGGCCGAGGCCATCGTGATCACGCCGGAAGAGTCCGGCTTCGATCTGGTGGCCGCCAACGGTGATCTGACCGCCGCGGAAGTGCAGTTGCTGGAACTGGACAGCAAGGAGTACCGGCTGCGCGACGCGCTGGTCGGAATCCGTGACCGCTATGACTACATCATTATCGACTGCCCGCCGTCGCTGAACATGCTGACCGTGAATTCCCTGGCGGCGGCGGACTCCGTTATCGTGCCGATCCAGTGTGAGTACTATGCGCTGGAGGGGCTGACCTCGTTGATGAACACCATCGAGAAGATCCGCTCGGTACTGAATCCGAAGCTGCATATAGGCGGCCTGTTGCGGACCATGTATGACCCGCGCAACAGCCTTTCCAACGACGTTTCCAATCAGCTGATCAGTCACTTTGGTGACAAGGTCTATCGCACCATCATTCCACGCAATGTGCGTTTGGCGGAGGCGCCCAGCCACGGCGCGCCGGTGATCACCTATGACCCCAAATCCCGGGGTGCGGTAAGCTATCTGGCGCTGGCCGGTGAAATCCTGCGGCGCGAGCAGACGGTGGCATCGACGGCACCCTCCCAGCAGCCCCCCGAGACGCCGTGAAGGCAGTGACGTCGGGCGATAATCTCCGGTGGCGCAGCGCCACCGCAACCGAACATGAGCGAGTTTGAATCATGGCGGCAAAGCGTAAACGCGGTCTCAGCAAAGGACTCGATGCCCTGCTCAGCACCAGTGCGAGCTATCAGCAACATCAGGAAGAAGTCGCCGTCGGCGCCGCGGCCAGCCCGGCTGAGCCTGCTCAGGAACAACGTCCGCCCCGGGATGGGGAGCTGCGCCATCTGCCGGTGGAGTTCATGCAGCGAGGCCGTTACCAGCCGCGCAAGGACATGTCCGCCGACGCTCTCGAGGAATTGGCGGAGTCGATCCGGGCTCAGGGCGTGATGCAGCCTATCGTGGTGCGTCCACTAAGCGAGAATCGTTACGAAATCATCGCCGGTGAGCGCCGCTGGCGTGCCGCGCAAATGGCGGAACTGGACTCCATTCCCGCGGTGATCCGTGAGGTGCCGGATGAAGCCGCCATCGCCATGTCGCTGATCGAGAACATCCAGCGTGAAAACCTCAATCCGATGGAAGAGGCGCTGGCGTTGTCACGGCTCAAGGATGAGTTTGGCCTGACCCACCAGCAAGTGGCGGATGCCGTGGGGAAATCCCGTGCCATGGTTACCAATCTGCTGCGTCTGATGACGCTGGAAGCGGATGTGAAGAAGCTGCTTGAGCACGGTGACCTGGAAATGGGGCACGCCCGGGCGCTGCTGGCGCTCGGAGGGGACAAGCAGGTGGAAGCGGCCCGCGTGGTGGTGGCCAAAGGGCTTTCGGTGCGCCAAACCGAAGTGCTGGTAAGGGAATTCGAGAAACAGAAGCCGGCCAAACCGGCGCCGAAAAGGGAAGATCCCAATGTCCGCTCTCTGATCACCGATCTGTCCGATCGTCTCGGTGCGCCGGTGCAAATCCAGCAGGGCTCGGGAGGAAAAGGCAAGCTGGTGATCAGCTACAACAATCTGGACGAACTTGACGGGATCTTGTCCCACATCAAGTAACTTGACGTTTGGTTGAAAAAGGAGGACGCTTTGCAAGTCCTGGGTGGATACGAATAAAGCCTATTTGTATACGAAAGAGCAACCGTCTGTTTTTTGGGCTCTTTTTTATCAAATTGGGCCAAACTATCGCGCTCAGCCGGTTGATACCGGATAACCTTCCCCATATACTTCCCGCGCCAAGATCAGGGGGTACCCGCGACCTTCGCCTGGTGAATCGCATTTTTCACCAGTAGCCAAACACGGGAGCACGGTGACCAGTTTCGACTTACGAGCCCGCAGAACACTGTTCTGGGGTTTGATGCGCGCCCAAATCATCACTTTGGTGATTGTCGCCATACTGACCACGGTGCTGGCGGATGCCACCGCGGGCTTGTTTGCAGCCTGGGGCTCGGCCATCAGCCTGATCGCATACGCCTGGGGTGGCTACCAGGTATGGCTTCATCCGGGCAATATCAAGCCCGACCGTATGGCGGGTGCCGCCATACGGGGCGAAGCCGGAAAAGTTTTGATAATGCTCGCGCTCTTCGGGCTGACCTTCGCCGAAGTGCGGCTTTCGCGCGAGTTCAGGAATGTAACGGTCCTGCTTCTGGGGTTTCTGCTGACGCAGATTGTCGGATGGATTCAGGTGATGCGCCTGGATCGCCGCCTGGGAGCGGAGCGGGACGGGCAAGACGACTAGACTGACGACTAGGTAGGTATCGATATGGCAGCGAGCTCCACCGGCGAGTATATCAAGCACCATTTGGGCAACCTCACCTATGGCCAATTGCCCGCCGGCTATGAACGTACCTGCCATGGTCATGAACAAACGCTGACCGAATCCACCTGGACCTTTGCCTGTAATGGCCAGGAAGCCGTTGATATGGGCTTCATGGCGTTCCATGTGGACTCTCTGGCCTGGTCCGGCGGTCTCGGCATTCTGATGTGTTTCCTGTTCTGGCTGGGCGCCCGCAAGGCCAGTGCCGGCGTGCCGTCCGGCTTCATGAATTTCGTCGAAGTCATCATCGGTTTCATCGACACTCAGGTGCGTGACTCGTTCCACGGCAAGAGCAAGCTGATCGCCCCTCTGTCCCTGGTGATCTTCTGCTGGGTCTTCCTGATGAACCTGATGGACCTGATCCCGGTGGATTTTGTTCCCAAGACCTTTGAATGGGTCATGGTGACCTTCGCCGGTTGGGACGCGCATCAAGCCTACTTCAAGATCGTGCCGACCACGGACCCGAACATCACTCTGTCCATGTCGATCACGGTGTTTTTCCTGATTATTTTCTACAGCCTGAGGTCGAAGGGCATCGGTGGCTTCATCGGTGAATTGGCCCTGCATCCCTTCAGCGCTCCGAACAAGCTGGCCATGGTGATTCTGATTCCGATCAACCTTGTATTGGAAACGGTATCCCTGCTGGCCAAACCGGTCTCTCTGGGCATGCGGTTGTTCGGCAACATGTATGCTGGTGAGTTCGTCTTTATTCTTGCCGCCGCCATGCTGGGTACCTGGCAGGCGGTGGGTGCCTGGCCCTGGGCGGTGTTCCACATTCTGGTTATCACGCTGCAGGCCTTCATCTTCATGGTGTTGACCATCGTTTATCTGAGCATGGCGACCGAAGAGCACTAAGCACTGTTTTTACCTTAACTGAAAAGCACTTAACGGGAGTGTAATGATGGAAGATATCAACCTTCTCGCTGCTGGCATCATGGCTGGTCTGGCCGCACTGGGCGCCGGTATCGGCTTTGGTCTGATGGGCGGTCGGTTCCTGGAATCCGTTGCGCGTCAGCCCGAGCTGGGTCCGATGCTGCAAACCCGCATGTTCATCATCGCTGGTCTGTTGGACGCCGTGCCGATTATCGCAGTGGTACTGGGTATGTATCTGATGTTTGCGGCTTAAATCGATTGCTGCCGCACCCGATTTAAGGAGGCGCAATGAATATCAACCTGACACTGATCGGCCAGGCCATCTGGTTCGCTCTGTTCGTCGCCTTCTGCATGAAGTTCGTCTGGCCGCCCATTTCACGGGCGCTGGAAGAACGAAAACAGAAGATCGCCGAAGGCCTGAGTGCCGCTGATCGCGCCGAGCGTGATCTGGAGCTGGCTCAGGAAAAAGCGACGGCCAATCTCAAGGAAGCAAAAGAGAAGGCGGCCGAAATCATTGAACAGGCCAACCGCCGAGCAAATCAGATTGTGGAAGAAGCGAAAGATCAGGCCCGCACCGAAGGTGAGCGTCTGATTGCCAAAGCCCAGTCTGAGATTGAGCAGGAAGTCAATCAGGCTCGCGAGCAGCTGCGTAAGGAAGTGTCCGCACTGGCGTTGAACGGCGCCGAGAAAGTTCTCGGTGGTGAAATCAACCGCGACACTCACAAGCAGCTTCTGGACCAGTTGGCGGCTGAACTCTGAGTAAACGGGTAAACCATGGCTGAATTGACCACCATCGCACGCCCCTACGCCAAAGCGGCTTTTTTGTACGCTAAGGAAGCAGGGGTCCTGGACAAGTGGGAACAGATGCTGACCACGATGGCGGCTGTGGCGCAGGACGCCACCATGCGCGCCTTTCTGGATCGGCCCCAACTGGACGACGCCGCTAAAGTCGACGCTTTTGCCCAGGTTTGCGGCGATGTGTTGGACGAGAGCGGCCGTAATTTCATTGCCCAACTGGCGCGCTACAAGCGCCTGTCGCTTCTGCCGCTGATTTTGGCGTTATTCCACGAACTGCTGGCCGAACAGCAAGCGTTCACGGATGTGGAACTCATCTCCGCTTACGAGATGGAAGACGCCGATATCAGCCGACTGGTCGATGCTCTGAAAAGACGTCTCGGCGGCGAAGTGAAAATCAGCACTTCCGTGGACCCCGCCCTGATCGGCGGCGTGCTGGTTCGAGCCGGTGATACCGTAATTGATGGCAGTGTGCGTGGCCGACTGAACCGTCTGGCAGAGCAACTGAACTCTTGAGTTTGAGGGACTAGAGATGCAGCAACTCAACCCGTCCGAAATCAGCGAGATTATCAAGTCCCGCATTGAAAAACTTGATACCTCCACCGAGGCACGCAACGAAGGTACGGTGGTATCCGTATCCGATGGTATTGTGCGCATTCATGGTCTTGCCGACGTGATGTTCGGTGAGATGATCGAGTTTGAAGGCGGCATCTACGGCATGGCCCTTAACCTTGAGCAGGACTCAGTCGGTGCCGTGGTCCTGGGTGATTACCTGGGGTTGGCCGAAGGCCAGAAGGTCCGTTGTACTGGCCGTATTCTGGAAGTACCCACCGGTCCGGAACTGCTGGGTCGCGTGGTGGATGCCCTGGGTAACCCGATCGATGGCAAGGGCCCGATCAATGCGGCCCAGACCGACGCGGTGGAAAAAGTAGCCCCCGGCGTTATCTGGCGGAAAGAGGTGAACGAACCGGTGCAGACCGGTTATAAGTCCATCGACTCCATGGTGCCGATTGGCCGTGGTCAGCGTGAGCTGATCATCGGTGACCGTCAGATTGGTAAGACCGCTGTGGCGGTGGATGCCATCATCAACCAGAGAGATTCCGGCGTTCGCTGTGTCTATGTCGCGGTTGGTCAGAAGCAGTCCACCATCGCCAACGTGGTGCGCAAACTGGAAGAACATGGAGCGATGGAAAACACCATCGTGGTGGCGGCTTCCGCCTCCGATCCGGCTTCCATGCAGTTCCTGGCGCCGTTCGCCGGTTGCGCCATGGGCGAATACTTCCGTGATCGCGGTGAAGATGCCCTGATCGTCTATGATGACCTGACCAAGCAGGCCTGGGCGTATCGTCAGATCTCCCTGCTGCTGCGTCGCCCGCCGGGCCGTGAAGCTTATCCTGGTGACGTGTTCTACCTGCACTCCCGTCTGCTGGAGCGCGCCGCCAAGGTAAACGAAGAATACGTGGAAAAATTCACCAACGGTGAAGTGAAAGGCAAGACCGGTTCCCTGACCGCGCTGCCGATCATTGAAACCCAGGGTGGTGACGTTTCCGCGTTCGTACCGACCAACGTGATCTCCATCACCGACGGTCAGATCTTCCTGGAAACCGACCTGTTCAACTCCGGCATCCGCCCGGCGATGAACGCGGGTGTGTCCGTATCCCGTGTGGGCGGCGCGGCCCAGACCAAGATCATCAAGAAGCTGGGCGGCGGTATTCGTCTGGCACTGGCTCAGTATCGTGAACTGGCGGCCTTCGCCCAGTTCGCTTCCGACCTGGATGACGCTACTCGCGAACAGCTGGAGCATGGTCAGGCGGTTACCGAGCTCATGAAACAAAACCAGTACAGCCCGATGAGCATCGCCGAAATGGGCGTGGTGCTGTACGCCGCCAACGAAGGCTACCTGAAAGGTATCGAAGTCGAGAAGATCGGCGCCTTTGAAGCGGCTCTGCTGGACTATATGAACAGCGAACAGAAAGCGTTGATGGATAAGATCAACGAGAAGGGTGACTACAACGACGAAATCGAAGCCGGTATCAAAGAAGGCATCGAACAGTTCAAGGCCACCCAAACCTGGTAATTCGCTAAAAAAGGATTAGTCCTATGGCTAGCGGTAAAGAGATCAAAGGCAAGATCTCTAGCGTCCAGAGCACGAAGAAGATCACCCGTGCAATGGAGATGGTGGCGGCCAGCAAAATGCGCAAGGCGCAGGACCGCATGGCTGCCAGCAAGCCCTACGCCACCCGCATTCGTCAGGTGGTGGCGCATCTTGCCAACGCTGATCTGGAATACCGGCACACCTACCTGCAAGAGCGGGAAGTGAAAAGCGTGGGCTATATCGTGGTGACCTCCGACCGGGGTCTGTGCGGTGGCCTGAACGTGAACCTGCTCAAGAAAGTGGTGCAAGGCGCCCGCGAATGGCAGGAACAGGGTGCCAAGGTAAGCTATTGCCTGGTGGGTTCCAAGGGAATCAGCTTCTTCAAGAGCATGGGCGGTGATGTGCAAGCCACCGTCAACGGTCTTGGCGATACCCCGCATCTGGAAGACCTGGTGGGTTCCATCAAGGTCATGCTGGAAGCCTATGAGTCTGGTGAGATCGATCGTCTGTACATCATGTACAACGAATTCGTGAACACCATGACGCAGCAGGCCAAGCAGATCCAGTTGCTGCCGCTGGAGCCGGGCGACGATGAAGAGCTCAAGCGCCATTGGGACTACATCTATGAGCCGGCGCCCAAGGAGCTGCTTGATGAACTGCTGGTGCGGTTCATCGAGTCCCAGGTATACCAGGGTGTGGTAGAGAACAATGCCTGCGAACAGGCGGCGCGGATGGTAGCGATGAAGGCGGCCAGTGATAACGCCGGTGACATCATTCGTGATCTGCAACTGGTGTACAACAAAGCGCGCCAGGCAGCCATTACGCAGGAAATTTCCGAAATCGTTGGTGGTGCCGCCGCGGTATAACGGCTTGGCGACAATACCGGTAAACGCGGCGAAAAACGCAAGTTTAAGAGGATGCAAGCATGAGTAGCGGTCGTATTGTTCAGATCATCGGTGCTGTGATCGACGTCGAATTTCCGCGCGATAATGTACCCAAGGTGTATGACGCGCTCACCGTGGACGGCACCGAAACCACGCTGGAAGTTCAACAGCAGTTGGGCGACGGTGTGGTGCGCTCCATCGCCATGGGCTCCACCGAAGGTCTGAAACGGGGTCTGCCCGTGACCGATACCGGAGAAGCGATTCAGGTTCCGGTCGGCACCAAGACCCTGGGCCGAATCATGGACGTGCTGGGACGCCCCATTGACGAGGCAGGCCCGATCGGTGAAGAGGAGCGTATGCCCATTCACCGTAAAGCACCTACTTATGCGGATCAGGCAGCCACCAACGAACTGCTGGAAACCGGCATCAAGGTTATCGACCTGGTTTGCCCCTTCGCCAAAGGCGGTAAGGTCGGCCTGTTCGGCGGCGCCGGCGTGGGCAAGACCGTGAACATGATGGAGCTGATCCGGAACATCGCGATCGAGCACTCCGGTTTCTCCGTGTTCGCCGGTGTGGGGGAGCGTACCCGTGAAGGTAACGACTTCTACCACGAAATGAAGGACTCCAACGTTCTCGACAAAGTGTCCCTGGTTTACGGTCAGATGAACGAGCCGCCGGGTAACCGTCTGCGTGTGGCGCTGACCGGTCTGACCATGGCCGAGAAGTTCCGGGACGAAGGTCGCGACGTGTTGTTCTTCGTGGATAACATCTACCGTTACACCCTGGCCGGTACCGAAGTATCCGCACTGTTGGGCCGTATGCCTTCCGCGGTGGGTTACCAGCCGACTCTGGCGGAAGAGATGGGCGTTCTGCAGGAACGGATCACCTCCACCAAAACCGGCTCCATCACCTCCGTGCAGGCGGTATACGTCCCCGCGGATGACTTGACCGACCCGTCTCCGGCCACCACCTTCGCCCACTTGGACGCCACCGTGGTACTTAGCCGTGACATCGCTTCCAAGGGTATTTACCCGGCGATCGACCCGCTGGATTCCACCTCCCGTCAGTTGGATCCGCTGGTGATTGGTCACGAGCATTACGAGGCCGCCCGTGGCGTGCAGACTGTTCTGCAGCGCTACAAGGAGCTCAAGGACATCATCGCGATTCTGGGGATGGACGAACTGTCCGAGGAAGACAAGCTCACCGTGGCCCGGGCCCGTAAGATCGAGCGTTTCCTGTCTCAACCGTTCTTCGTGGCGGAAGTATTTACCGGTTCTCCGGGTAAATATGTGTCCCTGAAGGATACTATTCGCTCCTTTAGCGGTATCCTGAAAGGCGACTATGACCATATCCCCGAGCAGGACTTCTACATGAAGGGGTCCATCGATGAAGTTGTAGAGGCTTACAACAAACGCGGTGGCAAGTAACCTGCACGGGGAGGAACCGAAATGGCGATGACCGTGCATTGCGATATTGTGAGTGCCGAAAAGCAACTCTTCTCCGGTCTGGTGGAGATGGTGGTGGCGGCTGGTGTCGAAGGTGATCTGGGTGTTCTGCCCGGCCACGCTCCGTTGCTGACCCGCCTCAAGCCAGGCCCGGTGCGAGTGAAGCTGCAGAACGGTGAGGAAGAAGTGTTCTACGTATCCGGTGGCTTCCTGGAAGTCCAGCCGAAATTGGTGACGGTGTTGGCCGACACCGCCGAGCGCGCCCAGGATATGGACGGTGCCCAGGCGGAGCAAGCCAGACAGCGTGCCAAGGAAGCGCTGGAAGGGAAGAATTCGGAAATGGATTACACCCGTGCCGCCGCTGTTCTGGCGGAGGCCTCCGCCCGCCTGCGGACCATTGAGCAGATCAAGAAAATGGCGAAGCGCTAACACTTGCGGTGGCACCATTTTCAAAGAGATGTAAAAAAGGGTGGCCATGTGCCGCCCTTTTTTTATTTGCAATGGTCGAGGGATAGGATAAACACCCTTTCGACCCCGTTATGGAGCCCGGAACAGACATGAACCTAGCGGTAGTGATCCTTGCCGCGGGTAAAGGAACCCGCATGAAGTCCGCCCTCCCCAAAGTGCTTCACGGCATCGCCGGGCGGCCGATGGTGCAGCATGTTGTCGACGCGGCGGCGGCGCTCGACCCGTTGAATACCGTGGTGGTGTATGGCCACGGTGGCGAGAAGGTGCGCGAAGCGGTGCAGGGGACCAACCTGCGCTGGGCGGAACAAGCTGAACAGCTCGGCACCGGCCACGCGGTGGCCCAGGCGCTGCCTTATCTGGAAGAGGACGTGGTACTGGTCCTCTACGGTGATGTTCCGCTGATCCGGCCGGAAACCCTGCGGGAGTTCGTTGCCCGGGTAAACGAACGGACCCTGGCGTTGATGACCCTGACCATGGACGACCCTTCCGGTTACGGGCGTATCGTTCGTGGAGAGGACGGTAAGGTACAGCGCATTGTTGAGCAGAAAGACGCCAGCGAAGACGAAAAACGCATCCCGGAGATCAACACCGGTATCCTCGCCTGTACCCGTGGGTTTCTGTCGGAAAGTCTGCCGGCACTGTCCAACAACAACGCTCAGGGCGAGTATTACCTGACCGATCTGATCGCCATGGCGGTGGAAAAAGGAATGACGGTGGAAACCGCCCAGCCCGCTTTTCCGTGGGAAGTGGACGGCGTCAATGACCGCGTGCAACTGGCACGGCTGGAACGGGTTTATCAACTGAACCAGGCCGAAGCGCTGATGCGCGCCGGTGTCACGCTGATGGATCCGGCCCGTCTTGATGTGCGTGGCGATGTCCAGGTGGCCGGTGACGTGATGATGGATGTCAACGTGGTCCTGGAAGGCAAGGTCACCATCGAGTCCGGCGTGCGCATCGGCCCCAATTGTCTGATTCGGGATGCCCATCTCGGTGCTCACACCGTGGTTGAAGCCAACTCTGTCATTGATGGTGCCCGCGTAGGCGAGCATTGTCAGGTGGGGCCGTTTGCCCGCCTGCGACCGGGCACGGAACTGGCGGCCAAGGCGAAGGTCGGCAATTTCGTGGAGACCAAGAAAGCAACCATCGGAGAGGGGTCGAAGGTAAATCACCTGACCTACATCGGCGACAGCCGGATCGGCAAGGGCGTGAATGTGGGCGCGGGCACCATCACCTGTAATTATGACGGCGTTAACAAATACCAGACGATCATGAAGGACGGCGCTTTCATCGGTTCCAATTCTTCACTGGTCGCGCCGGTCACCATTGGCGAAAATGCAACCATCGGCGCGGGCAGCACCATTACCCGGGATGTGGAAGACAACGCTCTGGCAGTGGCGCGTGGTAAACAGCGCAACATTATGGATTGGCAGCGTCCTGTAAAAAAACAGGATCAGTGAAGCAAGGAGTAAGACCGTTATGTGCGGAATCGTCGGAGCTGTGGCTCAGCGCAACGTCAGCAATATTTTGATCACTGGCCTGAAACGCTTGGAATACCGGGGTTATGACAGTGCCGGTGTGGCTTTGATCAATGATCAGGGTTTGCAGCGCGTGCGTCGCCAGGGAAAAGTGGCCGGATTGGAGCAGGCGGTTCGTGAAACCGATGCCTCCGGCTTCACCGGTATCGCACACACCCGCTGGGCTACTCATGGCCGCCCTTCCGAGAAAAACGCCCACCCGCACCTGTCCGGTGAGGAACTGGCTCTGGTGCATAACGGCATCATCGAGAACTTCCAGGAATTGCGCGAGGAACTGGAAAGCGAAGGCTATCAGTTCGCTTCCGACACCGACACCGAGGTGGTGGTCCATTTGGTCCATCGCGCCATGGCGGAAACTGCTGATCTGTTCCGTGCCTTGCAAAGCGTGGTCAAGCGGCTGCGGGGCGCCTATGCTCTGGGCGTGATCCATGCCCGGGAGCCTCATCGTCTGGTGGCGGTCCGCTCCGGCTCTCCGTTGGTGGTGGGATTGGGTATCGACGAAAACTACGTGGCATCCGATCAACTGGCGTTGTTGCCGGTGACCAATCGCTTCGTGTTCCTGGGTGAAGGGGACATGGTGGACGTGACACTCGAAGGCGTGCGCATCTTTGACGCGGATGGCAACGAAGTGAACCGCGAGGTGCATGAGCTCGACGGCGCTCACGAGGATGCGGAAAAAGGCGAATACCGGCATTACATGCAGAAGGAAATCTTCGAGCAGCCGGCGGCCATCCAACGCACCCTGGAAGATCGCATCGACTCACCACAAAGCGTGAGCGACGCTTTTGGAGAGCGGGCGACGGCGATTTTCGACCAGGTGCGTACCGTGCAGATCGTTGCCTGCGGCACCAGCTACCATGCTGGTATGGTGGCCCGCTACTGGCTGGAAGCGCTCGCCGGCATCCCTTGCCAGGTGGAAGTGGCCAGTGAGTTTCGTTATCGCCAGCACGTGGTGCCGGAAGGCACGCTGTTCGTCACCATCTCCCAGAGTGGGGAAACCGCCGATACCCTGGCGGCTTTGCGTGACACCGACTCCAGCAACTATGTGGGCCGGCTGGCGATCTGCAATGTGGACGGCTCTTCTTTGGTACGCGAGTCCGAATTGGTGTTCCTGACCAAGGCCGGCCCGGAAATTGGCGTGGCCTCCACCAAGGCGTTCACGACCCAGCTGACCGCTTTGTTGATGCTGGTAATGGCGCTCGGCCGGCGCAAAGGTATGGCGGACGAGAAAATCGAAAGTATTCTCAACGAGCTGCGCCAATTGCCGAACCTGATCGAACAAGCCGCTTCTCTGGACAAGCCCATCGAGCAGCTCTCCCGGGCCTTCGTGGAAAAGCATCACACCCTGTTCCTGGGGCGTGGTGTACAGTTCCCGGTGGCCATGGAAGGGGCGCTCAAGCTCAAGGAGATTTCCTACATCCATGCCGAAGCGTACCCCGCTGGTGAGCTGAAACATGGCCCCCTGGCCTTGGTGGACAAGGACATGCCGGTGGTGGCGGTGGCGCCCAACGACGAACTGCTGGAGAAGTTGAAATCCAACCTGCAGGAAGTGCGTGCCCGCGGCGGTGAGCTGTACCTGTTCGCCGACAAGAACGCCCATGTGAAGGAAGGCGAGGGGATCCACGTGCTCAATCTGCCGGCGGTGCCGGAAATCATCGCTCCCATCGTCTATACCGTGCCGTTGCAGCTGCTCAGCTATCATGTGGCGGTACTGCGTGGCACCGATGTGGACCAGCCCCGTAACCTGGCGAAGTCGGTGACGGTGGAGTAATAACGCCGGCACCGTACGCGCTCCATCATTGCCGGCCTTGGAAGCGGGATTCGGAGGTAGCTAAAAGGCCGCTGCAGGAGCTTGTCTGCAAGCGAATCGGACCTCGTTTCAGGCATTCGCTTGCAGGCAAGCTCCTGCAGTGGCTTCATAGCACATCGTGATAGTGACTGCGTATCGAAGGCGCGGTTATCCGTCGCCTCCCTTGCTCAACCGGAATGGCGCGCTGCCGTTTTCGTTATTGGCTTCCACCAGTCTGATCAACTGCAACATGAAGACATCACGCTGATCTTTCGGGATGGCTTCGATGGTGCGATCGTGAGCCCGTTGCACGGCGGGCTCCATCTTTTTCAGTAAATAAACCCCTTTGCGGCTCAGCTTGACCAGTTTGAAGCGCCGGTCCTCGTCGCTCTGCCGGCGTTTAAGCAAACCCCGGGCTTCCAAGCGGGGGATCACCTCGGCCACGCTGGTGCGTTCCAGGCCGATCTCATGAGCCAGGCTGTTCTGGTCCATCTCTCCGTGGGTGCTTAACGTGGTCATCAGACTGTACTGAACCGGCGTGATGTTGTGCTCCCGGGTTTCATCCAGAAACAGTCCGCAGTGGATCTGGTGCAAACGACGAATAAGAAAACCCGGACGGCCAAGCAGGGCGGATCGTTCGACCGCATTGGCCAGTTGAGCGGCGGCCGCTTTCCTGGATGTCTTAGAGGAATTGCCCATAAAAAATGTGGAGAAATATCTGGTGAGAATAAGAAGAAGTAAAGACCAGCGCCCTTCGGCTTGTCAACCTGGGTTGCGACATGACGGGAGAACGGGCGAGAGAGCGTGATAATCGTCGTCCTTTCATGCTCAACTAAGAGGCATACCACATAAAGATGCCTTGCCCAGTGGCACGCTTTACCTTCAAAGCCGCATTTTCATGGCCGCTATATAAACTCGGAATCCATCTAATATAACCACGAAAATCAGCCACTTAAGTCAATGCGGGAAAGGTCTGTAACGGCCAGGCTGGGCTTGAAAAAGGGTGGCATACAACTTGCTTTTCAAAGGTATTACTCCGGCCGCTGTAATCGAGGAAGATACCAATGAACTGCAGAGAACAGCTGAACCAGCAGGACGTTACCCTGGAGCCCGCGTTGTTGAACGACTGGCACGTGGTGGCTGCTTCCGACGAAGTAACGGAAGGTAATTTGATACCCTCCACCCTGTTCGAGCGCGATCTGGTGATCTGGCGTGATTCAAGTGGCCAGACTCATGTGTGGGAAGATCTGTGCATCCACCGGGGAGCGCGGCTCTCCAAAGGGTTTATCGCCAGTGACCGGGTCGTGTGTCCTTACCATGGCTGGAACTACGATGGCACGGCGCAGTGCCGGCTAATCCCCGCTTCCCCGGGGGAGACACCGATGAAAAAGGCCAAGGCCATCAGCCATCACGTCAAGGAAGCCTATGGCTTCATCTGGACCAGCCTGGGCGAACCGGAGCACGATATACCGGATTTCCCCGAGTGGAACGATGACAGCTACAAGAAGGTGGTGTGCGGCCCCTACCGCTTCAAGTCCGGCTATCGGGCGGTGGAGAATTTCATTGATCCCACCCATTTCCCTTTCGTGCACGCGGGCGTGAACGGCCTGATGGATGATCCGGATCCGATCGGAGCTTATGACGTCTGGGAGGAGAACGGAGGCCTGGCCTCTTCCGAAGTGCAAGTGACCCAGCCTTATGGGGATCCGCGTAATGTGCCGGTAACCGCATTCTATGCCTACAAATGCTTGCGGCCGTTGGTGGCCTACTTTAAAAAACGTGTCCTGATTACGGACCCGGACCGCGCCCATGAAGGTAATCCCAATGATCGCTTCTGCACTTATCTGACCGCCCAACAAGTGAGCGAGACGGAAAGCATCGTTCGGATTTGCTGCGCCATGAACTTCAACCCCATGCCGACGGATGATGAAGTGCGTCAACGTCAGGATCTGGTCTATGCCCAGGACAGTGACATTGTCGATACGCAACGCCCAGAACGGATTCCCACTGATCTGCGTCAAGAGCTTCACCACCGTACCGATCTGCTCGGTATGAAGTACCGTTCCTGGCTGCAGAAGATGGGAGTTCAGTATGGCACGGTCTGATACCGGTGTTTTTCAGGATACCGGGACCTTGCCGGTTCGTTTGGACACCATTCGCTATGGTGCGGAAGAAATTATCTTCTATGAGTTCGAGGCGATTACACCAGCGGCTTTGCCGCCGGTCTCCGCCGGCGCGCATGTGGACATTGGTTTGCCGGGTGGGGTGCTACGTCAATACTCGCTGATAACACCGCTGTGTTCGCCGCGGCGCTATGTTATCGCGGTAAAGCGGGAAGAGAACGGCAGGGGCGGCTCTCGCTGGCTGCACGACAGTGCCCGGGTAGGACAGGTATTTGATCTGAGCCCGCCTCGCAACCAGTTCGAGATAACGCCGGGTACCTCACCGGTAATGCTGTTGGCGGGGGGGATCGGTATCACCCCAATCTACTCTATGTATGAGCATGTCCGCGCAAGCGGTCGGCCGGTACGGCTGCATTACTGGTGCCGCTCAAAAAAACACGGATTGTTTCTGGAAACGCTGCGCGGTCGCAGCGATGTTACGGTCCATTACGCCGCTTCTCCGGAGGATAGCGCCGGGCAATTTGCCGCTGTGGTCAGGGGCGTGACCAGGCAAACCGAGATCTATTGCTGCGGCCCTAAGGGGATGCTCGATCACCTGGAGCGGCTGGGAGAGGAGCTGAATGCGCGGCGCCGCATCCATATGGAGCGCTTTCAGGCCGCCCCACTAGCGGCGGCTTCGAATGATGCGTTCGAGGTGACTTTGGCGCGCTCCGGCGCGCAGGTGCGGGTGGCTCCCGGGCAAACTATCCTGGACGCCCTGCGAGATGCCGGCGCCGACCTCATGTATTCCTGTGAACAGGGGCTTTGCGGGGCCTGCGAGGTGAGGGTATTGGAAGGGCGCCCGGATCATCGTGACACGGTATGTTCGGCGGAAGAGCATGATCGCCGTGGCACCATGATCATCTGCTGCTCTTCAAGCCAGTCGGCCAGTTTGGTGCTGGATATCTGATTCTTCCCTGGATTCTCCGTCTGATCGTCTTTCAGGTACCTGTCGCGAGCAGCTCCGTCAACGTCGTGGTGTGCCTGAAGTGATGTCGCCAAAGCCGAGCACCGAGCGCGCCGGAGGGATCCAGTGATGAGCCCAGGGTCAGGTCCGTAATCAGAGTCGGGCGCAGCCCCAGATCAAACAGCGCGAAGCCGGCGGCGAGTACGCAGGTTTCGGTCTGGATGCCGCACACCAAAACCCTTTCCGGGGCTAGTTGGATAAGATGGTGCAGCACCTCGTTGGTAGGACGGTAGCCATGTTTGACGAAGTGCCGGTCGGCCGCGATCAGACTTCGTTCCTGTTCCGGCGGCCGCCAACCCAATTGCGCCTGAAAGGGTGTGATCGCTTCGTCATGACACTCCACCGTCGCCACGGTCGGCATATGGCCGAGCAAACGGTCAATGTCCCGAAGAAGCCAGGCCGGCGGAGAAAACGAAGGTTGTACGTCGACAATCAAAAGAACCTGTCGCATACCGTAGTCTCCAGGTGAATAACGTGGTTCAGTCTAGCCGCTGGTGGCGCGGGCTGACCATGGGGGCCTTATCCGCCCAGATAAGCTTTGCGGATATCCGGATTGTCACGCATTTCCCTGGCGGTGCCCTGCAATACCACCCGTCCGGTCTCCAGGAGATAGGACCGATCGCACAATTCCAGCGCGGCATAGGCGTTCTGTTCCACCATTAGTACGGTGGTGCCGGCAGCGCGGATTTCGGCGGTCAACTCAAAAACCTGCTCGACGAAGTTGGGCGCCAGGCCCAAGGAGGGTTCGTCGAACATAACCAGTCGCGGACGGGACATCAGCGCCCGTGCGATGGCCAGCATTTGCTGCTCACCGCCGGAAAGGGTGCCCGCGGGTTGTTCGATACGTTCACGCAACCGTGGGAAACGGTCCAGCATGGACTCAAGGTCATCACGGATACCGGCATGATCGCCGCGGCAGTAAGCCCCCATCTCCAGATTCTCGCGCACGTTCAATTGAGAGAATACACGACGCCCTTCCGGGCAATGGGCAATACCGTGCTCGATAATGCTCTGTGGCCTGGCGTTGGTAATCGGCTTTCCTTCAAAGGTGATAGTGCCGGAGACCACGGGTTCCAGGCCGCTGATGGCCCTGAGCGTGCTGGACTTGCCGGCGCCATTGGAGCCGATGAGGGTGACGAACTCACCTTCATTCACTTCCAGCGATACTTTGTCCACCGCCACGGTGGCGCCATAGTGAACGGTAATATCATCAAGCTTTAGCACGTTGCAATCCTGATCCCAGATACGCCCGAATTACCTCCGGGTCGCTTTGAATGTCGGCGGGGTTGCCGTCGGCAATGCGATGCCCCTGGTTCAACACCACGATGTAATCAGAGATCGACATCACCATGTGCATGTCATGCTCCACCAGAAGAATGGTGATGCCGCTGTCGGCTACACGCCGCACCATATGCTTGAAGTCCTCGGTTTCCGATGGGTTCAAACCCGCGGCGGGTTCATCCAGCAATAACAGCTTGGGCCGGGCCGCCAGGGCAATACCGACGCCGAGCAGACGCTGTTCGCCATAGGACAGATTGGCGGCAAGATCATCGGCGCGATGCTCCAGTTCCAGAAAACCAAGCATCTCCCGTGTACGTGCCTCCAGCGCCTGCTCTTCTCGCTGGAAGGCGGGCAGCCTGAATATGGCACCGAAGAGTCCGCTACGACCTTGCATGTGAAAAGCGGTAAGCAGGTTTTCGAACACGGTGCAGTTACCAAAGATATTGGTCCTCTGGAAACTGCGGACCAAACCCAGTTCGGCTATCTCATGGGGTTGTTTGCCGGTAATGTCCAGTCCGAGAAAATGCACGGAACCGGCACTGGGGCGCATATAGCCGGAGATAATATTGAACGCCGTGGTTTTGCCGGCGCCATTGGGGCCGATCAGACTGACGATCCGGCCGGGTTCAACCCGGAGGTCCACGTCGCTGAGAATCTGCAGGCCGGCGATGCGCAGGCTGATGCCGGACAAGGACAGTAACGTTTCCGGCTGCTCCGCGGCGGATACAGTCATGAGCTGGCTCCTTGAGTAGCGGAGGGGCGGCGCACGGAAATCCTGCCGCGCTTTAATAAGCCACCAAAGGCGGGAACGATGCCTTTGGGCATGAACAGAAGAATCAGGATCATCAAAGCGCCGTAAATCATCCATTGCACTTCCGGTGCCACCACCCCTCTGAGCATTTCCGGTAAGAGCCCGAAAATAAGACCGCCTACTACCGGACCAGCCAGGGTGCCTTTGCCGCCGGCGATCACCATGATCACCATGGTAATGGTGTAGATGAACAGAAAAACGTCCGGGTCAATGATCCGCACGGTATGGGCGTAGAGACCGCCAGCGGCACCGGCGATACCGGCGGAGAGGACCGAAAAGACGATCAGGCACCGGGTCACCGGGATACCGATGGACTTTGCCAGTACCTCGTTTTCCCGTAACGCGATGGCGGCACGGCCGATGCGGCTGCGTACCAGATTGGCCACGATCACGTAGGCCAGCACACCGGCGGCCAGTACCAACCAGTACGTCGAGGCTTTGCTGACCAGGCGGACAACGCCTTCGCCGGGAACCCAGAGGCTCAGGGGTGGAATGGAAACCAGAGCCATGGGGCCTTCGGTCAGATCGACCCAATTGAGCGCCACCATGCGCATGACCTGAGCAAAACTGATGGTGACGATCACGAAGTAGGCACCGCGTACGCGAAAAGCAACCTTGCCCAACAGCCATCCAAACAGTGATGCCATGACGATGCCACCGGCGAAAGCCACCCATACCGGTTTGGGTGCTACTACCAGAGGCGATGAGAAGCCCAGATCGACGTCGAAGCCCAGGGAGAGCAGCGCACTGGTATAGGCGCCAATGCCAAAAAAAGCGGCGTGTCCGAGACTGAGCTGGCCAGTGAAGCCGAGCAGCAGGTTAAGACTGATGGCGGCGATGATCATGATTCCCGCGGCCGCTACTACCGACAGCAAATAGGGATCGGGCCACAGCACCGGCAGCAAAGCCAGTGCGGCCACAATGACAAGAAAAGACAATCTCCGCATAATCAACCCACCCTTTCCCTGGCCGCGAACAACCCCTGTGGGCGGGCGATCATAACGGCCAGAATCACCAGGAAACCGATCGCGTCTCGATAGGCGGTGGAAATGTAAGCCGCCCCGAACTCTTCAATCAGCGCCAGCGCGAAGCCGCCGAGCGCCGCTCCGCGTATGTTGCCGAGACCGCCAAGAATAACGATGGCGAAGGCCTTCAGGCTGGCCAGGTCGCCCATTGTCGGTGTGACTACGAAAACCGGTGCCAACAGCGCCCCGGTAATGGCCGCCAGTGACGATCCCAGACCGAAGGTGAGTGTGTAAATCCGGCCCACGTTGACGCCGACGATACGGGCCGCGTCCTCGTCCTGAAAGGTGGCGCGCATCGCCAGCCCCAACCGGGAACGTTCAATCACCAGATAGAAGGCCAACAGCAGCACAATGGCCGCGCCAAGAACAAACAATCGTGTTGGTGACAGATAGATGCCGCCGATAATAATGGACTCCTGCGGGAACGGGGTGGGGACTACTTTGGCGACCCCGCCCCAGGCCAGCAGTTCGGCGTTCTGCATAATGATCATGACCCCAATCATGATCAGCATGACCTCGTCGATGTTCTCCAGACGGCAACGCCGCAACAGCAGGAACTCAATGCTCGCGCCCAATAGCAAACCCAGGCCTGCCGCGAGGATAAGCGCCACGAAATAATCCATCTGCAACAGCGATACCAGAGCGTAGGCCACATAGGCACCGAAAGCGTATAACTCGCCATGGGCGAAGTTGACCACTTTCATGATGCCGAAGATAAGCGTGAGCCCGATGCCAAGCAGGGCATAGGTGGCACCGAGCACCGTGCCGTTGACGAGGTGCTGGAGGAACTGGTCCAAAATAATCTCCCTGACTCACATCCGCCTTGCACTGCGCAAAGGGGATAAGGGTGCCGTTACAGTGCTGAAACTTCGCCGTCTTGCAACTGGATGATGTAGATATTGGGTGTGTTCTGGCCGCTTTCCCGGCCTTCGGGGCCTTCCTTGTGAAAGGCGATGTCGCCATTCACACCGGCCAGTTTGACCTTCCAAAGCGCATCGCGGATCGCTTCCGGTTCGGCTTTTCCGGCCACGCGAATTGCTTCCGCGATGGTAAGAATGGCGTCATAGCCGCGAAAGCCTTCGGTCAGACCCGGGAACGGATAGCCTTTTGCTTCCCAGGCATCCATGTAAGTCCTGGCGATATCCGGATGAATGGATTGATCCGCGGTCCAGGGTGAGAAAAACAACAGGTGCGTGCTGACGTATCCCTTGGGTCCCGGATTTTTCACCAGGGGTTCGGGAAACGACCCACCAGTGGTGACCAGCCGTTGTTTTATGCCTTGCTCGGCTGCCTGGCGAATCGCCAGAGTTAGCTGTTCCACACCTGATGTAACGATAATGGTGTCACTGCCGCTGTTTTTGAGGGCAGCCAATTGCGCGGATAAATCAGTGGCATCCGGAGCGATGATTTCGGAACGGCCTACTTCAATCCCCTTGCTTTCCAGCACCTCCTTGAAGGCGCCGGCCGCGCCCAGTCCCCAGTCGTTGTTCACCGACAGGAAATCCACCTTCTTGATAGCAGGAGCGAACGAGGAGAGCTGTTTGGCGAACGCCTGGGCTTCCATCATCGAAGTCGGGCTGATACGGAAAACCCAGGGATTACCGGAAGTGGTAACCTTGGATGAAGAAGCGGTCTCCACCACCATGGGAACGCCGTACTCCTCCAGCTTCGGCATTGTCGCCAGGGTGAAGGTGGAACCCCAGGCCCCCATCATGACCGGCACTTTATCGCGCAGGATCAGTTTCTCCGCGGTGTTGACCGCCTCCCTCGGGTTGGACTTGTTGTCCTCGATAATCAGCTCCAGAGGTTTGCCCAGTACACCACCTTTACCGTTGATGTGCTCCACGGCCAGACGTGCGCCGTTGGTGACGTAGGTACCGGAAGCGGCCACGGATCCGGTTAACGGCTGTGAAACCCCGATCCTGATGGTGTCGTCGGCCTGCGCCTGAGATGCCAGTAATGCTCCCCCGAGCAGCATCGCATACAGCGGTTTGATCAACATAAAGCGCTCCTGAAGTACGATTGGATTTATCACTATGATGATGCCGGCCCCAGCCATGGCTGGAATGCTGATAAGGCGGCAGCAAGTCCTGTGCCATCGTCGATTTAAAGCCTATGTTGTGAGCGTAACCTTATGATTTTATTTGGTATGTTCTATATGCATAAAAGGGGTATACCACATGAATGATGACACGATGAATGCCGGCGACGGTTCCGAAAAAGGGCTTGCGCACCACAATGCGGCAATATGTGGTATGCCAACTATATGATGATAAGAGAATGGCAACGCTGCTTCTTGAAGCGGCGCGCACCGTCGGTGCACAGTCCAGGGTTCGAATTGGTGCCGGCGCAGATCAAGCCGTCTTGAATGCGCCCTTCATTTTTCCATATAAATGGTATACCACATAAATATTGGAGAACGTAAACCCATGAAGAACAGCAAGTTAGAGATTCACAAAAAGAATAATGGCTATGGATTGGCATGTGTATTGCTACCTGATCGTCATCAGTAACATTTACCTGGAAGGTCTTCATGCAAGCATTACTACTGCACGGCGGTCGTGTGATCGATCCCGCCAACGGCATTGATGAGGTTTGTGACGTTCTTGTGCGCGCCGGACGTATCGCCGCTGTTGGCCGGTTGCAGGGTGGCGATGTACCCGGGGACGTGGAAAGCGTCGACTGTAGCGGCAGGCTGGTACTGCCCGGGTTGATCGATACCCACAGCCATGTCTATCAATATGTTACCGGGCGATTTGGATTGAATGCGGATCTTTGCGGTGTGCATTCCGGCGTCACCACTCTGGTCGATCAGGGGGGCGCCAGCTGCATGACACTGCCAGGCTTTCGCAAGCATGTGATCGAGCCTTCCCACAGCCGGGTGTTGTCCTTTATTTCCGCTTATTTGGTGGGAGGGCTGGAAGGCCATTTTTATCCACAACTGTACCGGCCGGATTGCGCCGACATTGCCGCCACCGTCAAGGCGGCCAAAGCCAACGCGGATGTGGTGAAGGGCATCAAGGCTCACGCTGAGCTGGGCGGTTTTGCCCGTTGGGGAACGGAAGTGATGCAAAAGGCCGCCGCCATCGGCGAGCAGACAGGGCTGCCGGTCTACATTCATTTTGGCCAGCTTTGGCCGGAGCCCGAAGAGGGCGGTATGGATGTGGACCCGGACTCCATCTTTACTCAGGTGGTGGATCTGCTCAAACCGCGTGATGTGCTGGCGCACCCTTTCAGCCGCCACCCCGGCGGGTTCGTTGAGCTGAATGGGGAAGTGCACCCGCTGGTACGGGATGCCATCGAGCGCGGGCTCAAGGTGGATGTGGGGCACGGTTCCCACTTCAGTTTCAAAATGGCGGAGAAGGTGCTGAGCGCGGGTATCGTGCCGCATACGCTCGGTTCCGATATGCATGGCTATAACACTTCGGTGCCGGCGCCGGCCGGTACTCCCGAGGAGCATGAGCACCCGGATGAGGAGCACATGTTCAAGGGCACCTCCCGCTTCAGCCTGGTGTCGGCGATGACCAGCATGATCGCATTGGGCCTGAGTCTGGAGCAGGTGATTCCGATGGTGACGGTGAACGCGGCGAGCATGGTGGGTATGAGTGATGAGATTGGCTCGCTTGGCGTTGGCCGGGTGGCGGATATCAGTGTGCTGTCCGATGAAAGCGGCCGTTGGTTGATGCGGGATAATGAAGGCACGGAGGTGATTGCCGAACGTATGTTGCAGCCCGTGTTCTGCCTGCGTGAGGGGCGGCGTTTTGACGCCACGGCGTCGATTCTGCCGATACCGGAGGTGGCTTGAATGGCATCCGACCCAAGGGCCGGGATGGATGCCGTGGAGAGCGCCAATCGGGCGGCGCTGACGAAGGTTCGGCAGGTCCGGCCACAATGGTCTGGTGTGGCGGAAGCGCGGCGAGCGTTGCCGTTGCCGGACCGGACCTTGTTGCACGCCGGCCCGCCATTCGAGGACCCGCGGGACCCCAGCCCGCCGATCCTGTCTTCGGCGGTTCTGTGTTGCCTGTATGAAGGGTGGGCACGAAACGAGGAGGAGGCGGAACGATTGATCAGCACGGGTCAGGTGAGAATGCTGCCGGCTCAGTCGTTCTCGGTGGTCACACCGCTTGCCGCGGTGATCTCGCCATCGACGGCGTTGGCGGAAATCAGTGACGCCGCGAATCCCGGGCACCGTTGCTGGTCTTTGCTGAGTAGTGGAAGCGGGCCTCAGATCCGCTTCGGCAGCCGGGATCCGGCGATCCTGGAGCGGTTGTACTGGCGCGACCGGATCCTGGCGCCGGCACTGCGAAAGGGGCTGGCGACCCGGCCGGTCGCGTTACTGCCGTTGGCCCGTCTGGGGCTTGAAGCGGGTGATGATTTGCATGCCCAAACCAGCCATGCCAATACGGCCTTATGCGCGGCGATGCCATCCACGTTGCCCGTTGAGGTTGTTGAGTGTTTGGGCAATACACCGCTGTTTTTTCTTACTTTATGGATGGGCGCCTGTCATCTGATGCTGGCCGCCGCCGCCGGGGAAGCCGGCTCCAGCCTGGTGTTGGCGTTGGCGGGCAATGGCCGCCGGGTGGGACTTCGAGTGGCCGGAGACCCGGCTCGCTGGCATACCCGCGCCGCGCCGGTGCCCGAGGGGCCCCGAATATCAGCCTCCGCCGTGCCGGTCAGCCCCATGGTTGGCGACAGCGGCGTGATCGATGCTTTCGGGCTGGGAGCCCAGGCGTGGAGGTGCTGTTCTGGAGTGGCCGAGACACTGGCGCCATGGTGGCCAAATCCGGCGGAGGCGTCACCGGACTGGCTGATCGGAGCGCATCCTTTATTCGAGGATTTGCAGTTGCCGATCGGACTCGCATGTCATCGGGTCACGGCTGATACGGACCTGCCCAGGGTGGCCATCGCCATGGTGGGCGGCGACGGACGGGCTGGTCTGCTGGGGCGAGGACTTTGCGTACCACCGGCGTCGCTGTTCTTGGGCTAAGAGCCGGTTTCGGCATCCCGCATTTCCCCCTACACTGGACGGTCAGACTTCTTGGACCGACAGGCCGGCCAGTATGACGCAAACTCCCGCCCGGGCATGGGCGCTGATCCCGCTACTTTTCTTTCTTGTCGTCTTTCTCGGTAGCGGGCTTTATTTCAGTGCCGCGGGGGCGGAGTTCGCGTTCTATCAAATCAAGGCGCCGGTGGTGGCGGTTGTCGCCATTGTGTTGTCATTCCTTCTGGCACGGCAGTCCTTCCATCACAGTGTCGAACGCTTGCTGGTGGGCGTTGGCCATCCCAACATCATTCTCATGTGCCTGGTATTCCTGTTGGCCGGCGCCTTCGCCAGCGTCAGCAAGAGTATCGGCAGCGTTGATGCCACCGTTCAATTCGGGTTGCAGATCATGCCGGCCAGTTGGGTACTGCCGGCTCTGTTCCTGATCTCCGCTTTTATCGCTACCGCCATGGGCACTTCCATGGGAACCATCGCCGCCACCGCGCCGATCGCGGTGGGGTTCGCCCAGGCCACCTCGTTGTCGTTGCCCTTGTCCTTGGGAGCCGTGGTTGGCGGCGCCATGCTGGGCGATAACCTGTCGATGATCTCGGATACCACCATCGCCGCCACTCGCAGTCAGGGCGTCTCGCTCAAGGACAAATTCCGGGTGAACGTCTGGATAGCGCTGCCGGCGGCGTTGGCGACGGTGGTGTTGCTGGCGCTGCTGGGGGACGGCGAACACACGGTGCCGTCCGAATCCGTGTCCTACTGGCGGGTTATGCCTTACCTGCTGGTGTTCGCTCTGGCGCTGTCCGGGATGAACGTATTGGTGGTGCTGGTGATTGGTATCGTCACCGCCGGGCTCACTGGCGTGATACTGAGTCCGGAATACGGTCTGGTCGACGTCAATGGGGCGATCTACCAGGGCTTCGAATCCATGTTCGAGATCATGTTGTTATCGATGCTGATCGGTGGGTTGTCGCAACTGATGAATGATCAGGGTGGCACGCGCTGGCTGATCGAACGTATTCATTCGCTGACCCGCTGGCTGAAGCTGTCCAGTCAGCGCGCCGGTGAGATAGGTATCGCGCTGCTGGTGGTCACCGCCAATCTGTTTGTCGCCAACAACACGGTATCGATTGTACTGTGTGGTGAAATGGCCAAGGAGATCGCCGCGGAATATGGCGTCGATCCGAGGCGCTCGGCCAGCCTGATGGATATCTTTTCCTGCGTGGTGCAAGGGCTGATTCCTTACGGCGCTCAAGTCCTCCTGGCCTGCTCCATTGCATCACTGTCGCCGTTGTCATTGATCGGCGCCATTCACTATTGCTGGGCGCTGGGGTTGGCGGCTCTGCTGGCGATCGCCTTTAACCGGCCGCGTTTGAAAGCGCGCCAACCGGCGCGATCGATTTAGAGAGTAAAGGCGGTTTTCAGCCATTGACGTAATGTGTCGATGGCGTCGTCCTTATCGGCCTGGTGGGCCCAGACCAGATAATAGCGATGTACGTCGATTACCTGGGTCTTCCACAATCGAACCAGACGGCCTGCCGCAAGCGCATCCCGCACCAGATGATGCCGCGCCAGCGCGATACCTTCGCCGTTCTCCGCCGCTGCGAGCAAACTGGTCAGGTTGGGAAAGAGCGGGCCTTGATCGCTGTTGGCCAGTGCCAGGCCCGCGGCCTGAAGCCACAGAGCCCAGGGCTGTGCCGCGTGCCGTAGCAAAACGCAATGGCCCAGATCCGCCCGCCTGCGGGGCAGTTTGCCATCGCGATAATCCGGACTGGCCACCGGGTATACCCACTCCGAAGACAATGCCTCCGATTGCAGGCCGGGCCAGCCTCCGGGGCCGTAGCGCAGTGCCACGTCGCTGTTCGCGTTACCGCCCAGCTTGACCAGATCGACGTCTGTGGATACCTCCACGCGGATGTCGGGAAAGCGTTGATGGAAATCGGCCAGACGCGGTAACAGCCAGCGTTGCGCGATGCTCGGTAAGGTGCTCAAACGTAACGTGGTGGCGCGGTGCCTGCGACGAGGTGTCTTGAAGGCCCGCTCCAGCACACCCAGGCCCTGGCGCACCTGCAAGGCCAGATGTTGGGCTTCCCTGGTGGGGGCAGCGCCCTGACGTTGCCGTTCGAACAACCGCCGTCCCAGACGCTGCTCAAGGGAACGGATGTGCTGGCTGACCGCGCCCTGGGTCAGTGACAGTTCCTGTGCGGCCAGAGTGAAGCTGCGCAGTCGGACGCTGGCCTCGAAAGCCACCAGTGTTTGCAGGGGCGGAAGCGAGTTTCTATCCATGGGCGACATTAATATCACTAATGCCCAGACCCTACAAAGTATCGTTTGTCCGGTTCAGGACGGGCTTCTAGGCTGACACTCCCGTTCAAGGAGTCGAGCCATGAGCTATCAGTTGTATTATTCGTCCGGTGCCTGCTCCATGGCAGTGCATATCGTATTGGAGGAACTGGGTGCGCCGACCAGGTTGATGCCCCTGCGGATTCACGACGGCGATACTTCCAAGCCGGGTTACCTGGCCATCAACCCCAAGGGGCGGGTACCGGCTCTGGCTATTCCGGGCGAAGCGGGCGTGCTTACCGAACTGCCCGCGATCCTGACCTTTCTGGCGGAAAGCCATGACACGCCGGCCCTGTTGCCGCCGACCGCTCTGCAGCGCGGCCGTGTTCAGGAATGGCTGGCGTGGTTGGCTGGCTGGATGCACGGTACCGGCTACGGTCTTATATGGCGTCCGCATCGGTTCAGTGCCGATCCGGATGACGCCCCGGCTCTGAGGGAACAAGGTCTGAAGGTGGTGGCCCAGGCCAATCAGGATGTGACCGAGCGCTTGGCACAACCAGGGCCCTGGGCGCTGGGTGACCAGTACAGTGTGGTGGATCCGTTTCTGTTGGTGCTGTTCAGGTGGGGCAGTCTGGTGGGGCTGGATATGAGCGAGCATACGGCGTGGATCGAACACACCCGGTGCATGCTCCAACGCCCGGCGGTAAACCGGGTGTTGGAGCGGGAAGAGGTGACGATCCCTTTGTGAGCTTGCCAGGTCAGGGTTGCAGGTCCAGTTCGTACACCGCTTCGTTGTTATCGTTGGTCTCCAGGAATACCGCTTCCGGCGCTTTTTCGGCAACGAAGTTTCGGGCCCGGTCGGTATTGGGCACCCGGAACACGATGGTCAGATCGGTGGCCGCGTCAATCGGCGCGAACGACCAGTTGCCGTCGGCGGTGGGCGTAACCGGACTGTTTTCCCGGATGTAGTCCGCCAGGACCGCGCGGTTCTCATCCGGTGACTCAATGACGATGTGGTCGCCACCGGTGCCCGCGAACTTGCCGCCGCCAGCGCGGTAATTATTGGTGGCGATCAGGAATTCATCGTCGTCCGCCACCGGGTTGCCCTGATAGGCCAGATTGACGATGCGCTGGCCGTCACTGACCTGGACGCAGTCGCCGTCATAGCGCGCTGGCTGGGTAACGTCGATCTGGTAGGTGAGGCCATCGATAACGTCGAAGTTATAGGTGGGAAAGCCGCTGTAATTCACCAATTCCTGAGGGGCGCTGGTGCTGGTGTCGATCTGGAAAAACTGGGAAGCGGAGCATTCCAGCCATTGAGTCAGCTCGGCGCCATTGGCTTTCACCGCCATCAGTGTATTCGGATACAGATACAGGTCGGCGGCGTTTTTCACTTTCAGTTCGCCTTTGGGCACCACGGTGAAGGCGCTTTCATCGGCGCAGATCCCTTCCCGGCTGCAGGCCTTGAATGGCGCGGCGGCGGACAACACCGGCAGATCCTGGAGATTGACGTCGCCTTCGATCAGATTCTCCACGTAGGCCTTCTGGGCATCCGCCACGATCTGAATGGACGGATCGTCCTTCACCACCGCCAGGAAGCTGTAGATGTCGTCAGTGGATTCACCGATGGGCTGGTTCATGTAATCGATGGTGGCCTGGTGATCCCCGGCCAGCTTGGCCACCAGAGCCGAGTCGGCTTCCACCGCGGGGGCATCGTCCGCGAAGATCGGCTGGGCCTGCACTTGGGAGTTGGTGATGGACCACTGATCCGCTCCGGTATCGTAGGACAGGGTCATATCGATGACGCCCAGATGGCTGCCCCAGTAACCGGGCATGACCGCCGGAACGCCCTTGATGGTGCCTTTTTCCACGTCCACATTGGGGGTGTCGGCGAAGCTGTCGGATGGGAACAGTAAATGGCTGTGGCCGAACATGATAGCGTCGATGCCCTCCACGTCCGCCAGATACCAACTGCTGTTCTCCGCTTTATCCGCTTCGGAGTAAGCCGTGGTGCTGATACCGGAATGGGGAATGGCGACAATAACATCGGCGCCTTCCGCCTTCATCCGCGGCACATAGCGCTCGGCCATGGCCTTGATGTCCTTGGTGATCACCTCGCCTTCCAGGTTCTTCTTGTCCCACTGCATGATTTGCGGCGGCAGGAAGCCGATGAATCCGACCGTGATGTCATGACTGTTGCCGTCGCGGTCCCGGACCGACTTGGTTACCAGTCGGTAGGGCTCGAAGTACAGCTGATCGTTGTCCGGATTGTCATCGTCGTCGTCCACGAAGACGTTCGCGCTAATGTACGGGAAGCCGGCGTCGTTGACGCTTTCGGCCAGGAATTCCAGACCATAGTTGAATTCATGGTTGCCGTAGTTGGCCACGTCATAGCCGAGCTCGTTCATGGCCTTGTAAACCGGGTGGATCTCGCCGGCAGGGAGGCCTTCGGCGTGACGCCAATCGCCCATGGGGCTCCCTTGGATAAGATCGCCGTTATCCACCAGGAAGCTGTTGTCCGGGAAGTCGAGGGCGGCGCGAGCCTGCTTGATCAGTGTGGCGGTACGCACCAGTCCCACCTTGGGGTCGGCGGCATCGCCATAGTAGTTATAGTCCATCACATTGGCGTGGATATCGGTGGTTTCCATCAGGCGGATATCCACCAGGGGGTTGTTATCGCTATCGCTGCCGCAACCGGCAAGCAGGACACCGCTGGAGATGATACCCAGCCAGAACGTTCTTGAAGAAACAGACATGACACCCTCGTCGTCGTAAAAGAAAGGCCGGAAAGTCCGGGCCGGCGTAACGAGGGTGAGAACGGAACATGACCGGGGAATAACCAACAGATTATGGTTTTATGATGGCCTGTGATTTCTTTAACCGGTTTGGCCTCGCTATTCGAACAACGTCAGGTATTGGCCGTAACCGGCGGCGGCCATGTCTTCCTTGGGAATGAAACGCATGGCGGCGGAGTTCATGCACCAGCGCTCCCCGGTGGGCCGCGGACCGTCCTTGAAGACATGCCCCAGATGAGAATCGGCGTAGCGGCTGCGGACCTCGGTGCGAACCATCCACAAAGTACTGTCTTCACGGGTGGTTACCGCATCGGGGCTAATCGGTTTGGTGAAGCTGGGCCAACCGGTGCCGGATTCATACTTGTCCGTGGATGAGAACAGCGGTTCACCACTGACCACATCCACATAGATACCTTGCTGTTTATTGTCCCAATAGGTGTTTTTGAAGGCCGGTTCGGTATCGTCTTCCTGGGTCACCTGAAAGCTCAGGGGAGACAGTCGGGCCCGCAAAGTGGCTTCATCAGGCTTGTTGAAATGCTCGGGCCCGCGCCAGCTCATCGGGGCTTCCGCGTTTGCCTTCTTGCCACCGGGCAGGTGATCCGGATCATCCCAGTGCTTTTCAAGAAACTGGTCCCGGCCGGAGTTGTAGCGATAAAACTTATACCGTAGCGGATTGCGCTTATAATAATCCTGATGGTATTCCTCGGCGGGATAGAACGCCTTTAATGGGGTGATTTCGGTAACGATGGGCTTCTCGAACCGGCCACTTTTTTCCAGTGCCGTCTTGGAGGCCCGTGCCTGTTTTTCCTGTTCCGGCGTCTCGAAGAAAATGGCACCCCGGTACTGGCGGCCGCGATCGACAAATTGACCGTCGGCGTCGGTGGGATCCATGTGGCGCCAGAACCAATCCAGCAACTGAGCGTAGCTGATCTTGTCCGGATCATAGATTACCTGCACCGATTCGGTGTGGCCGGTGGCACCGCTGGAGACCTGCTCATAGGTGGGGTTGGCCTCGTCACCGCCGGCGTAGCCACTGATGGCCTCGCTGACACCGTCGAGTTTCTCGAAGTCCGACTCGGTGCACCAGAAACATCCGCCAGCGAACACCGCCGTGGCTTGCGCCGCCAGGGCGGGGCCCGTGATCAGGGAAATTAGAAGCGCGGCGATGACCCGCATGACCTGGTCCTCCTGCTTGTAGAAAAGCTGACTGAAGGATTGGATGCCTGAATTTGCTTTATGTTACGCCGATGGAGAGAAAAATTTCCGTGAAGGCTTGGAGTATCGTGTCATTGACGGTGCTCAAAAGCCATAATTTTCATAGCGGCGATCTTCGGGTTTGTGAGTATTATCGAATCATCCGTTCACGCATGGTGCGCGCGGAAATCACCTGGGGAGAAGGCCCATGGGTATGATCAAGGAATTTCGTGAATTCGCGATAAAGGGAAATATGGTCGATATGGCGGTGGGCATCATCATCGGTGGGGCGTTTGCCACCATTGTGAAGAGTCTGGTCGCTGACGTCATCATGCCACCTATCGGGTTATTGCTGGGCGGGGTGGATTTCGGCAATTTGTTCGTGGTCCTGCGTGGCACCGGTGATTTCGCTACCTTGGCCGAAGCCCAGGCCGCCGGTGCCGTGACGATCAACTATGGGGTGTTCTTCAATAATGTCATCAGCTTCCTCATCGTCGCCTGGGCGGTGTTCTTCCTGGTGCGCGCCATTAACAGGCTGAAGCGTGAGGAAGAAAAAACAGAGGAAGCCGCCGCGCCGCCGCCGACTCCGGAGGATATCTTGTTGCTGCGGGAAATCCGTGACAACCTTAAACAACGTTGAGGGAATAACCAGGCACGGAAGAGGTCTTTTGTCCGATACCACCAGATCCAGATCGCGGTCGTCCCTGGTGCCGGGTGCCGGCGTCGATTCCGACTTCGCGTTGGTTGCCGACGCTGGCGAAGCCTTCTTGCTGCGCATGGCGACGGCCCGGGCCGCCAGGCGTTCTCTGGATCTGCAGTATTACATCTGGGACAACGACCAGGTCGGACGGCGCTTGATATGGGTTGTGCTCGAGGCGGCACGCCGCGGTGTGCGGGTGCGTTTACTGCTGGATCATATCAATCAGTTGGGCCGGGACCGGAATTGGGCGACCTTGAACGCCCATCCCAACGTGGAAGTCCGTCTGTTCAATCCTTTACGCGGTCGCGGTCTTAATTTGCTGCGCTGGCTTTACCGGGCGCCCAAACTCAATCGCCGCATGCACAACAAAGCCTGGATCGTCGATGGTGAAGCCGCCATTGTTGGCGGGCGCAATATCTCTGAACACTACTTTGGCGTCAACGCGGTCACCAACTTCCGTGATCTGGACATCTATGCCGATGGTCCGGTCGCCGCCGACACCCAGGAAGCCTTCAATCGATATTGGCACAGCCCTTTGTCGGTGAGTCTGAGGCAGTTCCGGCGCCGTTCCAGTGATGATGCGGAAGCATTGTGGATGAGTCTGGATACGGAGCAGCGTTCCCGGCACCGGGATGATAGCGTGCTGTCCGAGCATACGCTGCAAGCGGTACGGGCAAGGCGGGTTCGCGCTCCGGCGGCATTGTTATTCGACAGTCCGGAAAAAGCGCACGGTTCTCCTCAGCGCCTGATGGGAACGCAACTGGCCCGGCTGCTTGGCCGTCATTCCGCCCGGGAGATTCTGCTCGAAGCCAGCTATTTCATTCCCGGTGATGATTTCACCCGCGCGTTAAGCGGTTGGCGCAAACGGGGGTGCCGGGTGGCGGTACTGACCAATAGTCTGGCCACCAACGATGTCATCGCCGCCCATGCCGCCTATCAACGCTATCGCCCGGCGCTGGTGGATGCCGGATTGGAGTTGCACGAGCTGCAACCCAATGCCCGCAGCATGATGCGCCAGGCCCGGCTGTTGCGCGGGCGGTCCAAAGCCAGCTTGCATACCAAGGCCATGGTGCTGGACCGGCGTGAGTTGTTTGTCGGCTCGTTTAACGCGGATCCCCGTTCCGTGCACTTCAATACCGAGATGGGGTACTACATTTACTCTCCGTCGTTGGCGGCATCGGTGGCCGCGTTCATCGAAGAAGGCATGGCGCCGCAAAACAGCTACCGGCTGTCTCGTGAAGAGGGGCGGCTGACATGGGCCGGAGGGAGCGACCAGGGCCCCGTGGTCTGTCACCGGGAGCCCCTGGTATCGATACCGCGCCGGTTGGCCAGCGCGGTGTTGGCGTTGCTGCCGATCGAGAATCTGCTGTAACCGGAATCAGCCCCGTTCTTGCTGTTGCTGCTCTTTCCAGTAAGGGTCACGCAGTTCCCGCTTCAGAATCTTGCCAATGGTGCTGCGTGGCAAATGATCCCGAAGTTCCACGTCGTGCAGACGCTGAGCCTTGCCCAGTTGCTGGTTGGCCCAGTCACGGATCTCGTCGGTGCCAGTGTCACTGCCCTCGCGACGTACCACCAGGCCCAGCGGTGTCTCACCCCATTGCTCGCTGGGGATGGCGATCACCGCCGCATCCGCCACATCAGGGTGCTTGAGCAGCATTTTTTCCAGGTCTTCGGCATAGATGTTGAAGCCACCGGAAATGATCATATCCTTGCGGCGGTCCAATACGGACAGGAAGCCGTCTTCGTCGAGCCGCCCCATATCACCGGTGCGATAGAACACCTCTCCTTCCGGGCTGGTCCAGAGCATCTCGTTGGTTTTGTCTTCTCTTTTGTAGTAGCCGCGCATCATTGCGCCGGCACGGCCGACGATTTCGCCGATGGTGCCGGGGGGCACTTCCTTGAGATCCTCGTCGATGATGCGCAGCTCGCAGCCTTCGCCGGCACGGCCGACGGTATCCCATTTATCAGGGAACTCGGCACAGTTGAGGATGGTGCTGACGCCGCCTTCAGTGAGGCCGTAGAACTCGATGATATTGCCTGGCCAGCGTTGCATTACCTCGGCGATGACATGGCCGCGCAAGGGGGCGCTGGTGGAGAACTTCACTTTGAAGCTGCTCAGATCGAAACGATCGAATTCCGGATCGGAAAGGATCCGCTGGTACTGGACCGGCACCAACATGGCATGGGTGACGCGATGCTTCTCACACAATTCAAGGAATCTACGTGCGTCGAATTTGCCCATGGTGACGATGGTGCCGCCGCCGAACAGAGTGGGCAGCACGGAAACCAGAGTGGTGTTGGAGTACAGTGGCGTGGACACCAGGTTGATCGCGGTGTTGTCGAATCCCAGCGCGGTGAAACGGTCCATTTGCCGGGACCGCAGACGGTGGTCGTGCAAAATACCCTTGGGTACGCCGGTGGTGCCGGAGCTGTAGATAATGTTGAATGGGTCGTCCGCGCCGGGTTCGCGATTCGGTTTGGTGCTTGGGGCGTCACCAACCCAGTCCATGAAGTTGCTCCAGCCACTATCCTGGAAATCCAGGGCGATGCGCTGTTGTGGGGAGACATTCTCCAACTGATCGAGCAGCGGCGTGATCAGTTCCTGGTTCTTCCTGGAGATGAACAGGAAGCGGGCATCACAGTCGTTGATCATCAGTGCCAGGGTGTCCCCGGCGGCCATGCTGGAAAGAGGGACCATGCAGCCGCCGGCGGTGAGCACGCCCATGAACAGGGTAAAATAGGGAATGCTGTTTTCGGACAGGCCGGCCACGGTATCGCCAGGTTGCAGGCCGGCGTCGATCAGACGGTTGGCCACGCGGTTAACCTGATCCACGAACTGCCGCCAGGTCAGGCTGCCATTGTCATCGTAAATGGCTGGATGATCGCCCTGCTCCGCGGCCAGTTCCTGGAGTCGGCGTGGCAGACAACGGAACTCTTCATTGTCGACTTGCGGTGCGTATTGGGGCATGGCGTTGCTGACTGCGGTCATCGTCCTCTCCCGTGGTCCGGAACCGGGTTCCGGAGCTTCTGGTTATTTTGAAAAACGGTTTGCAAAACGCATTTGGAATTTGGCAGGCAGAATACTACCAGGTATGTTGGCGAACAATACCGGCCGGTCACGGCTTGCCTGGGGTGGCCTGTAACCCTTGTAATATAAGGGGGCTGAGCGATTTCTCCGCCGCCCATAAATGTAAAGGATACAAACCAAGGAGTGTTTCATGAGTGAGCCTTTCCGTTACCGGCTGCGCGTGCGTTACAGTGAATGCGATGCTCAGCATGTGGTGTTCAACGCCCGTTACGGTGACTATGTTGATCTGGCCATGACCGAATTCATGCGTGCTCTGGGGCGGGATTATGGTGCCCTGCTGGCGCGTGGGCTGGATAACCAGGTGGTGAAGCTCACTCTGGAATGGAAAGCTTCCGCCCGCTTTGATGATGTACTCGAGATCCAGGTCAAACCGTTGTCGGTGGGTAACACCTCATTCTCGCTGGAGTTTCTTATTCTGAACGCGGAAAGTCAGCAGTTGCTGTGCCGGGCGGAATCGGTGTATGTGATGATGACCACGGAACCGTTCGAGAAAACCCGGGTGCCTGACGATCTGCGGGCCGCGTTGCAGGAAGGCGCGGTCGGCAAGGTGTGCGATCAGAGCGGTTAAGAGGGGGCATGGCCCGGCGGTGCCGCCGGGCCATTGTTGAAACCGTCGGGATCAACCGACCTTCAGCACGACCTTGCCCTTGGCGCGACGGGAGCTCAATGCCGCCAGGGCTTGCTCATATTCCTCGAACGGGAAGACTTCGCTGACCTTGGGGTTGATCTTCCCTTCCGCGAACATCCGCATCAGATCCTTCACGTTCTGGATGTGCGCTTCCGGCTCCTTGCGGGTGAAGGTGCCCCAGAACACACCGACCACGCTGCAGCCCTTGAGCAACGGCAGGTTGGCGGGGATCTTCGGAATCTCGCCGGCGGCGAAGCCGATGATCAGGAAGCGGCCGTTCCAGGCCATGTTGCGCAGCGCCGGCTCGGTGAAGCGGTCGCCCACCGGGTCGTAGATCACGTCGATGCCCTGCGGATAGCGGCTCTTCAGCACATCCTTCAGGTCTTCCTCGGTGTAGTTGATCAGATCGTCGGCGCCGGCTTCCCGGGCCACTTCCAGCTTGTCGGCGGTGCTGGCGGCGGCGATCACCTTGGCGCCCATGGCTTTGCCCAGCTCCACCGCGGCCAGACCGACGCCGCCGCTGGCGCCCATGACCAGCAGGGTTTCGCCCGGCTGCAGATTGGCCCGCTGTTTCAGCGCATGGTAGCTGGTGCCGTAGACCATGCTGAAACCCGCCGCCTGTTCGTCGGACATACCGTCCGGAACCGGAATCACGCGATCAGCGGTGACCACCATTTCCTCGGCGAAGCTGCCGTAGCCGGTGAGGCCCATTACGCGCTGGCCCGGCTTATAGCCCTTGACGTTCTCGCCCACCTCGACGATCTCGCCGGACATTTCGCCGCCCGGAGAAAAAGGCAGTTCCGGTTTGATCTGGTACTTACCCTCGATGATCAGAGTGTCAGGGAAGTTCAGGCCGGCGGCCTTGACCCGGACCTTGATACCGTCGGCGCCGACGGCGGGGGAAGGAACGTCCTCGATGACCAGCTTATCCGCCGGCCCCAACTCCTTGCAGAGAATGGCGCGCATGCATCTCTCCCGAATAATACTTATTGAGACCGACACGCTACCCCTGGTCCGTGCATTAGACAAATGCATAAGACTCATCAAAGGGCATAAACAATATGAATGCTGGACCGGCCGAGGAAAGGACGAGGATTCATCGGTCGTCGATGAGTGTGAGTATTTACTACCTTTTCAGGTCCCGATATTTATGGAGTACGGCGCTTTTATGGGCGACAGAAAGCGATCGTCTTTTGGCCACACCAGGCAAGGCTGTTCATATTGACATTGTTTGATGTAAAGGTTGATCATGAATTGACCGGGCGTGGGCGAGGACGAATAACGATGAAGACCGTAACCATGCAGACTCAATCAGGTGAAATACAAGAATGGCGGGACGGCCGCCGCTACCTTTGGTTGCTCAGCACGCTGACCATGCTGTTGCCCCTGTTCACGGTCTGGCTGGCCAGCACAACCGGCTGGGCCCTGTTCTGGTGGTTTGGATTCCTGTTCGTATTCGGGGTGATCCCGTTGCTGGACATGCTGCTTGGCGAAGAGACCGAGAATCCGCCCGAAGCGCTGGTGCCGCAGTTGGAACAGGACCGATATTATCGCTGGGCGGTGTATGTGTGCCTGCCGTTTCTCTATGGCGCCTTTATTTACGCCGCCTGGGTGGCCGCCACCTGGAGCCTGCCCTGGTACAGCTACCTGGGGCTGGCGATCTCCACGGGCTGCGCCACGGGTATCGCCATCAATACCGCCCATGAGATGGGGCACAAGACCGACCGCCACGAGAAATGGATGGCCAAGCTATGTCTCGCCCCGGTGTTCTATGGGCACTTCTATGTGGAACATAATCGTGGGCATCACGTGAGGGTTTCCACGCCGGAGGATCCGGCATCCTCCCGGTTCGGCGAGACGTTCTGGGAGTTCCTGCCGCGCACCGTGATCGGCAGCCTTAAATCCGCCTGGTCGCTGGAGAAACAGCGGCTGGAGCGGCAGGGGCTTTCGGTATGGAGCTGGCATAACGACAATCTGCAGGCCTGGGCATTGTCGGTGGTGCTTTGGGGTGCCCTGATACTGTGGTTGGGCTGGGCGGTGGTGCCGTTCCTGCTGATTCAGAGCCTGTTCGGTTTTCAGTTGCTGGAGGTGGTCAACTATCTCGAGCACTACGGGTTGTTACGGCAAAAAAAGGACAATGGACGCTATGAACGCTGCCTGCCGGAGCATTCCTGGAACTCGAACCGCCGGGTAACCAATATTTTTCTTTATCAGCTGCAACGGCATTCCGATCACCACGCCTATCCCACGCGCAGTTATCAATCGCTGCGGCATTTCGATGAGTCCCCTCAATTACCAGGTGGATACGCATCGATGATCCTGCTGGCGTGGGTACCTCCGCTGTGGTTCAGGATCATCGACCCGATGGTGGTGCGTCATTATCAAGGCGATATGAGCCGCGCCAACATCAAGCCGGGGATCCGGGACGAGGTATTGGCCAGATACGGACAAAGCCCGAGCTGAGCCCGGGCGGGTGGATCAGGGGCGCCGCTCGCGGACCAGCAGATTCTGCTGAGCGACGCCGATCGGGCCCTGCTCATCGTGAAGCACGGAGCGGGTCAGCCCGATTCCCGATGGCTCGATCCAGGTTTGACTGTCCAGCCCGACCCATTCGCTGACCGGCGGCCGTTGCAGATAAACGGTCAGGTCGGTATTGGCGAACAGATATCTATCCAGTGGCAGCACCCAACTGAGGCCATTGCCGAAATCCGCCGCGGCCACCGCTCGGGCGGTCGCCGTGGTGGTCCGATCCTCGATCAGGGGCACCGTCAGCCGCAGCCAGGCCGCGGCTGGCCCGGGGCGGTCGGTACGCCCGCGGGCCACCCGGGATTCCATCGCGGTGTAATGAAAACTTTCCTCCCGACTCATGCCGGGGATGGTGACCGGTTCCTGACAATCACCGGGCGCCGGCAGCGGCGCTTCGTCGGTGGCCTGGCCAGTGTCGATACCGTTGGCCAGCACCAGTACCGCCAAGCCTTCCGCCACTGGCCGTCCTTGATGTTGCAGACAAACGGAAACCCGCCGGACCGTGCGCCCGCCCCCTACCTTTATCGTGCTTTCCAGCGGTGCCACTGGCACCGGCCGCACCAGTTCCAGGGTGAGCCGGACCAATTGGTATCCCTCTCCGGCCAGGGCTTCCTCGGCCAGGGCCGCGATCAGTGCGGCCGGGGCGCCACCATGCTGGGCGTCCGGGCTCCAGGGACCGCGCGACAGCCCGGTGGGATTCAAGTGTTGCCCCTGCTGCTGGAAGACACAGTCGCTGGCGGCGATCGAGATCGGATCAGACATGAGTTAACTCCAGTTTTTCGTGGTGAGAGGCGGGCAGAGGTGAGAACTGCGTGGCCCAGCGGCGGAATTTCATGATCGGGCCGTCGCCGGCCGCCAGACTGGGGCGTTCCCAGCGGGCTTTGTGACGCCAGATGGGCACATCCTCGCTGACCTGGCGTATTGCTTCCTGAACCAGCTCCAGGCTCATATCCGGAGAGCGGATTCCCTCCAGACGGGCCATCAGGCTGAAGTTCAGGTCGACTTCGCGGGCGCCACGCACGGTAATGCCATCAATGAACAGGATCTCGGCGAGATCGCCGACGCGGAATCGGACCAGTGCCAGATAAGGGCCATGGAGGGTGGTCTGAATGAAACCGGGCACCACGCCGGCCGGGGTGTTGAAGCGGTGGTGGATATCCACGTCCAGCACCGTGCCCTGGTTCTCGCAGCGCTTCACTTCCGCCAGGCTGTTGACGCCATGCAGGTAGTGGAAGTGAGTGCTGTCGACGATGTTCTCCTGGATCTCGTACCACACGGTGGGCACGTTCCAGCCGTGGCGGTGATAGCGCGACCATTGTGGGTCGCGGTACTCGGGCAGGTCGGGAAGCTGGTAGTCCGGGGCCTGGTTCTCCGGGTGCCACCAGGCGAACAACAGGCCATGGCGCTCCACCAGCGGCAGTGAGCGCAGTCCACGATGACTCAGGCGAGCGTCGGGGCTGTAGGGAATTTCCACGCAATCGCCGTCACCGTCGAAACACCAGCCGTGGAACGGGCATTGCAGTGCCGAGCCTTTAACCCGGCCGCCGTGGCCCAGATGGGTGCCCAGGTGGCGGCAGTAAGCATCCATCAGGTGTGCCCGACCTTCTTCGTCTCGCCACAATACGAACTCCCGGTCGAAGGCCCGGAAAGGCCGTACCTCGCCCGGTTTGAGCCGATCGCTGTACTCCACCTGGAACCAGCCGCAGGCAAAGGGATTGATTCGTGCTGAGTTGGTCATGATGCACCTCCCGCGCTCGTTCAGAGCGTCTGTTTTGTTATGTAATCGGCTCGAGGTTAAAAAATGTGCATGACGGTTGCAACAAGAAATGGAACATGATTCATTCTTTGTATGGCATATCGACGTACCCCAAAAATGGAAGCGCGCATGGCGCGTACCCGGTCCCGCATTCTGGAGGCTGCCCAGGCGCTGGTGGCGGAGGGAGGCTATGCCGCCGCCGGCATGCCCGCGGTGGCGCAACGGGCGGAGGTCTCCACCGGACTGCTGTACCGCTACTTTCAATCGAAAACGGACTTGTTCGACCAGGTATTCCGACGTGCCTCCCAGCATGAAATCGACATCTGCGCGGAGGCCGCCGCCGTGGCCGGTGATGCCCGGGAACGGGTGGCGCGGGTGGCGGAGACGTTTTCCCGGCGGGCGCTGAAAGGCTGGCGGTTGGCGTACGCGCTGCTGGCGGAGCCGGTGGATCGCACCATCGAGTTCGACCGCCTGCATTTCCGTGAGCCGTATCGCGCCATTTTCGCCGGGATCATTCGTGACGGCATCGCCGCCGGTGAGATCGCCGAACAGGACGCGCAGTTGCTGGCCACCGCCATAGTCGGTGGTATCGCGGAAACCCTGGTGGGGCCGCTCAGCCAAAGACCGGCGCCGGAGCAGGAAACGGCCCTGGTGGAAAGCGTAAAACGCTTTTGTGTGCAGGCTGTGGGGCCGCCCCCGCAGGAAACCTGAACAGCCGACCAAGACTATAAGGAGAAGAAAATGGATCCGTTCTTCCAAACGCCGCCACAGACGGGCAACCGCTTTCACACCGATCCCACGTTGCGTCTGGCATTGCAATGGCGCCTGCCGGATGCGGTTTTCCAGGCGGCGTCACCGGCTCTGGAAAACATGGGGCGATTGGCCGCCGACACCATGCCGCCACTGGCCGAACAAGCCGAAAACAATCCGCCGCGGCATCTGCCCTACGATGCCTGGGGGCGGCGGGTGGACCGGGTCGAAGTGGATGAGAGCTGGCTGGAACTGGTGCGTTTGGGGCAACGCCAGGGTCTGGTGTCGTTGCCCCACGAAGATCCTTACGGGGTGCATACACGAATCGTGCAGGCCGGGTTGATCAATCTCTACGACCCGGTCAGCGCGGTGGCGGATTGCCCGCTGGTTATGACCGATGGGGCTACCTGCCTTCTTAAGGAGCACGATCCGGAACTGGCGAAACAATATGTGCCGCGCCTGACCGCCCGGGAGCAGGCCTGGACGTCGGGGCAATGGATGACGGAGCGGGAAGGGGGATCGGATGTCGGCCGCAGTGCCACGATAGCGCGACCCGGTGACGGCGGAACCTGGCATCTTTTTGGTAGCAAGTGGTTCACATCCGCCACCACCGCCGATATGGCCCTGGCTCTGGCCCGGCCGGAAGGTGCCGGCGGCGGCAGTCGTGGGCTGTCGCTGTTTCTGTTGGAGTTGCGGCAGGCCGACGGCGGCTGGAATGGACTGACGGTACGGCGGCTCAAGGACAAACTGGGCACCCGCGCCCTGCCCACCGCGGAGCTGGATCTGGCCGGTGCCCGGGCGGTACCGGTGGGGGGGTTGGGGGATGGCGTGCGCAAGCTTACCGGATTGCTGGGCGTTGCCCGCTATTGGGCGGCCATAGGAGGGTTGGCCGGAGTCGGGCATTTGCTGGCGTTGGCGCGGGACTATGCCGGCAAGCGCGAGGTGTTCGGCCGGTGCTTGGCGGATCACCCGATCCATCGGGAATGGCTCGCCCGCATCGCCTCGGTGTACGACGCCATGGTGGTGTTGAATCTGGAAACCGCCTGGCAGTTGGGACGGGCTGAGCACGGGGAGGACGGAACGCTGGCGCGGCTGTTTACCTCCCTGGGTAAGCTGGCCTGTGCCCGCCAGGGGGTGTGGGCCGCCAGCGAATTACTGGAGAGCTTCGGTGGCGCCGGCTATGTGGAAGATACCGGGATCCCGCGTCTGTTCCGCAACCTGCATGTCAACTGTATTTGGGAGGGGACGTCCTCGGTACTGGCTCATGATGTGTTACGGGCACTGAAAAAACCGGAAACCGGAGAGGCGTATATCGAAGAAGTGGTAAGGCGCCTGGGGGCGCTTCGCCATCCGGCCAGTGGGTCCATGCGCGAATGTATCGAAGAGGCGCTGGAGTCGCTGGTGCCGATGATCAATTCGCCCAGAGAAGAACAGGCCCGGCGGCTGGCCTGGGGTATGGCGCGGACCTTCCAGGCGTTGCTGCTGACGGAGTTCGCCGAGTGGCGGCTGAACTATTATGACGACGGCACTGGTGTGACAGTGGCGCGTTTGTTTGCCGCGGAAGGACTGGTGGAGGCGGGTTGCGATGAGTCGGCCGCCGCCTTACAGGCAGTGGCGTTCACGGGACAGGCGCTGCCGCGGTGAGGTCGTTGTGATCGGGGGAAGCGTCGCTGGGGCCCGGTCTCAGTGATGCTTCTCCAGGTGGGCCAGCACGTTTTCCAGCCGGTCCACCAGTACCTTGTTGATGCTTTTTTCCAGCACCCGGCCCAGTTCGTCGTTGACCACCGCTTCCGCCAGTGGCCGGATGCGGGTGATGAATTCCGCCAGGGTGGCCACGTCTTCCCCCTGAGGGAGGCTGTTCTCACCGTATTTGTCGTCCACCAGATGCTGGATGATCATACCGATGAAACGCTCGGCCAGCTTGTCCACCTCCTGGCGAACCAGACGCACATGGGTGAGTACCGCATCCAGCGGCACTCCGGCTTCCACCAGTTCCTTGCCGGCATTGTAGACGCGTGGATAAGGCACGCGCAGGCGCATGCCTTCGGGAACGATATAACCCAGGCTGACCGCCTTGGTCATGACTTCCGGGGTGATGTCCTCACCAAAGTCGTCGATCAGGTCCTGATAGTCCACATAGGAGGGCACTTGTGGATTGCGCCAGGAGGTCACCGCCACTTCCAGGCCGAGGATATCGTTGAGGTCGCGGCCCTCTTCCCAGGCACTGAGCAGATCACGAATATTGTTCAGGGTATAACCCCGTTCCAGCAGGGCGCCGATGATCTTCAGGCGAGCCAGATGAACATCGCTGTAGATGCCGGTACGGCCGCGCTTCTCCGGTGGCGGCAGCAGGCCACGGTCCTGGTAGGCGCGCACGTTGCGCACCGTGGAGCCGGCCTCCCGGGCCAACTCGTCGATGGTGAATTCCTGGCGTTTTTCCAGGTCGGCGCTGGTGCTCCCCGTCGGCCGGAAGGCTTGCTGACGCAGGGAGCGCAGCAGCGCGGCAGGGGTTTTTCGTGATGAACTCATGGGGGCGATAATAGACCCTATGCCGCGGTGGTGCCAGGGATCCCGGCCTTCCTCAAGGGGTCAGATCCAGCCGTGCCAGCCGCCGCGCCAGCGCCGGGCTGAAACGGCCCACCAGGCGCATGCCGCTGGCTTCGGCGCTGACCGGCACTTCCGCCCGGTTCTCCTCCACCGCGGAGACGATGGCGGCCGCCACCCGGTCAGGGGTGAAGCCCCGGCGCCGGTAGAAACGCTCCGCTGACGCCCTGCGACGCGCTTGCTCTTCGTCATCGGCGCCGACAAAACGGGTGCGGCCGGTGATGGGTGTATCGATGATGCCGGGGCAGATGGCGGAGACGCCGATACCCTGGTCCGCCAGTTCCGCGCGCAGGCACTCAGTCAGCATCAGTACCGCGGATTTGCTGGTGGCATAAGCGGGCAGGACCTTTGAGGGCAGGTAGGCGGAAGCCGAGGAAACATTGACGATATGGCCGGCCTTGGCCTGGTCGATCATTTGCCGGGCGAACAGCCGGCAGCCGTGGATCACGCCCCACAGATTGACGTCCAGCACCTGTTTCCAGTCCTTCACGCTGGTATCCAGCAGCGGTCCGGCCAACCCGATGCCGGCATTGTTCACCACCACATCCGGAGCGCCCAGTTCCCGCTCCACATAGCGTGCCAGCGCTTCCATGGAGCGTGCGCTGGCGACGTCCGCGCGGCGGCCGAGAGCCTGGCCGCCGGCATCGACAATGTGTTGAGCGGTACGCTCGGCGGCGCCGCCATCAATGTCGGTACACAGCACGGTGGCGCCACGGGCGCCGAAAGCCAGGGCGGTGGCTTCACCGATACCGGAACCGGCGCCGGTGATGACCACCAGCTTGCCGCTGTCCGGCCGCGGGGCAGCGGGCACTCGCGCCCGTTGCAGGGAGGGGCTCTCCGGCGCCCCTTCGATATGCGCGATGAACTCACGCAAGTAACCGGCGGTGATGTCCGGGTGGGCCTGCAGCGGCCCCCAATGACCGGTATGCATTTCCCGGCGCCACACCCGTTCCGCCCACCGCGGTACTTCGTCCAGCAGTTCCGGGCCGACGTAGCGGTCGCGCAGCGCCACCAGCAATTGCACCGGCACCTGGGTGTGGCGTTCCCGGGGATGCAGCAGGCACGGCAGCATGTTGGCGCGGTAGAGGGCGATACCGTTGATGCCGTCCCGGCGCTGGGTGGGGCTTGGCGCCACCCGCAGGTGTTCGGTGCGCCGCAACAGGTCCGGCCAGGCGCGATCCAGGCCCAGGCGCCACGCCATGGGCGCCAGACCGGGCAGGTGAAAAGCACCGATATACCAGCTCTTGGCCAATTGACCGAGACCGGAGGTCAGGGAAGAGCGGCGCCGCAGGCGCTGGCCCATGTGATCCAGGCAGGGCCCCGACAGGCTGGTGAACGAGGCCAGGCGGCGTCCGGCATCCGGCTCGGTGACCGCTTCCCAGGACTGGATCGAACCCCAGTCGTGGGCCAGCAAATGCACGGGCTTGCCGGGGCTGACCGCATCGATTACAGCGAACAGGTCGTCGCGCAACTCGCCGAGGCGATAGGCGGACACCTCCGTTGGCGCGGAGGAGGCGCCGGCGCCACGGACGTCGTAAGTGACCACATGCAGGTCCTCCCACAGGGCCTCGGCCAGCTTGTCCCAGGTCTCGCTGTTGTCCGGATAGCCGTGCACCATGACCAGAACCGGGCCGTCCGGGTTGCCCCCCTGGCGTATCGCCAGATTGACGCCTTCGCGTACCACGGTTCGATGTTGCCACTGCATCATTGCCTGTCTCCCTGCGGGTCGGATTCCTGAAGCCAACGGATTCCATTGTCGCCCCAGGACTGGCGCGGGTAATTTGCCCCGGCGCCGGTGCCCGGGGGCAATACGCCCGGCCGGTCCACCATTTTGGCCCCAGCGGATCGGTTTGCGGGTGGACGGCCCTGGTGCGCGGATGCTCCGGAGTGGTGCATCACTATCGAAAAGTCCGTCTCGCGCCCCAGAGTGGGGAGGCGGCCCGTCCTTGCATGCAAGGCGGTGGGGCGGCGCGCCTCGGGCCTCTCCGCAACCCCTCCCCATGGCCTTCGCGGCATCGCCCAACACCTTTAAAAAAAGGCCTCCCAGCGCCCGCCGCCATCTGGCCCGGAATCTGCATACCGGAAGTCGCATACAAGTTGGTATTCATGTTAACCCGCAGGGGGCAGTGTTCATGTACCGTCGCGATTTTCTAAAAGGGGTCTCCGCTTTGTCCGTGGGTGTGGGCGCCCTGACCTTCCTCAAGAGCATGCCGGCGCTGGCGGCCCGGAATGACACCCTGGTGGTGGTTACCGGAACCACCATCAACAGTCTGGACATCCACCGTAGCGGCACCAACCGGCCCAGTTACCAGGTGGCGGTGAACTGCTACGACCGTCTGCTGACGTTTGGCCACAAGCAATTGGAGGACGGGTCTTTCAGCTACGATTACGACAATCTGCAACCGGAGCTGGCCGAATCCTGGGACGTCTCCGAGGACGGTCGCACGCTGACCTTTAAACTTCGTGACAACGCCCGCTTCTGGGATGGCAAGCCGGTCACCGCCCACGATGTGAAATGGTCCTTCGATCGTGCGGTGACACTGGGGGGCTTCCCCACCGCGCAGATGGCCGCCGGTTCCCTGGAAGAGCCGGAGCAGTTCGAAGCGGTGGACGATAAGACCTTCCGGATTCGTTTGCCGCACTCGTCCAAACTGACGTTACCGGATCTGACCACGCCGGTGGCCATCGTTATCAACTCGGAGGTGGCCAAGGCGCACGCCACCGATCAGGACCCTTGGGCCACGGAATATCTGCATCGTAATCCGGCTGGTTCCGGCGCCTTCAAGGTGGAACGCTGGGACTCCGGCCAGCAACTGGTCTATAGCCGCAATGATGACTGGGCCTGCGGGCCGGTGGCGAAGATCCAGCGCGTGATCATTCGTGAGATTCCGTCCCAGTCCACGCGCCGTGCCTTGATCGAACGGGGAGATGTGCACTTCTCCCAGAACATCCCGGCCAAGGACGCCCGCGAACTGGAGGCGGCCGGTAAGGTGAAGGTGGTCAGCACGCCGATCGAAAATTGTCTGCATGTGCTCTGCACCAATCTTAATTTCGAGCCGTTCCAGGATAAAAAAGTACGCCAGGCCATTGCTTATGCGGTGCCCTACGAAGCGATCTTCAACAATGCCGCCTACGGGCGCGGCGTGCCGATGTGGGGTGGTGACAGCACCAAACCGGAAAGCATTGCCTGGCCGCAACCCTTCCCCTACAGCCAGGATCTGGAGAAGGCCAGGGCGTTGATGGCGGAGTCCAGCCATGCCGACGGTTTTTCCGTGCCGCTGTCGTTTGACCTTGGCCAGGCGGACTGGGCTGAACCCACCGCGCTGTTGATCCAGGAGGCGTTGGGCAAGATCGGCATCAAGGTGTCCTTGAACAAGGTGCCGGGCGCCAATTGGCGAACCGTGGCCCTGGTGGAGAAATCCCTGCCGCTGCATCTGGAAAACTTCGGCGGCTGGCTGAACACCCCGGACTACTATTTCTACTGGGCCTACGTGAAAGGCAACCTGTTCAACTCCTCCAACTATGACAACAAGGAGGTTGCCGGGTTAGTGGATGAAACCCTGTACATGGCCCAGGACGATCCCAAGTACGCCCCGAACATTCGCCGCATGATCGAAATCGCCATCGACGATGTGCCGCGTATTCCACTGTATCAACCGTCGCTGAACGTGGCGATGCAACAGAGCACGACGGGCTACGAGTACTGGTACCACCGTCAGTTGGATGTCCGGCCCCTGACTCTGAAACAGGACTGAATCATGGTGCGTGTGCCCAAGCGCTTGCGGCTGGTGGGTTATCGCTTGCTGCAGGCGATTCCGGTGTTGATTGGCATTGTCGTGGTGTCGTTCCTGTTGACCCGGGCATTGCCCGGGGACCCGGCGGTCTACTTTGCCGGGCCGGCGGCGTCGGAGGAGTCCATCGAACAGATCCGCGCCAGCATGGGGCTGGATCGGTCACTGCCGGTTCAGTTCCTTGCCTACGTGGGAGATCTGCTGCGCGGGGAACTGGGGCAATCCATTTCCACCGGTCAGCCGGTGCTCACCGAGCTGACCACGCGTTTGCCGGCGTCGCTGGAGTTGACCGGATTCGCGCTGCTGTTCTCCATCGCGGTGGCGATGCCGCTGGGGATTTTGGCCGCCACCCGGCCCAATTCCTGGATCGATCACCTGTGCCGGTTCGTGGTCACCGCCGGGGTATCGCTGCCCACTTTCTTTACCGGCTTGGCGCTGGTTTACCTGTTCTACTTTCTGCTGGGCTGGTCGCCGGCGCCGATGGGGCGACTCGATATTCTTTATCTGTCACCGCCCCACGTTACCGGCTTTTATGTGATCGATGCGCTGATTGACGGTGATTTCGAGACGGCACGGGCGGCGCTGGCGCAATTGATCCTGCCGGCGGTGACGCTGGGTCTGTTCACGCTGGCGCCGATTGCCCGCATGACCCGGGCTGCCATGTTGCAGGTGCTGGAAGGTGACTTCATCCGCACCGCCCGGGCGGCGGGCCTGTCTGGCAATAAAGTGCTGTACACCTACGCCTTGCGCAACGCCATCCTGCCGGTGATCACGACTTTGGGCATGGTGTTTTCCTTTGCCCTCGGCGCCAATGTGCTGGTGGAAAAAGTGTTCGCCTGGCCGGGCATCGGTTCCTACGCAGTGGAAGCGCTGGTGGTGTCCGACTACGCCGCGGTGCAGGGCTTCGTATTGTCCATGGCGTTGCTGTTCGTGATTCTCAATTTGTTGATCGATGTGACCTACACCCTGGTCGATCCCCGTCTGGGTATGGAGGACTGATCCGATGTCATCTTCCTCGGTGAAGAATTTCGCTCGCCATGCCCGTTATGTGATGACGGAAAACCCGGTGACCGCACTGGCGGCGCTGCTGTTTCTGCTGATTGTCATCGCCGCCGTGGCCGGACCCGCGCTGGTGCCTTACGATCCGATGGCTACCGACGGCGATCGTGCCTTGCAGCCGCCATCCTGGGATCACTGGTTCGGTACCGACCATCTCGGCCGCGACGTGTTTTCCCGGGTAGTGGTGGCGACCCGTCTGGATCTGATGATTTCTTTGGCCGCGGTGGCCATGGCCTTTGTCATCGGTTCCGCCATGGGTGCGGTGGCCGGCTACTTTGGTGGTTGGGCGGACCGCATCACTGGCCGGCTGCTCGATACCATCATGGCGTTTCCGCTGTTCGTGCTCGCCATGGGCGTGGTGGCGGCGGCGGGCAATACCATTGAAAACATCGTCTATGCCACCGCCATCATCAACTTGCCGTTCTACGCACGCATGGCGCGGGCGGAAGTGAATATCCGCCGCAATGCCGGCTTCGTGCAGGCGGCGCGTCTGTCCGGCAATGGCGACTGGCGCATCCTCGCCCAGCATATCTTTCCCAACACCCTGCCGCCGATGATGGTGCAAATCTCGCTCAACATGGGCTGGGCCATTCTCAACGCCGCTGGCCTTTCGTTCATCGGTCTGGGGGTACGCCCGCCGACGCCGGAGTGGGGGATCATGGTGGCGGAAGGCGCCAACTTCATTGTCTCCGGTGAGTGGTGGCTGGCGTTTTTCCCGGGTGTGGCACTGATGCTGGCGGTGTTCACGTTCAATTTGCTCGGTGACGGTCTGCGCGATCTGGTCGACCCGCAGCGGCGTACTTGAGGTGAGAATATGAGCATACCGTTATTGGATATAAAAGCGCTCACGGTGGAATTCGGTACCCGTCGCGGCGTGGTGGACGCGGTGCGGCAGGTTTCGGTCACCGTGGCCAAGGGGGAAACCGTCGGCATCGTCGGGGAATCCGGCTCGGGCAAGTCGGTGACTTCCTACGCGGTGATGCGGATCCTTGATCGTGCTGGCCGTATCGCCGGTGGCAGCATCGTGTTCGGCGGCATCAATGTGGGCAAGGCCGATGAGCGTACCATGCGGGATCTGCGTGGCCGTGAGATGTCGATGATCTTCCAGAATCCAAGGGCGGCGCTCAATCCGATCCGTTCGGTGGGCCGGCAAATCGAGGACGTGCTGATCGAACACAGTCTGGCCACCCGCGCCGATGCCAGGGAAAAAGCCATCGACGTGCTCAAGGCGGTACGCATCAATGATCCGGAAAGCCGCTACCATGCCTATCCGTTCGAACTGTCCGGGGGCATGTGTCAGCGGGTGGTGATCGCCATCGCCCTGGCCTGCCGGCCGCAGCTGCTGATCGCCGATGAACCCACTACCGGTCTGGATGTGACCACGCAAAAGGCGGTGATGGATCTGATCCGCGAGCTCACCGCCGAGCGTAATATGTCGACCTTGTTGATTACGCACGACCTCGGTCTCGCCGCCGCTTACTGTGACCGCATCGTGGTGATGGAAAAAGGGCGCGTTGTCGAGGAAGCGGATACCGCCACCTTGTTCGCCAACCCCCGGCATCCCTATACCCGGCGGTTGTTGCAGGCGACACCAAGACTCGATTCAAAGGTGGCGGATCTGTTGCCAGAAGAAGATTCGCGCCGCCGTGCACCGAGTGCGCGCCCGCCTGGCGAGGTGCTGCTGCGAATACAGGATTTGGTCAAGGTCTTTCCCGGCAAGGAAAAGGGCGATGAATATCGAGCCGTGGATGGTTTGTCCTTCGAGGTGCGTTGTGGTGAAAGCCTGGGGCTGGTGGGCGAGAGCGGCTGTGGCAAGTCCACCACCTCGTCGATGATCATGCGTTTGCTGGACCCCACATCCGGCCGCATTCTGTTCAACGGTGAAGACATCGGCACGGTGCCGGGAAAACGCTTTGCCCGCCATCCGGCCCGCGCTGGTCTGCAGATGGTGTTCCAGGACCCGACCGACAGTCTCAATCCGCGCTGGAGCGCACGCCGCTCGATCAGTGATCCACTGATGCGGCTCGGTCATGTCAGCGGTTCCGCGCTGCGCGCCAAGGTGGAGGCGCTGGCGCAAATGGTGGGGCTGCCGGAACATCTGCTCGACCGCTTTCCCCATCAGCTGTCCGGTGGCCAGAAAGCACGGGTGGGGATCGCCCGAGCGATTGCCCTGGAACCAAAGCTGCTGATTCTCGACGAGCCGACGGCGGCCCTGGATGTATCGGTGCAGGCCGTGGTGCTCAATCTGCTGGTGGAACTGCGTGAGCGTCTGGGTATGAGCTATCTGTTCATCAGCCACGATCTCAATGTGGTGCGGCTTTTATGTGAGCGCGTACTGGTAATGAAAGCCGGGCGGATTGTCGAACAAGGACCGGCGGAACGGCTGCTGGACAGCCCGGAACATCCTTATACCCGCGAGTTGCTTGCCGCTATTCCTCATCCGCCTTCGGGGGCGGTACCGACATCACCGATATCAGTGCAGGGCGGATCGAAAGCCGCGGCTCGGTAGGACACGCCGATCCGATTATCCAAGCGATGTAAGAAATCCTGGAAAAAGCCGCCGGCGCACGTCGCGACGCCGGCGGAAAAGGCACCAGACTTTGCCGTTCTCAATGGCATGCCAGTGGCGGGTTTACACCGCCATGAAAACGGCTTTGGTTTCCAGATACGCATCGAGGGACTGCCGGCCCATGTCGCGGCCGAAGCCGGACAGCTTGTAGCCGCCGAACGGTACCGCCACGTCCAGCATGTTGTGGCAGTTGACCCATACCGTTCCCGCTTTGATTTTTGGTACCAGACGATGCACTCGTGACAGATCGTTGGACCAGATACTGGCGCCAAGACCGTAGGGGGTATCGTTGGCGCGGCGGGCCACGTCGTCCAGATCCTCATAGGGCAGCGCCACCACCACCGGACCGAAAATTTCTTCCTGCACGATACGCAGTGCATCGTCGGTACTGGCGAATACGGTGGGTTCGACAAAGTAGCCGTTGCGATTGGCGCGCGCGCCGCCGGTCACCAGCTCCGCGCCTTGTTCGCGGCCCAGATCGATATAGCCGCACACCCGGTCCAGCTGTTCACGGGAGACCAGCGGCCCCAGATGGGTCTGCGGATCCAGCCCCGGCCCCATGGGTAGCGCCTTGGCCAGTTCCGCCAGTTCCGCCACCACGTTATCGTACAGCTTCTTGTGCACGTACAGGCGCGACCCGGCGCAGCAGACCTGGCCATGGTTGAAGAAAATCGCCTGGGCGGCGCCCTGAGCGGCCAGGGCCGGATCGCAGTCGTCCAGTACGATCATCGGTGACTTGCCGCCCAACTCCAGGGTGACGCGGGTCATGTTGTCCATGGCGGCGCGGCCGATCAGCTTGCCCACTTCGGTGGAGCCGGTGAAACTCACCTTGCTGACCCCCGGATGAGCCACCAGCGGAGCGCCGGCATCCGGACCGTCTCCGGTAATGATGTTCACCACGCCTTCGGGGAAACCGGCCTCCTGTAACAGTGAGCCAAGATAGAGCGCGGTGAGCGGCGTTTGTTCGGCCGGTTTGAGGACCACGGTACAGCCAGCCGCCAACGCCGGTGCCAGCTTCCAGGTAGCGACCAGCAGCGGGAAGTTCCAGGGCACGACCGCCGCCACCACGCCCACCGGTTCGCGGCGCGTATAGGCGAAGAACTCGCTTTCCGGCGGGGCGAAGGGAACCGAAACGTCCAGCGAGGCGCCTTCGATCTTGGTGGCCCAGCCGGCCATATAGCGGAAAAATTCAATACACAGAGTGATGTCCACCGCTTGTGCGATCTGCGCTGACTTACCGTTATCGATGGATTCGATCTCGGCCAGCACCTTGGCGTCGCGCTCGATCAGATCCGCCAGTTTCAGCATCAGATTCTGGCGTTCGGAGGGCCGCATTCTCCCCCAAGGTCCGTTTTCCAGGGCCTGACCGGCGGCGCGCACCGCGCGGTCCACATCCGCCTTCTGGGCAGCCGGTACCGTGCCGAGTACCGTTTCATCCGCCGGGTTGATCACCTCAAGGCGCTGCCCGTCGGCGGCTTCCACCCACTGATCGCCGATCAGCATGCGGTGATGGGTGGTCTCCAGAAAGGTCCGGGTGCGGCTTTCAATGGTGTGGCCGAATTCCGTCATCATATTCATGGCAAAAGCTCCCCGCGGCCCGGTTTAACCGGGCCGTGTTTTACTGTGTGAGTGGTTGGAAAGGTGGTGCTGATTTACTTCTTGGGTCTTATCGCGTCCGCGGTCCCCTGAATGAAAGCTTTGATCTTCTCCACGTCTTCCGCGCTAAGCTTACCGGTGAAGTCCGGCATGCCCCGGGAAACGAAGGGACCGTTGAAAACAAACTTGTCCAGATTTTCTATGAAGCTTTTGTCCACATAGCCCAGGTTGGGAATATTGCCGCCTTTGTCGACACCAGGAACGCCGTGGCAGAACACGCAGTTGCTCACGTAAAGGTAGGTGCCTTCTTCCACCAGGGCCGGATCGTACTTCACGCCGGTGAGAAGATTGCCGAGCTGGTGCTGTGTGAATTCCGGCATCTTCGCCTTGCCATTCAGCTTGAAGGTGTAGACGGTGCCCGGTGTGGCCGTTTCCGAAGCCCGTTGAGTCTGGCCGAATACCCCGCCCCAGCCAGCGGCGATGGTGATGTACTGCTCGCCGTCCACCTGGTAGCTGATTGGCGCGGCAATTACGCCGGTACCCATGGGGGACTGCCACAGTACATCGCCGCTGCCGGCGTCGAACGCCATCAGCCTGGCGTCAGCGGTGCCCTGGAACACCAGGTTTCCGGCGGTGGACAGCGTACCGCCGTTCCAGGGCGCCACATGTTCATAACGCCAGCGCTCCTGCTGCTTGACCGGGTCCCAGGCCAGCAGCCGGCCGAACGGTTTGCTGAAAGGTGTCTCGGCATTGATCAACATGCCGGTATTCCAGCCGATGCCGCTCATTGGTTGTCCCGGTTTGTTGCTGCCGTGCTCCTTCCAGTTTTTATCTTCCATCAGATTCAGCGGGATATTCTGCGCCGGAAAATAAGCCAGTCCGGTTTTCGGGCTGTAGGACATGGAATGCCAATTGTGTCCGCCGAAGGGGCCGGGGATAGCGTCAAAGGGCTTATCCTCGGAGCGGGCTTCGGCGATCTCGATGGGCCGCCCATCCTTGTCATAACCGGTGGCCCAATTCACATCGACAAAGTTTTGCGCTGATATGAATTTGCCGTTGGTGCGGTCCACGACAAAGAAGAAACCATTCTTCGGCGCATGCATGATCACTTTGCGCAGTTTGCCGTCGATTTTGATGTCGGCCAGGATCAGATCCTGGGTTGAAGTGTAATCCCAGTTATCGCCGGGAGTTTCCTGATAGTGCCAGACGTAGTCGCCGGTTTCCGGATTGATCGCCACGATGGACGCGAGATAAAGGTTGTCGCCGCCGGCGGGGCTGCGCTTGCGGTGTGCCCAGGGCGTACCATTACCGGTACCGATGTACATCAGGTTCAATTCCGGATCGAACACCATGGAATTCCACACCGTGCCACCGCCGCCGGATTCCCAATACTTGCCCTTGGGATCCCATGTTTTCGCCGCCTTGGCCATGGCGTCGTTTTCATACGGCTTGGCGGGGTCACCGGGCACGGTGAACCAGCGCCATTTCTGCTTGCCCGTCTCGGCGTCGTAGGCGGTGATGTAACCGCGCACACCGAACTCCGCGCCGCCGTTGCCGATAATCACATTGCCGCGGAACACGCGCGGTGCTCCGGTAACGGTATAGGGGCGGGAACGGTCAACGATGGTGTCTTTTTCCCAGACCTTTTTACCGCTTTTGGCGTCGAGGGCCACCAGGCGTCCATCGAGCGAACCGACGAAAACTTTGCCCTTGTAAACGGCAACGCCACGGTTCACCACATCGCAACAGGCCTGGTACGCTTTTTCCCTGGGTACTTTCGGATCATAACTCCACAGTTGTTTGCCGGTCTTGGCATCAAGGGCATGCACCACGCTCCAGGATGCGGTCACGTACATGGTGCCGTCCACCACGATCGGCGTGGCTTCGATGCCGCGCGTGGATTTCAGGTCGTAGGACCAGGCAAGACCGAGCTTGTCGACATTTTTGCTGGTGATTTGCGTAAGCGGACTGAAGCGGGTGCCGGCATAGTCGAAACCATGGCTGGGCCAGTCCTTGCCGCTGTCACGGTTGGCCAGTATCGAAGCCTCGTCCGGTCCGGCCTGGTCCGCCATGACCGGTCCCGCGGTAAACAGGGAGGACAGTAGCAACAGGGAGGGCATCGTCGCCCTGCGGAATGCAAGCATCAAAGTCATTTTCAGGTGCTCCTTTTCATTTTTATCACGCTGCCTGTGAACGCACCGGTGCCATGACACCGGCGGCGCTACTGATCAGAATGCCTTGAGAATTCTCAGGTTGAAACGATTGCTTTCCTTGAAGCCATTTTCCACGGAAAGATCACGCCCATAATTCGCCAGCAACTGCACGGAAGGTGTGACGAACCAGCCGCTACCTATGGTCATCTTGGTGGTTTTGGCACGATCATCCTGGTCGGTACCGTTGATTTCGGTTTCTCCGCCGAAGGTATGGGAGAGCCCGGCGCGCAGATCCAGATTTTCACGCAGTTGATAGCGAAGGAAAGTTTGTACCTGGAATAGGGGATCTTGCTTAAGCGTGTCCTTGTTGGCTCCGAAATCGTCATTTTTACCGTGCACGGTGACGTCGGCGGCGATGTCGAGGAACACCTTCTCGGTGAGGCCGGTGATATAGCCCGCCTGCAGAGCGAACTTCCATCGGTTCTCGCCAAGGTTAAGCGCGTCGTCGTGGTCATAGGTGCCAGTAGGCACATAAACAAAAGGCGTAATACCAAAGTAGGTATTGGTTTCAGGTTTGTTCACCAGCCAGACCGTGGCGGCGAGAATCAGATCGCCAAGGCCATCAGCATCACCCAGTGACTTGGTGTCGTCCTTGCCTTCCAAGTGACCGAAGGGAAGCAGAAATTGAGGGTCAACGATGTAATCGCCGATCCGGGTGAAGTGAACGCCGCGCAGAATGCCAACATGGGATTCGAGTCCGGCATCGATCGGTACCCGTTCGCCATCACTGTAGAGCCGATCTCGGTCAGCGTACTGGTAGTAAACCATGGCCAGATTGGTGCCCGCGGGCAGGGCGGTGTAGTCGCCGGCGTCCACGTCCACGGCGTGGCTCTGGCCCGCCGCTACCGAGAGCGCGCCGACCAGCAGTGACAGGGCGGTCTTTTTCTTCGGTATGATGGGTTTTCGGGAAGCCGCTTTTACATTCTTGTCGTCGTTCATGAAATCGGTTCCTTGTTTCTGTTATTCGATAGAAAGCGTCGCAAAAAAATAGAAGTCCTCGAAGGCGGACTGTCACCCTCGCGAACAGCCACCTCGTTGTTGTATTGCAGAGGGCGTGCCATACTTGTTTTTTTGGGAAAAATTAAAAAATACTGTGGATTGTCAGGTGTTTGAGAGACCCTGAGTTCGTTGCCGGATAGATGGGTGTATCGTTTTGAAACAGTGGTGAGTACCGGCTGTATAACAACAAAACAGGATTCCGGAGAGCGCTATGCAAATTAACCCGTTCGACTTCGATCACCGTGTTAAAAAAGCCAGGCGATTGTTCGAGGAAGGCCGGGATGTGCCCCCCCAGCTACTGGACGATTCGGTGGTGCGCTCCTGGCAGCGCTCACGTCATCATGGACTGTGTCCCGATGATCGGGTCATCTTTAACGTCGTGTCCCGCACCGACGTGCGCCGCATTGGCGAGCATCATCATCTGTTATTGGATGACGTGGCGCCGGAAATGGAACTGTTGTTTCATTCATTGGGCCGCGCCAACTGGATCTTGGCCTGTATCGAGGCAGGGGGCGTGGTGATTCATGCCCTGGGTAACGAAAACCCGGCCTGTCGCGACCTCGCTCCGGCGCTGCGCGTTGGTGTCAATTTGAATGAATCCGTGGCCGGCACCAATGGTCCGGGATGCGCTCTCGCGGAGGGGCGCCCCTCGGTGGTATGCGGCAGCGAGCATTTTCTCGATGAGGCCCGTGTGTTTGCCTGTGCCGCCGTGCCGGTCCGGGACCCTTATGGTGAACTGGTGGCGGTGTTGGATGCGTCCCGGCGCCATGGCGGCCACCGCATTGGCATTCTGGAGCCGGTGGCGCTGGCCGTGCGGGCGATTGAAAACCGCATGATGCGGCGTATTGGTGGCGAGTTACGGCTGGCGATTCATTATCGCCCGGAACTGACCGATTCACCGATGCGCGGGCTGTTGCACTTTGACGGCGACGGCTGTCTGCTGGGCGCCAACCCGGTGGCCCGCCAGATGCTTGATCTCCCCATGGGGGAAGGTGGCGGCCGGCTGTGTTTCGAGACGCTATTCGAGGGGAGTATGGAGCGCGTCTGGACCGCCGGGAATACGCCGGTGGCTCTGTCCTGTCATGGCGGCTTGCAATTGTTTTGCCGGTTGGAGGGGCGGCCATCGCCGCGCTTTAGCGGCTTTTCTCCGTCGGGTCCGACGCCGGTGGGACAGCCTGACCCGCAAGCGCCTTTCCACGATGATCCCGGGGTTAACGGCTTGTTGCGCCAGGCCCAGCGGGCTTTCCACCATGATCTGCCGGTTCTGTTGCGCGGCGAGACCGGCACCGGCAAAGAGGTGATGGCGCGGTGGCTGCATCGTTCCGGGCCCCGTGCCGAGGGGCCCTTTGTGGCGGTGAACTGCTCGTCGATTCCGGCGGGTTTGATTGAATCCGAGCTGTTTGGTTACGAGGGCGGCGCTTTCACCGGTGCACGCAAGGGGGGCATGCCGGGTAAGTTCGAACAGGCCGACGGTGGCACGCTGTTCCTGGATGAAATTGGTGATATGCCACTGGAGTTGCAGGCGCGTCTTTTGCGGGTATTGCAGGAACGGGAGGTCACCCGGTTGGGGGCTACCCGTGGCACCGCGGTGCAATGTTCATTGATTTGCGCCACCCACCGGGACCTGGAACAAAGGGTGGCGGAAGGGCTGTTCCGTGAAGACCTGTTGTATCGCATTAACGGGTTGCAAATGCCGCTGCCGCCGCTGCGTCAGCGCCAGGATTTCGATGACCTGGTGCGGCACTTGCTGGCCGGGGAAGCACGGGGGGAAGAGCCGCCGGTGTTGTCCGAGGCAGCTTGGCGAGCGCTGCGGGGGCATTGCTGGCCGGGCAATATCCGTGAACTGCAACAGGCGCTGAGATTGGCGGTGGCGTTGTCGGAGGACGGTATTGTAACGGTGGAGCATTTGCCGGCTTCGCTTCGATCGCTGGCCGCGTCCTCATCGACGCGGCCTTCGGGGACCTTGCAACAGGCGGAATGTGAAACGGTGCGAGTGGCGCTGGCGCGACACAAAGGCAATGTTTCCGCCGCCGCGAAGGACCTCGGCATCGCCCGGGCGACGCTATATCGGAAAATGCGGCAGTTCGGCCTGGATTGAGCGAGGACGGATGTAAATCCAGCCTGTTGTTGATACAGAGGCTGACAGGAACAAGGCCTCCGGGTATGAGCTTGCTCAGTATTGGTTGGCAAGCCTGCTTCCCACAGAATGGCTACGAAGCCGCTGTGGGAAGCAGGCTGGCCAGCGAATCGGCCCGGACTGGAAGGGGGCCGCTCTGGACAGCGGCCATATAAAAAAGCCGGCGCAGGCCGGCACAAGGCAGGGCCGCCGCGAGGCGGCCAAAAGGGGATTGGATCAGGCAGCGTCGGTAAGAACGTCGCCGAGCAATGCCTCGAACTGCTCCAGATACTGCCGGTTGTCGTGGTCCCACGGGTGGAAACCCGGTTTGAACCAGTCCAGCCAGGCCTTGGCGGTATAGCGGAAGATGCCTTTCTTGCCCAGACTGTGACGCAGCACCGAGCGCCAGCCCTTGGCGTCGAACAGACCGCCGGTAACGCGTACGTTATGCGCGTAGAACGGCAGGAACAGGGCAAAGAACACAGCGGTGGAGATCACCAGGGTGGAGGTCCGCAGGGCGTAGGCGGACAGACGGTCGTCGGTACCCACCGCCAACTGGTAGACGTCGAAGGCCACCGCTTTGTGTTCCGTCTCTTCCAGGGCATGCCAATTCCAAATGGCCTTGTAGCCGTCGTCCGCACCCTCCATGATTTCCGGCAGGCTGAGCAGCCCGTCGGCGAGAATCGCGGTAAGGTGTTCCAGGGCCACGGTGCCGGCCAACTGGAAGGACTGAGGCGTGCGCTTCTGGATTTGCTTGAGCAGTGCTTCGACCAGCCGTTCCTGAGCTTTCAGGGGAACACCGGCGTCGGCTACATGGTCGTTGTACTCATCATGTTCGCGGCCGTGCATGGCTTCCTGGCCGATAAAGGCGGTCACTGCCTTTTTCAGCTCGGGATCCTGAACCAGCTCCCGGTAGTTGCGGACGCTGTCTATGAAAAAGCGTTCACCGACCGGGAAAAACAGGCTCATGGTGTTAAGAAACTGACTGACATTGAGGCCGTCACGATGCCAGGTGAGGGCCTTCGCCGGGTCCAGCTTGAAACGCAGGTTACGGCGCGTCGGCAGAATTGAGATGGCCATAATCACGTACCTCTAATGAATGTTACATCACTCGATGATACAGTTGGCCGGCCCATCAGCAAGGCACTTCTAACAATAGGGTTATGTCGTGACGGACAATAGACAAATTAAGGCAAATTGTTTACTTGATGCCATGGTGGCGCATTTCCAGCGAACTTTGGCGCCGGAGCAACTGAACGTCTGGCTGGAGCAGGAGCTTGATTACCTGCTGACCGAAGCCGGCCGGTTGCGTCTGGGAGAGGTGGTGACCCCGGAGCAGGTGATCGATACCGCGCACAAGTACGCGGCCACCATGGAACTGGGCGGCGGGGTGCCGGAGCTGGTCGGCGAAATGATGGAGCGTCTGTATCAAAGCGGTACCGACAGTGACCGGCTGATCGGGGAACTGGTGGACGAGGACACCATCACCGCCACCGTGGACAAGCTGCTGGAAGTGCCGTTATCCCGCCAGGGAATCACCTGGCTCAGCCACAACCCGGTGTTGCTGGCGCTATTGGCCGGCGGCACGCAACTGGGTGTCAAAACCTGGCTGCATCAGGGGATACCCGAGGCGGTGCGGGGGATGCTGGGGCGCCGTGTGCCGGAGCGTTGGCGGGCCACCGCGGAGTTGCGCCTGCAGGACTGGTTGATGCGACGGATGGAAGCGCTGCTCAGCGACCCCTGGCTTTACAGTGGCGAGAATCTGGCCTCGCTGCGGGAACTGATTCTGGATGGCTGGCGCGAGCTGTCCGAACGCCCGGTGGCGGAGCTGAGGGAATTGCTGAGCAGCGAGGACATTCAGGAGCTGTTCGTGATCGGCTATGACTTCTGGCGACAGTTCCGGCACAGCGACTATTTCACCACTTTGTTGAGCGAGGGCGTGCACACTTTCTTCGACAAGTACGGCGACAGTTCCCTGCTGGAATTACTCGAGGAAGTGGGGGTCGGCCGTGAGACCATGCTGGACGATGCCCGCCGCTTCGCCCCGGGCGTGGTGCGGGTGTTGCGCGATAACAGCATGCTGGAGGCCTGGCTGCGTCGCCATCTGACGCCGTTCTTCGAAGCACCGGAAACCCTGGCGATATTGGGCGACGAGCCGCCGGCCATTGATTGAACCGTCGGGCCACGCCGCGCTAAAGCATCCGCCGTGGAGAGAGGTTGTGCTGGTCGCGCAGCATCTCCCGGATCTTGTTCTCTTCCACCGGCCGGCTGATCAGGAAACCCTGAATGCCGTCACATCCCATGGCACGCAGAATTTCCAGATGCTGCGTGGTCTCCACCCCTTCCGCCACCACACTCATGTTGAGGCTGTGCGCCATTTCAATAATGGCGCGGGTGATGGCGGCGTCGTCCGCGTTCTGGGTCAGATCGGTAATGAAGGAGCGGTCGATCTTCAGCGTGTCCACCGGGAAGCGTTTGAGGTAGCTGAGCGAGGAATAGCCGGTGCCGAAATCATCCAGCGACAGGCCGATTCCCCGTGAACGCAGCCGCTCCAGCAGAGCGATATTCTGCTCCAGGTCCTCCATGATCAGGCTTTCGGTGAGTTCCAGTTCCAGCAGGTGGGCGGGCAGGCCGGTGAGTTCGAGAATGCGGTCGATGACGTCGGCCAGATTGCCCTTGCGGAATTGGTGGGCGGACAGGTTCACCGATACCCGGATATCCCCCAGTCCCTGTTTATGCCATTGGCGCGCCTGGCGGCAGGAGCGCTCCAGCACCAGCTCGCCGATGGCGGAGATCAGGCCGGACTCCTCCGCCAAGGGGATGAACTCCGACGGCGGCAACAGCCCCATGCTCGGGTGCTGCCAGCGCACCAGCGCTTCCACCGAGGAGACGGCATTGCTGGCCAGATCCATTTTCGGCTGGTAGTGGACCACGAACTCATTTTTGAAGATGGCCTTGCGCAGGCTGGTTTCCAGCGCCAGTTGCTCCACCGACGCCACCTGCATGCCACTGCGGTAGAACTGGTAATTGTTCCCGCCGCTGCGTTTGGCCTGATGCACCGCCATGTCGGCCTGGTTGATCATCGGCTGGGCATCCATGGCGGTGGACGGAAACAGGCTGATGCCGATACTGGCGCCCAGCAGCAGCTCGTGGCTGTCGATCAGGAACGGCTTCTTCATCGCGTTGATGATCTTCTGGCACAGAGCGCCGATTTGTGGCTCCCCGCCGCAGTTGTCCAGCACCAGGGCGAATTCGTCGCCGCCGACCCGGGCCAGACTCTCCTCTCCGGGGCCGCAGTGGGAGATGCGGTCGGCGGCCAGTTTCAGCAGACGGTCACCGATTTCATGGCCGAGCGATTCGTTGATGGGCTTGAAGCGGTCCAGATCGATCATCAGCAACGCCACCCGGGAACGATTGAGGCGGCCCAGGGTGAGCGCCTTGTGCAGTCGCTCGCGGAACAGGGTGCGATTGGGCAGGCCGGTAAGGCGGTCGTAGTTGGAGAGGAAGCGGACCCGCTCCTCCGCCTCCTTGCGTGAGGTCAGATCGGAAATCATGCCGACATAGCGGATCACCCGCTGACGTTCATCGAGCACGCTGCTGATCTGCACCCACTCAGGAAAGATTTCGCCATTGCGCCGGCGGCCGGTGATTTCCCCTTCCCAGAAGCCGTTGCGGCGCAGTCCCACACGGATGGTGTGGTAGAGATTGCTGTGACGGCGGGCATGTTCGCTGTCAGCGATGCTCTTGCCGTTCATTTCTTCCTCGCGATAGCCGGTGATCTGCTCGAAGCGGGCATTGGCGGCGAGGAAGCGGAACTGCCGGTCGAGGATGAAGATACCCTCCGGCGCGTTCTCGAAGACGGTGGCGGCCAGGCGTTGCTGTTCCTGGGCTTCGCGTTGAGAGGTGATATCACGGCGGGTACCGATCATGCGGATGGCGCGGCCGTTGTCGTCCCACTCCACCACGCGGCCATCGTCCTCCAGCCAGCACCAGTGCCCTTGCTTGTGGCGCAACCGGTAAATGGCGTGATAGCGGTCGGTCTCGCCCTTGAAGTGGGCGACCATGCCGCGGCGGATGGTGGGGAAGTCGTCCGGGTGAACCAGCTGCTTGAGATCACCGAAGAAGTTGCCGAAGTATTCGTTCTCGTAGCCGAGCAGCCGGTCAAAATTGGTGTGGTAGTTGGAGCCGGTGTTCAGGTTCCAGTCCCACAGACCGATATTGCTGGCCTCCAGCGCCAGTTCCAGGCGCTCGCCGGTGGCGGTGAGTTCCCGGTTGGCCACCTCCAGCGCCCGGGTACGCTCGCTGACCATGGATTCGAGCCGGTCGTTGGCCTCTTGCAGGCGCCGCCGCGCCTCCTTCCGCTCACAAATCTCCTCCGCCAGCTTTTCGTTCAGCGCCTCGGCGTTGGCGCGGGCCCGATCCAGGTAATCGATCAGGGCGGTGTTGCTGATTTGCAGGTCCAGAGCGCGGTGAGAGGTGCTGTTGATGTAACGGGCGGTGAGAAACAGAAAACCGGCGATGGCCAGCAGGGTGGTGGCCAGGGCCGGATTGTCCGGTTGTGTCAGCAGCAATTGGGTAAAGGCGGGGGTCAACAACAGCGCCTGATAACTCACCACGGTGAACAGATGGCTGCTGTAAGCGGCCAGCGCCACGATGCCCAGGCCGATGCCCAGGCAGCCCAGGGTCAGCTGCGCATAGAACAGGGATTCGTCCGGCGTGGCGGATTGCAGGTTCAGCAGCAGGCCGCCGAGGCCCAGCAACAGACCGGAAATCAGCACGAACAGCGAGATGTAACGGCGCAGTTGGCGGTGATCGGTATCGTCTTCCAGATCCCAGGATTGCAGCCACAGGATGCGCGCCGCTATGAAAGTCAGCGTCAGCGCCGCCCACCCCAGCAGCAATAGCAGAGACACCGGCGTGGCCCAATAGGCCGCCAGGGTGACCAGTACGGTGGCCGCTTCCAGCATGCTCATGCCACGTAAGCCGGCGCTCAGGTGGCGGCACTGGGCACGCATCACCGCATGGCGGGAATGATCCATATGTTGCTGAGATGACGTAGACACGGACTCGGGTTCCAGGCTCGTGGACGGCCTTTTTGTTTTGCAGTTTACCCACGCCAGTACGGGAAAGGAAACCACGGAAGGAGCACCGCGCGTGCGATTGGTCACGGATGCGTCGATTGCCGTAAAGCCAGCGCCGGCTTTCGCTGGTTCTGATAAACTCCGGGCCCATGGATGACGTAACCTCACTTCTTGAAGGCCTCAACCCGGCCCAACGCGACGCGGTCGCCGCGGAAGACCGCCATTTGCTGGTGTTGGCCGGCGCCGGCTCCGGTAAGACCCGGGTGCTGGTGCACCGCATTGCCTGGCAGATCGCCACCGAACAGGCCTCGCCGTTCGGTATTCTCGCGGTCACCTTCACCAATAAGGCGGCGGCGGAGATGCGCGGCCGCATCGAACAGCTGCTGGCCATGCCCGCTGGCGGGATGTGGGTGGGCACTTTCCACAGCATCGCTCACCGTCTGCTGCGCTCGCACTGGCAGGAGGCGCGCCTGCCCCAGAGCTTCGAGATCATCGACGCCGATGACCAGCAGCGGCTGGTAAAACGGGTGATCCGGGAGTTAGGGCTGGATGAGCAGCGCTGGCCGGCGCGCCAGGCCACCTGGTTCATTAACGGCCAGAAGGACGAAGGGCTGCGCGCGGCGCACATGGATGTCAGCGGCGGTGATCTGTTCGCCGCGACCATGCAGAAGATCTATCTGGCCTATGAGGAAGCCTGTGAGCGCGCCGGCCTGGTGGACTTCAATGAAATGCTGCTGCGGGTGTTGGAGCTGTTTCGCGACAACGATGACCTGCGCGGCCACTACCAGCGCCGTTTCCGCCATATCCTGGTGGATGAATTCCAGGACACCAACGCCATTCAGTACGCCTGGCTGCGGTTGCTGGCCGATGAGCATAACGCGGTTACCATCGTCGGCGACGACGACCAGTCCATCTACGGCTGGCGCGGCGCCAAGATCGAGAACATTCATCGCTTCAGCCGCGATTTCCCGGACACCCGGGTAATCCGTCTGGAGCAGAACTACCGCTCCACCGGCACCATTCTGGAAGCGGCCAACGCGGTGATCGACAACAACCCGGACCGTCTCGGCAAGCAACTGTGGACCGAGGACGGCAAGGGGGACCCGATTCGCCTCTATGCCGGTTTCAATGAAGTGGATGAAGCCCGTTTCATCGCCGGCAAGGTGGAAAGCCTGGTGCAGCAGGGCACCAATCGCAATGATATGGCGGTGCTGTACCGTTCCAATGCGCAGTCCCGGGTATTGGAGGAGGCGTTCCTGCAGGCCGGCATTCCGTATCGTATTTACGGTGGCCAGCGCTTCTTCGAGCGGGCTGAAATCCGTAACGCCCTGGCTTATCTGCGGTTACTCAACAACCGTCAGGCGGACGCCGCTTTCGAGCGGGTGGTGAACACCCCGACCCGGGGCATCGGCAATAAGACCCTGGAGGCGGTACGCGAGCAGGCCCGCCTGCGCGGTATCCCGCTCTGGGACGCGGCGGTGGCGATCGTCAACGAACGCCTGCTCAGCCCCCGGGCCAGCAACGCGCTGCTGGCGTTCCTGCAGTTGGTGGATCAACTGGCGGCACAGACCGAGACGCTGGATCTGGCCGAGACCACGGAACATGTGATCGCCGCCAGCGGCCTGCTGGACTTCCATGGTCAGGAAAAAGGCGACAAAGGCCAGCAGCGGGTGGAAAACCTGCAGGAGCTGGTGTCCGCCACGCGCCAGTTTGGTGAGGGTGACGAGGAGTCCGATCTGGACCCGCTCACCGCCTTCCTCGATCACGCCGCCCTGGAGGCCGGTGACGGCCAGGCGGAGGCATTCGAGGACGCGGTGCAGATGATGACCCTGCACTCCGCCAAGGGGCTGGAGTTTCCGGTGGTGTTCATCACCGGCCTGGAAGAAGGGCTGTTCCCTCATCAGATGTCCTCGGAGGAGCCCGGTCGGCTGGCCGAGGAGAGGAGACTCTGTTACGTGGGGCTGACCCGGGCGATGCGCGAGCTGTATCTGACCTACGCCGAGAGCCGGCGCCTGTTCGGCAACGAGACGCTCAATCCGCCCAGCCGCTTCCTGCGAGAGATTCCCGGTGAGCTGGTGGAGGAGGTGCGGGTGCGGGCGGCGGTGAGCCGGCCGGTGGGCCGCCGCGGCACGGTGCGCCAGGAGGAAGCCAACGGCATCGGCCTGGGCGCGCGGGTGGTGCATCCCAAATTCGGAGAAGGTACGGTATTGCACTTCGAAGGGCAGGGACCCAACGCCCGTCTGCAAATCAACTTCGATGGCGTGGGGACCAAATGGCTGGTCAGCCAGTACGCCCGCCTGGATGTGCTGTAGAGGGATGCTCTGTAGAGGGGCGTGCATGTAGCCGCCGCAGGGTTAGATAAAGGTCCCATGGACAGCCGTTTCGTAAAAAGAGATAAGATCCGTGCCCGGTCATTCCGGGCACATACTTACAACAACCCGAAGGGGAGAGACTGACCAATGGATCGTCGCAAATTCGTTTCCGCCCTGGGCCTGGGGCTGGGCGCCGCCGCCTTGGCGGGCTGTGGCCAGGATGAAAAACCCGCCGCCAGTGACAACAATGCCGCCGGTGAGAAGAAAGCCGAAGCGCTGAAATGGGATCTGGTCACCACCTGGCCGAAGAATTACCCCGGTCTCGGTACCGGTGCCAACCGCTTCGCCGAACGCGTCAATGCCATGTCCGGAGGCCGCCTGACGGTCAAGGTGCACGGCGCCGGCGAGCTGGTGCCCGCCACCGAAGTGTTTGACGCGGTCCGTTCCGGCAGTGCCCAAATGGGCCACTCCACGCCTTATTACTGGAAGGGCAAGCATCCGGCCATGCCCTTTTTTACCACCATTCCTTTTGGGCTGACCGCCTGGGAGATGAACGGCTGGCTCAACTTCGGCGGTGGCCAGGAACTGTGGGAGGAATTGTACGAGCCGTTCAACCTGCAGCCGCTGGCCTGCGGTAACAGCGGCACGCAGATGGCCGGCTGGTTCAACAAGGAAATCAATTCCGTCGACGATCTCAAGGGGCTCAAGATCCGCATGCCCGGTCTGGCTGGCGAGGTGATCAAGCGCCTGGGGGCGATTCCGGTGCAGATGCCCGGCGGCGAGGTATTCACCTCCCTGCAGACCGGTGCGCTGGATGCCGCGGATTGGGTCGGTCCCTATAATGACCTGGCCTTCGGTCTGTACAAGGTGGTCAAGTACTACTACTACCCGGGCTGGCAGGAACCGGGTTCCGCGTTGGAAGTGATCATTAACAAGGACGCCTGGAACAGCCTGCCGCAGGATTTGCAGCACATTGTCCGTTCCGCCGCGGAAGCGGAGAACCAGCACATCCTGGACGAGTTCACCGCCCGCAACGCCGATGCGCTCAAGCAGCTGGTCAATGAGCATGGCGTACAGCTGCGCCGCCTGCCGGACGACGTCCTGATGGCGCTGAAGGACACCAGTGATCAGGTGATCGAAGAGGTGATCGCCGGGGATGAACTGTCACGGCGTATTTATGAGTCGATCGTCGCTTTCCGTGACGCTTCCATGCCCTACCAGGAAGTCGCCGAACAGGCCCTGCTCAACAGCCGTACACTGGTGTTGAAGGACGCCTGACCGGTTGAATCGCGGTCCTTCCTTGTTATGGAGAGGACCGCGATCGCTTGTTAGCGAGGCACGGCCCGGGTGCGGCCACTGTCGTCGATGGCGACAAAGGTGAAATGCCCTTCGGTGACCTTGGCCAACTCCCCGGTATCTTCCCGAATCCACACCTCCACCTGGATCTGCATCGAACTGCGGCCAATGTCGAGCAGCTGCGTGTAGCAGCTCACCACGGCGCCCACCGGCACCGGGCGCAGGAACGCCATGGAATCCACCGCCACGGTGGCAATGCGCCCCTTGGCGGTGGCGCGAGCGGTTACCGAACCGGCCAGGTCCATCTGGGACACCAGCCAGCCGCCGAAGATATCGCCGTTCCAGTTGGCGTTCTGCGGCATGGCAATGGTTTGCAGGGCAAGAGTGCCCTTGGGTTGAGGGATGTCGTCGCTGGGATCGGTCATCTTGTTATCCATATAGCAGGTGAGGCAGCCAGGTCGCCAGTTGAGGGAATAGCGCCAGGATACCGAGCATAATGATTTGGATGAAGACAAAGGGTACCACGCCCCGGTAAATATGCGTGGTACGGACTTCCGGTGGCGCCACCCCTCTCAGATAGAACAAGGCTATGCCGAAGGGCGGCGTCAGGAAGGAGGTTTGCAGGTTGAGGGCGATCATCACCCCCAGCCAGATCGGGTCCAGACCCATGCCCAGCAGGATCGGCCCGACGATCGGCACCACCACGAAAGTGATCTCGATGAAGTCGAGGATGAAGCCGAGCAGGAAGATGATCAGCATCACCATCACGGTGGCGCCGAGGACGCCGCCGGGCAGGGCGTCGAACAGATGCTGCACCGCCTCTTCACCACCGAAGGCGCGGAACACCATGGTGAACAGGCTGGCGCCGATCATAATCATGAACACCATGGAGGTGAGCCGGGCGGTGCCATGCACGGTCTCGCGCAGAATGGTGAAATTCAAATGCCGGTTGGCGGCGGCCAGAATCAGGGTGCCGAAGGCGCCGACACCGGCCGCCTCGGTGGGCGTGGCCAGTCCGGCCAGGATCGAGCCCAGCACGGCGAGAATCAGCAGCAGGGGCGGAATCAGGCCGCTCAGTGCCGCCATCGGACCGGCGCGGCCGTTGCCGTCCCCATCGTCGCGTTCCAGCGCCGGCACCTGTTCCGGCCTTAACAGGCTCACCGCCGCCATATAAATCAGGTAGAGCACCACCAGCACCAGCCCGGGAATCAGGGCACCGACGAACAGATCGCCCACTGACACCGTTTCCAGGGCCCAGGCGCCCTGACGCAGCTGCGCCTCCTGGTAAGCGGTGGAGAGCACGTCGCCGAGCAACACCAGGGCAATGGACGGCGGAATGATCTGCCCCAGGGTGCCGGTGGCGCAGATCAGGCCCGTGGCCAGGGACGGCTGGTAGCCCCGGCGCAGCATGGTGGGCAGCGTCAGCAGGCCCATGGTGACCACGGTGGCGCCAACGATGCCGGTGCTGGCGGCGAGCAATGCCCCCACCAGGATGATGGAGAAGCCCAGGCCGCCCGGCAGCCGCCCGAACAGCAGGCCCATGCTGGCCAGCAGTTTTTCAGCCACTCTCGACTTTTCCAGCATCACGCCCATGAATACGAACAGCGGGACGGCGATCAGGGTGGTATTGCTGATGATGCCGAACAGCCGGCCGGGCAGGAAGGTCAGGTCGTTGACCGAAACCACGCCGGTGGCCAGGCCGCCGACGGCGAACAGCAGGGCGACGCCGCCAAGACAGAAGGCCACCGGGTAACCGCTGAGCAGCACCAGACCCACCGCCAGAAACATGGAAAGCGGCAGAATCATGTCCATGGATGGGTCTCCTGGTCTTCGATGTCCACGGGTTGAGAGGCTCCGGCCAGGGTCATGGCGTGGCGCAGCAGATCCGCCACCGCCTGGATTCCCAGCAGCACGGGCATCACCAGCAGCAGACTCTTGAGTATGAAGACCAGGGGAAGGCCGCCATTGTCCGATTTCTCAAGGCCAGCCCAACTGCGCACCACATAGTCCAGGCTCAGCGCGAAAATCGCCACGCAGATGGGCAACAATAGAAACAGGGTGCCGAGCAGATTCACCAGCGCCTGCCGGCGCGGGCTCCAGTGCTGATAGAGCACATCCACCCGCACGTGCTCATCCTGGGCCAGGGTGTAGCCGGCGCAGAGCATGAACACCGCGCCATGCAAATAAGTGATGCTTTCCTGCAGCGCGATGTTGCCGATGCCGAATCCGTAGCGCATTACCACCACCAGCACCATCAGGAATACCATAAGCAGGGCGCACCAGGAGACGGCTCTGCCGACGACGCAGGTCAGATGGTGCAGGGCCCGCTGGAAATGGGCCAGTCTCGGGGAATGGAGGACGGTCACTTTGTTATGTCACTGATCAAGAATTCGGCGGCGATTATACGGATCAGGCCGCTCCGGGTCAGCCAACAATGGACATTTGGCGGTCAATTCCGGTTCGCGGGCCTGCCAGGTAAGGCAATACGGGGTAGCGCAACCGTCACCCGGGTGTAATCTTGTTGTCACATACGCAATCTAGCATGCCCCCTGCCTGAAAGAACAAACCGGGGTGGATCAACGCCGGTGCCATGAAACCAGGAGGCTTACTGTGAACGTTAAAATGAAAGCGTCGATTGTTGGGGCCGCCGCTGCTCTGGCTTTCGCCACCGCGCCGGCGACCGCTATCGCCCGTGACACCATTTCCATCGTGGGTTCCTCTACCGTATACCCGTTTGCGACCACCGTTGCCGAGCGTTTCGGCCGTGGCGGCAATCCCACGCCCAAGATCGAATCCACCGGTTCCGGCGGCGGTCTGAAGCTGTTCTGCCAAGGTGTTGGCACTGACACTCCGGACATCACCAACGCGTCCCGCCGCATGAAGAAGTCCGAGTTCGAACAATGCCAGAGCAACGGCATCAAGGACATCACCGAAGTGGTTGTCGGTTATGACGGTATCGTCGTGGCCAACTCCGCCAAGGCTCAGCACATCGACCTGACCCTGCGCGATATCTTCCTGGCCCTGGCCAAGGAAGTACCGGATCCCAAGGGCGGTGAAAAGCTGGTACCGAACCCCTACAAAACCTGGAAGGAAGTGAACTCCTCCCTGCCGGACACCAAGATCGAAGTGCTGGGTCCGCCGCCGACTTCCGGTACCCGTGACGCCTTCAACGAACTGGCTATCGAAGGCGGTTGTAAAACCTTCGGCTGGCTGAAGGCCATCAAGGACGAGGACAAGAACAAGTACAAGGCGATCTGCCGCAGCATCCGTGAAGACGGTGCCTACGTGGAAGCCGGTGAGAACGACAACCTGATCGTGCAGAAGCTGGTATCCAACCCGAGCGCTCTGGGTGTATTCGGTTACTCTTTCCTGGATCAGAACCGCGGTAAGGTGCAAGGCGCCAAGATCAATGGCGTGGCACCGGCCATGGAAGTGATCGCCAGCGGCGAGTACCCGGTATCCCGTTCCCTGTACTTCTACGTGAAGAAAGCGCACGTGGGCGTGGTACCGGGCATCGAGGGCTACATCAAAGAATTCACCAGCGAGCGTGCCTGGGGGCCGGAAGGTTACCTGGTGGACAAAGGCATGATTCCGCTGCCGGACGACAAGCGCGCCGAGATGGCCAAACAGGCCCAGGGCCTGGTTACCATGACGGGTAACGAGCTGTAATTCAGGGAGTGCGGATCGCAGGGATGCGTCATCTCGAGCCCGATGGTCTTGGCCATCGGGCTTTTTCGCCCTCTGGGCAGAAGGCGGTTTGTTGGCCAAAATCCGCGGGTTTTGGCGAGCAAACAATGATCTCGGAGTAGCTGAGCATGCAAACAGGCAATCTGTTGCTGTTGCTGATTGTGATGGTGGCGCTGGCCTACTACCTGGGCCATCAGCGGTCACTGGCTTTGGCGCGGCCGTTGGGGGGCATCCGCCACCTCCACTCCCTGCCATTCTATTACGCCATGCGCGCGGCCCTGTGGTGTGCCCTGCCGGCCCTGCTGATACTGGGGGCCTGGCTGGCATTCGACGACACCATTATTCGCCAGACGGTCATGCAGGGCCTTCCCGATGCTCTCCGGCCGGACAGTGATGGCGCCCGGGGTCTGTTGCTCAGCCAGATCCAGAACGTCGCCAGTGGTTCGTTGTCGCCGGAGTCGGTGGACCCGGCCATCGCCGCCGCCGCCGAGCGTCTCAACAACCTGCGCACCACCAGTGCCATGGCCCTGACCGTGGTGGTGATCGCGGTGGGGCTGATCGGCGCCGCCTGGGGCTGGGTGAAGATCGCACCGCAGCTGCGGGCCCGGCAGCAAGTCGAGTCGATTCTGCGCGTGATCTTCATGCTGTGCGCCACGGTGGCGATTCTGACCACGGTGGGCATCCTGATGTCCGTGTTGTTCGAGTCGATCCGCTTCTTCCAGAAAGTGTCTCCGGCGGAGTTCCTGTTCGGGCTGCAATGGAGCCCGCAAACCGCTCTGCGAGCCGACCAGGTGGCGTCCTCCGGGGCCTTCGGTGCGATTCCGCTGTTCGTCGGCACGCTGCTGATTTCCTCCATCGCGTTATTGGTGGCGGTGCCGATCGGATTGATGTCGGCGATTTATCTTGCCGAGTACGCACCGTCCCGGGTGCGTTCGGTGGCCAAGCCCATGCTGGAGATTCTCGCCGGGGTGCCGACGGTGGTATACGGCTTCTTCGCCGCCCTGACGGTGGCCCCTTTTATTCGCGGAGTGGGTGAGACGCTCGGGCTCGACGTGGCCTCGGAATCCGCTCTGGCGGCGGGGCTGGTGATGGGGGTGATGATCATCCCGTTCGTATCTTCCCTGTCCGACGATGTCATCACCGCGGTACCCCAGGTAATGCGTGATGGCTCTCTGGGGCTGGGCGCCACCCGCTCCGAAACCATCCGTAAAGTGGTGTTCCCGGCGGCGCTGCCGGGGATCATGGGCGGCATCCTGCTGGCGGCTTCCCGGGCCATCGGCGAGACCATGATCGTGGTGATGGCCGCCGGCCTGGCCGCCAACCTGACCGCCAACCCGTTGGAGGCGGTGACCACCGTCACGGTGCAGATCGTCACTCTGCTCACCGGAGACCAGGAGTTCGACAGTGCCAAGACCCTGGCGGCTTTCGCATTGGGGCTGATGCTGTTCCTGACCACGTTGTGCCTGAACATCCTGGCGCTGCACATCGTCAAGAAATACCGCGAGCAATACGAATGATCGGGCCCAGGGCACCGCAGTGGAGAATCATCGCATGAGTAAGACCACCGAGCAGGTACGCAAATCCCTGGCCCGCCGATACCGCGCCGAGCGCCGCTTCCGGGCCTACGGGATTATTTCCATCGCCATCGGTCTGGCGGCGCTGGCGATTCTGTTCACCGACATCATTGGCAAGGGCCGCAGTGCGTTCTTCGAGCATTACATCAAGCTGGATATCACCTTCAACGAGCAAACGCTGGATATTGAAGACGCCCGGGACCCGGAGCAGCTGAACTACGGCAACTATGACGGCATCGTCCGCGAGGCCCTCAAGACGCGTTTCCCGGAGGTGACCGAACGGCTCCAGGTGCGGGAACTGAGCGCTCTGATGAGCATTGGCGCTGGCTATGAGTTGCGCGATTTGCTGCGGGAGAATCCCGAGTGGCTGGGTACCACCCAGACCCTGTGGCTGTTGGCGGACGATGACGTGGATCTGTTCCTCAAGGCCGGTGAAAAGGGCCGCCAGGACAGCCGCATGAGCGCGGAGCAGAAAAGCTGGATCACGGAACTGGAGCAGGCCGGCGACACCGAGCGCCGCTTCAATGCCTCGTTCTTCTCCCGCGGGGACTCCCGTGAACCGGAGCTGGCGGGGATCTGGAGCGCGGTGGTGGGCTCTTTCTTCACCATGCTGGTAACGCTGTGTCTGTCGTTCCCCATCGGCGTGGCCGCGGCGATCTATCTGGAAGAATTCGCGCCGAGAAACCGCTTCACCGACTTTATCGAGGTGAACATCAACAATCTGGCGGCGGTGCCCTCGATCATCTTTGGTCTGCTCGGTCTGGCGATCTTCATCAACCTGTTCGGCGTGCCGCGTTCGGTGCCGGTGCTGGGCGGTCTGGTGCTGACGCTGATGACACTGCCGACCATCATCATCACCAGCCGGGCCTCGATCAAAACGGTGCCGCCGTCGATTCGCGAAGCGGCTATGGGGCTGGGTGCCTCGCGCATGCAGGTGGTGTTGCATCACGTGCTGCCGCTGGCCCTGCCTGGCATGCTCACCGGCGCCATCATCGGCATGGCCCAGGCGCTGGGTGAAACCGCGCCGCTGCTGCTGATCGGCATGGTCGCCTTTATCGTCGACATTCCCACCGGCCCGCTGGATGCGTCCACGGTATTGCCGGTGCAGATTTACCTTTGGGCGGACAGCCCCGAGCAGTCCTTCGTGGCCATGACCTCCGCGGCCATCATGGTGTTGCTCGCCTTCCTGATCGCCATGAACACCTTGGCGGTTGTACTGCGTAAACGTCTCGAGCGTCGCTGGTAAGCGCCTCGCTAGCAGAGGAGATGACCGATGGACACCGCTGAGAAACTGGACAAGAACGCTTCCGGTCGGAATCATGCCGAGGAGCCGTTGATCGACCTGGAAGAGCAGCCCATGCAGGAAACCCGATACCCCGAACACACCGTAGGCACGCCGTTCGTGGACGATCCGAAAATGCGTTTGCGTGACGTCGACGTGTTCTATGGTGACAACCAAGCGATCCACAAGGTCAGCCTGGACATTGGCAAGAATGAGGTGGTGGCCCTGATCGGTCCATCCGGTTGTGGCAAATCCACCTTCCTTCGCAGCCTCAACCGTATGAACGACACCATCGATATCTGTCGTGTAACCGGCGAATTGTTCCTGGAGGATCAGGACCTTTACGATCCGAAAATGGATGTGGTGGAACTGCGCGCCCGGGTGGGCATGGTGTTCCAAAAGCCCAATCCGTTCCCCAAATCCATCTACGACAATGTGGCCTATGGACCGCGCCTGCACGGCCTGGCGAACAAGAAGTACGAACTCGATGAGATCGTGGAAACCAGCCTGCGCAAAGCCGGTTTGTGGGAAGAAGTGAAGGACCGTCTACATGCGCCGGGCACGGGTTTGTCCGGTGGTCAGCAGCAGCGTCTGTGTATCGCACGCACCATCGCGGTCAGCCCGGAAGTGGTGTTGATGGACGAGCCGTGTTCCGCGCTGGATCCGATCGCCACGGCCAAGATCGAGGAGTTGATCGACGAACTGACCGAGTCCTACACCATCGCCATCGTCACCCACTCCATGCAACAGGCGGCGCGGGTGTCCAACCGGACCGCGTATTTCCATCTGGGTCGTCTGATCGAGGTGAATGACACCGAGACCGTGTTCACCAAGCCGGAACACGAGCTTACCGAAGCCTATATCACCGGTCGGTTCGGCTGACGCCCGGACGTTGAGGAGAGTGCCCATGGATCGCACCTATTTTGGCCAACACAGCTCATCGCAGTTCAACGAGGCGTTGGAATCCATCCGTAACCATCTGATGGAGATGGGCGGGCTGGTGGAAAAACAGGTCGTGGACGCGCTGGACGCGCTGCTACGCGCCGACTCCGACCTGGCGGAAAAAGTCATGCAGGCGGAGGACAAGGTCGACAAACTGGAAATCCAGATCGACGAGGAATGCGCCCGGGTGCTCGCCCTGCGCCAGCCCGCCGCGTCCGACTTGCGGCTGATCATCGCGGTGACCAAGGCGGTGTCCGATCTGGAACGGATCGGCGACGAGTCCGCCAAGATCGCCGCCATGGCACTGCAATTGTCCGAGGAAGGCGAATCGCCGCGTGGCTACGTGGAAGTGCGTCATATCGGCAACCACGTGCGCAACATGCTGCGCGATACTCTGGATGCCTTCGCCCGCTTCGACGCCGACAAGGCGCTCGATGTGGCCGCCGAGGACAACGAAGTGGATTTGGAATACCGCTCGGCCATGCGTTCCCTGGTGACCTTCATGATGGAGGATCCGCGGGCCATTTCCCGCGTGCTCAACATCATCTGGTCCCTGCGGGCGCTGGAGCGCATCGGTGACCATGCCCGCAACATCGCCGAGCAGGTGATCTTCCTGGTGAAGGGCAAGGATGTCCGCCACATCTCCATGGACGAGATGGAAGAGAAGGTCAAAGGCTGAGAAACGGGGCGCGGTCCTTTCCAGATGTACGGAGAGGGCCGTTCTCTCGGACAAAGCTACGAAGCCGCTGTGGGAGGCCAGCTTGCTGGCGAATTAAGCAAGTTGCGATAGCCTCTGTTTGGATATAATATATCCGTTATTCCGGATATACGGATTAACTAATGAATCTGACCGTCACGCAACTGTGTAAGTGCCTTGCCGATGAAAACCGTCTCCGGCTCATGGGCCTGATGGAAAAGGAGCGGGAAATCTGCGTCTGTGATCTGGTGGAGGCCATGGACGCCCCGCAGTCCACGGTGTCCCGTCATCTGGCGCAGTTACGCCAGTGCGAACTGGTGGTGGCGCGTCGCGAGGGGACCTGGATGCACTACCGGCTCAACCCGGCGCTGCCGGAATGGGCGATCGCCACCATCGACACCTTGCTGCCGCCCGCCCGTGAGCAACTGGGGATTACGCCCATCGACACGGCGTGCTGCTAACCTTCAATTCTGGAGCGCTATCATGGCCACCCCTATCAAATTACTGTTCCTGTGCACCGGCAATTCCTGCCGCTCGATCATCGCCGAAGCCCTGGCCAACCATCTTGGCGGGGGCCGGATTCGTGCCGCCAGCGCCGGCAGCCGGCCCAGTGGCCAGGTGCATCCCCGTGCCCTGGCGGTGCTGGAACGTCATGGCATCCCGGTGGGGGAGCCCTCCTCCAAATCCATGGACGACCTGGAAGGCGAGCATTTCGACGCCATCGTGACGGTCTGCGACGCCGCCGCCGGCGAGTCGTGCCCGGTCTGGCTGGCGGATACCGCCAAATCCCACTGGGGGATTCCCGATCCGGCCATCGCGGAAGGTGATGATGCCGCCATCGATGCTGTTTTCGAGGCCACCTATGAACGGCTGAGAGGCCGCATCGAGGACCTGGTGGCGTTGGATCTTGAGGATCTGAACGCCCTGGGACTGACCGCGTCACTACAGAAGATCCATCGCTCCCATGGTGAACACTGATCATGCTGCTGGCGGTACTGATCTTCATTGCCACCCTGACATTGGTGATCTGGCAACCGCGGGGGCTGGGTATCGGTTGGAGCGCCGCCGCGGGCGCTCTGGTGGCTCTGCTCACCGGTGTCATTCATCTCGATGACATTCCCGTGGTCTGGGACATCGTCTGGAACGCCACCTTCGCGTTCATCGCCATCATCATCATCAGTCTGATCCTGGACGAAGCCGGGTTCTTTGAATGGGCGGCGCTGCATGTGGCCCGTTGGGGCGGCGGCCATGGCGGCCGGCTGCTGGCGGCGGTGGTGTTGCTCGGTGCCCTGGTGGCGGCGGTGTTCGCCAACGACGGGGCGGCGCTGATTCTGACCCCCATTGTTTTTGAAATGCTGCTGGCGCTGGGGTTCGGGCCCGCCGCCACCCTGGCGTTCATCATGGCGGCGGGTTTCATCGCCGACACCGCCAGCCTGCCTCTGGTGGTCTCGAATCTGGTCAACATCGTCTCCGTGGACTTCTTCGATATTGGCTTCGGCGAATACGCCACGGTGATGGCGGTGGTAAATCTGGTATCGGTCTCCGCGTCGCTGCTGGTGCTGTGGCTGTTCTTCCGCCGTGACGTCCCCAGGGGGTATGAGATAGACAGGCTGCGCCAGCCCCATGAGGCCATCAAGGATCCCAGAACCTTCCGGGCCGGCTGGTGGGTGCTGGCGCTGTTGCTTGCCGGCTTCTTCTTTGCTGAACCCATGGGGGTTCCGGTAAGCCTGATCGCGGGCATCGGCGCCTTGGTACTGTTCCTGATTGCCCGTCATGGCCATCACATTTCCACCATGAAGGTACTGAGTGGCGCGCCCTGGAACATCGTGGTGTTTTCCCTGGGCATGTATCTGGTGGTCTACGGCTTACGTAATGCGGGCCTCACCGATGCCGTTGCCGGCGTATTGAACCAACTGGCACGGCAAGAGTTGTGGGTCGCCACCCTGGGCACTGGCTATATCGCCGCGGGACTGTCCTCGATCATGAATAACATGCCCACGGTGCTGGTGGTGGCGCTGTCCATCGATGACAGCCAGGCCGGTGGTCTGGTGCGTGAAGCGATGATTTACGCCAACGTCATCGGCAGTGATCTGGGGCCGAAAATAACGCCTATTGGCAGCCTGGCGACGTTGCTGTGGCTGCACGTCCTGGCCCGCAAGGGCATGAAGATCGGTTGGGGTTACTACTGCCGCGTGGGTATTGTCCTGACCCTGCCGGTGTTGACCGTCACTCTGCTGGCCCTGGCCGGCTGGTTGATGGTGCTGTCTTAAGGAAAGTAACGATGAATGATTTGCCCAATGTACAAACAGAGCTGTTCCACATTCCGGATCGGCGGCAACTGGGCGCCGCTGACTCCCATCCGCCGCGTATTTTGCTGTTGTACGGCTCCTTGCGGGAGCGTTCCTTCAGCCGTCTGGCGGTAGAGGAAGCCGCGCGTCTGCTCGAAGCCATGGGCGCGGAAACCCGTATCTTCGATCCCCGTGGCCTGCCGTTACCGGATGCGGAACCGGCGGATCACCCCAAGGTGGCGGAGCTGCGGGATCTGGCCCAGTGGTCCGAAGGCATGGTGTGGTGCTCGCCTGAGCGGCACGGCGCCATGACCGGCATCATGAAGGCGCAGATCGACTGGATTCCGCTGGCCCTCGGCGGTGTGCGCCCGACCCAGGGCAAGACCCTGGCGGTGATGCAGGTCTGCGGCGGTTCCCAGTCCTTCAATGCGGTGAACCAGTTGCGGGTGCTGGGCCGCTGGATGCGCATGGTGACGATCCCGAATCAATCCTCGGTGCCGAAGGCGTTCCTGGAGTTCGACGACCATGATCGCATGAAGCCGTCACCGTTCTACGACCGCATTGTCGATGTGATGGAAGAACTGATGAAATTCACGCTGCTGGTGCGCGATCGCAGCGACTATCTCACCGACCGCTACTCCGAACGCAAGGAAAGCGCCGCCGAGGTGTCGGCGCGAGTGAACCAGAGAGCCATGTAGCGTCGACACAGTAATTCAGAGTTAGCTATAACGCCGCTGTAGGAGCTTGCCTGCAAGCGAATCTTTTCGCCAGAAGCCGAATTCGCTTGCAGCGGCCCGCCGCCCGGACAAGCTCCCACAGGGGGCGAAAGGGTCAGGAGCTGGCGCGTCGCCGAACCGTCAGCGCCACCATGATCAGCATCCAGCCGTTCAACAGCAATTCGATGGCGATGAACAGTCCGATCACCCAGGCACTGGATTCCGGCCATTCGGAGAAGATCATCCCGGCCAGTACCAAGCCCAGAACACCGGTCAGAGCCGGCAGCCAGGGTGAGACCACCGGGCTCATCTGCCAGGCCAGCAGCAGACGCAGCAGGCCGGTAAGCACCAAGGCGAGAGCGATCAGTAAAGTCAGGGCGCCGGCGGCTGCTTGCGGCTGCGACACCACGTACAGGCCGAGCAGGGCGTAGAGCAGGCCGATGGCCAGAAACAACAAACTGCGTGGCAGGCCGGAAGCGCGAAACGCCTGCGCGATCTGCAGCACGCCACCGAAAATCAGAATGGCTCCGAACCACAGCACGCCGACCAGGGTGAACAACCCGACGGCACCCAGGCCGAGAGTGCCCAGGACCACGAAAACAATGCCGAGAGTCAGCAGCCCCTTCCAGTGACGGGCCAGTTGCGAGAGCAATACGGATGCCGGATCGGATGTCATGAGGCATGTCTCCTTGCCAGACCAGCATTGGATGGCGAATCCGAAAGGCCCGCTCCGTGCGGGCCTGTCATTGATGGTAGCTGCTCTTCGGCATGGCGCCTAGGGATACCATTGCGGCCGGTCGACTTCCACATTGCGGCTGTCATCGCCGATCCACAACTGCCCGTCCTGGATCATGGCCTGCAGGCGCATACTCCGTTGCGCCAGCCCGGCCAGGGCGGTTTCGCTGTCGGCGGCGACATGACGAACGGTAAGGTTGTCGAAGCGGCGCACCTTGTTGGCCATGCTCTCCCACCACACCCGCGGCGCGCGCGGACCATAGCAATAGACCAGTACCTGCTCCGCCAGGCCGCAGGCCTTGCGCAGCCGTTTCTCGTCCGGCATGCCCAACTCGATCCACAGCGCCAGGGTGCCGTCCGGATTATGCCGCCACAGGTCCGGCTCCTCGGTGCTGGAGATGCCACGGGTGAAGGCCAGGTCCTCGTGGGCATGCAGGGCGAACGCCATCAGCCTCAGCATCATACGTGACTCGGTTTCCGAAGGGTGCAGCGCCAGCGTCAGCTCATGGGTGGCGTAATAGTCGCGATCCATGTCGGAGACGGTGAGTTCGGCTTTGTAGATAGTGGCTTTCAGTGCCATGACGACTCCAGCAAGGGGTTTACAGCAGCGCCCAGATTCCGAAAACGATGAACAGCACCGCGCTAATACGGTGAGCCCAGCGTTCCAGACGCTCACCGGCGAGGCGATGGGCGACCCAGATCACCGGCAAGTTGGCGGCGATCATACCGGCAGTGCTGCCCAACAGCACGGGCCAGAATTCCTGAAAGCGCACCGCCAGCGCCACCGTGGCCAGTTGTGTCTTGTCGCCGATCTCGGCGATGAAGAACAGCACCAGAGCAGTGAGGAAGGGCCCGAAACGAGGATCCGCCTTGATTTCCTCGTCCTGGTCCGGAATCAGCATCCACAGCCCCAGGCCAATGAAGCCGATACCGAGGATCCAGCGCAGCCACTGCTCCGGGATATGAGCGCTGAGCCAGTCACCAAACCAGACCGACAGGCCATGATTGATCAATGTGGCGATGATGACGCCGGCGAGGATCGGCCAGGGCCTGCGAAAGCGGCAGACCAGCGCCAGGGACAACAGCTGCGTTTTGTCGCCGATTTCTCCCAGGGTAACCAGCAGGGTGGAGGACAGAAAGGCTTCCATCAGCGCGTCTCCCCGTTGTGAACGGCGAGGCGGATGGCGTGGACCTGCCTGTTCTCAAGGCGCGAACGGCCTCGGGAAGCTGGGTGGGTCATGGGTAGGGCTCCGGGGGGCGGGACGACAAACACGAGAGACACTGTCCACTCATCCCGCCCCCGCGGTCTGCCAGCAGACAATGTCTCAGGTCTCGTCAATCCGAGGACACGGCCACCATGCGCATTGAGGCGCAACTGTGTTGATGACCGTCAAGGGCGGGGCGCCCAAGCGACTACTCCCCCAAGACGGCGCTAACCATAGCCGTCTTGGGGGGAGCTGGCAATATCCCGGTGGGTCAGAACAACCAGCCGCTGATCAGGCGGCCGGGGGCCAGGGCGCCGAGGCCGGCGCCCACCAGACCCAGATAGGCCCCCACGGTGAATCTCCGGTGCGAGCGGATCCGCCGGTGGCGCGCGGCCACCACCGCCATCACCAGACAAAACAGGACCCACACCGACAACAGATGGATGGGTCCGAATGAACCGACAAGGGGCAGGAAGCTGTGAATCCAGAACGACGACAGGGCGGTGGCGGCCATGGCGAGGATCCAGGCCCAGCCCAGGCCCCGGTGGGAGCCGCCGCCCTTGGGGGCCGCCAACTGCACGGCGCCAAGAAGCAGGGCCACCAGGGCTGAAAGCCAGTGCAACGTGATCATGCTGTTATCTCCCAGGCAAAAGTATATGCTGTGAACATTAGTCTGAAAGGCAAAGTTCACAGTGTCAACATTGGGTGTGAAAAATGGAGAGAGGGAGTGCTTACCACCACGGAAATCTGCGCGAAACCTTGATCGAGGAGGGTATTGCGTTGCTAGCGGAGCGTGCCGACGGCGATATCAGCCTGCGCCAGTTGGCGCGCCGGGTCGGGGTGACCGCCAATGCCACCTATCGCCATTTCGCCAATAAGAACGCGCTCTTGGCGGCGTTGGCGGCGGAGGGCTTCCGGCGTTTGCAGGAGGGGCAAGGGGAAGCCGTGCGCGGCGCCGACCCCGGCCAGGGATTGCGGGAAGCCGGGCTGGCCTATCTCCGTTTCGCCTGGCGGCACCCGGCGCTGTTTCGTCTGATGTTTGGCCCCACGCTCAACCGTCAGGGGGATGAAGAACTGACACGGGTGGCCGCGGCCTCTTTCCGGGCACTGCGTTCCGCCGTGGCCGCGGCGCACGGCCTGGATGAAGAGGCCGCTGGCGTGGAAGGCGCCACGCTGAGGACCTGGGGTCTGGTGCACGGGCTCAGCCATCTGATGCTGGACGGCCAGTTCGGGTGGCGGGCGGAGTCGCCGCTGGCGGTGGCGGAACAGGCACTGACGGACGCGGTGGATGGACCGCTATAATGGCCGCCCGCTAACCGGAGATACTCATGAGCGACGATCGTTTTCTCGATATCGAAACCAAGCTGGCTTACCAGGAAGATCTGGTGAATGAGTTGAACCGTATCGTCAGTGGTCAGCAGCGTTCCCTGGATGAGCTGGAAAAGGTGTGCCAGCGTCTGGTGGAGCGGGTGGTGGAACTGAACGAGGAGGTCACCGCGCTGCGCATCCAGGACGCGCCGCCGCCGCATTATTGAGGCAAGGCATTCGCTGCCCGGGCGGCGCTCCGCTTGGCAGTGAATAGCGAATGCCTTTGGCCTGGGCGCTACTGCGCCAGCGCGGTGGGTTTGCTCACCAGCCGTTCCGGCGGGAAATGGCAGGTAAAGACACTGCCCTTGCCCAATTCGCTGCGAATCTCCAGTCTTGCTCCGTGACGGATCAGCACGTGCTTGACGATGGCCAGTCCCAAACCGGTACCCCCGGTCTGGGTCACCCGGCTGGTGTCGGGCCGGTAGAAGCGTTCAGTCAGGCGCGGAATATGTTTCGGATCGATGCCGATACCGTCGTCGGAGACGGAAAAGTGGGCGCCTTTGTCGTCCTGCCACCAGCGGATCAGGATATGGCCGCCTTCCGGTGTGTACTTCACGGCATTGGTGATCAGGTTGCCGAAGGCGCTTTCCAGCTCCGCCGGGTTGGCCACCAGCCGGGCGGTTTCCGGTACCTCCAGGACGATCTCGTGATGCTTGTCCGGCGCCAGTGCCAGGGCGCTCTCACGCATACGCTTGAGCATGCCATGCACGGTCACCGCCTGATGGGTATTGTCGGTATTGGTGCTTTCCAGCCGCGACAGCAGCAGCAAGTCATGCACCAGGGCTTCCATGCGTTGGGACTGGCTGGCCATCTGCGACAGCGCCCGGCGTAGCCGGGCCTGCTCCTCCGGCACGGTGTCCTGCAGGGTCTCCAGATAGCCCTTGAGTACGGTCAGCGGCGTTTTCAGCTCATGGCTGACGTTGGCGACGAAATCCTTGCGCATCTCCTCCAAGTGATGCAGCCGGGTGACATCGCGGGCCAGGATCAACTGGTCACCGACGCCGAACTCGGTGATACGGAATTGCAGGATACGGTTGTCGTCCACCGGCCCGGGGATTTCCAGCGGTTCACGAAAGTCGCCGCGGGACAGGTATTCGGTGAAGCGGGGGTGGCGGATCAGGTTGGTGAGCGGCTGGCCGAGATCCTTTTCCTCGTTCAGGCCCATCAACCGGTGCGCGGCGTGGTTCCAGTATTCCAGGTAGCCGTGGCTGTCGATCAGCACCACCGCGTCTTCCAGCGCATTCACCGATTGCTGGGCGCGAAGAATGATGCCCTGCAGGTTCTCCTGAGCGCGCCGCTCCTGCTGAAAAAGGTGTTCCAACCGGGTATAGAACTCTCCCCACAGTCCCACGCTGTCCGGCGGTTCGGTGTGTTCCTCGCGGATCAGCCAGGTGTAGAGGGCGAACAGCTGGCGGGTGCTCCAGACAATGTAGCCGAGCAGACCCACCACCAGCGGCCATATGTTCTGTATCGCCAGGGCCGCGACCAGCGACAGGGCGATAAGAACAATGATGCGGTTTACTTCCTTGGCCAGACTGCTTTTCATTGGCCGTTGCTTCCTCTCGGGGCCGTTGCGGAGGGGGAGGCCCGTTTCGGCCGGTGCGATCCGTATCAGAGGTGTATCAGGACACCTGGGCGGATTTTACCGAAAAGCGATAACCGGTGCCCCGCACGGTCTGAATGAAACCATCAAAGCCGTGAGGCGCCAAGGCCTTGCGCAGACGGCGGATGTGCACATCGATGGTACGGTCCTCCACGTACACATTGGCGCCCCAGACCTGATCCAGCAACTGGGTGCGGGAGTAGGCCCGTTCCTGGTGGCTCATGAAGAACTCGAGCAGACGGTATTCGGTGGGTCCCATGTCCACCGGCACCCCGTGAGCGCTGATGCGGTGGCTGACCGGATCCAGGCACAGACCCTGGACATCGATTTCCTTTTCACCGGCGGCGGCGGAGGAGCGGCGCAATACCGCGCGGATGCGCGCGATCAGCTCGCGGGTGGAGAACGGCTTGGTGACATAATCGTCGGCGCCCACGTCCAATCCCTGGATCTTGTTATCTTCCTCACTTTTGGCGGTGAGCATGATGATTGGCACTTCGCTGGTGTTGTCGTCCCGTTTCAGGCGACGAGCCAGTTCGATACCGCTTACCGAGGGCAGCATCCAGTCCAGCAAGACCAGGTCCGGCCGTTCGTCAACGATGCGTTCGTGGGCCTGCTGGGCGCTTTCGGCTTCGAGCACGTCGAAATCGGCCAGTTCGAGAGCCACGGACACCATCTCCCGGATGGCCGGCTCGTCATCGACAATGAGGATGCGATTTTTTGACATAGTTCGGTCTTCCGCTTTCCCGCCCGGATGTGGGGAGCCTCATTAGATGGCTTTTTTATGACATCTTGATGACAGATTTGCCAACCTTTTCGCCGCCGGTCGCGGCATTACGCCGGGCGGCGGCGTTTCCGGGGAGTCACAAATATTGCAGAAACAGACCGACGAAAACGCAGGCACCCACCCAATGGTTGTTAAGAAAGGCGTGGAAACAGGGCCAGCGTTCCCGGTAGCGGATGCGCCATTGTTGATGAACGAACAGGACGAGGGCGCCCAGCAGGCCCAGATACCAGGGCAGGCCGAAGCCCAGGCGCAGCCCCACCAGCACCAGCCCGGCCAGCACCAGACCCTGGAGAATGCCGATGATCACCTTGTCCAGATCCCCGAACAGAATGGCGGTGCTCTTGATCCCGATCTTGAGGTCATCCTCGCGGTCGCACATGGCGTACTCGGTGTCGTAGGCCACCGTCCACAGCAGGTTGATGATGAACAGCAGCCAGGCGATCGGCGGCACGCTGGCGGTTTCGGCGCCGAACGCCATGGGAATGGCCCAGCTGAAGGCCGCGCCCAGCACCACCTGAGGCAGATTGGTGAAGCGTTTGGTGAACGGATAAAGGATGGCCAGCCCCAGTCCACCGAACGCCAGCCAGAAGGTGAAGCGGTTCAGGAACAACACCAGGATCAGGGCGATGAACAGCAGGCCCACGAATAGGCCCAGAGCCTGTTTGGCGCTCAGGGCGCCGGTGGCCAGCGGGCGGCCCCGGGTGCGCTCCACCGAGCCGTCGAAATTACGGTCGGCGAAGTCATTGATCACGCAGCCGGCGGCGCGCATCACGAATACCCCGAGCACGAAGATAACAATGTTCTTCAGGCTCGGCGTGCCATCGGCGGCGATCCACAGCGCCCACAGGGTAGGCCACATCAACAACATGCTGCCGATCGGCCGGTCCAGGCGCATCAACTGAATCCAGGGCCACAGCGAGGGATAACGGTGTTCCACGAAAGCCAGCATGGTTGTTCCTTCTATTGTTCCCCCACCAGGGACCAGAGCGCGGGCAGAAAGTACTCCGCCACCAGCAGCGGTCTGCCCCTTTTCACGAAACGGGTCTGACGCCCCCAGCACGGCCCTCGGCCGGCCGGCGACAGGCCATAACGGACCCACACCTGATCCCGGTGCGCCTCGGGGTAACGGTATAACTCACTGCCCAGCGAACGGCCACCCATATGCGCCAGATTGCGGTTGGCCCAGCGCAGACTGAGCAGCGGCAGGACGCTGCGGGCTTCCACCACCGGAGTGTCGCACAGCATCAGCGTGACTTCCCGGATCAGCGCGATACGGCGCCCGCTCTGGTGTAACTGCTCGCGTTCGAAAGGCACGGGGACCGTCACCAGGGAGCGGTTGTGGCGGACGTGAAAAGTGCCGTGGCGGCGCAGGCGGGCGGTGAGGGATCCGGGGTCACCGAGCCAGTCGCGGATGAGCGGTGGTACGGTAAGACGATCCAGTGGGCGCCATTTCGGGTCGGCGTCCAGAGGTGAATTTGGCATAGTGTGACACTCCGCTCTCGACCGGCGGCGTGGACTATGGCGCAAGGTGGCGCGAGGGGCAAGAGAGCGGCACGAATCTGGCAGGGTCGTCGGCCATGGCGGGGCCGGTCATGGCGAGGTCATCGGCCCGGCTGCCATGGTGACATCCGCTGGTGTCATTGATTTTTCAGGACGGCGTGGCTACGTTAGCGGGCCCCTGGTTTCCGGCCCCTGGCGCTGTCCGGGATATTGATCAACGAGGTATGACATGAAGAAATGGGAATGTGTGGTGTGCGGCTTCATCTATGACGAAGCGGAAGGGCTCCCCGAGGAGGGCATCGAGCCCGGCACCAAGTGGGAAGATATCCCCGACGACTGGGTATGTCCGGACTGCGGCGTCGGTAAGGAAGATTTCGAGATGGTGGAAATCTGAGCGGCCGCCATTCCCGTCCCTGGCACCACCCTGGCACCACATAAGGAGCGCCAATGAAGCCCATCGTAGTGATCGGATCCGGTCTGGCCGGATTCAACGTGGTCAAGGAATTCCGCAAGCTGGATAAGGAAACGCCGCTGGTGGTGCTGACCGCCGACGACGGCCGCAGTTACTCCAAGCCGATGCTGTCCACCGGTTTCACCAAGGAAAAAACCGCCGATGAACTGGCCATGGCCTCACCGGAACAGGTGGCCGAGCAGTTCAACGTCACGGTGCGGACCCACGTTCATGTGGCCGGTATCGATGCCGACGGGCACCGGGTGCTGCTGCCGGACGATCACCTGGATTACAGCAAACTGGTGCTGGCGCTGGGGGCGGATACCTGGACGCCGCCGTTGGAAGGTGACGCGGTGGGCGAGGTGTTCTCGGTCAATGACCTGATGGACTACGGCCGCTTCCGCGAAGCCCTGCAAGGCAAGCGCCGCGTGACGATTCTCGGTGGTGGTCTGATCGGCTGTGAATTCGCCAACGATCTGAGCAACGGCGGCTTTGAAGTGGCCCTGGTGGAACCGATGGGGCGCTGCCTGCCGCTGTTATTGCCGCAGGCGGCTTCCGAGGCGGTGGGCCGGGGACTTGAGGCCCTGGGCGTGCGTTTCCATTTCGGTCCCCTGGCACAGGCGGTACACCACGGTGATGATGGCACTCTGATTACCGAACTGTCCGATGGTACCCGGGTGGAATCCGACGTGGTGCTGTCCGCCATCGGCTTGCGTCCGCGCATCGACATGGCCAAGGAAGCCGGTCTGCGCACCAACCGGGGCATCCTCACCGATCGCACCCTGCGCACCAGCGCCGAGGACATCTACGCCCTGGGCGATTGCGCGGAAGTGGAAGGCCATGTTCTGCCCTATGTGCTGCCGCTGATGGCCAGCGCCCGCGCCCTGGCCAAAACCCTGGCTGGCGAGGAGACCGCGGTGAGTTACGGCGTCATGCCGGTGACCATCAAGACTCCGGCTTGCCCGGTGGTGGTCTGCCCGCCGCCGGCGGATAGTGAAGGCGAGTGGGAAGTGACGCAGCAGGAAAATGATGTCACCGCCCTGTTCCGCGGCGCCGACGGCACACTGCTGGGCTACGCCCTCACCGGTGAGGCGGTGAAGGAAAAGCTCAAACTCAACAAGGAACTGCCGGCCCTGATGCCCTGACCGGGCCGGCCGCCGGCCGGGAGCGCGTAATGAAGTTTCGTTTCATCTTGATGCTGCTCGGCTGGCGATTGCGCTGGCTGGGCCGCCACAATGAGGGTTTTCGCCAGCAATTGGAGCACCGGGATGTGCTGATGCAATGGCGTACCTTCGATGGCCGGGTGGCCCGCTGGTATCACTTCACACCGCAAGGTGTAAAACACGGCGCCGGTTTGCACGGCGCGCCCACCATCACCCTGAATTTCCGCGACGCGGATTACGCGTTCCGCACCCTGCGTGCCTCCGGCAAGAACCAGATGGCGTTCATGGAAGGCATGCAGGCCGGCGATATCAAGGTGGAAGGGGACCCGGGCCAGCTGATGTGGTTCATGACCCTGATGAAATTCATCATGCCCGGGAAAAAGAAACGCTGATTCGCTGAATAACACCGGTGCCCTGGCGGGGCGGCTTTTGTCCGATTTATTCAAGACATCCGGGCGACGTTGAGCCAGGCTCACGGGTCCCTGTTCCCCTGTTTTGGAGAAGACGGATGAAGCCGAACATAAAAGTCATCACCCTGGGCGTGGATGACCTGCATCGTTCCCTTAGGTTTTATCGCGACGGCCTCGGTTTGCCCACCGAGGGCATCGTTGGCACCGAATTCGAGGACGGCGCGGTGGTGTTTTTCCATCTCGACGGTGGCCTGGTGCTGGCGCTGTATCCTCGCCCGGCCCTGGCCAAGGGAGCGGGCGTCCCGTTGGTACCCGCCTCGGCCGGAGGCTTTACTCTGGCCCATAATGTGGGCTCGCCGGAGGAAGTGGACGAGGTTATGCGGCAGGCCGAGGAGGCCGGTGCCCACGTAACCAAGATCGCGGAAAAAGCGTTCTGGGGCGGCTATTGCGGCTACTTCCAGGATCCGGATGGCCACCTCTGGGAGGTCGCCTGGAATCCGGATTGGGAAGAATAATCAAGTTCCGGAAAACGGGCCTCTCTTGTGGGCGCTGTGCGGTGAGGTCACCATGGGCGGCTCATTCGAAAGCAGCGCAGGCGGCATCTCATGGCGAACCGAAGCTATCTTTACGCGACCGACCGGGTTCCCGCGCGGACGCCGGATCAGCCCAAACCCGTGGTCCGGGGGTTGTCCGAATGGGGGTACGCGATTCCGCTCAGCTACCGGCTGCTGGTGTCCGCCGATACCGTGATCTGCCCCTCCATGATCTGGGAACTGGACGACGACGTGGCGCTGGCGGGGGATTACGACAAGGGGGTGAAGCGTCTGCGTGACTTCCTGGCGCGTATCGACTGGCCCGAGGCCCGGGAGCTGGTGGAGCAAGCGGAAGCGTTCCTGCTGGCGCCGGAAAACCGCGCCGACCATGTGATGCTGGAAGCCGCCGAAGTGTTGACGATGGGGGATCAGCCGGTGGCCGAGTCAAGCCGGGCACTGCTGGCGGGGCTGGCCGATCTGGATGAGGAAATGGAGCGGACTCTGCGCCATCTCAATCAAGTCAAGCCTTCGGCGCCGGGACCGCTGGCGCGCATGCTCGGATTGAAACCGGCCGACCCGCTCGCGCCGGTGCGCGAACTGGGGCTCGGGTACTGGTCCAACGTGCTCTACTTCGATTTCAGCGAGGACTGATCGGTCCAGCCGGCCTCCCGTACCACCTCTTCCAGCCAATCCAGGCAGGCCCGGATCGCCGGGCGTTCGCGCAAATCCTCGTGCAGCACCACCCACAGAGGCCGACTCACCCTTATGGTTGGCTGTGCCGCCACCAGGCCGGGGTCGGCGTCGATCATTGGATCCGGCAGCATCGCCATGCCAAGCCCCGAACGCACCGCCGCCTGAATGCCCGTGAGGCCCGCAATGCGTGCCACCGGCGGATCCCGGAACACGCCGGCCATGGCCTGGATCTCCGGCAGATCGTCCCAGCCGCGATGGTAGGCGATCCAGCCCTGGGCGGAGCCCCGCACCGAGCTGGCCAGCGTCAACCCGAGCGCGCCCAGACGCCGGGCCACCAGATGCTCTTCCCGGGGGCGGGCCAGACGCAGCGCCAGATCCGCGTCCCGGCGGGACAGGCTGACGGTGGTATTGGACGCCGCCAGTTCCATGGTCAGCGCCGGGTGGCGCCGATGTAGATCAATCAGACGGGGCGCCAGCAGCGCCTCCACGATCCAGGCCACCGAGGTCAGCCGTACCAGCCCCGATACCGTCCCCTGGCCGTGATCCGGATTGGTCCGCAGCAATGCCTGCTCCATGCGCTCCGCCGCTCGCACCAGCCGCTCGCCCGTGGGCGTTGGCTGCAGGCCGTCCCGCCCCCGCAGAAACAAAGTGGTGCCCTGACGGCCTTCCACGGCGGCGAGGCGGCGGGCCATGGTGGTCTCGTTCACCCCAAGACGGCGCGCCGCTTCGCGCAGAGTACCGGAGCGGCTCAGGGCCAGCAGAAAACGGAAATCATCCCAATCTTTCATGCCTGCATTTTTGCAGGTAATGCTCGCAAAATACCAGCTTGGATCAGGCGAATGCGCAGGCCACCATGAGCCCTCATTGAATTCATGCGCTGACACGGGAGCACGCGATATGAGTAACGACAAGCCGGTAACCCTGAGAACCCTGGCCGGAGCATCGGCCTGGCAAACCCCGCAACGTGGCAAGGCGGCGGTGGTGATCATCGATGCCCAGGAAGTTTATGGCAGCGGCGCCTTGCCGCTCACCGGTCTCGATGCTGCCCTGACTGAGATCGAAAGGCTGCGCGAAAGAGCCAAGAAAATGGATTGGCCAGTGATCCACGTGGCCCACGAAGGCCCCGCCGGCAGCCCCTTCGACCCGGCCGGTGGTGGCGCCTTCCTGCAACGCGCCCAACCCGAGGCAGGCGAGGCCGTGGTGATCAAACCGCGCCCCAACGCCTTCTCTGGCACGGACCTGGAACAGCATCTGCGCGATGTGGAGGGCCCGGTCCTGGTGGTCGGCTTCATGACCCACATGTGTGTTTCCTCCACCGTGCGGGCCGGCTACGACCTGGGCTTCGACATGGCGGTGGTCGCCGCCGCCTGCGCCACCCGCGATCTGCCCGCCACCCATGGCACCGGCGTGGTTCCGGCCGAACAACTGCACAACGCGGCCCTGGCGGCGATGTCGGATGTGTTCGTGCCGGTGCTGGCGACGGTGGAAGAGGTTTAATAACGCCGTTGTTTGCGACAAAGCTACCGTGGGAGCCAGCCGGGGCGGCCCTCCGCCTGCTGGCGAATTCTTCCATGATTTATTTGCTAGCAAGCCAGCGACTTCGTTGCCCTTGTGGGAAGCTGCCTCGAGAGCGAATTGGCTACCCAAGCTCCTGGGCGAGCCCGATCAGGATTCTTTCCGGACCCTGGATGTAGCAGAGGCGGTACGTGTCTTCGAATTGCGCCACCGTGCCGACAAGTTTCGCACCGTGTTTGTCGAGTCGGGCGAGCGTGTCGTCAATATCCTCCACGGTGAACATCACGCGCAGATAGCCGAGAGCGTTCACCGGCGCGGTGCGGTGATCGGCGACCACGGGCGGTGCCAGGAACCGGGAGAGTTCGAGCCGGCTGTGGCCATCCGGCGTGCGCATCATGGCAATCTCGACGCGCATGCCGCGCAATCCGGTAACGTCATCGGCCCAGCTTCCCTCGACAGGCGCGCGGCCCTCGAGTTCGAGGCCGAGTTCGCTAAAGAACTCAATGGCGGCATCGATGTCTTCGACCACGATGCCCACGTTGTCCATACGCTTGACCGTCATACTGTCTCCTTGGCGCCCCGCGTGCTCATAGGCAGGATTTATAGGCGACAAATTCACCTTTGCCCACAGGTACCAGACAGGTAGTAAATCGGGGGTGCTGTTGAAGATGAGCGATGAAGTCGGCCATCTCCGCCGCATGAGACAGGGCGTTGTCGCAAACCAGAACGCCACCGGGTTTCACCGCTTCCATGATACGGTCGGCGACGTCCAGATACTGGCTCCGATCGGCATCGAGAAAGACCAGATCAAAGGTCGCGGTATTGCCCCGAAGGTAAGTGACGGCGTCGCCCTTGATCTGCTCAATGCGATCAACAAGACCAGCGCGCTGAAAATTTGCCTTGGCTTCACCAATCTTGTCGTTATCGAACTCCACCGTTACCACCCGGCCGCCGTTGTTCAATGACGAAGCCAGCCACAGAGTGGAGTAACCGTTGGAGGTGCCAATCTCCAGCACCCGCCCGGCCCGGATCGCCTTGACCAGCACCGCGAGGAACTCGCCGGTATCACGGGTGATGTTCAAGTACTTCCGGCGGCGCTCGCTGACCCGGGCATCATTATCTTTACCCCTTTGTTCAAGTCCTGTGAGCAAGGTATTGAGCGTTGGTGTCATGTCCTAGACTCGAAAAAGGAAAAGAAAGATGATCATGCCAATCATGACAAGCGTCATCAGGCTCATCGGCAACAAGCGATGCTGTATATTGCTTGCGCTTATTTTTCAGGAAAGTATCGGGTCACCTCTTTCCAGGGTATGAGGCGATTTAACTGGATTGTTTCGAATACCTGCTTTGCCTTCCTTTCGCTACTCATCTGGGCTAACAGGACCAGAGCACCCTGATAGGACGGAACCCCACCATTGCTGGAGATTCTGTTGCGATCAACGACAACATTGCGATCCTCGATCACATTGATTTTGGGAAATTCACGCTGTAGCTGCTTTTCACCACCAGCCCAGGTGGTCGCAGTGTAACCATCCAGCAAGCCCGCATGAGCATACAAAAAAGCGCCAGAGCAGTTGCTCGCCAGCCAGGAAACATTTTCGGCCTGCTTTTTGAGGAATGCTGTTAAATCCTTGTTCTCAAAAAGGCTATCCATGACATAGGAGCTGGTCACGATAAGCGCATCCAGATTGGGGTTGTCATAGATCGTTGTGTCGACCGTGAGGCGTATGCCTTCCTCGGTGGTCACGACGGTCGCATCTCGATCTACACCGATTAATAACACCTTATAATCCGAGAACCAGGATTTCCGTGTGGCAACACCAAAGACCTCGGCTGGAGCGGTCACATCACTACTCAATACTTTGTCGTAAACCAAAATTCCGATGTGCTTTTCCGCGGCTATCAAAGGCGATGAGAAAAGAACCAAGGAAATCAATAGGATTTTGGCGGCCAGTTTCCTGCTCATAGTATGGCTTCCTTTATCTGGGCTTGTGGTTGCAGTGGCGTCAACACCTTGGGGCACGAGTATATTGGAGTCAGGTCCTGCCTTTTGCCATCAATGTAGTCACTTGTCGTGCATGAGGGAGTTGGTGAGGAAGAAAGCAAGACCTGACCCCAAGCTTCTGCTCACGCCCGGAACGGACTACAACAATTTGTTGAGTGATTCCAGGCTTCCGGGACCACCCTCCAACCAAACGCACTCGGTGGATTCTTGCGCCCACGGCGCGGCGGATGCGGTGTGAAGATGGACCGCAACCCTTGATGCCGCCAATCCAGTAAGTAAACCGGCTGGGACCCAAATCATTTCGGTACCCCGCAAGCTGTTGGGTACCGGGCTTCCACACACTGAACAAAAGTCGCACCGGAATCCGCTTGGCTTTTGGTAAGACCTTATCCCGCTTTGACCAGAGATCCAACGAAAACTGCTGCTTGGCACAAGCGTAGCCGCGTTGGCGGCAGCCCCTGTGGCTTTGCGGCACAGTGAACAGTGACATTGATAGAGATTCCGTATCTCCCCATCAATTTCGAATTTCACGCTTCCACAGAGGCACTCACCTTGCATCAATCAATCCTTTAGCACTTGGCGGATAATTTAACGAAGCATGCATCATGGGATCGGGTCTCGTATTTTGCCATTACTGTAAAGCCAGGTGGTGGACAAAAGGCAAGGTCTGTCCGTGTTCTGTGGCTGCTTCATAAATGGAGTGGGGCTGAATTCTTCTGGTTGGAAGAAGTGGTTCAGTTCTATTGAGGCTGTATTCGCCAGCGAGCTGGCTTCCCACAGAGCAAGGGGCTATACGAAGCCCCGCCGCCGCCAAACCCAGGCCATCAACAACCCCCGGCTGGCCATCCAAAGATTCATCGCCAGCCACAGGCCGTGGTTGTCCAGCGGGCGGGTGAGCCACCATACCGGGAAGAACAGCAGCGTGGCCACCAGCATGGTGTTACGCATTTCCCGGGCCAAGGTGGCGCCGACGAAGACGCCGTCCAGCCAGAAGCCGGCGCTGGCGGTGAGGGGGAGCAGCAGCATCCAGGGCAGGTAGTGGGTGGCGGTGTCGCGGATGGCGGGCAGGTCGCTGAGCAGGTGGATCAGTGGTACGCCGCCGAGGGCGAAGCCGATCAGGGCGATCACCGCGACGATCAGTGTCCACAGGCCGGTGCGGCGTACCGCCTGGTGAAGCTCCGTGTTCCGGCCCCGTCCCAGGGCATCGCCCACCAGGGCTTCGGCGGCGTTGGCGAAGCCGTCCAGGGTGTTGCTCAATAACAGCAGAAAGGTAATCAGAACAGCGTTGGCGGCGAGGGTAGTGTCGCCGAGGCGGGCGCCCTGGGCGGCGAAAAAGAAGAACACGGTGAGCAACGCCACGGTGCGCAGGAAGATATCCCGGTTCACCGCCATCAGCCGGATCATCGGCGCCGCCTGCAGCAGCAGGTGTCTTGGCAGGGCCCGCCAGGCATCGCCGAAGATATGCCGGCGCAGCCAGAACAGGCCGCCGGCGAGGCCGATGTACTCTGCCGCCGCACTGGCCGCGGCTACGCCGCGCACATCGAAGTGCCAAACCTGCACCAGCAACACATCCAGCAGAGCATTGCTGCTGTGCATCAGCAGCGTCATTTTCAGCGGCACGCGGGTGTTGTGCATGCCGATGGCGAAGCCGATCAGGGCGAAGTTGGCCAGTGCCGCCGGGGCGCCAAGAATACGCAGGTTGATGTAGTCCCTGGCCAGCGCCTGCACCTCGTCGCTGCCGCCGAGCAGCCACAGCGACAGTTCTCGCAATGCCGGCTGCAGCAGGATCAGGGCAACGCCAATAGCAAAGGAAAGGAGCAAGGCCCGTAGCAGTACCACCAGGGTGTTGTCGCCGGCGCCGCGCGCCTGGGAGGTGAAGCCGGTGGTGCCCATGCGTAGGAAATTGAAAGAAAAGTAGAGGAACATGAACACGTTGCCGCCGAGCGCCACCGCCGCTAGAAACACGGGCGACGACAGATGGCCAACCACGGCGGTGTCCACCAGGCCCAGCAAGGGGGCGGTGGCGTTGGATAACAGCAGGGGCCAGGCCAGTGCCCAGATGCGCCGGTCCAGGTTGGTGTCGCGGTTCATGTCAGGACGGCGGCCGGCGCAGTAGCGTGAGGACAAACAGAGCCGCGGCGGCCACCACGATGGACGGTCCCACCGGCGTGTCCGCGTACCAGCTCATCGTCATGCCCAGGGTCACCGACAGCAGCCCGAGCACGCTGGCGCGCATGGCCATCTGTTCCGGAGTGCTGGACAGGCGCCGGGCGCCGGCGGCGGGGATCACCAGCAGGGAGGTGATCAGCAGCACCCCCACGGTGCGGATGGCGCCAGCGATCAGCAGCGCCAGCAGCAGCATCAGTAGCAGGCGGGTGAGGGCGACGGGCACCCCTTCCACCTGGGCCAGCTCTTCGTTCACGGTGATGCTCAGCAGGGCGCGCCATTGCCAGACCACCAGGGCGATGATCAGTGCCGCTCCGGCCCACAGCGCGAGCACGTCGTTCCAGGTCACCGCCAGCAGGTCGCCGAACAGATAGGCCATCAGGTCCACTTGCACGCTTTGTTGCACGCTCAGGCTGATCACCCCGAGAGCCAGGGTCGTGTGAGCGACGATGCCGAGCAGGGTGTCGCCGGTGATCTGTCTTTGCTGTTGCAGGCCGGTCAGGGCCAGGGCGATGGAGAGGCAGGCCACCACTACCGCCAGATACAGGTTCACATCCAGGGCCAGGGCCAGGGCGGCGCCGAGCAGGGCGCCGTGGGCCAGGGTGTCGCCGAAGAACGCCATCCGCCGCCACACCACGAACGCGCCCATGGGGCCGGAGACCAGCGCCACCGCCAGGCCGGCCAGCAGCGAGGGCAGCAACAACTCAATCATGGTGGTGCTCCCCGTGGTCATGGTGATCAGGGCCATCATGCACATGGCCGTGCAGATCGTGGGCGTGATCGTGGTCGTGGGTGTAGAGCGCCAGATTGGGGGTGCCGGCGCGGGGCCCGAACAGCTCGTGGTAGGCCGGGTCCCGGCTCACTGATTCCGGGGTGCCGGAGCAGCACACGTGATGTTGCAGGCACACCACCTGATCGGTGCGCGCCATCACCAGATGCAGATCATGGGAGATCAGCAGGATGCCGCAGCCGGTACTTTCACGCACTTCGCTGAGCAGGCCATAGAGGGCGTCCTGGCCGGCCACGTCCACGCCCTGGGCCGGTTCGTCCAGCACCAACAGGTCCGGTTTGCGCAGCAGTGCACGGGCCAGCAGCACCCGTTGCAGTTCACCGCCGGAGAGCCGCCGCACGGCCCGGCGGCGTAAGTGGGAGACCCCGGTGCGGGCCAGGGCTTCACGGCGGTGGCGGGTGCGGCCCGGTGCGGCCAGCCAGAGAAAACGGTCGACGGTGAGCGGCAGGCTCTCGTCCACCTGCAGATGCTGGGGCATGTAGCCGATGCGCAAGCCCGGACGGCGCCAGACGCGGCCCTGGTCCGGCGCCTGCAGGCCCAGCACGACACGGGCCAGGGTACTCTTGCCGGCGCCGTTGGGGCCGATCAGGGTGGTGATGCCGGCTGGATTCAGGGTCAGGGATACCCGCTCCAGCACCGGCTCCGCGCCGAAGGAGAGGGAAACGTCATCCAGTTGCACCAATGCCGTGTCCATAAACAGGCCCATTCTCAAAAGCCGTGATGATATACTATTTCACTTGTTCCGAGGCGCTAGGGCCTGTTCATACTACTTGCATCCCGCCTGCTGGGTGCCTTTTTGTTTCCAGCTAGGCGGAGGGAGCGCCGTTTGGTCATTCCAAATAAGCGACCGACAACGACGCTGGAGGCAAAAAGGGCTCCAGCCCTTCGGGTTGCGGCTAAAAAGCCACCGCTGCGCGTTGCTCGTCGTTCCTTTGGAATGACCAAACGTCTCTCCTCGCGCCTTCACTGGTGGCTTTTTAGCCACAACAGGCGGGATGCAAGTAGTATGAACAGGCCCTCGTCGGCGTCCGGGTTTGCTGTTTTCGGGGATGCCCCATGCGCTGTTTCTTGTTGATTCTGCTATTGCTGGCGGGGTTGCCGGTTTCGCTTCCGGCCTCGCCATCATCTTCCGCCACCATCGTCGCCAGTGTCGAGCCGCTGGCCATGGCGTTGCGGCAACTGTATGGCGACCAGGCCGAGGTGGTCACGCTGCTGGCGCCGAATCAGAATCCGCACCATCTGTCGTTGTCGCCACGCCAGGCTCTGGCGGTCAGGGACGCGGATCTGGTGGTGTGGCTTGGCGAGGACGCCGAGCCACCAGTGGCGGCGCTGATCCGGCGCCGTTCCGGTCCCAACCTGGCCCTGGCGGACCTGCCGGGCGCTGAAGTGCGTGATGGCAGCGCCGGTCACGATCATGCTGGGGATCACGCCGGTCATTCGCACAGCCAGATTGATCCGCATTTGTGGCTGGCGCCCGCCAACATGGTGGTGCTGGCGCGAGCATTGGCGGAGCAGGACCGGGTGCCCTTGCCGGCGATGGAACCGGGCCGCTTCATCGCCGCGGTGGAAGCCGCCGAACAGTCCATTGCCGCGCGCCTTGCGCCGCTGCAAGAGCAGGCCTGGCTGACCTACCATCATCCCTACGCCTATTTTCAGCACCACTTTGGCCTGGCCGACCCGCTGGTGATCAGCGAGCAACTGGGCGCGGGGCCGAGCAGCCGCCGCTTCGTCACGTTGGCGGCGCGGATCAACAAAAGCAATATGCGGTGCGCTCTGTTGGAGCCGGAAGCCCAGGGGCAACTGGTGAAGCGGTTGTGCCCGGATTGTGACCAGATCAGGCTGGACCCGTTGGGCCGGGACCACACGGACAGCGGTTACAGCGACTGGCTGGAACAGGTGGTCACCCCCGCCTTCGTCACCTGTTTGCAAGCGGGACGGTAATATTGGCCCGCCCGGGGCCATTGAGCGCGGCGCCGAAACCGGTATGCTGATGCGCTTGTTTGAATAAGAGCAGAGCGGATGGGTGAGCAGGGACCGTCAGCAGGTAAGGAGAGCGAGCGCCTCGCCCTGGCGTGCTGGGATTATGCCTGGCCGCTGGCGCGTGAGTACCGGTCTCTGGACCGTGTGCTGGATGAGACGGTGGCTCGCGGTTTCAATGCTCTGCGCCTGGACCCCTTCCCCCATCTGCTGGCGGCGCCGGCGCGCGGTGTCCATATGGACCGCTGTGAGCTGGATGTGCCCGCCGACCCGCGCCGAGACCTTGCCGCCAGCAAGGCCACCATCCGCATTCGCCGCAACGTGAGGCGGCTGCTGCAGGGCGCCGCCGACCGCGGCCTGTCGCTATGGTTGCACAGCCACTTCCTGCCGGACTCCCGCGCCCGCCGTTCTTTCGTGCGACGACCGGAGGATTTCGTTGATGTCTGGGCGCAAACCCTGGGTTTGATTCGGGAGTGGGATTTGCTGGACCGGGTGGTGGCGGTGGACTTCTGCCACCAGTTCCCCCAGCCGCCGGCGGCCCATGGACTGATCCGCCGGGTGTTTGGCCGTTCACCGGAACGACCGCTGCCACGGCATTGGAGCGAGCGCCAGGAGCGGTCCTTGGAGGCCTACTTGGTGGAAGTGCCGAGGACGCTGCGGGCGCTGTTCCCTGGCGTGCGTTTCGGAGTCAGTTGTGGCGCCGGACAAAGCGAATACCTGCGGCAGATGGACACCGGAGAACTGGACTTCCTGGAATTGGCGCTGTGGCTCGACGACGATCCCCGTTTTCGCCTGGCCAGCGGCGAGCGTCTGCCGGTGCCTGGCCGGCTTGGCCGCATGCTGGCACCGCCGGTGCGGCAATTGCTGATGGAGGCCACTGGCGAGCAGTGGTTGCGGCGCCTGCACGATCAGTTGAACCGGCGGTTGGCGTTCGCTCGTCTACGGCGCATGGAGCCGGTCCTGGGCGACGGCTACTTGCAGGTATCCCGGCCGCCTTCATCGCTGCCCCGGGGCTGGGCGGCGTTCATCGAATCCACCGTGGATCAGGCGCTCACCGCCGGGGTGTCGGTAATGACGCCGACCAGTCTGGCGCGGCCGCAGACGCCCTGGTTATGGCGGGAGCAGGATTGGCTGGAGCAACTGAACCGGCGCATCCGCGCTGGCGGGTAACGCCGCCCGCATATCAATGAGGAGTCACAGACTGAGCGCGTTGAAGCGGTAGCCGAAAATACGGGCGAATTCCGCCGGATCCTTGCTGCCTTGCCCCTCGGCATCGGCGGACACCGGCCCGGCCAGCCGGGACAGCCAGAAACGCAGCGCCGCCACCGCCAGAGCCAGTGCCAGCACTTCCTCGTCGTAATGCCCCCCGCCTTCACGGTAACCGACCAATAACGCCGCTTCGCGGCGTGGAACCGGCCGGCCGTCGGCGGCCACGCACCAGTCGTTCAGCGCCACCGCCAAGTCGTATTCCGGGCGTTCCGCGCAGGCGTTGTAGAAGTCCAGCACGCCGCTCAGGTGATCGCCGTCGAACAGCACGTTGTCGCGGAACAGGTCGGCGTGGACCAGTACTCCGGTGGGGGGCGTCTTTTTCCAGCGTTTCAGGATCTGGGCGGCCTGATGGGCGGCGGCGTCCGGTAGCCGCGTGGACTGTTCCATGAAGCGGGCCAGCCGTTCCCGTTCATTGGGCAGGCGCCCCAGGTCGTCGATCGGTGCCTGATGCAATTGCGACAGCACATGGCCGATCTGGCGGCAGTGTTCCACCTGCGGGGTCAGACAATGCTCGCCGCGCAGGCGCGGCATCAATACCGCGGGCTTGCCCTCCACCTCGTGAACAGTGCGCCCCTTGCCGTCCGCCAGCGCCGGCGCCACCGGCAGGCGTGCCAGCGCGAGGTCGGACACCACCTTGATGTAGGGTGCCAGCTCGTCCTCGTCGAACTGTTCGAACACGGTCAGCACCACCTCCCGGGTGGCGCCATCGTACTGGCGGGCTTCGATCAGGAAAGTACTGTTTTCAATGCCGTGGCTGGCGGCGGTGGCCGATACCAGCTCCAGGTTGTAATGCGTCAGCACCTCGGCGATGCGACGTTGGGACACGGGCGTGTAGACGGACATGAACGTCTTCCTTGAAACACAGGGCATCCACCGGGGGAGAGGGTGCCCGAAAAACGGCCGGGGATGACCGAGCCGTTTACATTGACCGATGGTATAACTCTCGCATTTCCCGGGCACGATTTGTAAAAAATATTTTACAAATCTCCTCAGCAAGGAGAAGACATGGCGTTACAACACACCCTGGAGCGGCACACTGTCCGCACCCTGATGAAACTCCCCGGTAGCGCTCTCGGGCGTCTGGCCGGTCTGGTGGAAAAGGTCGACCGTGGCCGTCTGGATCCGCGCCTGCGCTTGTTGCTGGCGCTCGGCGACAGCCGCAAGGGGTTTCATCAACTGCCGCTACCCAAGGGGCGTGCTCTTTATGCGCAGATGATCGACATGCTCGATGTCGGCCAGGAAACGGTAGCCCAGGTCAGTGATTTGCGCGTGCCGGTGGCCGGCGGCGATATCCTGGTGCGTTTGTACCGTCCGGTGGCGGCGCCGATTCCGGCCCCGGCCATCGTTTATTTCCACGGCGGCGGTTTTACCATTGGTTCCGCCGTGGAATACGACCGGTTGTGCCGTTATCTGGCCAACCGCACCGGCGCGGTGATCCTCAATGTGGACTACCGGCTGGCGCCGGAGCATGTGGCCCCCACCGCCGCGGATGACGTGGTGGCCGCCTGGCGATGGGTTCTGGCGCAGGCTGACAAGCTGGGATTGGATGACCAGAGGCTCGCCGTGATGGGCGACAGCGCCGGCGGCAATCTGAGTATCGTCACCGCGCAACAGGCCGCGCTGGAAGGGCTTGCCAAGCCGAAACTGGTGGTGGCGGTTTATCCGAAAACCGACGGCGAGACGAATTTCGAGTCGGCGGAGACCTTGGGAGCCGGTCAAGGTGGACTGGACCGGGACATGATCGCCTGGTTCCACCAGCAGTACCTGCCTGATGACAGCCTGCTGGACGATATTCGCATCTCACCGCTGCGCAACCCGGATCTGCAGGGGCAGCCGGAAACCATCCTGGTGACCGCCACCGATCCGCTGCGCGACGAAGGCCTGGCCTATGGCGAAAGACTCAAGGCCGCCGGGGTCACCGTGGTGAATCTGGACTATCCGGAGCTGGTACACGGCTTCATCACCATGGGCGGCGCCATTCCTGCCGCGCGCAAGGCGGTGGACGCCATCTGCCGGCGGATCCGCGAGCGTCTCTGAGCCGATGCCGGTCCAACAGCGGTTTCATGGTTTTTTGTGGGAGCTTCAAGGTCCGGAATTCGCCAGCAGGCTGGCTCCCACAGGTCGCGCTACGAAGCCGCTGTGGCAGCTTGCCTGCAAGCGAATCGTTGTGGCGTTGGGAGACAGAGCCCTTCGCCAGCCGGTGGCGCCACCCCGGCGGACTTCTCCGGTCGATTGGGCCCGAGCCTTCGCGTTACACTGTGGCCTTTCCTCACAGTGACCCAGGGACCCCCATGGCCGAGTCCAAACCGATCATTCTTGTCGACGGTTCTTCCTATCTTTACCGCGCTTTCCATGCCTTGCCGCCGCTGACCACCTCCAACGGGCAGCCCACTGGCGCGGTGCGAGGCGTGGCGTCGATGCTGCGCAAGCTGATCAAGGACTACGATCCGGAATACATGGCGGTGGTGTTCGACGCCAAGGGCAAGACGTTCCGGGATGAACTGTTCGAGGAGTACAAATCCAACCGGCCGCCGATGCCGGACGAACTGCGCGAGCAAGTGCAGCCGTTGCACGATCTGATCCGCGCCATGGGGCTGCCGCTGATCGTTGAAGAGGGGGTCGAGGCGGATGACGTGATCGGCACCTTCGCCCGCCAGTTCGGCGGCGAGGGCAAGCACGTGCTGATCTCCACCGGCGACAAGGACATGGCGCAGCTGGTCAACGGCAAGGTCACCCTGATCAACACCATGACCGACACCCTGCTCGACGTGGATGGGGTGAAGAACAAATTCGGCGTCGGCCCGGAGTTGATCATCGACTTCCTGGCGCTGATGGGCGACAAGGTGGACAACATCCCTGGCGTTCCCGGGGTCGGTGAAAAAACCGCTCTGGCCCTGTTGCAGGGGCTCGGATCGATGGAGCAGATCTACGCCAACCTGGACAAGGTGGCGGAACTCTCCGTGCGTGGCGCCAAGACCCTGGGCAAGAAACTGGAAGAGCACCGCGAGCAGGCTTTCCTTTCCTACAAGCTGGCCACCATCAAGGTGGACTGTGAGCTCAAGGAAGCGCTCAAAGACCTGAAAATGGGCGACCCGGACACGGAAGCCCTGATGCACCATTACCGCACTCTGGAATTCAAGGGATGGTTGGCGGAACTGCTGGAGGGCGAGGATCCGGCCGCCGGCGCTTCGGCGGTTGAGGGTGAAGGGGGAGAGCAGGGCGCGATTCAGCGCGACGGCTACGTCACTATCGTCGACGAGGCGGGGCTGGATGCCTGGGTGAAGAAGCTGGGTAAAGCCAAGGTGTTCGCCTTCGACACCGAGACCACCAGCCTGGATTACATGCAGGCGCGTCTGGTTGGCGTGAGTATGGCGCTGGCGCCGGGTGAAGCCGCTTATATTCCATTCGGCCACGATTACCCCGGAGCGCCGGATCAACTTCCCCGGGAACGGGTATTGGCCGCTCTCAAGCCGATCCTGGAAGACGACAACATCAAGAAGGTGGGCCAGAACCTCAAATACGACATGAGCGTGCTGGCGGTGGACGCGGAGATTACCCTTCGTGGCGTGGCCTTCGACACCATGCTGGAGTCCTATGTGCTGGATTCCGTCGCCACCCGCCATGACATGGACTCCCTGGCGCTCAAGTATCTGGGCCACAAGACCATCAGCTTCGAGGAAATCGCCGGCAAGGGCGCCAAGCAGCTGACCTTCAATCAGATCGGCCTGGAGGAAGCCGGCACCTACGCCGCCGAGGACGCGGACATCACCTGGCGGCTGCACGAAGCACTGTGGCCGAAGCTGGAGAAGGAAAAGTCCCTGGAGCGGGTGTTCAAGGAAATTGAAATGCCGCTGGTGCCGGTGCTCAGCCGTATCGAGCGCAACGGTGCCTATGTGGACGCCGCCAAACTGCGGCATCAAAGTCAGTATCTGGCCAAGCGCATGGCGGAACTGGAGGAAAAAGCCTACGAGCTGGCGGGGCAAAAATTCAACCTGGGCTCGCCGAAGCAGTTGGGTGAGATCCTCTATACCAAGCTGGAAATTCCAGTAATCAAGAAGACACCGAAAGGCGCGCCTTCCACCGCCGAGGCGGTACTGCAGGAACTGGCGCTGGAATACCCGTTACCGGAAGTGATCATGGGCTACCGGGAAGTGGCCAAGTTGAAGAACACCTACACCGACAAGCTGCCGGAACTGATCGACTCACGTACCGGCCGGGTGCACACCTCCTACCATCAGGCGGTGGCGGCCACTGGGCGGCTGTCTTCCAGCGATCCCAACCTGCAGAACATTCCGGTGCGCAGTGAGGAAGGGCGCAAGATTCGCCAAGCGTTTTCCGTGCCTCCGGAGGACGGTAAAGGGGCCCGCAAGATCGTTGCCTGCGACTATTCCCAGATCGAGCTGCGGATCATGGCCCACCTCAGTGGGGACAAGGGCCTGCTGGACGCCTTCGAGAAAGGTCTGGATATTCACCGTGCCACCGCCGCCGAGGTCTGGGGCAAAACCGTGGATGAGGTCAGCGACAACGAACGCCGTAATGCCAAGGCCATCAACTTCGGCCTGATCTATGGCATGAGCGCTTTCGGCCTGGCCAAGCAACTGCGCATACCGCGCGGCGAAGCACAGGAATACATCGACCGCTACTTCGAAAAATACCCGGGCGTGCGCCGCTACATGGATGACACCCGCGCCACCGCCGCCGACAAGGGCTATGTGGAAACCCTGTTCGGGCGCCGCCTTTATCTGCCGGAAATCAACAGCCGCAATGGCCAGCGCCGTCAGGCCGCCGAGCGCACCGCCATCAACGCGCCGATGCAGGGCTCCGCCGCCGATATCATCAAACGGGCCATGGTGCAGGTCCACGACTGGCTCGACACCACGGACTTTGATGCCCTGATGATCATGCAGGTACACGATGAACTGGTCTTTGAGGTGGCGGAGAAGCAGGTGGAATCCCTGGTCAAGGAAGTGCGCCAGCGCATGGAGGCCGCCGCCGAACTGAAAGTGCCGCTGATCGTGGATGCCGGCATCGGTGACAACTGGGAAGAGGCGCATTGAGCGCCGCAGTCCCCGGGCACAATATCGAGAGCGGTCCACGATAACGGAACCCATGACCAGGAGCCCCCATGGAATCTCATTTCTGGGAAGAAAAGTGGCACAAACAAGAGCTGGGGTTTCACCTGCCGTTCGTGAACCCGGTACTCAAACGTAACCTGCCCGCCTTTGACTTGCCGGCCGGATCCCGGGTTTTCCTGCCGCTGTGTGGCAAGACGCTGGACATGGGCTGGCTGCTGGAACAAGGCCACCGGGTGGTGGGCGTCGAGCTGAGCGAGCTGGCGGTGCGCCAGCTGTTCGAGGAACGGGAAGTGGAACCCCAGGTGGACGACTGGGCCGGCGGACGCCGTTGGCACCACGGGGATCTGACGGTGTTCCAGGGCGATCTGTTCGAACTCACCGCCGAGCAATTGGGCCCGGTGGGTCTGGTCTATGACCGGGCCGCCCTGGTGGCCCTGCCCGAGGCCATGCGTGCCCGCTATGCGCCCCATGTTTGCGAGCTGTCCGGCGATGCGCCGCAATTGCTGATCAGCTTTGAATACGACCCGGCGGAAATGGCTGGCCCGCCGTTCCCGGTGTTCGCCGGGGAAGTGCGGCGCCTCTATCAGGATCAGGCGCGCTATGCCCTGTGCGAACTGTCTCGTCAGGACGTCATCGAGAAGCAGGACCATTTCAAGGCCGCCGGCGTGACCGCCTTTGTACAGGTGGCGTGGAAGCTGATTCCGCTGTCCGTTTGAGCGGAGAGGGGATGTGCTTCACACGCCCTGAATATCCAGGGCGTTGTGAATCAGCACCACGCATTGGGAGGCGAACAGCATTTTCGGACCCAGGCTGATTTTCTCGGCCCCCAGCCGTTTGAGGCTGTTGAAGCTCTTTTTCGGCATGGGAATGTGGTCGGTGAGCAGGAAACAGGGGTTGTCGGGGAAATCCACGTCCTGGATCGGTTCGCCTTTCTTGTCCATGACATAAAGCTGGTAGTCGTTGGCCAGGTCCTGAACCAGCTTCTCGAAACTCAGCGTACTCACGGTAATACCCGGTGCCACCGTCCGGGTTTGTTCCTTGCCCATGCCCTGGGACACATCCAGGGCACTGGCGATCCTGTCCAGCAACGCCTGCTCGTGGAAGCCGCCGAGATCACGGATATCGTCGGCGACGAAAGCCACGGTGCGTGAATAGTCCTGAGTGCTTTCCAGTACCAGGTAGACGGTGACATCGTCGCGGTGGGACTGAGCAACGAACAGGGCGTTCATCAGACTATGCGCCAGAATCTCGGTATGGGCGGCCTGTCCCACGCCTTCGCGCAGGCGGCGACTGTCGGTGGGGGCGGCTCGGGCGCGCAGAACGAAGGCTCTCATGATCGTTGCTTCATGGTGATTGGGGCGGCTAGTGTCGGCGATTGTGCCGGGCGCGGCAATGCAACGCGCTTGCGGCGGAGAAGGGTTCCGGTGGTTCAGGCAACCTTGAAATCGATGGCCTGGACCTTGTCCAGATTGATCCGTTGCCGTGCCTGCCAGAGGTCGTAAAGGTCCTGCAAGGCCAGCCAGCTTTCCGGAGTTCGCCCCAGGGCTTTTGATAGGCGCAAAGCCATTTCCGGGCTCACGCCGCTGGCCCCGTTAAGGACACGACTGAGCGAGGAGGGAGAGATATCCAGCTTTGCCGCCAGCGCACGCACACTTAAACCGTGAGGTTCCAGGTAAACCTCTCGGATGAACTCACCGGGGTGTGGGGGATGGTGCATGTTCATCAGTGATAATCCTCGTAGTTCAACACATAGGCGTTGCCGTCCTTGAATTCAAAGGTCAGACGCCAGTTTCCGCTTACCCGGATGGACCAGCGCCCCTTTGCTTTTCCTTTCAAGGGAAGGGGTGCAAGGAGAAGCCCGGAATATCCATATCCTCAATGACCGTTGCGGTATCCAGGGCGGCCAGTTGCATCCTCAGACGCTTGGCATGAGTGGTTTGAACACCGGCGGTGGAACCGGTGGTGAAAAACCGCTGCAGTCCTTTGTGGCGGAATGATTTGATCATGGTGATGGATTATAAGATGTTGCGTGTTGCGCAACAAGGGTGCTTCGCTCCTCAGGCAAACCCCGTATAATCCCCCCGCGGGGCCGTCCTGGCCGGAATCAACTGAAGCAAGGAAAGAACCATGCCGTCCTTCGACATCGTTTCCGAAACCGATGAAGTGGCGCTGCGCCACGCCGTGGATAACGCCAACCGGGAGCTGGCCAGCCGCTTTGATTTCCGTGGCGTGGAAGCCAATATCGAACAGAACGGGCTGTCGGTGACGCTGAAGACCGAATCGGAATTCCAGGTTCGCCAGCTCGAGGAGCTGTTCGCCAAGGCCTGTGTAAAACAGAATCTGAGCGCCGCCGGCGCCGACCGGGAAGACAAGCCGGTGCACAGCGGCAAGACTTTCTCCCTGACCCTGGCTTTCAAGCAGGGCATCGACCAGCCCACCGCCAAGAAGATCGTCAAGATGATCAAGGACAGCAAGATCAAGGTGCAGGCATCGATCCAGGGGGATCAGGTGCGGGTCAACGGCAAGAAGCGGGATGACCTGCAGCAAGTGATCGCCATGCTCAAGGAATCCAAGCTGGAACTGCCGCTGCAGTTCAACAATTTCCGCGACTGACCGGCGCCCTTGATAGCGGAGCGAAGTGCCATGTCGAATCAAACCAGGTCGGATCAAGCCGTATCGGATCAAACAAGGGCGCTGGCCCGGCGGTTGACGCTGGTGTGGTTCGCGGTGCTGGCGGCGCCGCTGCTGGTGGGCATCGGCATCGCGTTGCTGGTGATCTACGGGCACTTCCAGCCGCTGGCGCAACTGGCGCCGGTGGATACCGCCCGCATGGTGGCGGTGGGTGCCATGGGACTGATGCTGGTGGTGGCGCGGCCCTTGCGGAAGGTGCTGCTGGCCCCGGAAACGGTGGCCGCGCGGCCGCTGAAGGATCCTCGGGCGAAAAGCGCCGAGGGCCAGGAGCTGGCGATGCTGAAGGCGCAAGCGGGAGCCTTCTCGTTCCTGGGCGTGATGGACCTGGTGTCGGTGCTGGCGATCGTGCTCAGCCTGGCCCACGCTGACGTCGTGCTGGCCCTGATCAACGGTATCTTCAGCCTGATCCTGGCGCTGGTGGCCAAACCGGATTTCGCCGCTCTGATCGATAACGTGGCGGCCGAGCTGCGCCGCCCTTCCTGAACACATCACACTAGTGCGCCGCGCACGCCGATTCGCCGCCAGGGCAGCTCCCACGGCCGCTTCGTAGCCACCTGTGGGAGCCTGCCTTGCAGGCGAAGGTTGTCCCAGCGTGCCAGCAGGGCCGCCGCCATAGGGGCTTGGAAGGCGGCGCCTGCTCGGCGTCATCCCTCAATTGAACACTGTCCGAAACATCTTGTTAATGAACATCGTTTAATAGATGGGTTGTCCTGTGTCTAAATTAAACAACGTTCAAATAAGGGGAATGACAATGACACTCACAGGACGAACCTTCGGACATTGGTTGTTGGGACTGGCGTTGGTGATGAGCGCGAAGATCGTGGCGGCGGCGGGTCTGATGACCCCGGCGGATGGCAGTGAACCGCCGCTGAGTATTCGCGAGCAGCATGTCACCGTGGATGTGGAGGACGGCTACGCGGTCACCGAGGTGGAGCAGGTGTTCCACAATCCCCACGACCGCGATTTCGAGGCCTGGTACAGTTTCCCGGTACCGCGCCAGGCGGCGGTGGCGGAGTTCACGGTGTGGATCGATGGCAAGCCGGTCACCGGCGAGGTGCTGGAGAAACAAAAAGCCCGCGAGGTCTACGAGCAGGAGAAAGCCGCCGGCCGCGACGCCGGTCTGATGGAAAAGGACGATTACCGCACCTTCGATGTCTTCGTCAGCCCGGTACGGGCGGGCCAGGACACCCGGGTGCGGCTGGTGTATCTGCAACCGGCTTTTGTCGATACCGGCATCGGCCGTTATGTCTATCCTCTGGAAGAGGGCGGCGTGGATGAAGAGCGCCTGTCGTTCTGGACCGCCAACGACAAAGTGGAGCAGCACTTCACCTTCACCATGAACCTGCGCACCGGCTATCCGGTGGAGGCGGTGCGTCTGCCCAAGCACCCGCAGGCCCGGGTCAAACAGCTGGGACCACAACAATGGCAAGTGACGCTGGACAGCCGTGCCGGGGCCGCCGAAGAGACGGAAGAGGGCGCGGTGCCCGCCGGTGAAGGCGAGGACCCGGCGTCGCCGGCGGCGGCCTTCAGGCTTGACCAGGATGTGGTGGTTTACTGGCGGCATGCGGCGGATCTGCCGGGCAGTGTGGACCTCGTGGCTTATCGTGCCGCTGGCGCCTCCCGCGGGACCTTCATGCTGAGCCTGACCCCGGGGGACGATCTGCAGCCGATCACCACCGGCAGCGACTGGGTATTCGTGTTGGATATCTCCGGGTCCATGCAGGGCAAGCTGGCGACGCTGGCCGAAGGAGTCAGCCAGGCGCTGGGTAAACTGCGCCCCGGTGACCGTTTCCGTATCGTTCTGTTTGATGACCATGCCAGCGAGCTGACCAATGGCTATGTGGTGGTGAACCCGGAGAACGTGCGTCATTACGTGAAGCGGGTTCAGGCCCTGGGCCCCCAGGGCGGCACCAATCTGTTCGATGGTCTGAAATTGGCGCTGCGGCCTCTGGACGCGGACCGGCCCACCGGCATCGTGCTGGTGACCGATGGCGTCGCCAACGTCGGTGTCACCGATCAGAAGAAATTCCTCGAACTGCTCGAGACCCATGACATCCGCTTGTTCACCTTCGTCATGGGCAACAGCGCCAACCGGCCGATGCTGACCGCGCTCACCGACGCCAGCAAGGGCTTCGCGGTAAACGTCTCCAACAGCGATGACATTGTCGGGCAGATTCTGCTGGCCACCAGCAAGGTCACCCACCAGGCCATGAACAATGTGAAAGTGGAGATCGACGGCGTGAAAACCGCCGATGTGACTCCCGAACGTCTGGGCACCGTATACCGGGGCCGCCAGATGGTGCTGATGGGGCACTATTGGGGCCAGGGCCCGGCGGAGGTGACGCTTACCGCCGAAGTCGGCGGCGAGAAACGCCGCTACAGAACCCGCTTCGAATTCCCCGCCAGCGGAGGCGACAACCCGGAGCTGGAGCGGCTGTGGGCCTATGCCACCATCGAGGGGATGCAGCGGGAGCTGAATAATTTCGGTGACAACGCGGACCTTCGTAACGGCATCATCGATCTCGGTTTGGAGTACGGCCTGGTCACCAACTACACCTCCATGGTGGTGCTGCGGGAGGAGATGTTCCAGCAGTACGGCATCGACCGCGATAACGCCAAACGCCGCGATATCGAACGTCTGGCCAAGGCTCAGCGCGAGCAGGTGACGCCGGTTTCCAATCGGGTTGATGGTTCGCAGCCGATGTTCAAGGGGCATCGCCCTTCCACGGGTGGCGGCGGTGGCGGTGCGTTCGGACCGCTGGCCTGGTTGCCGTTCCTGATTCTGCTGCTGGGTGGATGGTGGCGGCAGCGTCGCTAAGAAGAGATCAGGTCCCAATGAGCAAGTGTGTCGCGGCCCTTTTCACTATGAAAAGGGCCGCGATGTCTTTCTTCCGTCGCACCGGGCCCGGCCATGCCGGTGATGCTGGGAGCGATCACGGATAGCATGCTACATTGACCCGGATTTCCTGGCGCGGAGCGCGCCCTGGCTTCAACGACAACCAAGCGGGACCTGATCATGACTATATCCGTTGGCGATAAACTGCCTGACGTCACCATCAAAACCAATGGCGCCAAAGGACCGGAAGACCTGTCCACCGGCGATTTCTTCAAAGGCCGCAAGGTGGTTTTGTTCGCCGTTCCCGGCGCTTTTACCCCCGGCTGTTCCGTGACCCACATGCCGGGTTTCGTGGTGAACGCTGATGCGTTACTGGAGAAAGTGGATGCCATCGCCTGCATGGCGGTGAACGACGCTTTTGTCATGGGCGCCTGGCAGCAGGACCAGAACGCCGAACACATTACCATGCTGGCGGACGGCAACGCTGAGTTCACCCGTGCCCTGGGGCTGGAATTGGATGCCAGCGGTGCCGGGCTCGGTATCCGCAGTCAGCGTTTCGCCCTGATCGCCGAGGATGGCGTGGTGAAGTATCTGGGCGTGGACGCCAAAGGCGTGGACAAAAGCAGCGCGGAAACCGTGCTGGCTCAACTGGGTTGATAGTGTTCGCTGGCATCGCGCGGTGCCGGCGAACCATGAATATTGTGTAAAAACACCAGCCCGAAGGCGATCCACGAATGGGGATGCCACTAAGGATGCGGCATAATTTTGGGCTTTCAGGAAAAGAGGTGGGTACATGGAACAAATCGAAACATTCATCAATGAAAACCTGATGCCATACGCCTGGAGCTTTGCCATGGCGGTGGTGGTCTTCGTCATCGGGATCTGGGTGGCCAAGCGTCTGGCCAACGGGTTCAAGGGAATGCTGAACAAGCGCCTGGACCCGACGGTGGCCAATTTCCTGGGCAACATCATCCACATCCTGCTGTTTGTCTTCGTGGTGATCGCCGCGCTGGATCAACTGGGTGTCGAGACCACCTCCCTGGTGGCCATTGTCGGTGCCGCCGGTCTGGCGGTGGGTCTGGCACTGAAGGATTCCCTGGGCAACTTTGCCGCCGGCGTCATGTTGATCATGTTCCGGCCTTTCCGTGTCGGGCACTATGTGGAAGTGGCTGGCACCTCCGGTACCGTGAAGGAAGTCCGGATTTTCGCCACCATCCTCAACACTCCGGACAACAAAGTGGTGACGGTGCCCAACGGTCCGATCATTGCCGGCAATATCGTCAACTACTCGGAAATGCCCACCCGCCGGGTGGACATGGTGTTCGGGGTTGGCTATGACTCGGATCTGAGCAAGGTGAAGCAGATCCTGCAGGAAGTGATCGCGGAAGACGAGCGCTGCCTCAAGGATCCGGCGCCGACCATCGTGGTCGGCGAACTGGCGGACAGCTCGGTGAATTTTCTTTGCCGTCCCTGGGTGAAGAACGCGGACTACTGGGGTGTGCTTTGGGATATCACTGAGAAGGTAAAACGCCGCTTCGATGAAGCGGGCATCAACATCCCCTTCCCGCAAATGGATGTGCACCTGAACAAGGTGGATGGCTGATCGTTGAGTGGCCGGTTGCCTGACGGCGCCGGCCCGGAACCGGAGAAGAGCGATGAAAGTGTGGGGCCGCAAGGATTCCACCAACGTGAAAAAGGTGCTGTGGTGCGCCGATGAGCTGGGGCTGGATGTGGAGCATCAGCCGCTCGGTGGCCGTTACGGCGGGCTGGATGAGCCGGTATATCGGGAAATGAATCCGAACGGCCTGATTCCCTGCCTGCAGGACGGCGACCTGGTGTTGTGGGAATCCAATGCCATCGTTCGTTATCTTGGCGCTCAGTACGGCGCCGGTCGAGTGTACGCCTCGGATCCGAAACGCCGTGCCGGCGCGGACAAATGGATGGATTGGGCTTCCACCACCCTGGTGGGGGCCTACAAGGACTGGTTCATCAACCGGGTACGCCAAACCGCGGAGACTCGCGATTCGGCGGCCATGGAACGGGGACTGCGGTTTTTGCGCGAGCAACTGGCGGTGGCGGACCAGGCTCTGGCCAGCCAGCCCTACCTGTCCGGTGATGACTTTGGCATGGGCGATATCCCGCTGGGCTGCCTGAGCTATCCGTGGTTTGAGCTGGATGACCAGCGCCCGGATCTGCCTCATCTGGAAGCCTGGTATCACCGTCTGGCCGAGCGCCCCGCTTATCGACACCGGGTGATGATCGAGATCACCTGATTCCCTTCCTGTCCTGTCGGCCCGCTCTGGCTGACAAGCGATCCTTGCTGGAACAGAAACAGGCCCGGCGTGCCGGTCAGGGCGCGCCAATCTTGTTGTTTTTTGCGCAATCCTGTTACGTGGTTCTCCTGATGGATGAGATAAAAGTCACAATCTGGTTACAGCCGCTGACAACGGAAACCGCGGGGTTACCTGAGCACGCGCCGTTAACATGACGTAAATCACATTCTACATTTTTTCATAGCCACCCTTTGTACATTCGTTCATTCGAGGTTCATCGGTTTTCAGGGGGACGGGGAGCTCAACCCTGGTCACTGGATGACCTGAATTTTTCGAACAATGGTTACTCAATGAGGGTGGAAGCGATGATTACGTCCATGGCAAGAGGCCTGCTACTGTGCTTGATGGTGGTCGCCCTGGCCGCCTGTGGTGGCAGTGGCGGTGGTGGTGGCGGCGGTACGCCGAACGATCCGAACAACCCGGGAACCCCGAATAACCCGGACAACCCCGATAACCCGGACAATCCGGATGACCCTGATAACCCGGACAATCCCGATGATCCGGATGATCCCGACAACCCTGATAACCCCGACGATCCCGACGAGCCGACTCCTGAAGAAGAAGCGGAGTTGTTGACGCTGATCGATAGCAACAACCATTTCACCGCTTCTGTTTGTCCTGGTGCTCTGATCGACTCCAATCTGGGCGATGCGATTGATGTTCTGACTTGTCAGAATGAAGCGCTTGAAAACATTTCCCTGAGCAACGACAACTTGCTGGGCCTGTTGTGTGCCAACGCGGTAGCGGACACCGAGTCCGGTCTGCTGGGTAGCGCCACCAATCCAGACTTCCTGCAAGCCTGTGTATTGGAAAGCGGCACTTACCTGAAGAACACCATCACTGGCTTGCTGGACGGTACCAGCCCGGTGACCCAGGCACTGTGTCCGGCTAACTCCCAGGACGCGGACGGCAACCCGGTGACCTGTCTGGTCGAGGTGCTGCAGTCCACTCCGGATACCATCCAGGGCGTGGTCGGCCTGCTGGGCTGCGAAGACATGATGAACCCGCAGACCTGCCTGACCGGCGTGGCCAACAACCTGGCCAGTGGCGAACTGCTGCTGGGCACCGTGAACACCGTTTCCATGGCGTTGTGCCCGGTGGCCACCAACGCGTCCGAGTTCAACCCGCAAGCGTGTCTTACCGAAGTGCTGGGCGCGGTAACCACCGTGGTTGGCCTGGGTGGCAACTGTGAAGATGGCGAGAACCAACTGACTTGTCTGCTGGATATCGGCGAAGGCCTGGGCCCGATCGCCGATGCCGTTGGCGGCATTCCGGTTCTGGGCGATCTGCTGGGCGGTCTGCTGGAAGGCGGCCTGCCGCTTCCGGGCGACGGCTCCGATCCGCTCACCAGCCTGCTGGAAAACCTGGGCATGCTGGGTGATCTGACCGGCGAGATTCCGGTTCTGGGTGATATCATTGGCGGTATCCTCAACGGCGATATCGGTGGTGACGGCGGCCTGCCGCTGGATCTGGAAGGTCTGCTGGGTGGTCTGAGCGGTGGCGATCTGGAAGCCGTGACCGGCCTGCTGGATCAAGTACCGGTGCTGGGCGACGTGCTGGAGCAAGTACTGGGCGCGCTGACCTGCGAATCCGGTAATCCGCTGTCTTGCCTGGCCGGTGCCGGCGACCAGCTGTCCGGTCTGACCGGTCTGCTGGGTGAGATTCCGGTGCTGGGTGACGTACTCGATCCCCTTCTGGCCACCTTGCTCGGCCTGGCCGACGGTGGCTTGGGTGGTGGTGACGGCAACCCGCTGGATATGCTCACCGGCGCTCTGGATCAGATCCCGGTACTGGGTGATCTGTTGAACCAGATACTGGGTACTTTGGGTGGTGGTCTGCCTGGCGGTGACGGCGGTTTCGAGCCTGATCTGTCCTTGCTGGAGAATATTCCGGTGCTGGGCGATCTGCTGACCGGCCTGCTGGGCGGCGCGCTGGGCGGTGACCTGGATCTGGACGGCCTGCTTGGTGGTGTCCTCGACGGCCCTGTCGGTGACGGCGGTGCCCTGGTTCCGACCGTGGGTGACCTGCTGGAGCAAATCCCGGCCCTGGGTGATCCGCTGGCCGGTCTGCTGGAAACCCTGACCGGTAACGATGAGAGCCTGCTGAAGCAGCTGTTGAGCCCGATTGAGGACGCCCTGCAGGACGTTCCTGTTCTGGGTGACCTGCTGAGCAGCCTGCTGGACCTGCTGTTCGGCTGGACCTGATACCCAGTCGATTCGCAACGAAGCAAAAAACGCCCCGGGAAGCGATTCCCGGGGCGTTTTCTTTTGGGGCAACGAGGCAAGGCACATCGCGGTGTTGTCCCGCCATTATGGAACGGCAAGATTCCCACGGAAGGGACTACGAAGCCGCTGTGGGAGCTTGCCTGCAAGCGAATTGGGGCCGTTTCTCAAGAATTCGCTTCACAGCCGCTCTCTAGTGCAGGCGCTGATCTTCCGGACTGAAGCGATGCGGCGGCAGGGTGATGCTGAGCACCCTTGGCCCCAGCATGCGGGTCTCGCCCTGGTAACGTTCGCCACCGGTGACGGTGAACTCGAAGCTGTAGCAGCGCAGCAGGCACAGCCCTCGGCCCGGATCGCGGCGTACCCGCACACGGCGCAGCGCCACGGTTTCGTCCAGCAACATCACGTCTTCTCTCTGGCAATACCGGCGTGTGGCCAGCAGGGCGCTTTCGCGAATCTTCTGGGCGCGCCAGAACAGGGCCGCGGCGATACACAAGGCGCTGAGCAAAAGCAGGTCCGTGAGTTGCAGATTCATGCTATGTCCGTCAGTTTGGTGATTACCCCGGTATTCACTCCGGGTAAAAGCGCAGTCAATGGCTTCCGGGAAGCCAAGTGAGGTGCTTATGCTGGCTTGGTTGAAACGTTGGTTCCACCGCCCCCCGTCAGCGCCGCCGGAGGAAGACTCCGGCGCCGCCCATGCCGGTGACGAGCCGGAGGATCTACATCGCGGCCGTCACCGTCTGAAGGAACGGTACACCAGCCATTGGGACCTGGACTACCTCAGTCAGGAAGAGCTGGACGAGTTGTTGGGTGACGATGATGATAAGGACCGCCCGGGCAGCTCGAACCGCCGCTGACCGGTTAATTCTTCAGCCGGTAGCCGGTTTTGAAGATCCAGTGGATCCCCCCCACGCACAGCACCATGAACAACACGGTCATGCCCAGGCTGATACCGACATTGACGTCGGCGACGCCATAAAAACTCCAACGGAACCCGCTGATCAGATACACCACGGGATTAAACAGCGTTATCGTTTGCCACACCGGCGGCAGCATGTTCACTGAATAGAAAGTGCCGCCGAGAAAAGTCAGTGGCGTGACGATCATCATCGGAATGATCTGCAGCTTCTCGAAGCCGTCCGCCCACACCCCGATGATGAAGCCGAACAGACTGAAGGTCACCGCGGTGAGTACCAGAAACGTCACCATCCACACCGGGTGGGCGATGTGGAAGTCCACGAACAGCCGCGCGGTGGCGAGGATCAGCAGGCCGAGAATGATCGACTTGCTGGCGGCGGCGCCGACGTAACCGGTGACGATTTCCACGTAGGACACCGGCGCCGACAGGACTTCATAGATGGTGCCCGAGAAACGCGGCATGTAGATGCCGAAGGAGGCGTTGGAAATGCTTTCGTTGAGCAGCATCAGCATGATCAGGCCGGGAATAATGAAAGCGCCGTAGCTGATACCGTCGATCTCCACCATGCGGGAGCCAATGGCGGAACCGAACACCACGAAATACAGCGAGGTGGAAATCACCGGCGAGGCGATGCTTTGCAGCAGCGTGCGCCAGGTGCGGGCCATCTCGAACAGATAGATGGCGCGAATGGCGTGGAAATTCATGCGGACTCCCTCCCGGGTGTGGTTTCATCATGGCGCGACTCATGGACCAGGTGCACGAAGATGTCCTCCAGAGAGCTTTCCCGGGTACGCAGATCGCGGAATTCGATGCCGTTGTCCTCAAGTTGACGCAATAACGGCGCGATGCCACTTTGCTCGTCGCGGGCGTCGAAGGTGAAGGTGATCTCCAGGCCGTCCTCGGACAGCGTCAACGGCAGGGCCGACAGGGCTTCGGGGATCCGCGTCAGCGGCGTCACCAGCTGCACATGCAGTTCGCGCTTGCCCAGTTTCTGCATCAGCGCGTTCTTTTCGTCCACCAGTACCAGCTTGCCATGGTTGATCACGCCGATACGGTCGGCCAGTTCCTCGGCTTCCTGAATGTAGTGGGTGGTCAGAATGATGGTGACGCCGCGCTCGCGCAGTTGTTCCACCAGTTGCCACATATCCCGGCGCAGCTCCACGTCGACGCCGGCGGTGGGTTCATCCAGGAACAGGATCTCCGGTTCATGGGACAGTGCCTTGGCGATCATCACGCGCCGCTTCATACCGCCGGACAACGCCATGATCTTGTCATTGCGTTTGTCCCACAGGGACAGGTCTTTCAGTATCCGTTCAATGTGAGCCGGATTACGTGGCTTGCCAAACAAGCCGCGGCTGAAGGTCACCGTTGCCCACACCGTTTCGAAGGCGTCGGTGGTCAGTTCCTGTGGCACCAGGCCAATCTTTCCGCGCGCCGCCCGGTAGTGCTGCTGGATGTCGAAACCGCCAGCCAGCACGGTGCCGGCGGTGGGGCGGACGATGCCGCAGATGATGCTGATCAGGGTGGTCTTGCCGGCGCCGTTGGGGCCAAGCAGGGCGAAGATTTCCCCTTTATGGATGTCCAGGTCGAGTTGTTTCAGCGCCTGGAAACCCGAGTCGTAGGTCTTGTTGAGATTTCTGACCGAGATAACCGTATCCACGGAGGCTCCTTGTGATGAGGCTTTGTTTCTGGTCGAAGCGGCTCGAAGTAAATCGACGATACCACCACGGTATTGCGAATTCAGAAAGAAAAAGCTACAACCTCAAGCATTGTTAAGGTCAAAGGTGAATCATGGAAAGGCTCAATGCCGATAATGTGGGCAAGGCGCTCACCGTGGGCCAGGTGGCCGAACGCACCGGCCTTGCGGTGTCCGCCATTCATTTTTATGAAGCCAAGGGGTTGATCCAGAGCCGCCGCAGCAGTGGCAATCAGCGGCGCTATACCCGTGACGTGCTGCGGCGGCTGGCGGTCATCAAGATTGCCCAGCGAACCGGCATTCCGCTGGCGGAAATCGCCCAGGCGCTGGCCACCCTGCCGGAGGAGCGTACCCCCAATGCCAAGGACTGGGGGCGCCTGTCGGCCCAATGGCGCGAGGATCTGGACAAGCGCATCGAGCGGCTGACCCTGCTGCGGGATCAACTCAGTGGTTGCATCGGCTGCGGCTGTCTTTCCCTGTCCGCCTGTCCGTTGCGTAACCCCATGGACGAACTGGCGGAAGAAGGCAGCGGTGCCCGTCTGGTGGACCCGGACTGAACCGGGTTCACCGTTCCCGGCATCGGCTCTCCAGAATACGCTGCTGGTTCTCCTTGTCGAGAATCGGGAACAGACTCCGGCTGACCCGGATCACGCCGACCTTCCAGGTACGATCGGTCAGACAGACAAAGTGGCGGCTGTCTTTGTAGCCTTCCCCATACAGCGTGCTCTCCTCATGGCTCTCGCTGTAGCGGAACAGCGGTGTGCGATGGCCGGTGAACAGCACCATGGTACGGTCCCCGGGACCATGGTAGTAACGCACCTGGAAGTCCACGGCCGGTGGCGCCAACAGCAGCAGTAGCGCGCAAAGGGCCAGGCCCGTCGTCAACGTGAAGATCAGGCCCGGGCGCCGTCCGCGCAGCTGGCGAATAAACAGAATCATCACGAGGATCACGGACGCCGCCATCAGCAGCGCCAGTAGCCAGGGCAGACCCCAGATCTGAGCGCCGGCGGCGCTGATGTCATCACCTATGGTCCGGTAGCCCGGGGCCAGATAGTCCCAATCCAGCAACAGCGACAGCAGGGTCACGGCGGCCCAGCCCAAAGTCGCCACAATGGCGAGCATCAACCCCGGTGCCGGACGATAGAGAGGCGATTCGACGGCACGCTCATTGCTCATGGCGGCACTCCAGTCGTTCGCTGTGAATGTAGGTGCCCTCGGGCAGCACCACCTTACAGGGCAGCTTCGCCTGCGCCAGGAACCGGTTTCGCTCCCGGGTTTGACGCTCGAAGCCGCCAGGCGGCAGCATCAGGCCCAACGAGCAGATTTCCTCCGGCGGACCGGCCATGTCCAGGCGGATCGGTTCGCCGCGCCACTGCCGGGCCAGGTCGTAGAGCGTCTCCAGAGCGCTGTCGTGGCTCACCATCCAGGGCATCACGTACAGTGCCTGACACAGGGCGTTGGTGTCCCGCCTTGGCGCCAATATGGCGGTGAACATGGGCACGATCGGCGGCAGGGGCAGGGTCTTCTCACTGAACTCGAACTGCTCATAGACCTTCCGAACGGCCTTGCTCTGTCGTTTGAAACGTTCTTCCCGGGGCAGCTTGTCCATCTCGGCGCCCAGCATTCTTTGCTGGTGGTTGAAAACTCCGGCACCGGTGGCCCGGCGCAGCAGGGTAATTACGTGCTCAGAAGGTTCCGGGTCGGTGTAGAAGCGGGCCAGCGCCACGCAATCCCGAGGGTCTTCCGCCTGGCTGGGCAAATTGGGCAGATTGACACTGACAATGCGCCGGGACACATCGGTGGCGCCTTTTGGTGTCGTCGCCCAGAGCCGGGATAGAAACAACTGCAGCACGGCGCTGTCCGCTGGCACCGCGAGCCCTTGCTTCTTGAGAAAAACCGCGTAGTCCGCGTCGCAGTGGAGATTGGCCGCGGTGTAGTCGAATGCCCGGTAGCCGCCGGTCTCGCGCAAGTGGGAGACGGACATCGGATCTTCCCCGCGCCAGCCAAAACCGGTGTCTTCACGTGGTGTCTCCACCGGTACAAGGTCGGTCAGGCCCAGTTTGAACAGGGCATAGCGTTGATACCATTGGGCGTCGTCGGGCTGCAGCCAAGCCTGGACGTGTGGCCGGCTGCCGAGCACCAGAGCGATGTCCGCCAAGGTGAGCGGGGCCGGGGAGGCCGGATCGGTGTGCAGCAGTTTCGCCAAAGCACCGCGCAGTGGCTCGCCCACATCGGTCAGTTGCAGTGCGAGCCGGCCTTTCTCGGCGTGATGTTGATCAAGCAAGGCTCTGGCCTGGTCGGCATCGCCCCTCACCAGAGCGCCTTCCAGCCCGTCCAATTGCGTCATCAATTGATGGCGGAAGCGCAGACATTCCTCCATTCCGCCGGTGCGCGATTCGGTCAGGGCCTCGGGCGTGCGCCAGCGATAATGCTGCTGGAAACGAAACAGGCCCCGGGCTTCCACCCGCTCTTCAATGCAGGCCGTGGGGCCGGAAGCAGGCTCGTTGAAGTTCACCAGTTCGGTGGTCATGGACTGACGCCGCCAGCCTTCACCCACCAGTTCCGGCAGAGAGCGGAGTGACACGGTAATCCCTTCGCCACCCCAGTCCAGTTGCACCAGCCTCATGGGTGAGGCGACCAGCATCAGCACGGCGATCCCGGCCAGTATCAGGAGGGGGCCGCGCGGACGCCGGCGTAGTAGCAGTATCAACGCCAGGCCCAGGAGAAGGGCAGCGCAAAAGAAGTGAACGCCGGCCTGGGCATAGCGGTCCAGAAAAAACGGGGAGGCGGCCCTGGCGGTGGTCCAGGCCAGCCCGGCCAGGACGGCGGCCACGATCAGACACAGCAAGGCGGTGATGCGGGACCAGACGGGGTTGATGCGCATGCGGGCTCCTTTCCCTCCGCCCCGGTGGCGTAGCAACTTTGGACAGACTCCAGGGGCGAAGCGAATGGTATTGAATGATGGCGGTACTGGCCACCCGCCGCTGTCCCGGAATGGTAAAAAGGGCATGCTATGCTGCATGGCGATGTTGAGTACCTTACATTGCGTGAGAACGGGTGTTGGAGGGACCATGAGCATTCTGCAGCTTCCCCAGGCGGTGCCCACGGCGATACTGATGGATTGGCACGCCACCCTGGTGGATACCCATGACGCCATGTATCACGCCATCGACGATGTGCTGCCCCGTCTGGAAGCGCTGGGCCTGCGTGACCGGCTGCTGACCACTGAGCAGTCGAAGACGCTGGAAGACGCCCGTTTGGTCAAATACGTCCGTGACCACCACCGTCTGCACCCGAAAATCACCGCCCAGCGCAAAATCTCGCGCACCGATATCTTCGAAGTGCTGTTCGGCTCGGATCAGGACGCCAAGGCCCGTATCCACGCGGCCTTCGATGACTGCTACAAGAAGTACGTGGACGATGTCCACGCGCTGGAGCCGGATACCACCTCACAGTTGCGCCGGTTGCGGGAGCTGGGCATTCCCATGGGCATCATCAGCAATCGCAAAAGAGACTATCTGGAGCACGAGTTGAGCCGGCTGGAGGACGGGGCCTGGATCGAGCTGTTCGATGTGATCGTCTGCGGCGATGACGTGGCCCACCGAAAGCCAGCCCCGGATATGCTTCTCGAAGCATTACGGCGGCTTGGGCAGCAGCCCGGCCCCACCTGCTGGTATCTGGGCGACAGCACCACCGACGTGATCGCGGGCAAGGAAGCCGGCGTCACCGCCGTGTTCTACAACGGCGCCCAGTGGTCGCAGTCCTGGCTCGACAAGATCTTCCCCGGTTCGCCACGCCACCCCCACCGCCCGGATGCGGTGGTGACCCGTTTCGGGGAGCTGGTGCGGCTGGTGCGTGACATGGTGGCCAACGGCAAACGGGTCCAGCGGGCGGCGGAAGCGGCCTTCACTCCTCCTGAAGGCAGACTTAGGGAAAACTGAATTGTCTCCATTGGCCCGGGCGGGCAGTGTGATAGAGCCGGCCCGACGGCACGGCCCGGTGATGACAACAACAATTCAGTGATTGGGGCTGTGGATGCGTGCTTGGGCCCCAGGAGAAGTACACTATGACTCTGACTGCCCGTACGGCCGGTTTGGCCGCCTTTTGTCTGACCCTGTTCAGCGGTGTCGCCACCGCCACCGACCTGTCCTACTCTTCCCCGTTCCCGAGCAACCACACTACCGTGGCCAAGGGCATCGAGCCTCTTGCCAAAGGCCTGGAGGAGGCGTCCGGCGGTGATCTGAAGCTGACGGTCTATTCCGGTGGCGTGATGGCCAAAGGACCGGCGACCCTGTCCACGATCCAGCGCGGCATCGTTGACTCCGGCCTGGTGGTTCCAGCCTGGGTCACCAGCCAGATTCCCGCCACCGACACCATCGCCTCGCTGATGCTGGCGGTCAGCGATGCCCGCGTGGCCGCCGCCGCCGCCAACGAGTACTACCTGCTCAAATGCCCCGAGTGCATGCAGGAGCACCTGAAACACAACGCCCGGCCGCTGGCGTTTTACGGCTCCGCGCCCTATCACTTCGAATGCCGCCAGGAACTCGACAGCCTGGACGACCTGGCCGGCAAGCGGGTGCGTGCCACCAGCACGCCATTGGTGAACTGGGTGGAGCAATTCGGCGCCACCATCGTCGCGGTCCCCACCGAGGACATCTATCAGGCGCTGCAGCGTGGACAGGCGGACTGCAACGTCGGCCCGCTGGCCTACATGCACACGCTCAATCTGAAGGAAGTGGTGAAGTGGGTCAGTGATATGCCGTTCGGTTCCTATTACGGCGCCACCGTCCTGGAAGTGAACGACAAAACCTGGAAAAAACTTTCTGATGACGAGCGCGCGGTGATCTCGTCCCAGTTGGCGAAACTGGTTCGCGACGTCACCGAAGGCTACGAAGATGATTCCGCCAAGGCGCGTTCCGAAGGCGAAGCCGCCGGCGTGGTATTCGCCAAGCCTTCCGAAACCGAGAGCAAGAAGCTGGCCGATCATGTCGATAGCGAATTCCGGCGGGTGCTGGCGCTGGCCAAGGAGCGTGGGGTTGGCGGTGATGACCCGGCCGCTTTTCTCCAGGGGTTCCTGGACACTCTGAGCAAATGGGAAAAACTCGTCGCCGACCTGGACGGTGACTACGATGCCTATCAGCAGGCACTGCAAGACGAAATTTTCTCCAAGCTGTAGCCGATAGAGCGACGGGCGGCGCCTTCACCGGTGGCCGCCGTGTCCTCCCTTTTCAAGACGCCCTTTCAAGCCTCTTTTTTAAGGAAATACAATGAAGGCTCTCGACCGTCTGCTGATGCGGTTGGTGCAGGGGTTCGCCCTGATCGCCGCCTGCGCCATGCTGGTGATGATGGGCCAGGTGACGCTGGATGTGTTGTTGCGCTGGCTCGCCAACCACCCGATCGATGGCACCCTGGAACTGGTCGCCAACTACTACATGGTGGCGTTGATTTTCCTGCCCCTGGGGCTGCTGACCTATACCCGTGATCACATCACCGTGGAGCTGTTTACCCGGCACATGGGTGAACGCCCGCTGGCGGTACTCGATCTGCTTGGCAATGTGGTGGCGTTGATTTATGTGGGTGTTTTGATCTGGATGGGGACCTTGGAAGCCTGGGACATGACTCTGATCGGCGAAACCTGGACCGCCGGTGTCGGCGAGATCGTGGTGTGGCCGGCCCGTTGGCTGGTACCCGCTGGCGGTCTGCTGATGGCGGCACTGTTCCTGCTGCACGCGGTGGATGACCTGATCATGCTCGTTGCCGGTCAACGCTCACTGGAGCCGATCAATCCGTTCTCCGCGTGGGACCAAGACGACACCGTGGCCTGAGGAATTTGTCATGACCGATATGATGATCGGCCTGAGCGGCGTCGGCATTTTGCTGCTGCTCATGGCTTTGCGTGTGCCCATTGCGGTGTCCCTGGGCGTGGTATCCCTGGGGGGAATCGTTGCCCTGAGGGGGGTCGATCCGGCGCTGGGCATGCTGCGTGCCATGCCCTATGAATTCGGTGCCAGCTGGACCCTGTCGGCGGTGCCCATGTTCCTGTTGATGGGGGCTTTCGCTTATCACTCCGGCTTGACCCGGCTGCTCTACGACGCCGCCCGGCTCTGGCTGATGCGGGTGCCCGGCGGGCTCGCCCTGGCCACCAATTTCGGATCCGCCGGTTTCGCGGCGGTATCCGGCTCCTCCATGGCCACCACCGCGTCCATGGGGCGGCTGGCCATTCCAGAGATGCTCCGCTACGGCTATGACCGGGGGCTCGCCACCGGCACCGTGGCCGCGTCCGGCACCCTGGGGGCACTGATCCCGCCTTCGATTCTGTTCATTATCTACGGCTGGTACACCGAGCAGTCGATCAGCAAGCTGTTTCTCGCCGGGGTTATTCCCGGCCTGCTCACCGCCGTTTTCTTCGCCTCCATGATCGTGATCCGTTGCTGGCTTAATCCGAAGTTGGCGCCGCAACGGCATGAGCAGGTGAGCTGGGCGGAACGCATGGCCAGTCTGCGCGCGGTATGGCCATTGCCGTTGTTGGTGCTGGGCGTGCTCGGCAGTATCTACGGCGGTGTCGCCAGCCCCACCGAAGCCGGGGCTCTCGGAGCCGCCATGACGCTGGCCATTGCGCTGCTGCAACGGCGTTTGCCCTGGCGTGCCTTTTGCGCGTCGCTGGCGGAAGCTCTGCGTACCACCGCATCGATTTTCTTCATCGCCATCGGCGCGGTCATGCTGACCCGCTTCCTGGCCATGGCCGGCCTTTCCACCGGATTGGTGGAGCTGGTGACGTCCATGGATATGACCGTGGCCTGGGCCTTGCTGGCACTGGTGCTGGTTTACCTGGTACTGGGTATGTTTCTCGATCCGCTGGGTGTCATGTTGCTGACACTGCCTGTGTTCCTGCCGGTATTTCATGCCCTGAACATGGATCTGATCTGGATTGGCGTGCTGGTGGTGAAGTTGATTGAAGTCGGGCTGCTGACGCCGCCGGTGGGCATGAACGTCTACGTGGTGAAGAGCGTGGTGGGCGACCAGGTGGCTCTGGGTACCGTGTTCAAGGGCCTGCTCTGGTTCCTGCTGTGTGAAGCGCTGTTGCTGCTATTGCTGAGCAGCTTCCCGCAACTGGCGCTATGGTTGCCGAACCTGGTGGGCTGAGAAAAAACAAGTATCGCATAACGCACACGCTGGGGGTGGCTGCAAGCCGATTCGCCGCCAAGGCAGCTCCCACAGCGGCTCCGTGGCCGTTGCTGCGGGAAGCGTGCTTGCTCGCGAATACGGCGTGAATTCATATCTCCAATTCCGTTAAGCCCCCGGTCCCGGCGTCGCCAGCAGGTAGTCCACCAACTCGCGGGCGAAGGTCGGTAATGCTTCCAGCTCCCGCACACAGATTTTCATCTCCCGTTCGGCCCAGGCGTCGGACAGTTCGATGACATGGATATCCATGGACCGGGCCAGCCGGCGCGCCGCGGAGCGGGGCAGCAGACCGATGCCGGCGTTCGCTTCCACCATGCGGCACAGCGCGTCGAAACTGGAAACCTGGACACGGATCTGGGTATCCAGGCCCAACTCGCTGGCCACCTGGGCCATAAAGGTGTGGATGGCACTGCCGGAGTGAAGGGACACGAAGTCGTGGCCCAGCGCTTCCTTGAAGGCCAGTCGCGCGCGGCTGGCCAGGGGATGGTTCAAGGCGGTGGTCAGCACCAGCCGGTCGCCGTGATAGGGAAGCGCCTGCAGGCCTTCGGTGGACACCGAGCCGGCGACGATGCCAATGTCGGTGGCGCCGTCCTGGACCGCCTTGACGATGTCGTGGCTGAGCCGCTCGCGCAGATCCATATCCACCCGCGGATGGTCGGACAGGAACCGGCCCAGCGCGGCGGGCAGGAACTCGGTCATGGCGGTGGTGTTGGCGAACAGGCGCACCCGGCCTTTGACTCCCTGGCCGTACTCCGCCAGATCGCCGAGCAGGCGTTCGCTTTGCTGCAGAATGCGCAAGGCGTTGCGCAACATGGCCTGACCGGCGGGGGTGAGTGTCACGCCCTGGCTGGCGCGGTTGAGCAGACGGGTACCGATGGCATCTTCCAGATTCTTGATGCGCATGCTCGCCGCCGCCAGGGACAGGCAGGAGCGTTCGGCGCCACGGGTCAGGCTGTTGGCTTCGGCGATATTGATGAACAGGCGCAGGTCCACCAGGTCGAAGAACAGCCGCTGCGTGGAGTTGGCCATCTCAGCTGAGCAACTGGCCGCCGTCCACCGCCAGCGTCTGGCCGGTGATCCAGCGCGCCTGCGGGGAAGCCAGGAACAGCACCGGTTCGGCGATGTCATCCGGCGCGCCAAAGCGGCCGAACGGGATGCCGGCCAGGATATTTTGATACAGCGTCGGATTATCGCGGCGGGCGTCGTCCCAGACACCGCCGGGAAATTCCACTGACCCTGGTGCCACCGCGTTGACGCGGATCCCGTCGCCGGCCAGCCGCAACGCCAGGCTGCTGGTGTAGTGACTCACCGCCGCCTTTACCGCGGCATAGGGGGCGGTGCGAACGGAGGGGTGGAATTGGGCGATGGAGGTCAGGTTGATGATCGACGCCCGGGAAGATTCCCGCAGATACGGCAGGCTGGCGTGACAGGCGCGCACCGTGCCCATCAGATCCACGTTCATGCTCATGCCCCAGCCGCTTTCGTCATCACCGCGTCCGAAGGCCGAAGCGCAGTTGACCAGTACGTCGAGCCCGCCGAGGGCTTGTGCCGCATCACGGATATAGCCGTCGATAGCGGTCTTATCACCCAGGTCGCAGGTGGCTACATGCAGTTCCCACCCCTTGGCGGCGGCGTCCTGGCGCAAGGCGTCCAGCGTCTCGGCGCCACGGGCGCAGACCGAGACCCGGGCGCCGGCCGCCGCGAACGCCAGGGCGATGGCGCGGCCGATGCCACGGCTGCCGCCGGCCACCACCACGCGCGTGTCGTTGAAATCGAATCCCATCTGTCTCTCCCTTTGATGCCGGCCAAACCGGGCCGATCGAGGGGTTACTGTACGCCGAAAGGGACGTCAGGACAGCCCCGTGGCAATACCGGCAGGTTGGTATGAATCGGCGTGGCTTCCGTGGCGCGGGTGTGCGGCAAGGCTCTTGAAATTTTTCTTGTGGCCACCATCATCCCTCACCACTGAAGGTTCCGTTCGTGGATTTTCTCAGTCACTGAAAAGGTTATTGAACACCCAGGCAACAGGCGGATCGTGCCGCCGCGCTGGAACTGATCGCAAATCTCGGAGGTGATTTGATGTCAGCACCGACGCTATCACGTCAGTCTTATCCCAGGTCTTTCCGGTCTGGAAACGACCCCTATCCCACCCGCCTTGCGCGGACTCCGGACCTTCCCTGGCTGCAACGCCGTGAGGCAGTGGTCAAAGGCGACGCCGGACAGGGCCCGCTGTCCGCGGATCAACTGGAGCGGTTTGAACGTCAGGGCTTTCTGTTCGAACCCGGCTTTCTCAATGCCGGCGAGGTCGCGGCGCTGCGACGGGAAATGTCCTCGCTGATGAATACGCCGTCATTTCGAGGGCGCCCTTTCACCATCACGGAGCCGGACAGCCGTGAAATCCGTTCTCTGTTCGCGGTGCACTTCCTGTCCCGGCGTTTCCGCCAACTGGCGGAGGACCCGCGTTTGATCGGCCGGGCCCGCCAGATTCTGGGCGGTGAACCCTATGTGCATCAGTCCCGGATCAACTACAAACCCGGCTTCAAGGGCAAGGGGTTCAACTGGCATTCGGACTTCGAGACCTGGCACGCGGAGGATGGCATGCCGGCCATGCACGCGGTCAGCGCTTCCATCGTGCTCACCGACAATCACACTTTCAACGGCCCTCTGATGCTGATCCCGGGGTCGCACAAAGTGTTCGTGCCCTGTCTCGGTGAGACTCCGGAAAATCATCATGAACAGTCATTGCAACGGCAGGAGATCGGTGTTCCCGGCGAGGCGATCCTGGCGGAGTTGATCCGGCGGCACGGTATCGAGGCGCCCACCGGTGCCGCCGGTGGTCTGCTGCTGTTCGACTGCAACACGCTACACGGCTCCAACGCCAATATGTCGCCGGACCCGCGCAGTAATGTGTTTTTCGTCTATAACCGCCGCGATAACCGCTGCCAGGCACCGTTCGCCGCGCGCCGCCGGCGCCCGGAATTCCTGGCCCACGACCCGGACCGGGAGTGGACGCCGGACCTCTGATGCCGGACCCAAACGCAGAGGTAGCCACAAGGCCACTGTAGGAGCTTGCCCTGCAAGCGAATGGTGTTTCACGGCCTAAAGGATTCGCTTGCAGAGCTGGCTCCTACAGCGGCGCCGTAGCCGCTTCCAGGTGCTCCGTTTATTCGTCCCGATGCTTGAAGAACCGCTGGATGCTGGAGAAATCCAGGCCGCCGTTACCGGCGTTGGCGTGCAGCCCATACAGGCTCTTGGCCAGCGCGCCCATGGGCGTGGCGGACTTGCTGGCCAGCGCGGCTTCCAGGGCCAGGCCGAGATCCTTGTTCATCAGGTTGACGCCGAAGCCGCCCTGATAGTCGTTGCTGGAAGGCACGCCCTCCATGACCCCGGGCCAGGGGTTGTAGACTTCCAGGGACCAGTTGCGGCCGGAGCTGGCGAACATGATGTCCGACAGGACCTTGGGATCGAGGCCGTGATCGACGCCCAGTTGCAGGGCTTCGGCGGTGCCGATCATGTGGACCGCCAACAGCATGTTGTTGCAGATTTTCGCCACTTGCCCGGCGCCATTGTCACCGGCACGGAAAATCTTGCTGCCCATGCACTCGAGCACCGCGCGGGCGCGCTCCACCGCATCTTCCGGGCCGCCGCAGATGAACGTCAGGGTGCCGGCCTTGGCACCGCCGACGCCGCCGGATACCGGGGCGTCGATCATCACCCGGCCGCTGTCGGCGGCGGCGCCGGCCAGCTCGCGGGCGGTGGCGGCATCAATGGTGGAGCAGTCGATGATCAGGCTGTCCTGGCCGATGGCGTCGAGAATACCGTCGTCTCCCAGGTAGAGCCCTTTGGCGGCGGCGCCGGAGGGCAGCATGCTGATCACCACCTCGGCGTTCTCCACCGCCTGCTTTGGTGAGTCGGCGGCGCTGGCACCGGCGTTCACCGCTTCCTGCAGCAAGGCGGGCACCAGATCAAAGGCGAGCACCTCATGACCGGCCTTGACCAGATTGGCGGCCATCGGACCGCCCATGTGTCCGACACCAAAAAACGCGATTCTCATAATTATTCCTCCAGCTGCTGAAGCCGACGCGGTGCCCGTTTTACAGATCCTTTCTATAGGTCCGCTAACGGGTCGGGTACGCCGGGAAGTTGATAAAATTCCGCCAGGTATGCCGGTGTGATGTCGGAAACCGAGCGGTGTTTGAAACGGGGCTGGCCGTCCTTGTCGATCAACAGGGCGCGCACGCCCTCCTGGAAATCGCCGTGCAGCGCGCACTGCACCGCCACGCGCCATTCCATGCGGAACACATCGGCCAGCGTCATGTCGGCGCCACGGTGCCAGTTTTCCCACACCAGGGCGGCGGTTTGCGGGCAGCCCCGGGCGAGCGTGGCCGCGGCCTTGCTCAACCAGCGGTCGTCGCTGTCGAGACCGGTGATTGCCTCGACCACCTGGCTCAGATCGTCCCCGCCGCAGAGCCGATCGATCTCGTCACGATGTTCGCTTACCGGGCTTTGCGGCAGGGTGTCCGCGGCCAGCGCGAAGCCGGCCAGCGCCTCGCTGACCTGGCTGTCGTGACGCTGTGGGTCGCTGTCCCAATTCAATTCGCTGAGCGCACTCATCACCGCCGCCTTGCTCTCATGGGCGATGGCCACGTCACCGAGGCCGATGGCGAGGCCGTCGCTGACGTTAATGTTGGCGCCGGTCAGCCCCAGGAACAGGCCGACCTTGCCGGGCATGCGACTGAGGAAGTAACTGCCGCCCACGTCCGGAAACAGACCGATGGTGATTTCCGGCATGGCGATGCGCGCGGTTTCGGTAAGCACTTTGTGCGAGGCGCCGGCCAGCAGGCCGAGCCCGCCGCCCATGATGATGCCATTGCCCCAGCAGATCAGCGGCTTGCCGAACGTATGCAGCCGATGATCCAACTGGTATTCGCGACCGAAGAACGCTTCCGCGTGCCGGTTCCGCTCACCCTGTGGCGTGGCCACCATGCTTTCGTACAGGCGCACGATGTCGCCGCCGGCGCAGAACGCCTTATCGCTGTTGGCGTCCAGCCAGACCGCCTGGATCGTGTCATCGCCCTGCCAGGCGGACAATTGCCCCTCCAGCAGGTCGATCATTTCCAGGGACAGGGAGTTGAGGCTTTTCGGTGCGTTCAGGGTGGCGCGGCCGATACGGCCGTGACGGCCTTCCAGGACTTCGAACGTCACGGGGGCGGTGCTGTCGCTCACGGTGCTATCCATTAACAGGACTCTCCATCAATTGATTGCGTTGCGCGGCATTATCCCGGTCGCTCACAGGAACGCCAGGTCACCCAACACGCGGCGGGCAATGATTACCCGCATGATTTCGTTGGTGCCCTCCAGAATCTGATGCACGCGGGCATCGCGCACGTAACGTTCCAGCGGGTATTCCTTGATATAGCCGTAACCGCCATGCAACTGCAGCGCCTGGTTGCAAACGTCGAAACACAGGTCGGTGGCGAGCCGTTTGGCCATGGCGCAATACATGGACTTGTCGCTGTCGCCCTGGTCCAGCTTCCAGGCCGCCAGCCGCACCATCTGTTGCGCCGCCAGCAGATGCGTGGCCATGTCGGCGAGGGTGAACTGGGTATTCTGGAACTGGCTCAGTGCCTGGCCGAACTGCTTGCGTTCCTGCACATAGGACCGGGCTTGACTGAGCGCCGCGGTGGCGGCCCCCAGGGAGCAGCTGGCGATGTTGATGCGGCCGCCGTCGAGACCGGCCATGGCGATCTTGAAACCCTGTCCCTCTTCACCGATGCGATAGCGCTCCGGAATACGCACGTCTTCCAGGATCACGGCCCGGGTGGGCTGGCTTTTCCAGCCCATCTTGTCCTCGTTGCGGCCGTAGCTGACACCGGTGGTGTCCGCTGGAATGGCGAAGCAGGTAACGCCACCGGCACCGCTGCCGCCAGTGCGTGCCATCAAGACCAGCACGTCGGTGTCACCGGCGCCGGAAATAAACGCCTTGGCGCCGTTGAGCACATAGTCGCCGCCGTCCTTTTTCGCGCTGGTGCTCAAGGACGCCGCATCGGAACCGGCGTTGGGTTCGGTGAGGCAGTAGGACGCCAGCTGTTCACCGCTCATCAGCCCCTCGGCCCACTGGTCGCGAAGCGCGTCGGAACCGAAGTTCGACAGCATCCAGGTGGCCATGTTGTGGATGGTGATGAACGCCGTGGTGGAGGTGCAGCCGGCCGCCATTTGCTCGAAGATCAAGGCGGCGTCAAGCCGGCTCAGTCCCATGCCGCCGTGGTCGGGATCGCAATATAGCGCGCAGAAGCCGAGTTCCCCGGCCCGCTTGATGGTGTCCTTGGGAAAAGTGCTGTGTTCGTCCCATTCGGCGGCGAAGGGCGCCAGTTCCTTTTCGGCGAACTGGCGGGCGGTATCGCGGAACGCCTGTTGTTCTTCGTTGAGGGAGAAATCCACGGTATCGGTCTCCGCTGTTCGCGGGCGGGCCCGCTCTCTCATGGCGGTGCCAATGAGGGAGCGGGTACGCCGGCGAGGTTATTTCAGATGGATGGTCATGTTCGGGCCGCTGTGGGTGGCGTCGGCGATATCGTCGTCAAACCAGCGGCTGGTGACGGTCTTGGTCTCGGTGTAGAACCGCACCGCCTGTTTGCCGTAAGCGTGCTGGTCGCCATAGAAGGACCCTTTCCAGCCGGTGAAGCTGAAGAACGGCAGCGGCACCGGAATCGGGATGTTGATGCCGACCTGACCGACTTCCACTTCGTGCTGGTATTTGCGGGCGGCGGCGCCGCTGGCGGTGAAGATGGAGGTGCCGTTGCCGTAGGGGCTGTTGTTGACCAGCTCGATGGCTTCTTCCAGCGTATCCACGCACACGCAGCACAGCACCGGGCCGAAAATTTCTTCGTTGTAGATGCTCATTTCCGGCTTCACGTCGGTGAACAGCGTGGGGCCGACCCAGTTGCCATCCGGCAGGCCGTCCACGGTGCAGTCGGAGCCGTCCAACAAGCAGGTGGCGCCCTCTTCCTTGCCCTGTTTGATCAGGGTGAGGATGCGCTCCCTGGCCTTCGGGCTGATCTGCGGGCCGTAGGCGGCACCGGCGTCGTCCCAGGCACCGGGGCGCACCTTGGCGAACTCTTCCTTGATGTCGTCGATCCACTGTTTTGAATCACCGACGAACACCGCCACGCTGATCGCCATGCAGCGCTGACCGGCGGCGCCGCAGGAGGAGCCGACCAGATTGCCAACCACCTGGCTCTTTTGTGCGTCCGGCATGATCACCATGTGGTTCTTGGCGCCGGCGAAACACTGGGCGCGCTTGAGATGCTCGGTGGCGGTGCGGTAAACATGCTGGCCCACCGGCACGGAACCGACGAAGGACACCGCCTTGATCTCCGGATGGGTGAGCAAGGTATCCACCTGCTGCTTGCCGCCGTGCACCACCTGCAGCACGTTCTTCGGCGCGCCGGCTTCCAGGAACAGTTCCGCCAGCAGATTGGGGGTCATCGGATCCTGCTCGGAAGGCTTGAGCACGAAGGTGTTGCCGCAGGCGATCGCCATCGGGAACATCCACAGCGGAATCATCGCCGGGAAGTTGAACGGGGTGATGCCGGCGCACACGCCCAGCGGCTGGATCCAGGAATGGGTGTCGATGCTGCGGGCCACGTTCTCCACCGTTTCGCCCATCATCAGCGACGGGATATTGGCGGCCTGTTCGACCACTTCGATACCACGCCAGACATCGCCCTTGGCGTCCTCGAAGGTCTTGCCGGTCTCCTTCGCCAGCACCTTGGCGATATCGTCGTGGCGCTCCTTCAGCAAATGCTGGTAGCGCATCATCAAACGGGCCCGTTCGGTGACCGGCACCTCACGCCATTCCTCGAAGGCGGCCTTGGCGGCGGCGATGGCTTGCTCCATTTCCTCGCCGGTGGCCGCCGGGGCTTCGCACAGCACTTCCTGGGTGGCCGGGTTGGTGACGGGAATCCAGGTATCGGTGGCGCTTTGCGCGAACTCACCGTTGATCAATTGAGGCAGTCGGGTGGACATAACGCTCTCCAAATGTTTTTAACAACATGTCTGTGGTGTAACACATCCCGTCCTCGCTGCGGATGGGCGGGATTGATCGGTCATGGAGGATCTTGCCCGACCCTCCCCGGCGCCGGCTCTATACCAGCGTATACAGTACCACCGCCAATGCCAGTACCAGCGAGGGTACCAGCACACTGGCCACGAACACCGCCGGATAGGCGCGCTGGTGGGTTTCCTTGCAGATGGCGCGGATGGTGGTGACCACGTAGCCGTTATGCGGCAGGGAATCCAGGCCGCCCGACGCCAACGCGGAAATCCGGTGCATGGCGCCGTTGTCCAGCCCCATGCCCTGATAAATGGGTGCCAGAATCGGCAAGGCGATACCCAGGCCGCCCGAGGCGGAGCCGGTAATGCCGGCAATAGCCGTTACCGCCATGGCGAGCCCGGCGTACTCCAGGCCGGGTAAATCAGTGAGTACCGCGACGATTTCCTTGAAGGCCGGCGTCAATGCCGCCACCGCGCCGAAACCCACCACCGCGCAGGTGTTGGCGGTGGCTACCAGGGCGTTGTCCGCCCCCAGTCCCAGGGTGCGGCCGCGCTGGTGCAGATGACGGTGAAACAGCGTGAAACCCAGCGCGAGACTGGCGACCATGGCGATCAGCAACGCCTCCACCGCGCGCATTTCGAAGACCAGCGCCAGCACGTTGAAGCCACCGACCAGGACCACCAGAGGGGCCAGAGCGGCGATAATCGGAATCGAACTGTCCGTTTCACTGCCACCATGATTGCGGCTGGCCGCCGGCGGATCGAAGGTTTCGCCAGCGGCAATGGCGCGACGCACCAGGGTTCTGATGGCAAAGGCGCCGATCATCAGGATGGTGATGCCGCAGAGGACACCGATGAACCCGCCGGCCACGGCGGTGGTGCCGAAATACTCGGTGGGAATCAGATTCTGTACTTCCGGCGAGCCCGGCGATGTCATGGTGAAGGAGATCGAACCGAATACCATGGCGGCGGGAATGAAGCGGTGTGGCAGGTTGGCGCCTTTGAACAGCTCGTAGGCGATGGGGTAAACGCTGAAGCCCACCACGAATACGCTGACGCCGCCGTAGGTGAGGATCGCCGATGCGCCCACCACGGCCATGATCGCGCGCTTTTCGCCGAACCAGTCGCGGGATTTTCTGGCAATGGCCTTGGCGGCGCCGCTGTCATCCATCAACTGACCAAAAATGGCGCCCAGAAGAATGGCCGGGAACCAAGTGGTGAAAAAACCGGTGAAGCCGTCCATGTAGCTGTCGAGCATGGCATCGCGCAGGGACAAGCCGCTGCACAAGGCGACCAGAACGGCGCAAAGCACCGCCGAGATGATGATGTTGACCCCTCGCATGGTCAGCACCACCAATAAAGCAAGGCCGGCGAACAAGCCAATGAAGCTGGCTACCAACATGTTCAGTCCTGGTTGTTGTTCTTCACCGCCGTGGGGAGCGGGAGGGCGTTATGCCATTTACTTTTAAAATTATTGCGCTTTTGTATCACGGAGAGATGGCCATTAAGATGGCGGCAATTGATCAAAGATGGATAAAATTGCTCTCATGATTGGTGAGCTTTCTCCTCAGGTGGAGACCTCCCAGTGGCCATTGCCGAAAGCCGGCCGGCGGGTGGTGATCCCTCATACGCTGGTGGCGGAGCTGGCGGAACATCCGCTGTGCCGGGACTGCATGCCCCATGGCGTCGGGTTCTATCCCGCCGCGGCCGGACACCATATGGGGCGGGCGGCGCCGCGGGATCATCTGGTGATTTATTGCCTGGCGGGGTCCGGCGTGGCGGAACTGGAGGGGCGGCGCCAGCCGGTGCGGGCCGGGGATGTTCTGTTGTTACGGGAAGGCCAGCGTCACCGTTACCGGGCCAACCCTCAGGACCCCTGGACGATCTACTGGGTGCACCTGGGGGGCGCCGAGGTGGATACCTATTTCGACGAAATCCTCAGTTCCCCGGACGGTTTCACCGCCACCGTTGGGCAGCACTCGCGACTCACCGAGGATTTGGAGCTGCTGTTGACCACCGTGACGCGCTTCCGTCCCCATCACTTGATTTACGCCGCCAATCTGCTCAAGAGCCTGCTCTCTTTCATGGCATTGATGCGGCGGCAGCGTCAGGCCCGCAACGTGGCGCTGGACGTGCCGCGGATCCAAGCCTGGTTGCAGGCGCATCTGCATCAACGCATCGAGCTGGAACAACTGGTCAGTGCCACCAGTGAACTGTCGCTTTATCACTTCATTCGCGAATACAAACGGCAGACCGGGCAGACGCCGATGCAGGCGTTCCAGCATTTGAAGATCACCCGCGCCTGCTATCTGCTCGACATCACCGATCTCAGCATCACCCAGGTGGCCGCCGATCTTGGCTACGATGACCCTTATTATTTCTCCCGCCAGTTCAAGAAGGTGATGGGGGTGGCGCCAAGGGACTACCGGCGAGAGAGGTCGGAGCGGTGACGGGGCGGTTCTTCGTGTGCTGACGAATGGGGCCCGCGCCCAAAAATTCGCCTGCAGGGCAGGCTCCTACAGCCACGTTGCAGCAATCGTCAGGCTCAACCCGCCACGTCACTTCCGCCGCCACTGCAGAAACGCTTCCCCCGCCTGGGCCACCGCCTCGCGCAGCGCCTGCCGACGTTTCTCGTCCTGCTGGCGGGTGTTTTGCTGCAAGGCTTTCTGTAGTGCGTGGCGTTGACTGCGGGGCAGGGCATCGAGCCAGTGGCTGTCGGCATTGTCCAGGGTCAGCGGGTCGCGGCCGGCGTGATTGCGATCGGTGATCTGATACCAGTGTTGCAGGGCGCGGCCGAGCACCACATAGCCGAATTGCGGGTCGCGCAGTGGCCCGAAGCGCGCCTCGCGGCCGCCGGAGGATAGCGGGCCCAAATTCAGGCGATCCAGCTTGCTGGAATAGTAGAGGCTGCCGGCGGCGCCGAGCACGCCGCCGATCAACGCGCCGGCGCCCAGCGTATGGCCGGCGGTGAGGGCGTCCACGCCGGCGCCACCCAGAGCGCCGGCGCCGAAACCAGCGGTGGCCAGATAGGCCCGGCTGACGCCCCAGGCCCGGCGTTCCCGTTCGCTGAACAGGTCATGCCCGGGTTCCCATTCCAGGTGCTGTTCCTGTCGTTGCAGGTGGTGGTGCTGATAAAGCTGCTCCACTTCACGCCGCAGTCGTAGCTCCCGTTTGCGTTGCCAGTCCTGCCAGCTTTGCCGCAACCGGACCTCCAGGGCGGAGCGGCTGGCGTCTTCGCCGAGGCGGGCGCTTTCGGCATGGCCGAGCATATCGCTGAGGGCATCGGCGATCAGTGCCCAGGCCCGCTTCTGGCGATGCCGGCGCTGCTCCCGGAGATGTTCGACGGCCTGATCCAGAGCGGTTTCCCACTGTGGCGCCAGCTGTCCGAAACTGCGCAGCAGACTCAGATGGGTTTCGAACGGCGCGGTGACCGCGTTGAAGTCGCGGACGATGCGGAAGTACTGCCCCAGGGCGGTGCGCCATTGTTCGCCGTGATCGTCTTCGCCGATGCGGTTGATCAACGCCAGACTGGGTTGGCCGGTCCAGCGCAGAATTTCCATTTCCGCCTCGTGCTCCTGATGATAGGGCACCGAACCGTCCACCACATAGATGATGCCGGCACCGTCGAGAATCGGCGTCAGCAGTTCGCACTCATCGTGAAAGCGCGGATCGTCGCGGTGCTGATTGACGAAGGCGCGTACCGTGTCGGGCCGGTCCGAGGCGGAATGGCTGTGCGCCTGCAACCAGGCCAGCACCCGGCGCGGGCGCTGGAACCCGGGGGTGTCGATCAGCTCGTAGAGCAGATGGCCGTCCACACTCAGCGGGTAGCGCTCGCTGTCACGGGTGGTGCCCGGCTCCAGGGCGATGGCGACGGCGTCGTTCTGCGAAAGAGTGGCGACGATACTCGACTTGCCCTTGTTGGGATGGCCGACCACGGCGAAGCGGGGAGCGGTGGTCATGAGGACACCTCCGGGGCGCGGCACAGACGCAGATGGGGATGTTGCCGCCGGTCCACGAACCGGCGCCATTGGGCCAGGGTGGCATCGGATAAAGCACCGCCCGGATCGGCGGCCAGGGGAACCAGGGCGATCACGGTGTCCTCGCCCCATTGTTGGCGGGCGTCGTCGAGAAAGTCCGCCAGCTCGCCGGTGGGCGGTTCCCAGCCCTGGGCCAGGATCAGTACCGGTTCGCGCCTCTGGCCGGCCTGTTCCAGCACCGCCCGATCATGCTCCAGGCTGGCGCTGCCGCCTGCTGCCAGCCGCAATGGGGCACGCTCCCCACCGGCGAGCGCACTGAACAGTCCGTCATCGGCGAGGCCAGCGCCAGCCCAGTGGATTACCGTGCCACTTTCCGGCAGCACGCCATCGGCCGCCTTGCCCTGATCCAGTTCCGGCGCCGGGGTGGCATTGCCGGCGCCGGTATCCACCCACGGCTGTTCAAAGCGTTGACGCAGGGCCGCCATACCGGGATGCCGGGCCAACAGCCGCTTTGCACGCCAACGTAACTGGGCACGGCTCAAGGCCAGGAACACCAGGCGGGGCAGCACCACATAGACCAGCCAGACCATGGCCAGGAATGCCCACCAGGCGCCGAGCCGGGCCGGATCAGCGGGCGTTTGATCGCTGATACGGAAGAACCGGGATTGCTCCACCAGTTCCAGCGACGGCACCGCCGCTGGCAGCCATTGCCGCCATGGCCAGGCCAGGGCGTGGGTGAGTTCGTGGTAGGCCGGGGCGGAGGTTTGCAAGGTGGTGCTCCAGCCGAACGCCAGGTCTCGCACCACCACCTGCACCAGCAGCGTCAGCAGCGCGGCGATCGCGAACGCGAGCCCGCCGCTGTGCGCGACCCGGGCCGCCAGCGGCGGTTGCAGATCATGCAGGGCGGAAGGCGTGGCGCCGGCCCGGTCCAACAGCCGCCCCCAGGGGCGCCAGCCGATTCCCGCCTGCACCGTGGTCAGGACCGCCAGAGTCAGTTGCAGGGCCGCGAAGCCGAGCAGCAGGGTGACGTTGATGCGCTGGCTGCCATCGTAATAAAGCAGCCCGAGCATGGTGAGCACGCCGAGTACCGCGCCGCCGAGAACGAACAGTACACGGGCTCGCCGCCAGGTGCGCAGACGGGGATCGTGGCCGCCGCCGACGCGGTCGGCGCCCAGGGTGCGTAACCAATCCTCGGGGAGTGGCGTGGAGCCGTCCCGCTGTTGCGCCTGCAGCGCCAGTTGTCGGTCCCGGCGATGGAGAAAATCCGGGCTCTGGCGCTGATCCCGCTGGTATTGATCATCGAAGTCCAGCAGCAGGCGCAAAGGGGAGTAGGGCAAGGTGAGCGTCCGTTCCAGGGTTACAGTGATGTATCGAGCAGTAGGATCACCGTCTTACCGGAATGGTGTAGCTGATGTCGTCCTGACCACAGGCGCCGCAAGCGTTGCCGAATTCACCCTGGTCCTCGCCCGCGGCGTTGAAACCGTTCACCGGATTGTAATCCATGGTGCAAACGGTGGGACGCGGATCCGGACAGGCGGTGGCGCCCTCCGGCAGATTCGCGGAGGGAGTGCTGGCGCAACCGGTGGCGAACAGGGCGGCGGCGGCCGTAACGAACAGAATGCGGTGCATGTGATTCTCCTTGCTTCAAACAGCTACAAACGGGGCCCGGCGTCAGCCCATGAATCGGTCGCCGGTGATTCGGTGGTCAGCAACGGCGCCACCGAACCGATAGTGTAGTACGAGATATGGCGATGGCGACAATGGCCGCTACCGGTCCCGTATTTTCAAGTGATGATTTCATGGCATACTGCGGATTCACTGAGTCATGATTGAAGCGATGAACTGCTGTCTGCCTGATTCCGCTCATACCCATAGCCCGGTGGATTGTCCCCGCCGCGGCCGCCGTCCCTATTTTCCCGATCCGCCGATCGTTTTCGCTTAATCTCCCGTTATAGACGGTTCTCCCGTACTCTTGGGTGTTCCACGCCCGAAACGACAAATCGACGGATAGTCTATGAATCTTGGGTTTCTGGTTTTGCTGCCCTTTCTTGGGGCGGTGCTGCCACCGTTGGCTGAACGATGGCGGTTTTCGCGTCCGGCGTTGTCCTGGACGGCGGCGGTACTGCCTCTGCTGGCGCTGGGGGTCTTGTGGTTCCACGGCCGCCGGGTGTTCTCCGGTGAGACAGTACGTCAGTTCGTACCCTGGATGCCGGATCTCGGCCTGAATCTGGCGTTTCGTCTGGATGGCCTGGCGCTGTTGTTTTCGTTGCTGGTACTGGGCATCGGCCTGTTGATCATTCTCTACGCCCGTTACTATCTTTCCGCCAACGAAAAGGCGGGGCGTTTCTACGCCTTCCTGCTGTTGTTCATGGGCGCCATGATGGGAGTGGTAACCAGCAACAATCTGCTGCTGCTGGTGGTGTTCTGGGAACTGACCAGCCTCAGCTCCTTCCTGCTGATTGGATTCTGGTATCACCAGACCGATGCCCGTAAAGGCGCGCGCATGGCGTTGGCGGTCACCGGTATGGGCGGGCTGGCCCTGCTCGCCGGCGCCATTGTGATTGGTCAGGTGGTGGGGTCCTATTCCCTGGATGATGTACTGGCCAGCGGTGATCTGATCCGCGGCCACTCGCTTTACCCGCTGATTCTGTGTCTGGTGCTGTTGGGCGTGTTCACCAAGAGCGCCCAATTCCCGTTCCATTTCTGGCTGCCTCACGCCATGTCGGCGCCGACCCCGGTCAGTGCCTACCTGCACTCGGCCACCATGGTGAAAGCCGGGGTGTTCCTGCTGGCGCGTTTGTACCCGGCGCTGTCCGGCACCGACCTTTGGTTCTTCCTGGTCACCGGTGCGGGTCTGGCCACGTTGCTGTGGGGGGCCATCTGGGCGCTGTTCCAGCATGATCTCAAGGGGCTGCTGGCCTATTCCACCATCAGCCATCTGGGTTTGATCACCATGCTGTTCGGCCTCAACGCCCAGCTGGCGGCGGTGGCGGGGGTGTTCCACATTATCAACCACGCCACCTTCAAGGCCTCGTTGTTCATGGCGGCGGGGATCATCGATCACGAGACCGGTACGCGCGACATGCGGCGTATCAACGGTCTGTGGAAATACATGCCGTACACGGCGGTACTGGCCATGGTGGCGTCGGCGGCCATGGCCGGGGTGCCGCTGTTGAACGGCTTCCTGTCCAAGGAGATGTTCTTCGCCGAGACCCTGGATTCCGGCCAGCTGGGGAGCCTGAGCTGGATTCTGCCGCTGGGCGCGGTGCTTGGCGGAGTGTTCTCGGTGGCCTATTCCGCCCGCTTCATTCATGACGTGTTTTTCAACGGCGAACCCATCGACCTGCCCAAATATCCGCCCCATGAGCCGCCACGCTATATGAAGGTGCCAGTGGAAGTGCTGGTGGCCTTGTGTCTGGCGGTGGGTATCTTCCCCTCGTTGACGGTGGCGGCCCTGCTCGAGGTGGCCGCCCGTGCCACCCTCGGCGGCACCCTGCCGGAGTATCATCTGGCCATCTGGCACGGATTCAATGTGCCTTTGATGATGAGCATCGTGGCCCTGGTGGGCGGCGTTCTGGTGTACAGCCAGCGTCTTCGGTTATTCGCGCTGAATGACCGCCTGCCGAGCCTCGACGCCAAACTGGTGTTCGAAGCCCGCATGCAGTCCCTGGCCAGGTGGGCGGGCACCATCAGCAGCACCCTGCGTAACGGCTCCCTGCAGAGCTATACCGCCTGGTTGTTGATGGTGGTGGCGCTGGTGCTGGTGACGTCGGTGACGCGGGAACTGCTGGCTGGTGGCGGCCGCGAAATGCTGCCGCTGGATGGCGTGGCGTTGCTGTGCGGCGGGATGTTGATCGTCGCGGCGATTCTTACCACCGCCCTGCACCGCCACCGGATGACCGCGATCATGTGTCTGAGCGTGGTGGGGCTGGTGGTGTCACTGATGTTCGTGCGCTTCTCCGCGCCGGATCTGGCGCTCACTCAATTGTCGGTGGAGGTGGTCACCATTCTGCTGCTGATGCTGGCGATGTACTTCCTGCCGGTGCGCACCCGCCGTGAATCCTCCATGCCGCGTATCGGCCGGGATGTGGTGCTGTCAGTCCTGGTGGGCGGTGGTGTCGGCATTCTCGCCTTCATGATGATGACCTCCGGGGTCGATTCGATCAGCCCGTTCTTCCTGGAAAACGCCAAACCCGGCGGAGGGGGCACCAATGTGGTCAACGTGATTCTGGTGGATTTCCGTGGTTTCGATACCTTCGGCGAGATCATCGTGCTGGGCATCGCCGGCATGGGCATTTATGCCCTGCTCAAGGATCTGGAGCTGTACTCGCCGCAGACCGATTCACTCGGGCGGCCCTGGGCCAAGGATGCCCACCCGCTCATTCTGGTCACCATTTCGCGGCCGCTGCTGCCTCTGGCCTTGATGATCTCGGTGTACATCTTCCTGCGCGGACACAATCTGCCCGGCGGTGGTTTCATCGCCGGTCTGATTACCTCGGTGGCGCTGGTGCTGCAGTACGTGGCGTCCGGGGTGGCGTGGATGCATCGCCGCATTCCCGGCGATTACCATCCGGTGGTCGCCTTGGGTGTGCTGCTGGCCGGGTTCACCGGTGTCGGCGCCTGGTACTTTGGCCACCCGTTCCTGACCAGCGCCTTCTGGCATGTGAATTGGCCGGTGGTGGGTGAGTTCGAGGTGGCCACCGCCATGTTGTTTGATACCGGGGTGTTCCTGACCGTGGTTGGCGCCACGCTGCTGATTCTCGCCAACCTGGGCAAATTGTCCTTGCTGGACGACAAGGGAGGGGTTCGCTGATGGAAGCGTTGGTCGCGATCATCATTGCCGTCCTGGTGGGCAGCGGTGTTTATCTGGTGCTGCGGGCGAGAACTTTCCCGGTGATTCTGGGGCTGACCCTGCTCAGCTACGGCGCCAACCTGTTTGTGTTCATTTCCGGGCGGCTCAAGCTGGACCAGGTGGCGGTGGTGGGGCAGAGCGCCGATCCCACCGACCCCTTGCCCCAGGCCCTGGTGTTGACCGCCATTGTCATCGGTTTCGCCATGACCGCCTTTCTGGTGGTGCTGGCGCTGCGTGCGCAGGGGGAGTTGGGCTCGGATCACGTCGACGGACAGCGCGATGAGCTGTACGGCGAGCAACAGAATAAGGGGAGCCGCTGATGTCGAACTGGATCATGGCTCCGATTCTGATTCCCGCGCTGGCGGCAATGATGTTGCTGCTCGAGGTTCGTGAGCGCCATTGGTTGCGCCGGGTGACCGGGCTGACCGCGACGCTGGCGCTGGTGCCGGTGAGTATCCTGCTGTTCCGGCAGGCCGCCACCGGCGACATTCAGGTGTATTCGCTGGGGGATTGGCCGGCGCCGTTCGGCATCGTGCTGGTGCTGGATCAGCTCAGTGCGCTGATGGTGCTGCTGACCTCGGTGCTGGCGGTGCCGGCGCTGCTCTACGCCAGCCATGGCGACGATCGCCTGGGCCCCAACTTCCATTCGCTGTTCCAGATGCAGTTGATGGGTATCAACGGGGCCTTTCTTACCGGCGATTTGTTCAATCTGTTTGTATTTTTCGAGGTCCTGCTGATTGCCTCCTATGGGTTGGCGCTGCATGGGCGCGGGCCGGCACGGGTGCGCGCCGGGTTGCACTATGTGGTGCTCAACCTGATCGGTTCCGCGGTGTTCTTGCTGGCGCTGTCACTGATCTACGGTGCCACCGGTACCCTGAACATGGCGGATTTCGCCGCGCGGGCCGCCGAGCTGGAGGGGCCGGCGCTGACCCTGGTGAAAGTGGCGGGTTTGTTGCTGTGCGTGGTGTTTGGTCTGAAGGCGGCGCTGTTTCCGCTGTACTTCTGGCTGCCGGCCACATACGCCAGCGCTACCGCTGGCGTCGCCGCGTTGTTCGCGGTGATGACCAAGGTGGGCATCTATGCGCTGCTGAGAGTGCATGGTCTGGCATTCAGTGACGGCGCCCTGGCCGGCCTGGGTGATATGGCCCTGTGGACGGTGTCCCTGTTGACCCTGGGGCTGGCCACGGTGGGGGTGTTTGGTGCCCGGCGACTGGGGGAACTGGTGGCCTACCTGGTGGTGATGTCGGTGGGGACGCTGGTGGCGGCGTTGGCCTGGGGCACGGAAGAGGCGATTAGTGGCGCGCTGTTCTATCTGCTCCACTCTACCTTGATATGCGCCGGCCTGTTCCTGCTCGCCGATCTGGTGTCACGGGGGCGGGGAGATGCTGGCGATACCCTGATGGCGGGGCCGCGTCCACCCGCGGCAGGCCTGCTGGGCGCGTTGTTCTTCATTGGTGCCGTGGCGGTGGCGGGGCTGCCGCCTTTGTCCGGTTTCCTTGGCAAGGTGATGCTGTTGCGGGCGGTGCCCGCGCCCGCGTACTGGGCACTGCTGTTGGCGGGCGGCCTGCTGGCGGTGGTCGGCCTCAGCCGCGCCGGCTCCACGCTGTTCTGGCGGGCCGGAGAGCCGATGGCGGGCACGGTGCTCAACAAGGGGCGGCTGGCGGCGGCGGTGCTGCTGCTGGCCATGGCGCCGGCCATGGTGTTGTTGGGCGGGCCGTTGTCGGCGATCACGCAGTCGGTTGCTGCCCAGTGGGCGCAGCCGGATCTGTATATCCACGCGGTCCTGGGCTATCCGGGAGGTGCGCAATGATCCGCAAGCTCTATCCGTTCCCGACTCTGAGTGTGTTTCTGCTGCTGATGTGGTTATTGCTCAGCGGCTTCAGCGCCGGCCACCTGGTGCTCGGCATGGTGCTGGCGACGGTGCTGCCGCTGGGTACCCTGCCGTTCTGGCCCAATGTGCCGAGGCTGCGCAATTTTCACAAACTGGTGCTGTTCGTGTTGATGGTGCACTGGGACATCATCGTCGCCAATCTGTCGGTGGCCCGGCGCATTCTGGGGTCGCCGAAGAAATTGCGCCCGGCGTTCGTCGAGGTGCCGCTGGATATCAAGGACGACTTCGCCATCACCCTGCTTACCAGCACGGTGTCGTTGACGCCGGGGACGGTAAGCGCGGATATCAGCGCGGATGCCAGCCGTATGCTGGTGCATGCCTTGCACGTGGAAGACGAAGCGGTGCTGGTTGATCAGATCAAGCAGCGCTACGAGCGGCGTCTCAAGGAGATCTTCGAATGTTAGAAACGGCCATCGCCATTGCGTTCGGACTGTTCGTGGTGGCCCAGTTGTTGAATCTCTACCGCCTGCTGCGAGGGCCGAGCCTGCCGGATCGGGTGCTGGCGCTGGACACCATGTATGTGAACAGCATTGCACTGATCGTGCTCTACGGTTTGTCCAGTGGCAGCAAGTTGTATTTCGAGGCGGCCATGCTGATTGCCCTGATCGGGTTTGTCAGCACCGTGGCCGTGGCCAAGTACATGACCCGCGGCGACATCATCGAATAAGCCGCGAAGGAGCTTGAATGGACATCGTAATCGAATACATCACCGCGATTTTCCTGCTGATTGGCGGGGTGTTCGCGCTGATCGGCTCTCTGGGGCTGGTACGGTTGCCGGATTTCTTCCTGCGCCTGCATGGCCCGACCAAGGCCACCACGCTGGGCGTGGGCGGTACCATCATGGCGTCGCTGGTGTACTTCTCCTGGACCGAGCATGCCCTGCATCTCCACGAGATTCTGATCACTCTGTTTCTGTTTATTTCGGCGCCGGTGTCGGCGCACATGCTGGCCAAGGCGGCCATGCACAGGGAGCTCAAGTACCGCGAGGACACCCGCGGCAAGCCCTGGAAGCAGTAGGCGGGCCCTCTAAGGTATTGCTCCCACAGCGGCGCCGTAGCGGCCTCCGAATTTACGTTTCCAAAAAAAGAGGGACACAGTGGCCTTCGTGCGGGAGCCCTCGGGCCAGCCTGTGATCCCCATCATGAAATTTGTAAAAGATGGAACCGGCAGGAACTTTCGTTGAGGTGGAGCCGTCTTAATTTACAGCTACGGACTGGTAACCCCCGATCCCCCAGTACCCTCGCCGGTTCGTAGCTTCTGGACACCCCGGCCTCTTCCCCAGGAGGCCGGGGCGGCAAGCCTCCCTGGCAGCGAAGTCGTTCCCTTCCCCCCCAATTGCTGCCAGGGATTTTTTTTGTAACCTGCCTTCCATGGCGGTCACCCTGCCGGGCCGTTGCTGGCGCAACGTCAAAAATCGCTCCCGGCGATTTTTTACCCGAAGATCAGGCCCCGGGCATCCCCCCTTCTTTTATGACCCCCGTCTCCGGCGGTCACACCCTTCCTCTCGACCGTGGCCTGGGTCCCACCATGAATCGCCCCCCAGCGATGTTTTGGCGGTGCCCGTTTCGATGCCTCGGTCTGGGCCGGTATTGCACCCGATACGGAGCAAGGGCTGTGCCAGTTTCGTGAAAACGGGGAAAATGGCCAAAATTCAAAGAGTTGGCGCTCACTGCCGGAAGTGGTCTGGTATTGATGGGATCGTGGGACCGACAAAATTGGGCGCCGGGTGACACAAATGGGCAGTTCCGGTCAGATCGCGGGAGGGGCTTCGTCCTCGATTCGCAACCACTCGGCCATTTGGTCCCAGGCTTGCTCACAGCCCTGCCCGGAGGTGGCGGAAAAAAGCTGCACCCGCAGTGGCGCGGGATGATCTTTGAGGGTCTTGGTGACCTGCATCAAGGCGCTTTTGGCGGCGCCGAACTTTAATTTGTCCGCCTTGGTCAGCAGGATCAGCAGCGGCATTCCGGAACGGGCGGACCATTCGAGCATCAACTGGTCGAATTCCCGGAGCGGGTGGCGAATGTCCATCAACAACACCAGGCCGGTCAGACATTCGCGGCGCGCCAGGTAGTCGTCCAGATGCTCCTGCCATTGCATGCGTACCGCTTTGTCCACCTTGGCGTAGCCATAGCCGGGCAGATCCACCAGCCGGCGTTGCTCGTCCAGGGTGAAAAAGTTCAACAACTGGGTCCGGCCCGGTGTCTTGGAGGTGCGAGCAAGACTGCGCTGGCCGGTAAGGCGGTTGATGGCACTGGACTTGCCGGCGTTGGAGCGCCCGGCGAATGCCACTTCCAGGCCCTCGTCAGGGGGGCACTGTTCGACGGTTTGCGCGCTTTTCAGGAAAGCGGCCTGGTGCAAAAGGCGTTGAGCGGGATGCAATGGCATGGCGGTCCGGTTACGAGCATCAATGGAGGGCATCGCCCTGTCTCCGCAAATACCCATGCATAAACAAGGGATATGACGGAGGCGAGCCCGTAGTATATAATGCGCGCCGTCACGCGTGTGGCGCGTGGCGGGATTTCTACAGGTGTTTGTCTTTAAAGGCAAATTTAGAGACGCGCCTGTCGCCAGCATGACGCCAGCCCATTGGGAGGTATTGCATGAAGGGTTTGCTCGCGGGGTTCGCCCTGATGTTCATCGCCGTGGGCGCCAGCGCCGCCACGGTGCAGGAGCGTTACGACCAGAGCTGCACCTACTGCCATAGCACCGGAGCCGCCGGCGCGCCCAAGACCGGGGATCAGGCCGCCTGGAAACCGCGTATGGAGAAGGGCATGGATACGCTGGTGAAGCACGTCAAAGAGGGGTTCAAGGCAATGCCGCCAGGCGGTATGTGCAGTGACTGCTCCGACGAAGAATACCGCGCTCTGATCGAGCATATGACAAAATAACACGCTGCTTTAAAGGAAGGGCCATGAAGTGTCTTAAGCTGTTCGTGCTGCTAGCCGCTACGGCGGTTTCCCATGCCATGGCAGCCGGTGATGTTGATGCCGGCAAGGAAAAATCCCAGCCCTGCGCGGCCTGTCATGGCCCTGACGGCAACTCCCCTTCCGGTGAATGGCCCAGCCTCGCCGGACAGGGCGAAAAATACCTTGTCGAGCAGATTCAGGCGTTCAAGGCCGGCGACCGGCAGAACGCGCTGATGGCGCCGATGGTGGCCAATCTCAGCGAACAGGACATGGCCGACCTGGCGGCGTACTTCTCCGCTCAGACCATCAAGGTGGGGCAGGCCGATCCGGAGTTGGTGGAAGAAGGCGAGCGGATCTATCGTGGTGGCGTGATCGCTGATGGCATCCCGGCTTGTTCCGGCTGTCACGGTCCCGCCGGTGAAGGTGTCGACGCCGCCGGCTTCCCGTCCCTGGCCGGTCAGCACGCCCAGTATCTGGAAATCCAGTTGAAAGCGTTCCGTGCCGCGGGCCGGGGTGATCTGGGGGACAATGTGGTCAAGCGCACCAATGACCCGCAGGAAATGATGCGTACCGTGGCCGCCAAGATGAGCGACGCGGAAATCAAGGCGGTGGCCAGCTTCCTCAACGGTTTGTCCATCGAGGAATAACCCCGCTCCCGCGCGGGCAAAAGGCAGCTTCGGCTGCCTTTTTTGATGGCCACCCTCCCTGGTGGCCACCCTCCGGGCCGTCATTGAAGCAACGTTTAAAATTGCTCCCGGCAATTTTTTATGACTGCCGTCCATGGCAGTCACCCTCTGGGCCGTCCATGACGCGCGCCAAGCCTTCACTACTGTGATACAAAAGACTCCTATCATCGAAAGGGGAACCAACGGGGGTGTTCATGACTCTTAATGGTTTCGGTTCTCGCTAAAGCTGTGACAACAAGGAGAATTTCATGCTGCGTATGGTTAGCGCCCTGCTGATGTCCCTGGGGCTGATGATGTCCGCCACCGTGGTGGCTCAGGAAGGGCAGCCTCAATACAAAGAAGGCGTTCATTACCGGGTGCTAGATAATCCCGGCACCACCAGTGTCCCCTCCGGCAAGGTGGAAGTGCGGGAGTTTTTCTCCTACATGTGTCCGCATTGCTATTCCCTGGAACCCACCGTGGACAACTGGTTGAAGAACAAGCCGGAGGCGGCGGCCTATGTGCGTACCCCGGTACTGTTCATGCAGCACGCCGAGCCGCTGGCCCGGGCCTACTTCATCGAGGAATCCCAGGGACTGACCGGCGAGATTCACCGGCCGCTGTTCGACGCCATTCACATGCATCGTGAGCGCCTGTTCGACGCCGACGCCCTGGCTGGTTTCTTCGAGAAGTACGGTGTGGAGCGCGACAAGTTCAACAGTCTGTACGGCTCTTTCGCCGTGTCCACCAAGGTTCGCGAGGCGGACGCCCTGACCCGTGAATATCAGATCCGCGGTGTGCCCTCCCTGGTGGTGGCTGGCAAATACGCGGTGATGCGGGATAACCTCAAGAACAACGCCGAGATGTTCGACGTGGTGGATTTCCTGGTTAAAAAAGAAAGTGAGAAGTAAGCAACGCCATGCTGCTGGAACGCGCCCGTAACGCCTATCAGAACTGGAAAACCCGCCCGTCGGGTTTTTCGCTGGCACGGGAAGGGCACCGCCGCACCCGGCGGGTGCGTGAGGTGTCGCTGCCCAGCGACACTCTCAAAATCCTCAGCTTCAACATTCAGGCGGGTATTGGCACCAGCCGGTTCCGGGACTACGTGACCGGCAGCTGGAAGCATCTGGTGGCGCACCCGCGCAGCGTGGAGATCATCGAACAGATCGCCGATGTAGTGCGTCATTTCGATGTGGTAGGCCTGCAGGAAGTGGATGGCGGCAGTCTGCGCTCGCGCAACCTCAATCAATTGGTGCATCTGGCGAGTCTGGCGGATTTCCCGTTCTGGCATCAGCAGTTGAATCGTAATCTGGGGCGTCTGGGGCAGTTCAGCAATGGGTTACTCAGTCGCATGCCGCCCTACGCGGTGGAAGACCACATTCTTCCCGGCTTGCCTGGTCGGGGTGCCATCGTGATCAAATTCGGCCATCCGGTGGAACCGCTGGTGGTGGCGGTGTGTCATCTGGCGTTGGGCGAAAAGATGCGCAATACCCAACTGACCTACCTGGCGGACCTGCTGCGACCGTACCGTTACAGTCTGATCATGGGTGACTTCAATTGCCGGCCGGAGCATCTCTCCGCGTCGCCGTTGACGGATCTCGGGCTGGTACTGGTGGAAGGCGATTTGCAAACCTACCCCAGCTGGGCGCCGGATCGTCACATCGACCATATCCTGGCCACACCGGAACTGCAGGTACGCCACAGCCGCGTGCTGGAGGACTGTCTGCTGTCGGATCATCTTCCCCTGGCCACGGAAATCCGTATTCCCGATGCGGTGCGCGCGGCCAGCCTGGAGCATCGGCTGCCGCTGATCGACTGACGCTCCGCAAGAGTCTCTTCCCACAGCGGCTTCGTAGCGTAGCTATCTCTGAATCAGGCCGGGGCCGATGGTGGCATCCTGATTTTCCTTCGCCTCGTTGATGTATGTCAGCCAGACTGGCGGTACGGCTTGTAACATGCTCCACAAATACATGTTATGGGGCGTGCAATGTCGTTGTTTTCCCGCTGGAAGGGGGGATGGCTGACCTTACTGTGTGTGGTCGGCACCTGGCTGTGTTCGCCCGCCCTGGCGGACCTGGATCGGCAGCGTGTGGAAGCGTTGTTTCCCGGAGCGGACTGGTCCGAGCCGGAAGGGGACTTCCGGGTCCGCACTTTGTCCCGCAACGGCGATCTTCTCGGCTATCTGTTTTACAGCCAGGATGTGGTCAACATCCCCGCCTATTCCGGCAAACCCATCAACGTGCAAATCGTGATGGATCCTCAGGGTGTCATTCTCGACGCCTACGTGGTGGAGCATCACGAACCTATCCTGCTGGTCGGGATTCCCGAACAGAAGCTCCATGATTTCAGTGCCCACTATGCCGGCGTCGACGCCGATCAGCGGGTCGTGGTGGGACGTTCCCGCGACCCCGAGACGGTGACCGTCGATGCGGTAAGCGGCGCGACAGTCACCGTCATGGTGGTCAATGAAACCATCATGGGCGCGGCGCGCAAAGTAGCGGTGTCGCTGGGATTGATCGAAGCGCCATCGGGCCGGCGCCGCGCGGCGCGTATCCGTGGTGGCCGTGGAACCGCCGTGGGCTGGGAGGAACTGGCCGGCAAGGGGGCACTGCGCCGGCTGCATCTGACCCGCGGGCAGGTGGATGAGGCCTTTCGCGGCACCGAGGCGGAAGGAGTGGAGCAGACTGCCCCTGATCAGCGCGGCGGCGTCTTCATCGATCTGTATACCGGCTTGCTGAACCCGCCGGAAGTGGGCATCAGCCTGCTGGGCAAAGCGGGCTACGAGACCTTGATGGGGGAATTGGGGGAGGGCGAATACGCCATCGCGGTGCTGGCCAACGGGCGCTATTCGTTCAAGGGCTCCGGCTATGTGCGCGGCGGTATCTTCGACCGGGTCCAGCTGCGTCAGAACGGCACCATCATCAGTTTCCGGGACCTGGACTACCAGCGGTTATCCGATGTTTATGCCGCCGGCATGCCGGGGTTTTCGGAAATGGCGATCTTTATCGTCCGCCCGGAGCACCGTTTCGACCCCGGCAGTCCCTGGACCCTGGAATTGCTGGTGCGCCGGCAGACCGGGCCGGTCAGCGGCATCTTCACCAGCTTCGAATTGCCCTACGCCACGCCGGAAACCTATCTGCAACGGCCGGAACCCGTGGCGGCGCCCGAGGAGAAACCGGTATGGGTGCGGATCTGGTACCAGAAGCAGTTTCAGGTGGTGGTCATCGGCGTCGCTTTGGCACTGTTGCTGGTGATTCTGTTTCTGCAGGACCGCCTGGCCCGGCACCCGCGCCAGTTGCATTGGCTGCGGCGGGCCTACCTGCTGTTCACCGTGGTCTTCATCGGCTGGTACGCCCTGGGCCAGTTGTCCGTGGTCAACGTGCTGACCTTCGCCCACGCGGTAATGGACGATTTCCATTGGGGATTGTTCCTCAGCGATCCGGTGATCTTCGTATTGTGGACTTTCACCGCGGCCAGCGTGCTGTTGTGGGGCCGGGGTGTGTTCTGTGGATGGCTGTGCCCTTTCGGCGCGCTCCAGGAGTTGCTCAATGAAGCCGCGCGCAAACTCCGCGTTCCCCAGTATGAATTGCCATTCGCTCTGCACGAGCGTCTGTGGGCGGTGAAGTATCTGATCCTGCTGGCTCTGTTCGGTATCTCTCTGGATTCCATGGCCACGGCGGAGCGGTTCGCTGAAATCGAACCGTTCAAAACCGCCTTCACGCTGCATTTTGACCGCCAGTGGTGGTTCGTTCTGTACGCGCTGGCCTTGCTGGTCATGAACCTGTTCACCCGCAAGGTTTACTGCCGCTACCTGTGTCCGCTGGGCGCGGCTTTGGCGGTGCCCAGCAAACTCAGATTGTTCGACTGGCTCAAGCGGCGCAAGGAATGCGGCAGCCCCTGCCAATTGTGCGCCAAGGAATGCGAAATCCAGGCCATTCACCCGGACGGGCGTATCAACGTCAACGAGTGCCACTACTGCCTGGATTGCCAGATGACCTATCACAACGAAGACAAATGCCCGCCGCTGATCCTGAAGAAAAAACGGGCCGGCAAAGGAAAGCGGAGCGTCCCCGAGGCGGAGCGTATTCCCGCCTTGCAACTGGAAGAAGGTTGAAGGCCGTTACAGCGGCCACAGACAACGGAGAAACGACAATGACACACGATCGGTTCAATGACGACAACGGGAACGCCCGGGGCGAGGGGCTGACCCGGCGCGGATTCCTCGGTGCCGGCACCCTGGGGGGCGCGGCCCTGGCCGGTGCCGCGACGCTGGGTGGCGTGGCGATGACGCGGGAAACCTGGGCCTCCTCGGTAAAGGAAGCCATGGCCAAGGCCCATGTGGGGCCGGGTGAGCTGGATGAATATTACGGCTTCTGGAGTGGCGGCCACTCCGGCGAGGTGCGGGTACTGGGTGTGCCCTCCATGCGTGAACTGTTGCGGATCCCGGTGTTCAACGTGGACTCCGCCACCGGCTGGGGGCTGACCGACGAAAGCAAACAGGTGCTTGGCGACAGCGCTCGTTACCTCAACGGCGACAGCCACCACCCGCACGTGTCCATGACGGATGGCCGTTATGACGGCAAGTACCTGTTCATCAATGACAAGGCCAATAGCCGGGTGGCCCGGGTGCGTCTGGATATCATGAAATGCGACCGCATACTGACGGTGCCCAATGTGCAGGCGATCCATGGTTTGCGCCTGCAGAAAGTCCCGCGCACCAAGTACGTATTCGCCAACGCCGAATTCATTATTCCGCATCCCAATGACGGTTCGTCCTTCGATATCCAGGGCGATGGCAGCTACACGATGTTCAACGCCATCGACGCCGAGCGGATGGAGATGGCGTTCCAGGTTATCGTCGACGGTAACCTGGACAACACCGACGCCGACTATACCGGCAAGTACGCCGCGTCCACCTGTTACAACTCTGAGAAAGCCACGGACCTGGGCGGCATGATGCGCAATGAGCGCGACTGGGTGGTGGTGTTCAATATCCCGCGCATCGAGGCGGCGATCAAAGCCGGCAAGTTCACTACCCTGGGTGACAGCAAGGTGCCGGTGGTGGATGGCCGGCACGGGTCGGATCTGACCCGCTACATTCCGGTGCCGAAGAACCCGCACGGCCTGAACACGTCGCCGGACGGCAAGTACTTCATCGCCAATGGCAAGCTCTCACCCACCTGCACCATCATTGAGATCGCGCGGCTGGATGAGCTGTTCGGCGGCAAGCTCAAGGCGCCCAGGGACGTGGTGGTGGGCGAACCGGAATTGGGGCTGGGGCCGCTGCATACCACCTTCGATGGCCGTGGCAATGCCTATACCACTCTGTTTATCGACAGCCAGGTGGCGAAGTGGAACATCGATGAGGCGATCCGCGCCTACAAAGGGGAAAAAACCAACTACATCAAACAGAAGCTGGATGTGCACTATCAGCCGGGACACAATCACGCTTCGCTGACCGAAAGCCGCGACGCGGATGGCAAGTGGCTGGTGGTGCTGAGCAAGTTCTCCAAGGACCGTTTCCTGCCCACCGGCCCGTTGCACCCGGAGAACGATCAGTTGATCGACATTTCCGGCGAGGAAATGAAACTGGTGCACGACGGCCCCACCTTCGCCGAGCCCCACGATTGCATCCTGGTGCGCCGGGATCAGATCAAGACAAAAAAAATCTGGGAGCGGAACGATCCGTTTTTCGCCACCACTGTGGCCCGGGCCAAAAAAGACGGCATCACCCTGGAGCAGGACAATAAAGTGATCCGTGATGGCAACAAGGTGCGGGTCTATATGACCTCCATGGCACCGGCCTACGGGTTGACCGAGTTCAAGGTCAAGCAGGGTGATGAAGTCACGGTGACCATCACCAACATCGACCGTATCGAGGACGTGTCTCACGGCTTCGTGCTCACCAATCACGGCGTCAGCATGGAAATCAGTCCGCAGCAAACCTCTTCCATCACCTTCACCGCCGATAAACCCGGCGTGCACTGGTATTACTGCAGCTGGTTCTGCCATGCCCTGCACATGGAGATGGTCGGCCGCATGCTGGTGGAGAAAGCCTGATTGGAAGGGGAAGGGAGCACGACGGTGCGGGTGTGGTGATGGGGGCGCTGAGCCGAACCGGGTTGTTTTGCCTGGCGCTGTGGGGCGCGTCCGGCATGGCGGCCCAGGCCGGGATGCCATCCCGCGACCTTATCGCCGTGGCGACGGCGGCCCCGGAGGAGAACCGCTGGCGTGTGCCGGCGGGGATTCACCGGGGGCGTTTTCGCATTGACCGGGAGGGCGCCGAGGTGATTTGCGAGCCCGGCGCGGTGCTGGACGCGGAAGGCCTGGGTAACGGTTTGACCATCGCCGCCGCCAATGTCCAGGTCCGTGGCTGCACATTGCGTCACTGGGGCAAGGATCTGACCGCCATGGACTCAGGGGTATTCATCGAAAAGGGCGCTGATGGCGTCACGTTGCGGAACAACCACCTCAGCGGGCCTGGCTTCGGGGTCTGGGTGGACGGTACCGCCGAGGTCACGATCAGCGGTAATCGTATCCGCGGAGACACGTCGCTGCGTTCCCAGGATCGCGGCAACGGCATTCATTTGTACGCCGTAACCGGGGCCCGGGTGACCGGCAACCAGGTGCGCGAAACCCGCGATGGCATCTACATCGACACCTCCAACGGCAACCGGCTGGAAGGCAATGTGCTGGAGGACCTGCGCTACGGCATTCATTACATGTTTTCCCATGACAACAAAGTGGTTGGCAACATCACCCGGCGCACCCGCACCGGCTATGCCTTGATGCAAAGCCGTGCCCTGTGGGTGGAGGGCAACTGCTCCGAGGAGGATCAGAACTACGGCATTCTGATGAACTACATCACCTATTCCACCCTGCGCGGCAACCGGATTCATGGTGTGCGCCGTGGGGCCACCGGCGACGCCATGATCAGCGGTGCCGAGGGCAAAGCGTTGTTCGTTTACAACTCACTGTACAACGACATCACCGATAACCGTTTTGAACAAAGCACCCTGGGCATCCATCTGACCGCCGGTTCCGAGGACAACCAGCTCAGCGGAAACCGTTTTATCGGCAATCAACAACAGGTGAAGTACGTGGCCACCCGCACCCAGGAATGGTCGCGACAGGGTAGAGGCAACTACTGGAGTGACTACCTGGGTTGGGACCGCGACGGTGACGGCATCGGCGACGTGCCGTATCAGCCCAACGACGATCTCGATCGGCTGCTGTGGTTGTACCCCCAGGCCCGGCTGTTGATGAGTAGCCCGTCCGTGAGCCTGTTGCGCTGGGCGCAGAGTGCGTTCCCGGTAACGCGCTCACCGGGCGTGCGCGACAGCCACCCCTTGATGACGGTGGGTGAGACCGCCGTGGAGATCTGTCATGACAGCGATTGAGATGCATTCGGTACGGCACGGTTATGGCCGCACCACGGTGCTGCACGATTTGAGCCTGACGGTGGGGGCAGGGGAGGTGTTGGGCCTGTTCGGGCATAACGGCGCTGGCAAGACCACCACCATGAAACTGATTCTCGGCGTATTGCGGCCGGATGCCGGTGAGGTGCGGGTGCTGGGCGTGCCGGCGGGGGAAGCACGGGCCCGCCGCGAACTCGGGTATCTGCCCGAGAACGTCAGTTTCTATCCGCAACTCAGTGGCCGGGAGACCCTGGCCTATTTCGCCCGTTTGAAGGGCGTGCCGGTGTCTGGCATCGCGGCGCTGCTCGATCAGGTGGGCCTGACGGACGCCGCGGATCGCCGGGTCCGCACCTACTCCAAGGGGATGCGTCAGCGCCTGGGGCTGGCCCAGGCGCTGCTCGGTGAACCCCGCCTTTTGCTGCTGGATGAACCCACGGTGGGGCTGGATCCCATCGCCACCGCGGACCTGTATGCGCTGATCGACGATCTGCGCCGCCGGGGCACGGCGGTGGTGCTGTGCTCCCACGTGCTGGCCGGGGTGGAGAGCTATATCGATCGCGCCGCCATCTTGTGCCAGGGCCGGCTCAGGGCGCTGGGCAGCCTGCCGGAGCTGCAACGGGAAGCGGGAGTGCGCTGGCGTTTGACCAGCCTGCAGGTGGATCCGCTGGGGCGTACCCTCCGATGCGAACGCACCGTGGTAGCGAAGGAAAAAATGGCCTGGTTGCGCGCTCTTTCAAACCAGCCGGAAACCGTGGACGTGGAAGTGCGGGCGCCGTCCCTGGAGGATCTTTATCGCCATTTTCAGAACACCGCCGGGCGGAGGGAGCGAGTGTGACCGTGCCATGGTCCATTGCCATCAAGGAACTGCGGGATGCTCTGCGCAACCGCTGGCTGCTGGCCATCAGTGTTTTGTTCGCCGTTCTCGCCGTGGGCATCGCCTGGTTTGGCGCCGCCGCCTCCGGCACGGTGGGTTTCACCAATGTGCCGGCCACCATGGCCAGCCTTTCCACCCTGGCCACCCTGCTGATTCCCCTGATCGCGCTGATGCTGGCTTATGACGCCATCGTCGGTGAGGATGAGGCCGGCACTTTGCTGTTGCTGTTGTCCTATCCGCTGAGGCGGGAGCAGCTGCTGCTGGGCAAATTCTTCGGACACGGCCTGATTCTGGCCCTGGCCACGGTGGCCGGATTCGGCGCCGCCCTGTTGGTCATTCTGGTCGGGGCGGAAGACGTGCCAGCGGCGTTGCTGGTGGGCGCGTTCGCGCGTTTCGCGGTGTCGTCGATGATGCTTGGCTGGGTGTTCCTGGCCATGGCCTATGTGCTCAGTTGCCGGGTGCGGGAAAAATCCACCGCCGCCGGACTGGCCCTGGCCGTATGGTTCTTCTTTGTGCTGGTGTTCGACTGGCTGCTGCTGGCGTTGCTGGTGCTCAGCGAGGGGCGTTTCAGTCCGGAGTCTCTGCCCTGGGTGCTGCTGTGCAGCCCCACGGATCTGTACCGGCTGATCAACCTGAGCGGATTCGACGCCGGCGCGGAAATGACCGGTGTGCTGGCCCTGGGCCGGGAACTGCCGGTGCCGGTCTGGGGGCTTTGGGGAGCCTTGGGGTTGTGGATGCTGGTGCCGCTGACGCTGGCGCTGGTTCTTTTCCGTCGTCGTATATGAGGTGCGCCATGGGAAAACGCGGAATCCTTACTCTGCTGATACTGATGATGCTGTCGGGCTGTGAGGAACCGTCGCCGGCGGCCCTGGATCCCGCGCCGTTCCATGCCGATGACGAATGCCATGTCTGCGGCATGATCATCGCCGATTTTCCGGGCCCCAAGGGGGAAGCGGTGTCGCCGCGGCGGGTGCGCCGCTTCTGCTCGGTGGCGGAGATGCTGGGCTGGTGGAGTCAGCCGGAGAACCAGGTGGGAGAAAACCGTCTCTATGTCCACGACATGGCGCGCGGAGACTGGAATCGGCCGGATGATGATCATTTGATCGACGCGCGTAAGGCCTGGTACGTGATTGGCGGCGATTTGCCGGGAGCGATGGGCGTGACCGTGGCGTCCTTCGCCGGGGAAGCGGCGGCCGAGGATTGGGCCGGACGGCACGGTGGCCGGGTGTACCGCTTCGAGGAGCTGAAACCCTCGCTATGGCGCCCGTCGGCGCCCATGGCCGGGCATCATTGATCGGGGCACGCCCACACGCCGATTCGCTGCCGAGCGGAGCGCCGCCCGGGCAGCTTCCCACAGACCGCACTACGAAGTCACTGTAGATACCCTGTTCGATATCAAGCGTTTTGAAGCCCTTGAGGCTGAAATAAACGCGATGAATCGAATGGGGTATCGGTCTTCAAACAGGCCCACAGGCCGGTGAGGTATTTACGCATCACCGCTACCAGAGCCTGGATCTTCTTCTTGCCCCGCGCCACCAGAGCCTCATAGAACGCCTTGGCGTTGGGATCATAGCGCACCGCCGATAGCGCCGGCATATACAAGGCGGAGCGTAGGTAAACATTGCCCGCCTTACTGATGCGTCCAGGCCGGTTCACACTGGTTCCAGACTGGTGCTGACGCACATCCAACCCCGCATGCCGACTGACCTGACTGGACTTCAGATCCCGTGGCAGCACGCACAACTCCGCCAGGACCGACAAGGCTGTCGCCTCTCCAACACCCTTGGCCGCCAACAGATGCTCATACTGACGCTGCAGTACGGGAGCCTCGGCCATCAGCTCCAGGGCGGCCTGGCGAAGCCGCTCAATACGGCTCTCCAGAGTGGCGATGCCGTCCTGCTCATCCTCGATCAGCAGAGCCGGAGTGGAGCGGGTGGCCTTCAGAGCATGCAACCGGTTCTTAGCCTGAGCCCGGCTGCCCACCAGCCGGTTGATCTGTCGTCCCAAGCTTCTCAGCGCCTGGTGCTGCTGATCGGGCGGCGTCCACAGCGCCGGGGCCATACGCTGGCCGTATTCGGCCAACAGATCCGCATCGATGCCGTCGGATTTACTGGTCTGCAGCTTCAACTCAGCGAAATGGCGGAAACTCTTGGGGTTGATCACCGCGACCGGCAGGCCCGCGTCGGCCAGTGCCACCGCCAGATCGAAATAATAGATGCCCGTGGCTTCCATCACGATCAGGGCCGGCTTGGCCTTCTTCAGCTGTGAGATCAGAGCCGCGTGCCCCTCCACGGTCTGTTTGTACTGCTTGGGCTGAGAGGCCTTGTCGCCTTGCCGAATCACGGCATCCACGCTGTAAGCACTGATATCCAAGCCCACATTAACTGACACGTCACTTCACCCCAGGTCATTGATTAGAGACAATGGGCACCGGTTCCCCGACCTCGCACTGCTTGCCACTACCGACCTTGTGGATACGAAGTCCCTTGGTGGGCTTCGGGATACCCTTCGGAGTGAGCAATGAGGCGGGGAGCCGCTCTACAGACGAAGTCAGACCACGCTGCTTCCAGGAGCGAACGGCCTCCCCGGTAACCGTGTTAAACCCTATCAATATCTTCCGGGGCAACATACAAGGAGCTTGCCTGCAAGCGAATTCTTGGGACGCAGCGCAATTCGCTTGCAGGCAAGCTCACAGCGGCCTTGTAGCCAGCTCTGAAGTTATATTTGGCGTGTGGGAGACCGGCGGTGGTTTTATTTCTGCTGCAGAATCCACTCGGCCAGGGTTTTGGCTTCCTCGTCGGTCACCGCGTTCGGAGGCATGGGGATGGCGCCCCAAACACCCTGGCTGCCTTCCTGGATGTGTTTTGCCAAAGTGGCGGCGGCGCCGTCCTGACCGGCGTATTTCTTCGCCACATCCTGATAGGACGGGCCGACCATGGGGCCGTCGATCTTGTGGCAGGCCACGCAGGCCTTGGCTTGATAGAGTGTCTCGGCGTCCGCCGCCAGGGCCAGACCAGGACTCAGGGAAGCGGCCGCCAGGGCGGCCAGGGAAAAGGCGATTACTTTCATCGGGGACTCCGTCGCGGGACTGCCAATAGGGATCGGAGTCGATTGTAGGGCCGGTCACGGAAGCGGCCTTGATCTGGATCATGCCGCTTCCGGTGGAGCCCTATCGAGGGGCCGCTCAGTAGCGGGTTTCCGCCATCCCCGAGAACTGCTTGGCCAGATAAGTGGCGTAGTTGTCGGTCATCCCGGAGAGGAAATCCAGCGCCCGCATGATGCACTGATAAATGCGCTCCTGCTCCGGCAGGGCCGGCAGATCGTCGGGAAAACTGTGGCGGCCGATCAGATCGATGATGCGCTCGTGGCGGTAGTTGCGCGCGGTGCCACGGGCGTGGGACAACGCCGCGTCGATCAGGCCGTCGAGCAGGGCGCCCATTACCTCGAAGGCACCGATTTCCAGTTCAATTTTGCGTGGATGCTCGAACACCTTGCCGCGAGCCAGTTGTTTGGCGTTCTCCACCACATCGTGTACCACCGGCTCACAATGGTGCAGCAGATCCCCGTCCATGCGGCCTTCCAGCAAGCGCTGGTGATTGGCGATGAAGGCCTCGACGCCGGCCTCGATAAAGCGTTCAATGATCTTGCCCCGCAGCAGCGCCGCCTTACGGCCATCGCGCAGTCCGGAGTGCACCAGGCTGCGTACTTCGGCGGTGTCCGGCAGTGCCGGTTGCAGCAAGGCATAGACCTCGTCCCAGTGCAGCAGATCCATCTCCAGACCGTCCTCCAGATCGATGATGGCGTAGCAGAAATCGTCCGCTGCCTCCATCAGGTAGGCCAGGGGATGGCGGCAATAGCGGTCCGCGTCCAGGGGGCGCAGTCCGGTGGCCTGGCAGACTTCCCGGAACGCCCCGGTCTCGGAGACAAAGGCGCTGTACTTGCCCGGTTTGATGCCGCTTTCACCGGCCTGGGCGGATAACCAGGGATATTTGAGAAAGGTGGCCAGAGTGGCGTAGGTTAGACGCATGCCATCCTGGTATTGGTGGTACTCGCTTTTGGTGAGAATGCGGAAACCCTGGGCATTGCCTTCGAAGTAAATCAGATCGGATTGTTGGGCGGGGCTGAGCAGTTCCAGATAACGCTGGCCCCGCTCCTGGAACCAGGCTCGGATGGCCCGCTCGCCGGTATGGCCGAACGGCGGGTTGCCGATGTCATGGGCCAGGCACGCGGATTGCACAATGTCTCCGAGGTCGGTGGCGTTGGTGCCCGCCGGCAACAGCTTCAGGCGTTCCAAGCGCTCACCCACCTGGATGCCCAAGGTCCGGCCCACGCATGACACCTCCAGGGAATGGGTGAGGCGGTTGTGCACGTGGTCGTTGGTGGCCAACGGGTGCACCTGGGTTTTGCGGGCCAGGCGCCGGAAGGCGCCGGAAAAGATGATCTTGTCGTGGTCGCGCAGAAAGGCGGTGCGCCCGGTTTCATCCTTGGCGCCGCGGTGTCCCAGGCGCTCCTTGTTGAGCAGGTGTTCCCAATGCATGGTTTGGATGCCATTGAAAGGAGGAGCCGGGCTCCCCAACTGCGTTTACATCGGTGAGGCGGGCCACCGATACCGTTGATGTCATCTTGGTGGACCCGGTGCCGGGGTCAAGCCCCTTTTCGCCCCGGCGGCGGGTTCAAGTCATGAATCCTTTGGGTCGTCAGAGTAAGGAGCAGTGATGAATCTGGACAAACCCCTACTGATGTTGGTGACCAGTGCCGGTCAAATGGGACAAGGGCAACAAACCGGCCTGTGGCTTGAGGAGTTCGCCGTGCCCTACGGTCTGTTCCGTGATGCCGGTATCCCGCTGCAAGTGGCCAGTCCGCTCGGCGGCAAGGTGCCGGTGGATCCGCGCTCGGTGCCGGATGACGCCGAGAAGGACGCCTGGCAGGATGCGATCACCGCGTTGCAGGACACCCGGGCCTTGGAGGACATTTGGGAAGACGGCTTCGCCGGCGTCTTCGTGCCCGGCGGCCATGGCGCCATGTTCGATATGCCGGATCATCCCATGGTGGCGCGGGTGCTTAACCGTACCTGGGAACAGGGCGGGCTGATCAGCGCCGTGTGCCATGGCCCGGCGGCGCTGGTGGGCGCCCGCGACGGCGCCGGCAAGCCGTTGGTGGCTGGCCGCGTGGTAAGCTGCTTCAGCAACGAGGAAGAACACGAAGTCGGGCTCGACGACGTCATGCCCTTCCTGCTGGAGAACCGGCTGCGCGAGCTGGGCGCGGAAATCAGCAACGGTGACATGTTCACGCCGCGAGTGGTGGAGGACGGTAATCTGATCACCGGTCAGAACCCGCAATCCAGCACGGTGGTGGCCGAGGCCGTCCTGAAACGATTATTGTCCCGGTAAGCCGGGTGGCGGCTCGCCCGCCGCGTCGGCCGGGGAACCAAGGAGTAATACAAGTGGGTATCTACGACTATAACGCCGTCACTCTGGACGGCGAGGAGCGGTCCCTGGCCGATTTCAAAGGCAAGGTGCTTTTGATCGTCAACACCGCCAGCAAATGCGGCTTCACTCCTCAATACAAAGGGCTGCAGGCGCTGTACCAACGTTACAAGGATCGCGGACTGGTGGTGCTGGGTTTCCCCTGTAACCAGTTCGGTCACCAGGAGCCCGGCGATGAAGTGGAGATCGGCGCCTTCTGTGAGAAGAACTACGGCGTCGACTTTCCCATGTTCGCCAAAATCGACGTTAACGGCAGCGATGCTCATCCCCTTTATCGCTACCTCAAATCAGAAGCCCCCGGCCTGCTCGGCAGCGAAGGCATCAAATGGAACTTCACCAAATTCCTGGTCGACCGCGAAGGCCGGGTGATCCGCCGTTACGCCCCTAAGGATAAACCGGAAGCGCTGGCAGCGGACATCGAAAAGCAGTTAACAGGGAACAGTGAATAGTTAACAGCGGAAAGGCCGAAAAACGAAAACAGATAATCTTTAGCCGCTGTGGGAGCTTGCCTGCAAGCGAATGGGGTTCGGTCAGGCGTTGAGCAATATTCGCTTGCAGGCAAGCTCCCACAGAAAACACATGGGTCGACTTTTTTCTTTCGCTGTTAACTATTCACTGTTCCCTGTTAACTGCTTCTCACAGTCTTATCTCCATCCCCGCCACCCAGGTCCGTCCCGGGCCGGGCTCGAAGTAGCCGCGGCTGGCCAGCGGGCGGTCGCTGTTGGCGTTGATGCGGATGTTGGCGTAGTAGTCCCGATCCAGCAGGTTATGGGCGGCGAGGTAGGTGGTCAGTTGGTGGCCGCCGGCGAGCCGCCAGCGGTGGCCGACCCGGCCGTTGACCAGTGCGTAGCCGCCGACACGGGTATCGTTGCCGTTCTCCGCGTAGACCGAGCTGATCATCAGGGTTTCCAGACTGGTGAAGGTGCCGCCGCGATAGTCCCGTTGCCATTCCAGGTAGAGCTGGTGTTCAGGCAGTCCCGGAAGACGATGGTCCCGCAGGGATTCGCCGTTTTCCTGGAAACGGCGGAACCGGTAATTGCCATAGGTCCAGGCGGCGCTGATCCGGTTCCAATCGTCCGGATACCAGCTCAGTCCCAGTTCCACACCGTCCCGCCGGGTACGGCCGGCGTTTTCATAAAAGGTGCGGCCGTCCTGCTCGAAAGGCACGATCTCGTCGCGGGTGCGCACGGTGAACAGGGTCAGTTCGTACTGCACGGTGCCGGACAGGTCGCCGCGGGCGCCGATCTCGCCATTCACGGCTTTCTGTGGTTCCAGGTCCGGGTTGAAGCCGCCGCCGTCGGGATTGGCGAATTCCGTGAAGGTGGGGCTCTCGAAAGCGGAGCCGATGTTGGCGAACAATTGATGGCGGGGATGGAGCCGCCAGTTCAATCCGGTGCTGTAGCTGCGTTCGGTGAAACGTCGATGGCCGTCGTCGTCGCCGTCCGCCAGAAAGCGGTCGTCGATGGACAGCTGCAACCGGTCCAGACGTCCGCCCAAGGTCCAGGACCAGTACTCATTCAGTGGCAGGGTGGCCTGGGCGAACAGTCCGGCGGCGGTGGCGTTCTGCTGCTCGTCGGCGGTGCGGCCCTGGCGTGCGCCGCTGGCACTGACCTGATAACGGTCACGATCATCCTCCTGCCGGTTCACTTCGGCACCGACCACGTAGTTGAGCTTTCCGGCCTGGCCGGCATGGCGCAGGCCGGTGCCGTAAAATTGCCGCTCATAGCCCAGCTCGCTGCTGCCCGGAAAGGGTAACTGCTGTTCGAAATCGCGGTGGGTGTAGTGCAGATAGCCCTGCCAGGCGCCATGCTCCGTGGGCTGATCCCAGACCCAGCCCAGCCGTTGCTGGCGCACCACCTGGCCGGCGTCGAGCAGGTTGGAGAAGCGGGAGGCCTGATCACGATCCTGGTGCGCCTGGGCCCGGGTCAGGCCGCCGGGATCCTCGGCGGTGGGAATATCCAGCACCTCCAGCAAGGTGGTGATGCGGCCGCCGTTGGCGAGAGCGTGCCGCCATTTGCCATTGAGTTGATATTTCTCCACCCGGCTTTGTTGCCGCTGGCCATCGAAGGACAGGGCGGAAACGCCCAACGCGTAGTCATTGTTCTCGTCCCGCTGATACAGCGTGGCGCCGAGCTTGCGGTAGTCGTCGCTGCCGCCGGCCACACGCAAGTGCGCCCCGGGAGGCTGGCTGCCGCCGTCGTCGCTGTTCAGCAACAGCACGCCGCCGGCGGCGTTACCGTACAGGGAAGAGGCCGGGCCGCGCAGCACTTCCACCTGCCGCAGCCGGTCCAGATCAATGGCGTCCACCTGGGACTGGCCGTCCGGCAGGGTATAGGGCAGGCCGTCCACACGCAGATGCAAGCCGCGCACGCCGAAGGGCGCGCGAGCGCCGAAGCCGCGGCTGGAGATGCGCAGGTTCTGGGCGAAATTATAGCGGTTCTGAAAGAACAGGCCGGGGACCCGGTTGAGGGTCTCGTCCAGTTGCAGGTTCGGGCGGCCCTCGCCGTGAGCCTGACTGTCCACCACTGTTACCGCCGCTGGCGTGTCCAGCAGCGCCTGGCTCTGACGGGGCGCGGTCACGGTCACCGTCTCTAGGGGAATCGGCTGGGCGCCTTGGCCAAGACAGGGTAAAAGTAGCACGGGGGACAGCAGAACCGGATATCGCATGAGCACCTCTTGTTTGAATTATGGAATTAGCCGGTTTTGGCGTCCCGGGTCAATGCAACTTCCGTGCTGATCCCCCAATACCTATGGATCGGGGGTGGGGAGAGGGGAAAGTGACGCGGATTGAAACGGCCGGGTGTTCACAGTGACTTGTTTCGAGACAGTCTCTTAGACGGGCAGAACGCCGTAATACACTGCCAGGAAATGGCAAACGCTGCCGCCGACCACGAACAGATGCCAGATGGCGTGGTTGTAGGGCAGGCGATCCGCCAGATAGAACACCACACCGCCGGTGTAGGTAAGACCGCCGGCCAGCACCAGCCAGAAGCCCACGTCGTTGAGCCGGCCCACCAGTTCACCGGAGGCGAACAGAACCAGCCAGCCCATGACCAGATAGATGGCCACTCGGGCCAGCTTGTAGCGGTTGCCGAACACCAGCTTCAAGGCGATGCCGGCCAGCGCCAGCGACCAGATCACCGCGAACAGCACCCACCCCACGGTGCCGCGCATGTTGACCAGCAGAAACGGCGTGTAGGTGCCGGCGATCAACGCGAAGATGGCGCAATGATCGAGCATCTTGTAAAAGGCTTTGAGGGCGGGGCGGCGGGCACCGTGATAGAGGGTGCTGGCGGTATAGAGCAGAATCAGGCTGGCGCCAAAGATGCTGAAGCCGACAATCTTCCAGGGATCGCCAAGCAGGCTGGCGGCCACCACCAGGATCACCGTGCCGACGATACTGAGAGCGGCGCCGATACCGTGGGTGAGACTGTTGAGAAACTCTTCCAGCCGGGAATAGGCGGTCGCGGCCACGGTTGTCGAGGTCATGCGGTTCGGAATCTCATGAACGGGTGAAAAACGCATCATGCGATGATTGCCGGCGGACTGTAAAGGCCGGGCATACTTGTCCACTATGAAATAAAGGCCATTGATCGAAAAGATCTATTAATCTCATGCTGTCTCACTGTTCGTTTTGTCACTCCGTTCGTCGTAACCTCGAAGGGTCTGTTAACCCCCCAGGTTGAACCCAAGGAGAGGCATCATGAGTAAGAAGAAGCAGACCCTGACTACCAGCGCCGGGATTCCGGTGGCGGACAATCAGAACAGCTTGACGGCCGGTCCGCGTGGACCGCTGCTGGTGCAAGACTGGCAACTGTTCGAAAAGCACGCCCACTTCAACCGCGAACGGATTCCCGAGCGGGTGGTGCACGCCAAGGGGTCGGCAGCCTTCGGCACTTTCAAGGTGACCGGTGACATTACTCAGTACAGCAAAGCACAGGTGTTCCAGCCCGGCACCGAAACCGACGTGCTGTTGCGCTTTTCCACCGTGGCCGGTGAGCGTGGCGCCGCCGACGCCGAGCGTGATGTGCGGGGTTTCGCCCTCAAGTTCTACACCGAACAGGGCAACTGGGATCTGGTCGGCAACAATACGCCGGTGTTCTTCGTGCGCGACCCTTACAAGTTTCCGGATTTCATCCACACCCAGAAACGCGACCCGCGTACCAATATGCGTTCCAATACCGCGGCCTGGGACTTCTGGTCGTTGAGTCCGGAATCCCTGCATCAGGTCACCATCCTGATGTCCGACCGGGGCCTGCCGAAAAGCTATCGGCATATGAACGGCTATGGTTCTCACACCTACAGCTTCATCAACGCGAACAACGAGCGGTTCTGGGTGAAGTTCCACTTCAAGACCAAACAGGGCATTGAATGCCTGACCGATGCGGAGGCCGGAGAGATCGTCGGAGGCGACCGTGAATCCCATCAGCGCGATCTGTACAACGCCATCGAGAACAAGGATTTCCCAGCATGGCGTGTGTGCGTGCAGATCATGCCGGAAGCGGAGGCGGAGAACACACCCTACAACCCGTTCGATCTGACCAAGGTCTGGCCGCACGGCGATTATCCGTTGATCGAGATCGGTGAACTGACTCTGAACCGCAATCCGGAAAACTACTTCGCCGAGGTGGAGCAGGCCAGTTTCAGCCCCGCCAATGTGGTGCCGGGGATCAGCCACAGCCCCGACAAGATGCTGCAGTTCCGTATCTTCAGCTACGCCGACGCGCACCGTTACCGGCTTGGTGTTAACTACGAGAGTCTGCCGGTGAATCTGCCACGCTGTCCGGTGCATGGCTATCACCGGGATGGCCGGATGCGTTTCGATGGTAACGGTGGCGGCAGCGTCAATTATGAGCCGAACAGCTTTGGCGGTCCGGTGGAGGATCCGGCGTTCAGAGAACCGCCGCTGAACATCAGCGGTGACGCTGATCGCTACGACCATCGTGAAGGCAATGACGACTACACCCAGGCCGGCGACCTGTTCCGGCTGATGACACCGGAACAGCAGGAGCGCCTGTTCGGCAACATCGCCCGCGCCATGGACGGAGTGCCGGAAGAGATCGTGCGCCGGCAGCTTGAGCACTTCGAGAAAGCCGATCCGGCCTATGCCGCAGGAGTGGCCAAGGCGTTGGGGCTGAGTCGCTGATACGCCGGGTGTCAGCCCATCGCGGCTTGTGAGCGGAGTAGCTGCTCACGGGCCGCGAGGCTTGTCGGCGTCATCGCCTTACATTCCTTACGGAACTGTGCATTAAATGTGGATTCCCGCGGACGCGGTTGCGCGCGCGGGAAGGCGCTCTCTAGAATGCGAGTCGTTATCATCTGATCGCCCTGCCCGGTGAGGTCTCTGGTGTCCGTGCTCGCCCGAGTGCGGCGTCGGCATCGCCGGCGGATTGACCCTGTGCCGGTGCCGACTCCATGTCTGAAACTCGTTCCGTTCCATTGTCCCGATCTCGCCTGGCCTGGGCGGTGCTGCTCATCGTCGTGCTCGGCGGGCTCTGGTATCTGCTATCCCGTTCCAGCTCCACACCCACCGGACCGATGCCGCGCAACGCCTGGGAAGGTCCGGTGGTGGTGCGGGTGGTGAATGCCGAAGCCGGTGACCTCAATGTTCAGATCAAGGCCATTGGCACGGTGACGCCGCTGAATACCGTCACCGTGCGCAGCCGGGTGGACGGGGAACTGGCCCGCGTGTTGTTCGAGGAAGGCGCGGAAGTCAGCAAGGGTACCCTGCTGGCGGAGATCGATCCGGATCCGTATCAGGTGCAGCTGGCTCAGGCCCAGGGGCAGTATCAGCAGAACAAGGCGGAACTGGCCGGCGCCGAGCAGGATCTGGCGCTGTACCAAACGCTTTATAAACAAGACTCCATCGCCCGGCAGCAACTGACCCAGCAGCAGGCGCTGGTCAATCAGCTGCGGGGCGCGGTGAAGGCGAATCAGGCGCAAGTCGACGATGCCCGCCTGCAGCTGTCCTGGACCCGTATCGAAGCGCCCATCGACGGCCGGCTCGGCCTGCGCAACGTGGATGCCGGAAACCTGGTGAGCAGCGGCGACACCGATGGGCTGGTGACGATCACCCAGATGCGGCCCATTTCGGTGGTGTTCACGGTGCCGGAGACGCAACTGGATGCGGTGCGCAATGCCTTCGCCACGGGCGCGGCAATGCCGGTTCAGGCACTGGATCGCAATGGCGCCACCCTGCTGGCCAGCGGCCGCCTCACCACCCTGGACAATCGCATTGATACCGCCACCGGAACCCTGCGTTTGCGGGCGGAATTCGCCAACGAGAAAAACGAACTGTTCCCGAATCAGTTCGTCAATGTGCGCTTGCAACTGCGGACCCTGCCGGACGCGGTGACCATTCCCACCGACGCGGTGCAATACGGCTCTCAAGGCACCTATGTTTATGTGATTGAAGACCAGAAGGCGCAATTGCGGCCCATCACCCTGGGGCCGGTGGACGGTGACCGTATCGCCGTGAGTGAAGGGCTGGCCGATGGCGAGGTGGTGGTGCTGGAAGGCATGGAAAGGCTGCGTGATGGCCGTGACGTGATCCTGGTGGAAGGCGACAGCCAGCCGGTTGCTCCGGCCGGAGCCGGTGAAGGCGCCACCGGCGGTCGCCGCGGTGGTGGTCAGGGCGGCCGTCCATGAGCCTGTCCCGGCCGTTCATCCTGCGCCCGGTGGCGACTTCGCTGCTGATGGTGGCGCTGCTGGCGGCGGGGCTGCTGGCCTGGCGGCTGTTGCCGGTGGCGGCGTTGCCGCAGGTGGATTACCCGATCATCCAGGTGTTCACCTTCCAGCCGGGCGCCGGGCCGGATATCACCGCGCGCACCATCACCGCGCCGCTGGAGCGCAGCCTGGGGCAGATCCCGGGGCTCAAACAAATGTCGTCCACCAGTTCCGGTGGGGCGTCGGTCATTACCCTGCAGTTTTCCCTGGAGGTGGATCTGGGGGTGGCCGAACAGGAAGTGCAGGCGGCCTTGAACACCGCCGACAACCTGTTGCCCAGCGACCTGCCCACGCCACCGATTTATCGCAAGGTGAATCCCGCCGACGCGCCGATCCTGACTCTGGCGATCACTTCGGACACGCTGCCGTTGCCGGATGTGTACGATCTGGTGGATACGCGCATGGCGCAAAAGCTGGCTCAATTGGGCGGTGTCGGCATGGTCAGCCTGGCCGGCGGCCAGCGGCCGGCCTTGCGTGTGCGGATCAATCCCATGGCCCTGGCCGCCCATGACCTGGATCTGGAGGACGTGCGCAGTGCCATCGCCGCCACCAATACCAATCAGCCCAAGGGCAGCTTCGATGGTCCGCAACGTTCCACTTTGCTGGACGCCAATGACCAGATTCGTTCGGTGGAGGATTACCGGCAACTGATTCTTGCCTGGATCGACGGCGCACCCCTGCGCTTGGGCGACGTGGCCACCATCGTCGACGGCGCCGAGGATCGCTTCCTGGCCGCCTGGGCCGATACCCAACCGGCTGTGTTGCTCAATATCCAGCGTCAGCCCGGCGCCAATGTCATCGACGTGGCCGACAGTGTGCGCGAGTTGCTGCCGCAACTGATCAATACCCTGCCGGCCTCGGTGGACGTGACGGTGCTGACCGACCGCACCCAAAGTATCCGCGCCTCGGTGCGGGATGTGCAGAAGGAACTGGTGTTCGCCATCGCTTTGGTGGTGCTGGTGACCTTCGCCTTCCTGCGCAATGTTCCCGCCACCATCATTCCCAGCGTGGCGGTGCCGCTGTCCCTGGTCGGGACTTTCTCGTTCATGTATCTGGCCGGCTTCTCCATCAACAACCTGTCGCTGATGGCGCTGACCATCGCCACCGGCTTCGTTGTCGATGACGCCATCGTCATGCTCGAAAACATCGCCCGGCACCGCGAACAGGGCGCCTCGAAAATGGAGGCGGCCTTGAAGGGCGCCGGGGAAATCGGCTTTACCCTGGTGTCGCTGACCTTCTCCCTGGTGGCGGTATTGATCCCGTTGCTGTTCATGGGGGACGTGGTCGGGAGGCTGTTCCATGAGTTCGCGGTGACGCTGGCGGTGGCCATCGTCATCTCCCTGGTGGTGTCGCTGACCCTCACGCCGATGATGAGCGCGCGCATGCTCGACAAGCCGCCCGGCCATGACGAGCAGTCGCCGGGGTTGATGAACCGCGTCATTCGCCGCTATGGCCAAGCGCTGGACTGGGTGCTGGAAAGACAGCCCCTGGCCATGTTGGTGATGCTCGGCACCATCGCCCTGACCGCGGTGTTGTACCTGCTGGTGCAAAAAGACTTCTTCCCGGTACAGGACAGCGGCGTGATTCAGGTGGTGACGGAGAGTCCGCAAACCTCATCGTTTGCCCGTATGTCGGAACGGCAGCAAGCGTTGGCGGCGGCGTTGCTGGAGGATCCGGGCGTGGCCAGTCTGTCATCGTTCATCGGTGTCGATGGCACCAACACCACGCTCAACAGCGGCCGCATGCTGATCAATCTGCCGGCCCACGGAGAGCGCGACGGTTCCGCCTTCGAAGTGATGGACCGGCTGCGAGAGCGGGCGGAGAAGGTCGAAGGGATCACCGCCTGGTTCCAGCCGGTGCAGGAATTGAGCATCGAGGACAGAGTCAGCCGCACTCAGTACCAGTTCACGCTGACCACCCCGGACAGCGCCACCCTCAACGAATGGGTGCCGCTGCTGATCGAGGCGCTGCGGCAGCAACCGGAGCTGGCGGATGTGGCCTCGGACCTGCAATACGACGGCCTGCAGGCGTATGTGGATATCGACCGTGATGCCGCGGCGCGCCTTGGGGTCAGTGTCTCCGCCATTGCCGGCGCGCTGCAGAACGCCTTTGCCCAGCGACAGATCGCCACCTTGTTCACCCAGGCCAATCAGTATCGGGTGATTCTGGAAGTGGACCCGGAGCACGCCGAGGGCCTGTCCGCGTTACAGACCACTTATGTACCCACCGCCTCCGGCCAGCCGGTGCCGTTGTCCAGCGTCGCCCGCGTCACCCAGCGCCCGGCGGCGCTGCTGATCAATCACCAGGGGCAGTTTCCGGCGGCCACCATCTCCTTCAATCTGGGGCCGGACGCGTCCCTGGGCGGGGCGGTGAAAGCGATCGAACGGGTACAGCAGGAGATCGGTCTGCCGACGGAAGTGGAAAGCCGTTTCCAGGGCGCGGCGGAAGCCTTTCGGGCTTCGTTGTCGAATACCCTGTGGTTGATCCTGGCGGCGATTCTGACCATGTATATCGTGCTGGGTATTCTGTACGAGAGCACCATTCACCCGATCACCATTCTTTCCACTTTGCCTTCGGCCACCGTCGGCGCCTTGCTGGCATTGCTGCTTACTGGCCGGGCGCTGGACCTGATCGCGGTGATCGGGGTGGTACTGCTGATCGGCCTGGTGAAGAAGAACGGCATCATGATGGTGGACTTCGCCCTGGAGGCGCAGCGTAATCAGGGGATGCCGCCGCGGCAGGCGATACATCGTGCCGCCATGTTGCGTTTCCGGCCGATTCTGATGACCACGCTGGCGGCGTTGTTCGGTGCCATTCCGCTGATGCTGGCCAGCGGCTCCGGTGCCGAGCTGCGGCAACCGCTGGGCCTGGTGATGGTCGGCGGCCTGCTGGTGAGCCAGGTGCTGACACTGTTCACCACACCGGTGGTGTACCTGTTCTTCGACCGGCTGGCGGGCCGCCGGTCACCGGTGGTGGACCAGGGTGGGGCGGGCCCGTGAACCCGGCGCGGGCGTTCATTCAACGGCCCATCGCCACCGTCCTGATGGCGGTCGCGGTGGTGCTGTCCGGTCTGCTGGCCTGGCGCCTGTTGCCGGTGGCGCCGTTGCCGCAGGTGGATTTCCCGATTATCACGGTTTCCGCCAGCCTGCCCGGGGCCAGTCCGGAAAGCATGGCCGCCACCGTGGCGACGCCGCTGGAACGCGCGCTGGGCAGTATCGACGGCATCATCTCGATCACTTCGTCGAGTAATCAGGGTGCCACGCAGATCATGCTGCAGTTTGAATTGGGGCGTGATCTCAATGACGCTGCCCGCGACGTGCAGGCGGCGATCAATGCGGCGCGCAGTCAGTTGCCTTCGGGTATGCCCGGCAACCCGCAGTATCGCAAGGTGAACCCGTCCCAGGCGCCGGTGATGGGCCTGGCGTTGTCCTCGCCGAATCTGGCGCCGAGCGAACTGTACGATGCCGCCGCTACGATTCTGGCGCAGAAACTGTCGCAGATCAGCGGGGTCGGTGAAGTCAGTGTCAGCGGTGCGTCGCTGCCGGCGGTGAGGGTGCAACTGGATCCCGGTGCGCTGCTGCAGTATGGCATTGCGCTGGATGACGTTCGCAATGCCATCAACGAAGCCAATGCGTTGCAGCCGCTGGGTCTGGTGGAAAATGACGACCATCGCTGGGAAGTGCGCACCAGCGATCCGCTGCGCAAGGCCAGTGCCTATCGCAAGCTGGTGATTCGTCACCAGGATGGCGCGGTAGTGCGGCTGGAGGACGTGGCCGAGGTGTCGGATTCGGTGGAGAACCGCTACAGCAGCGGTTTTCACAATGATCACCCGGCGGTGATCATGATGATCAGCCGGCAGCCCGGCGCCAATATCGTCGAAACCATCGATGCCATCCGTGAGACCTTGCCGGGGCTGCGTGCCCTGATGCCGGCGGACAGTGAACTGGCGGTGGTGATGGACCGCTCGCCGGGGATCCGCGCCACCTTGCGTGAAGCGCAAATCACCTTGCTGATCGCGGTGGCCCTGGTGGTCATGGTGGTGTGGTTGTTTCTGGGCAGTGCCCGTACCGCGCTGATTCCCACCGTGGCGATCCCGGTGTCCCTGATCGGCAGCTTCGTGGTCATGTATTTCTACGGTTTCTCGGTCAATAACCTGTCGCTGATGGCGTTGATCATCGCCGCCGGACTGGTGGTGGACGATGCCATCGTGGTGCTGGAAAACATCGAGCGGCATATCGAGAACGGGCTGCCGCCGTTGCAGGCGGCGATCAAGGGGGCTGGCGAAGTGGGCTTCACACTGCTGGCGATGAATGTGGCGCTGGTGGTGGTGTTCGTGTCGATCCTGTTCATGGGCGGCATTGTCGAGCGTTTGTTCCGCGAGTTCTCCATTACCCTGGCGGCGGCGATGCTGATTTCCCTGTTGGTCTCGCTAACCCTGACTCCCAGCCTGTGCGCGCTTTGGTTGCGGGGAAAAGCCACCGGCGCGCCCTCGGCCCTGGCCCGGCGCAGTGAGGCCGCGTTCCATTCCCTGCAACACGCCTATGCCGCCAGTCTGGACTGGGCGTTGCGTCATCGGCTGATTACCCTGCTTACCTTGCTGGCGGTGGTGGCGGTCAATGTGTGGCTGTATGTGGCGATCCCGAAAACCACGCTACCGCCGCAGGACACCGGACAAATTCGCGGCTTCGTCCGCGGTGACGACGGTTTTTCATTCCAGTTGATGCAGCCGAAGATCGAAGTGTTCCGGCAATTGATCATGGACGATCCGGCGGTGCAGGACGTTACCGGCACCAGCGGTGGCGATGGCGGTATCACCAATGCCCAGCTCACCATCAACCTCAAGCCGCTGGCGGAACGGGGGGTGTCGGCTCAAGAGGTGGTCAACCGGCTGCGGGCCAAGGCGCCTCATGTTCCCGGTGGCATGATGTTTCTGATGGTGGATCAGGATATCCGGCTATCGGGAGGGTTCAGTCGCAGTGATTATGAGTTGGTGTTGCGTTCGGATTCCCTGGAGTTGCTGGATATCTGGTCACGCAAGGCATCGGAAGCGATGCAGAAACTGCCGGAACTGGTGGACGTGGACTCCGCCGGTGACGAGGAAGCGCAACAGGTGGTACTGGATATTGATCGCGAAGCGGCGCGGGTGCACGGGGTCGACATGGCGACGGTGGCGTCGGTGTTGAACAACTCCTTTTCCCAGCGGCAGGTGGCCACGCTCTACGATGAATTGAACCAGTACCGGGTGGTGATGGAGTTATTGCCGCGCTACACCGAACAACCTTCGGTACTGGAGCAACTGGAAGTGTTGACCGACGATGGCGCGCGCGTGCCGCTGTCCACCTTCGCGACCTGGGAATACGGACTGACCAACGACCGCATTCGCCACGACTCTCAGTTCGCCGCCACGGGGATAGGGTATGCGCTGGCCCCCGGGGTCACGCCGATACAGGCGGAAGAAGCGATCCAGAAGGCGCTCAACGACATCATGCTGCCGCCGAGCGTGTATGCCGGGCCGGGTTCCGACCGGCCCAATTTCGAAGGCAACCTCAGTCAGCCTCTGCTCATTCTGTCGGTACTGCTGGCGGTGTACATGGTGTTGGGCATGCTGTACGAAAGCACCCTGCACCCGCTTACCATTCTTTCCACTTTGCCTTCCGCCGGTATTGGCGCTTTGTTGGCGCTGCGTATCAGTGATACGCCATTCAGCCTGATCGCGCTGTTGGGATTGTTCCTGCTGATCGGCATCGTGATGAAGAACGCCATTCTGATGATCGACTTTGCCCTGGAAGCGCAGCGCCGGGATGGCCTGGCCCCGCTGGCGGCGATCCGTCAGGCGGCGTTGTTGCGATTACGGCCGATTCTGATGACCAACCTGGCCGGTCTGCTCGGCGCGGTGCCGCTGGTACTGGGACTCGGCGAAGGATCAGAGCTGCGCCAGCCGCTCGGGATTACCATCATCGGCGGTTTGGCGTTCAGTCAGCTGTTGACGCTGTACACCACGCCGGTGATCTATCTGTATCTGGAAACATTGCGCCAGCGCACCCTGCGCCGCCGGTCAGGTGATAACCCTCTGGAGTCGGTATGAAGAGAAGAGGCCTGTAATGATGCGTCTATCCGCCACTTCCCTGTTGTGCTTGCTGGCCCTTGCCGGCTGCACCCTGGGACCGGACTATCGCACGCCGGAGAGTGCCATTCCGGCGCGATTCCAATACCAGGATGGCTGGCGAACCATGCCGGAGCAACCCTGGGTGGCCCAGGGTACCTGGTGGGAAGCGTTTGACGATCCAGTGCTGACCGATCTGATCCGGCGCGCGGATCAGGCCAGCCAAACCCTGGCCCAGGCGGAAGCCCGTTTCCGCGCCGCCGAGGCGCAGTGGCGTCTGGCCCGTGGTGAGTACAGCCCGCGACTGGACGCGTCCGTGAACGGTACTCGTAGCGGCGGCAGCGATACCGATCCCGGCAACTTGTTCAGTGGCCGTCTGGATATCAGCTGGGCGCCGGATCTTTGGGGGCGGGTGCGGCGCCAGGTGGAAGCGGAGCGTGCTGGTCTGGCCGCCAGCGCCGCCGACATCGCCGCTGCCCGACTGACCCTTCAGGTAGCGGTGGTGCAGGGCTATGTTCGGGTACGCGCGCTGGATCGCCAGCGCGATATTCTCGAACTGACCATGGCGGCATACGATCGCTCGGCGGAGTTGACTCGCAATCAGTACAACGCCGGTATCGTGTCCCGGTCCGATGTGATCCAGGCGGAAACCCAGCGCCAGTCTCTGCGCACGCAGCTCTATGATCTGCAACAACAACGAGCCCAGGAAGAAAATGCGCTGGCGGCCTTGTTGGGCGTGGCGCCGGTGTCGTTCAGCATCGCCGCCACCGATGACCTGCCGTTGTTGCCGGCACTGCCGGCGGCCCTGCCATCGGTGTTGATCGCGCGCCGCCCGGATGTGGTGGTGGCGGAACGGGGCGTGGCCCAGGCCAATGCGCTGATCGGCGTGGCCCAGACCGCCTGGTTGCCGGATCTCACCTTGAGCGCCTATGGCGCTTTGCAGGATGACACCTTCTCGGGCTTGTTCGATGCGCCGCAACGAATCTGGTCGGTGGGGCCGTCACTGGCGCTGACATTGTTCGATGGTGGCCGCCGGCGCGCCACCCGCGATATCGCGGTGGCCCAGTACGATGAGCAGGTGGCGAACTACAGACAGACCGTCCTGGACAGTCTGCGCGATGTGGAAGACGCCCTGGCGACGATGCAAATTCTTCGCGAGAAAGCGGAACAGCAGGATGAGCTGCTGGCCTTGGCGGAACAGAATGAAAGCGTCATCACCAACCGCTACCGTGCCGGCATGGTGTCTTTCCTGGAGGTGGCCACGGCGCAGAATCTCACCCTGGAAGCGCGCCGCTCACGCCTGGACATCACCAGCCAGCAATTGCAGGCAGCGGCGGAACTGGCCGCCGCCATAGGCGGCGGCTGGGACCTGGATGACCCGGTGATCCAGCGTATAGCCCGCCCTGAACCCGGCGAATAGCCAGCCAGGCGTGTTCGCATAGTGAAGGGCTATGGCAAAAATAGAGGCAAACGTTTTTATTAATTAAGACTCTGTCCTTATGCTCCTTGTCTATCAGAGACGTAATGAATGAAAGACGAGGAGAGTGTCCATGTTGAGCAATCGGGAAGGCCAGCGTGTTCCGGAAGTCACCTTCCGCACCCGGGAAGGCAATGAATGGCGGGACGTGACCACCACGGACCTGTTCCAGGGCAAGACGGTGGTGGTATTCGCGTTGCCGGGGGCTTTCACGCCGACCTGCTCCTCCACTCACCTGCCGCGCTACAACGAGCTGGCGCCGGTGTTCAAAAGCAATGGCGTGGACGACATTCTGTGCCTGTCCGTTAACGACGCCTTTGTCATGGACGCCTGGGCTGGCGACCAGGCAGCGGAGAACATTCGCTTTATTCCCGATGGCAACGCCGAGTTCACCGAGAAGATGGGCATGCTGGTGGGCAAGAAGGAGCTGGGTTTCGGTTCCCGCAGCTGGCGTTACTCGATGCTGGTGAAGGACGGCGTGATCGATAAGATGTTCATCGAGCCGGACCAGCCCGGTGACCCGTTCGAAGTCTCCGACGCCGACACCATGCTGGGTTATATCAATGGCGAGGCGGCGTTGCCCAAGCGGGTGACGGTATTCAGCAAACCGGGTTGCCCGCACTGTGCCCGCGCCAAGAACGCGCTGCGAGAGGCGGGTTACAGTTTCGAGGAAATCGAGCTGGGCAGCCGTGGCCTCAGCTACAGCACTCTGGCGGCGGTGACCGGCGCCGGTACCACCCCGCAGGTCTATATTGAAGGCGAACGTATTGGCGGCGCCGATGAATTGGAACAGTGGCTGGCGGCCGCCGTTTCCTGACCCTTACCCGCGCTCACCGGGTAGCGGCGCACAAGGACGCGCGCCCACTGTTTTCCCCAAGTGACTTCCCCTTCCTCGGCCGGCTCCCCGCCGGCCTTTTTTTGCGGTGAGCCCCATTCACTTATCAGTCTGAAACCGTTTCCTATCGAAAGGGCTACGGAGCCGCTGTAGATACCCTGTTCGATATCAAGCGTTTTGAAGCCCTTGAGGCTGAAATAAACGCGATGAATCGAATGGGGTATCGGTCTTCAAACAGGCCCACAGGCCGGTGAGGTATTTACGCATCACCGCTACCAGAGCCTGGATCTTCTTCTTGCCCCGCGCCACCAGAGCCTCATAGAACGCCTTGGCGTTGGGATCATAGCGCACCGCCGATAGCGCCGGCATATACAAGGCGGAGCGTAGGTAAACATTGCCCGCCTTACTGATGCGTCCAGGCCGGTTCACACTGGTTCCAGACTGGTGCTGACGCACATCCAACCCCGCATGCCGACTGACCTGACTGGACTTCAGATCCCGTGGCAGCACGCACAACTCCGCCAGGACCGACAAGGCTGTCGCCTCTCCAACACCCTTGGCCGCCAACAGATGCTCATACTGACGCTGCAGTACGGGAGCCTCGGCCATCAGCTCCAGGGCGGCCTGGCGAAGCCGCTCAATACGGCTCTCCAGAGTGGCGATGCCGTCCTGCTCATCCTCGATCAGCAGAGCCGGAGTGGAGCGGGTGGCCTTCAGAGCATGCAACCGGTTCTTAGCCTGAGCCCGGCTGCCCACCAGCCGGTTGATCTGTCGTCCCAAGCTTCTCAGCGCCTGGTGCTGCTGATCGGGCGGCGTCCACAGCGCCGGGGCCATACGCTGGCCGTATTCGGCCAACAGATCCGCATCGATGCCGTCGGATTTACTGGTCTGCAGCTTCAACTCAGCGAAATGGCGGAAACTCTTGGGGTTGATCACCGCGACCGGCAGGCCCGCGTCGGCCAGTGCCACCGCCAGATCGAAATAATAGATGCCCGTGGCTTCCATCACGATCAGGGCCGGCTTGGCCTTCTTCAGCTGTGAGATCAGAGCCGCGTGCCCCTCCACGGTCTGTTTGTACTGCTTGGGCTGAGAGGCCTTGTCGCCTTGCCGAATCACGGCATCCACGCTGTAAGCACTGATATCCAAGCCCACATTAACTGACACGTCACTTCACCCCAGGTCATTGATTAGAGACAATGGGCACCGGTTCCCCGACCTCGCACTGCTTGCCACTACCGACCTTGTGGATACGAAGTCCCTTGGTGGGCTTCGGGATACCCTTCGGAGTGAGCAATGAGGCGGGGAGCCGCTCTACAGACGAAGTCAGACCACGCTGCTTCCAGGAGCGAACGGCCTCCCCGGTAACCGTGTTAAACCCTATCAATATCTTCCGGGGCAACATACAAGGGGCTTCGTAGCACCGCTCATGGACCCTGATCGGCTGGCGCCCGGCGTCCGCCAGGCCGTTTTTGGCATTCCGGGCAGGGCAAAATGGCACAAGCGGCACTGGCGTGCCGAATCGCCGTGATCGCATAGTGAAGGCCATTCGAGAAGTTCATCGGGAGACCGGGCATGAACGCCAAAGTGACCGCCATGCGCACCAACGCCAGCGACATCCAGCCGCGCCGTATGGATTTCCAGTTCGATCCGTCCATGTCGCGCTACTGGTTCGCCGACGATCAATTCAAAACCACGCTGCTGACGGCTTTATCCTGCACCTTTCCAGAGGGCGAACGTTTCTTCGTCCGCGCCGTGCGCCACTATCAAAAGCAAATCTCCGATCCGGATCTGCGCGAGCGGGTGAAAGGGTTCATCGGCCAGGAGGCGCACCACGGTAAGGAGCACGAAGCGTTCAATGATTTCATGGAAGAAAAGGGCGTGCCGACCCGCAAGGTCCATGACTTCGTGCACAACGGCATGAAGTGGATCGCCAAGAACCTGTCTCCGGAGCGGCAATTGGCAAAGACCTGCGCGTTGGAGCATTTCACCGCCATGCTGGCGGAACTGATTCTGGAAAACCCGGAGTTTCTCGAAGGCATGGACGAACGCATGCTGCCTCTTTGGCTATGGCACGCGGTGGAGGAAAGTGAGCATAAGGCGGTGGCCTACGACGTGTACGCGGATCAGGTCGGCAGCTACTGGATTCGCACTTCGGAAATGGCGCTGACCACGGTGGAATTCATCGGCTTCACCATTTTTCACTATATCCAGTTGCGTCAGGGTATGGACGATAAACGGGATCTTCGTTCCGTGGGGAACGGGCTGAACTGGTTGTTCGGCCGGCCGGGTTGGCTCCGGCGCCTCGGACGGTCCTATGTGGCGTATTACAAGCCATCTTTCCATCCGGAAAAAAAGGACAGCCGCGCGGTACGTGAACAGGCGCTGAAAAAGCTGTCTCGGATGCTTGATCGTCCAGAGCTTCAGGGCGTCGGCTAAAGCAAAAAATAGCCGGCGGAGTTGCCGCCGGCCATCGTCGTTATTGCAGAGCTTCGGTGATGGCGTCGAGGGCCGCCGTGGTGGAGGTATAGGTAAAGCTGGAGCTGGCCACCGGGTGAGAAGAGAACTTCACCACCACCAGTTCCGCTTGCGGATCGATATGAATCATCTGGCCATGGATGCCGGCGGCCTGTAAGGCACCATGGTCGTTGTGGGTCTGATACCACTGATTGTGATAGGACTGCCCCCGACGGAAATCCAGACCACCGCCCTCGAATTTGGATCGCTCGCCACCTTTGAAGATGTCCTCGATGGCGGCCTTGCTGACCATCTGCTCACCATTGTAATGGCCTTTGCGGCGCACCATTTCGGCGAAGCGGGCGAGGTCGCGCAAAGTAGCGTTCATGCCGCCGCCGGCCAGCGGTGTGCCGTGGGGATCCACCAGAACATAGGCATCCCGTTCGGCGCCCAGCTTGCTCCAGATACGTTCGGACAGCAGGTCGGTGTAGTCCCGCCCGGAGGCCTTGCTGATGATCCAGGCCACCACTTCCGACTGCACCGTCTGGTAGGTGAACTGCTTACCGTGCTCGCCGCTCTTCTCGGTCAGGCTGGCGAGAAATTCATAAAGGGAAGCCGGACCCTGATAGTTTTTCGGTTTTGGCAGAATGCCGGAAGAGAAGGCGTAGCGGTAAACGTCGGAGGTGAAGTCCTTGTAGTCCTCGCGGTAACGCACCGCGGCGGTCATATCCAGTACCTGTTGTACGGTGGCGTCACCCCAGGCACTGTCTTTCAGTTCCGGCACGTAATGGGCCACGGTGGCGTCCGGGTCCAGCTCGCCACGTTGAATCATGTCGGCGGCCAGCAAGCCGGTGACTGATTTGGTAACGGACCACAGGATGTGCTGATCCTGATCATCCATGCCATCGGCGTAGGTCTCGTACACCACCCGTCCCTTGTGCAGTACGATGAAAGCGTCGGTATAGGTGTCGCGAAGCCATTCGGAAACGGTGGTGGTCTGGCCGCTGCCGTCGTCGAAACGGAGATCGCCCAGACCGCGGTCCTTGTACTTCAACTTTGCCACATCCGCCAGCGGATCGCGGGCGATGCCCCGTGAGGGTTGCAGTTCGCGCATGTGATGCAGTGCCCAGCGGCCATTGGGGAAACGGTTGAAATTAGCCTGGGTGACCAGCTTGTCCGGCGGTGGAGGGAAGCCCTGCATCAGTTGCAGTTTGGACAAAGTGGTGCTTTCCGGTGGCGGCAGTTGAGGTGTGTCGGCATGGCTCTGGCTGGTGATCAACAGGGCCGTGGCCGCCAAGCCGTAACGGAGGCTTTGTAACATGGTGTTCTCCCGATGGTTTTAATCCTTATTGGCTCCCGGGGTGAACAGGATCACTCAACCGTACATGGCCACGCGTTTGCGGCCCGGTGATTCACCGAACCAGTCGCGGAAGGCGCGATAAAACTGCGCTGTCTGACTGTAACCGAGCCGCACCGCCAGTTGCTCGGTGGTGAGATCGCGCCAGGGCATCAGTGTCAGCGCCAGTTGCCGGCGGCTGTCACTGAGGAGGGAGCGGAAATCCTGCCCCTCCGCTTCCACCCGCCGTTGCAGGGTGCGTTCGCTCACCGCCAGTAGCGAGGCGCACAGCGCCAGCGGCTTGCCCGGCAGCCCCACCACGGTCGGCAGCAGGCCGCGCACCGAGTCGCTCCAGCCGAGGCCGGGTTGCATGCGCCGCAGTTGCCGCTCACGCTGGCCAAGGGCGTCGAGACTGCCGGCCGTGGCGGAAGGTTGCAGCAGGTGGGCGTTGCTGAAGACCACGCCGTCCTGCTCTTCCCCGCAACTGACCGGTACGCCCAGCAGCGCCTCCAGATCCCGGCGGTCCCGCTCACCATGATGGGCGCGCAGAGTCACGCGCCGTATGCGCAAGGGGCTGCCGCGTTCCAACAGGCGGCAGGTGGAATACAGCAATGCCAGAGCCTGGCCGTCGTAGCCCTCGAAGCCAGGGCGCCGGAACAACTGCAGGCTGCTTTCCTCGGTACCGATCCGCAGACGGTAGTCACCGAGCTCCGAATGCAGGCACAAGTAGCGCTGGTACTGGTTGACCCGGTCCAGAATGTCGCCGGGGATCGGCGACAGGCCGGGGAACAGCCGGCGCTGTTGTTCCAGCGCCTGAAACCCCCGGGCCAGCAGTGCCGGATCGCCCTGCTGATCGGCAAGCCGGGCGGTCAGATCGGCGCAACGCCAATGATTGATCCGCTCCGCTTCGGTACAGCGTTCCAAATGGTACTCGTTGAGCGCCTGATCCAGCCTCCCGCCAGGCACGCGTGCATCCAGGGCCGCTACCACATGATGGAAGTTCTGGCGGGACATGGTGGCATCGATGAGCATGGTCGGGACGGTTCCGGGAACAGACTGGCTCCCATTGTCGGTTTGTCCCGCTGACCGGCAAGTGCAATTCACGTCAACCACCTTACCGTCAGCCACGCAGGATGCGCGGGCGGGGAATCCCGCGCTCCTTGAGCAACGTGGTGACGCGCACCACCACGTCGCTGCGGAAGGCGGTCTCGTAGCGCACGTCCAGGACATACGCCTTGGTGCGGAAACGGATCGCCAGGGCATTGCCGATTTCCACTTCTTCGATGGCGAAGGTCACCGGTTTTTTCAGATAAGCGTAGCGGCTGGTGACCACCACTTCGCGAATCAGCGCTTCGATCTGCTCCAGATCCGCGTCCAGGGCGACATGAAAGTCCGACACCACCATCATATCCAGGGCGCCGGCATTGCCGGAGGCGACGGCGTCGGTAATGAACAGGGAGTTGGGGATAGTGACCAGATTGTCGTCCAGGGTCTGCAGCCGCACCGCGCGCAAACCTATGGCCACGATCTCGCCGTAGGTCTCGCCGAACTGCACCCGGTCGCCCACTTGAAATGGCCGGTCGAACAACAGCAGCAGTCCGGCCACCAGCGATGCCACCACATCCTTGAGAGCGAAACCCAGCGCCACCGCCAGGGAACCGGCGGCGGCCAGAATGAACTCCCTGGGCGGGTTCAGAACGCCGAGGATGAGGGCGCCGGTACCGAGCGTGTAAATCAGAAAGCTGACCAGCGTGATGAACTGGAGAATCAGGAAGCGGCGGCTGGGCAACCGTTCCATCAGGGAATGGCCGAGCCGGTTCAGCCCCCAATTGAGCGCCCACAGAAACAGCCCGCCGAGAATCAGCAGCAGTATGGCGTAGGCGTTGAACAGGTCGATCACCACCGCCAGGTCGCTGACAATGTCGCCGTTCTCATTCATGGAGCAGATTCTTCCTGTTCAGTTGATTGATCACGGTGCGATACCACATCGGCACCACCCGGTAGCGGCTGTCTTCCCCCTTATAGATGAACCCGGCGTCCTGGCCTGCCTTGAGCGCGGAACGCACTACATTCTCGGAGAGGTCGGTGACAGCGACGATTTCATCGCCGGACAGATTCTCATGGCTGACGATGGCGGCGTAGACGAACATCAGGGAATCGCCGGACTGGCCGGCGGCCAGTGCCGACGAAGGCTGTGCCGGCAGGCCCACCAGCACCTGCCGGGGGGTGACCTTGATCGATGTCAGCCACAGTTTCAGCGCGACCATCGGGTTGCCGCCACAGGCGTCCCACAGCAAACTGAAATAGCGCTGTTCCGCATTGCGCATATTGCCGGCCTCCGGACCCCGCGAGGACAGCAGCAGATCATCGTAGCGCAGCTTCTGCTTGCTGAGGTGGTGGCGTGACAGGATCAGTGAGCGGATCTCGCTTTGATCCCAGCGTTTCACCTTGATGACCCGGCGGAACTGGTAGTCACGGCCGAACACATTGGAGAGATAGGACCAGCTCTGGTTGTTGATCAATACCAGCCAGAACAGGTTATCCAGACGGGCGTTGGTGAGCGTGAGCAAGGTCTGCCAGCCTTCCAGCCCGCCGATACGGGCGAGGAAGCAGTTTTGCGTTTCGTCCAGGATCAGCAGGGTGGGCGGGCGCTGCTCGTCGTTCTTTACCAGGCTGGCGGGGCCTTCGTCCAGGGATTCGCCGAGAGCGTCGGCGATCATCGAGGTCACCGCTTCCGGTGTCACCGTGCGCGGCGGCACCGATACCGTCACCAGGCGCAGGTCCGGTTGTTCTTTTTCCATTTTGCTGACCAGCTTGCGCATGGCCATGCTTTTACCACTGCCCTTTTCGCCGGTCACCAGCAAAGCGTTTTCTTCCACGCTTTCAGAATGCCATTGCTCCACCGCCTTGATCATCGCATTGAGCAGGCCGGTGTCGATAAACGGGGTTTCCTGGTCGTCCGGCAACTGATTGGCGAACCACTTTTGATATTCCTTTCCGGCCTCGCTGGTGTCTTCCCGAACCGGCTCCTCATCCTCTCCGACCCCTTTGGTGCGTAACCGGAACCAGCGCGCCTTGAGGCGCAGGTACCAATCCAGTTCACCGAGCAGCATGTCCAGGTAATGAAACAGAAAATTCACCAGCGCCACCGGTAACAGCACCGGTGCGGTCCAGCCAAAACGCAGGCCCTTGAGCAGGCGCTCCGCCACCGGATCCAGGACCGATGGCAGAATATTCTGTAAACACAGCAGATAATCGTCACGGCGGAACGCCAGCAGCCGGCCGATGGCGACATAAAGACACACTCCCACCAGCACCGTGCAGAGCAAACCGATAAGAGATTGGCCAATCAGCCGGTCCACCGCGAACCATAGCGCCCACGGCAGCATCATCCACAGTGCCTGACGGCGGGCCAGAGCGCTGGCCTCGGTGATCTGGGCATCGTTGAGATAGCTGTGGGCGCTCTGGCAAACCCGGAACACCAGCCATTCCCCGAATAACCACAGCAGACCGAACAGCACATACAGGCGTGCCAGTGGCAACAGCCAGCGCACCACCTGGGTGGACGGGGAATCGAGCAACGGTGCCAGCAGATGGATCACCAGCCAGAGCAGCAGCCAGGGCACCAGGGGCGCGATGCCGCTGAGCAGCCGGCTGGCGTTCCACAGCCAGCGCTTCTGGCCAGCCCGGGAAACCAGACGCTCATGCAGGCGAAGCAGGGCACGGCGGCCGCGCCGGCCCAGTTTCATCACCAGCGCCAGGATGGCGAGACCGAGTATCACCGCCAGAGCATTGCTGACCAGCGGGGTGTAATGGCGTATCTCCCGGTTCAGAGTCCATTCCCGGTAGGTCTGCGCCAAACCCTGATGGAGGCGGTCGACGGTCATCCGTGCCTCCAGGCCGAGCAGCGGGAGCCACTCCGCCGGCGCGTAGCTGAGCCACAGTCGCAGCACGCCCTGGCGCTGCCACAGCCCCGAGCGCAGCGCCAATTGTTGCCGCCGGGTTTCATAGTGGTGACGCCATAGCGCCAGACGTTGCGGGGCGGGGATATCCGCCTGGATGTCCGCCACCGGCGGCGGCCAGAGAACGTCGATCTGGCGGGCCGCGTTGGCCGGTTGGTTGCGCAAGGGCGGGAGCAGGGCGATCAGCGCGGTGAGATGATCACGCAATGGCCCGGAGGGGACCAGCGGATCGGTTTCCAGGGCCGTCAGGGACTGGTATTCCTCAAGCAACGCCAATGCGGCGGCGCGTTCCTGACGGGACAGGGAAAACCATTGGTCGCGTTGGTCATCAAGCAGGGCGCGGACGCCACGGCGTTCGGTAACCGCCTGATTGAGGCGCTCCTCCAATTGTTCGCAGCTCAGCGAGGGTGGCGTGATGGGGCCGGGCGGAGGCCGGTTGGCGGCGTCCGCCGGTGCGCCAAGCGCCTGATTCAACGTGTCCGGAGCAATGGGCGTTCCGTCCAGCAAACGCTGCAGGGGCTCCACCTGCCGATCCATGCTGACGGTTTGCTGTTCCCATTGCTCCAACTGCCGTTGTTCCCGGGCGCAGGTGGTTTCGGTGGCCGCGTTGGCCTGGCCGGCGAAAGCCAGCAGCAGCCCGGCCATCGACATAAACCAGCGAAGCCCCATAGTGTCTCCTTGTCCCTGTCCGCCCTGTCCTTCGACGGGTTCGACCCATTGTAGGGAGCCGGGGGAGGGGCGTCATCCGTAAGAGCCCTAAGACCGGCTCTTGCGCTTCACTCGGCTGGCCGGGGTGCTATAGTCGAAACAAGGACGATTTTTATGGCCACCGTCCATGGCGGCTACCCCGAAAAGGGTTGGGAAAGGGCCCTGTGAAGGCTTTTGCAGTATCGCGATGTAGGGAGAAGCATTATGGCGGGTCTGTTGGTGAAAGACGTGATGATCAAGCATCCCATGTCCATCCCGGCCGATATGGACCTCACCCTGGTGGTGGACACGCTGCTGCAATACCGCATCACCGGTTTGCCGGTGGTGGATAACGAAACCCGTGTCATCGGCTTCGTGTCGGAGCAGGATTGCCTGCGGCAACTGCTGGTTTCCAGCTATCACAGTGAAGGCGCGGTGCGTGTGGAGCAGGTGATGCACGGTGATCCGCTCACCGTGGACGTGGAGGAATCGTTGGTGGATCTGGCGGAGCTGATGCTCAAACAGAAGCCGAAAATCTATCCGGTGGTGGACGAGAAGCGCCGGCTGATCGGTTTACTGACCCGCGGTCACGTGTTGCGGGCCCTGCGCGACAGCCGTCGTGGTGGTTAAGAGCCTGTTCACGATCTCTACACCACCGCGCCGGAGTTCATTTTGTTGTCAGGCCGTGATTCCGATTGTGCGGTGTAGTTAGTCTACATAAACAAGCGTAATCGCGGCCTGGCGACAAAAGGGGCCCGGCCCTCCGGGTTGCGCTGGAAAAGCCGCCAGACGACGCCCCGGCCTTTGCCTTTGGCGCCACCAGAGCCTGCAGTCCGCGACGCCGTCTGGCGGCTTTTCCAGCGGCAACGCGGTGGTGTAGAGATCGTGAACAGGCTCTAAGCAGCCATTCCATACAATTCCCGGAGGCGGGCGCGGGCTAATCTGTCATCGATAAAGTCGTGCCGACCATGGCATCAGCCACGGCATAACAACAACAGGGAGGCGGAAGTCATGCGTGATTTAAATACCTTTTTGAGCGACTACGGTGAGAGCCACCGTAATCCGGTGAACCAGTGGGTGCACATCGTCTGTGTGCCGCTGATTTTCATTTCCACACTGGGCCTGTTCTGGTTGATTCCGGTGGGCCGCTGGCTTGGCCTGGAGGGCGCCGCCGCCTATTGGGTCAACGGCGGTTCGATACTGGCGGTGTTGTGCATGCCGTTCTACCTGCGCCTGTCCATGGGCGTATCGTTGTTGATGCTGGGCTGGCTGGCGGTGTCGATCGCGGTGGTCACCGGCATCGATCGCAGCGGTTTGCCACTGGGCTGGACGGCGCTGCTGGTGTGGGTGCTGGCCTGGGCCGGTCAAGCCTGGGGGCATAAAGTGGAAGGCAAGAAGCCGTCGTTCTTCGACGATCTGATCTTTCTGCTGGTGGGGCCGATTTTCGTCAGTCTGGAGCTGATGCATAAACTCGGTCTGAGCCGCACTCCGGGGCACGGCCGCCCCTCCTGACGGGCCGCGCGAGTGCCGTGACGCCGTTATCGCCGCTGTTTATCTGGCAGGGAGGCTGGCTGATGCTGGCCTCCTCTCTGCGTAATCGTCCCCATCGCCATGTGGCCGCCTCATTGCTGGTGGGGCTGGAAGGGCCGCTGCGCGTGCAGATCGCCGGGCACTGGGTGGGTTCGCCGCTGGTCTGGGTGGCACCGGACGTGGAACAGGCCCTGGAAAGCCCTGGCCCGGTGGCGGTACTGCATCTGGATCCCGATGACGGCGCCTGGCGCGGCCTGCCGGTACAGGGGCCGGGCGGCGCCCTGCCGGAGTCGCGTCTGCCGGGCTTTCGGGAGGCCTTGGCGGGTCTCAGGGAGCAGTCCGGGGTAGAGGCCGTGAGAGCCTTGCGTGAGCGTCTGCGGGCCGCCGCGCCACCGCTGGATCCGCGTATCGCCGCGGCCTGCCAGGCCCTGCGCCGGGAAGATCTGGACGGCGCCCGCCTGGCATCGGCGGCCGGGCTGTCCGAATCCCGCTTCCGGCATCTGTTCCGTGAGCAGGTCGGTGTGTCGCTGAAACGCTTCCAACTGCATCTCAAATGCCAGCGCGCGCTGAGGCTATGGCGCGATGGCATGAGCTTCGCCGAATTGGCCGGCGCCGCCGGCTTCTACGATCAACCCCACCTCAATCGTACCCTCCGCGCCATGTTCGACGCGCTGCCTTCCCGTTATGCTAGAGCCTTTCCGGTCCAGGTAGTGCACCTGGATTGTCTCTGACGGCCTTTTTGGCGGCCGTCCCGGCGGTTTGTTGGCGCCGGCTCAATAACAAGGAGCAGCTTATGGAGTACCAACACATCCATACCGCGTTGGCGGAAGATGGCATCCTCACCGTGACTTTGAATCGTCCCGATCGTCTCAATGCCTTTACTCTGCGCATGAAGGACGAGCTGGTGCACGCTTTCGGCGAGGCCAGCAAGGATAACCGGGTGCGAGCGGTGGTGGTTACCGGTTCCGGCCGCGTGTTCTGCGCGGGTATGGAGATGGAACCGGAGGACGGCGGCAACCTGTTTGGTTATGACCGTGCCGACAGTGAAGAACCGCCGCTGGAAGTCATACGCGACTCCGGTGGTGAGGTGTCATTGGCCATTTTCGAATGCCGCAAGCCGGTGATCGCCGCCATCAATGGCGCCGCCGTCGGCGTCGGCATCACCATGACCTTGCCGATGGACTTTCGGGTGGTGGCGGAAGGCGCCAAGATCGGCTTCGTCTTCAGCCAGCGGGGGATTACTCCGGAAGCCTGTTCTACCTGGTTCCTGCCCCGGCTGGTGGGCATGCAACAGGCGTTCGAATGGGTCTACAGCGGTGATATCTTCCTCGCCGAGGAAGGTCTGAACGCCGGTTTGTTCCGCAGTGTTCACCCCCGTGACGAAGTGCTTGAAGCGGCCTATGGTCTGGCCCGCAAGCTGATCGCCAAGAGTTCACCGGTATCGGTGGCGCTGGCCAAACAGATGTTGTGGCGCAACCCTAACTTCGATCATCCGATGCAGGCCCACGCGGTGGAGTCGCGTCTGATTTACCGGTCCAGTGAATACTGGGACGGCAAGGACGGCTTCAAGGCCTTCCTGGAAAAACGCGACCCGGTGTTCGACACCGACCTGAATTCGGTTCCAGCCCAGTTCGATTTCTGGCCGGAACCTCCTTTGCGGTAAGCGCGAGGGCGCTTGCCTTTTTAAACCGTTTGAAGGACTAGGGAAGAGAACAATGAAACGAGAAACCATAGCGATTCACGGCGGCTTCGCCGGCGACCCGGAAACCCATTCCGTGGCGGTGCCGATTTACCAGACCACCAGCTATTACTTCGACAACACCCAGCATGGCGCCGACCTGTTTGATCTGAAAGTGCCGGGCAATATTTACTCGCGCATCATGAACCCCACCAATGGCGTGCTGGAAGAGCGTGTGGCGCAGCTGGAAGGCGGCATCGGCGCTCTGGCCATGGCCTCCGGCATGGCCGCCATTACCGCGGCGGTGCAGACCCTGGCCCGTGCCGGCGACAATATCGTTTCCGTCAGCCAGCTCTATGGCGGTACCTATAATCTGTTCGCCCACACTCTGCCGACCATGGGCATCGAAGTACGCATGGCGGACGGCCGCGATGTGCAGGCTATGGCCGCCGCCATCGATGACAACACCAAGGCGGTGTTCTGTGAATCCATCGGCAACCCGGCGGGTAACATCGTGGATCTGGCCGCGCTCGCCAAAGTGGCCCACGATGCCGGCGTGCCGCTGATCGTCGACAACACCGTGGCGTCTCCGGCGTTGTGCCGGCCGTTCGAGCATGGCGCGGACATCGTGGTGCATTCCCTGACCAAATACATGGGCGGTCATGGCACCACCGTGGGTGGGATCATCGTCGATTCCGGTAATTTCCCCTGGCAGGGCAACGCCCGCTTCCCGCAGTTCAACGAGCCGGATCCCAGCTACCACGGGGTGATTTACACCGAGGCCATGGGCCCGGCGGCGTTTATCGCCCGCGCCCGGGTGGTGCCGTTGCGTAACATGGGCGCGGCGCTGTCGCCGATGAACGCCTTCCTGATTCTGCAGGGTATCGAGACGCTGAATCTGCGCATGGAGCGTCATTGCGAGAATGCCATCAAGGTGGCCCGTTACCTGAAAGCCCACGACAAGGTGGAATGGGTGAACTATGCCGGGCTGGAAGGTGACCGTGACGCGGAGCTGGCCAAGCGTTACATGGATGGCGGCTTGCCGTCGGCGATTCTCAGTTTTGGCATCAAAGGCGGCCGCGAAGCCGGCGCGCGCTTCATCGATGCGCTGCAAATGATCAAGCGTCTGGTGAATATCGGTGACGCCAAGAGTCTGGCCTGCCACCCCGCCACCACCACGCACCGGCAGCTTAATGACGACGAACTGAAGACCGCCGGCGTGAGCGCCGATCTGGTGCGTCTGTCCATTGGTATCGAGCACGTGGACGATATTCTCGCCGATATCGAGCAGGCCCTGGACGCCGTTTAGTCACCGCGTTCCGCGCGGAACCGGGCCGGCGTGCTGCCGGTCCAGCGTTTGAACGCCTTGACGAAGGCGCTTTCGTCGGAGAATCCCAATTCCTCGGCGATCCGGCCGGCGCGCTCGCCGTCGGCCAGCGCCTGCTCCGCCCGTTCCCGCAGCAGGGTGTCGCGCAACAGCTTGAAGCCGGTGCCTTCATCAGCCAGCTTGCGGATCAGATGGCGCCCGCTCATACCCAGTTGCCCGGCGATACGTTCCTTGCCCCAGTGCGGATGATCGCGGATCAGAGCGCTGACCCGGGCACCCAGGGACGGATTTTCCAGGCGCGCCAGCACGTCATCGGCGAGGCCGCGCAGATGTCGGCACAGGGCCGGGTTGGCGTGAATCAGCGGCAGTCCCAGCTGCTCGGCGTCGAATACCAGAGCGTTGTGATCGGCGTTGAAGTGCACCGGCACCCCCAGCCTGTCATGGTAGCGTGCGGGGTCGCTCTGGGGAGCGTGGCACACCGTCAGACAGGCCGGCCGGAAGGCATCGCCGGTGCTCCAGCGGGTCAGATTCAGCGTGCTCGCCATCACCGCCTCCACCCGGGTGGCCTGGCGAGTATGGTAAAGCGGCTGGTAGCGCAGCTCGCAGCGGTGGGCCGTGACCGCCTGAAAATGAAAGGTGCCGCCCTCTCCGACAATGGGGTGGTAGTCGAGCAGTGACGCCACCGCCTCGCCCAGGGTTTCGCAACTCATCAGGATCATGCCGGCGGTATCCAGGTGCCCCACCTGCAGGGCCAGCCCCAGGTCCACGCCCACCAGTGGATCGGCGGCGGCCCGACAGAACGCTTCCCAGAGCCGGTCCTGGCTGTCCAGATCCACCCGCTCCCGGGCTTCCATCTCCGCCACCAGATCATCGGGCAGACGCAGCCCCAGGCGTTGTGCCGCCTGCAGGATGGCTTGGGAGAAGTGCACCGTCACCGTGGGACTGTGGTTCATGAGCGAAGTCCTGAATTAACCGGGGCCGGGTCGCGAATCAGCCATGCCCGGCCGCCTCGGTAGGATTAGCCTGAAAACAATAACAAAAAGGACAGGTATTCATGTACGCAGTGATCGGTGCCGGACCGATGGGCCTGGCCTCGGCCAGAAACCTCAGTAAACAGGGTTTGCCCTTCGTCGGCTATGAATTGAACAACGACGTGGGTGGTTTGTGGGACATCGACAACCCGCACAGCACCATGTACGAGACCGCCCACCTGATTTCCTCCAAGCGGATGACGGAGTTCCGCGAATTCCCCATGGATGAGCGGGTGGCCACCTATCCTCACCACGCCGAACTGAAGCAGTATTTCCAGGATTACGCCCGCCACTTCGACTTGTATCGGCACTACCGGTTCGGTACCCGGGTGGTCTCGGTGACGCCGGAGGGCGAGGGTTGGCGGGTGACGGCGGAAAAAGACGGCAACCAAGACAGCCGCTACTTCGATGGTGTACTGATCGCCAGTGGCACCTTGCACACCCCTAACCGGCCGACGCTGCCCGGGCAATTCGAAGGTGAACTGCTGCACGCATGCGATTACCGCGATCCTGTGCTGTTCAAGGACAAACGCGTGTTGATCGTCGGCTGTGGCAATTCCGCCTGCGACATGGCGGTGGATGCGGTACACCAAGCGAAACGCGTGGATCTGTCGGTGCGCCGGGGCTATTACTTCCTGCCCAAATTCATTGGCGGTCGGCCGTCCGACGCCATCGGCGGCAAGCTCAAATTGCCGCGCCGCCTCAAACAGCGGTTGGATGCCTGGCTGATTCGCATGATCATCGGCCGGCCCAGCGACTACGGCCTGCCGGACCCGGATTATCGCCTGTACGAAGCCCATCCGGTGGTCAACTCCCTGGTGCTTCATCACCTGGGCCATGGCGATATCACGCCGCGTTCCGACATCGCCGGCATGCACGGCCGCACCGTCACGTTCACGGACGGGGCCCAGGCCGAATACGACCTGATTCTTCTGGCCACCGGCTACAAGCTGGATTATCCGTTCATCGACAGCGCGCTCCTCAACTGGCGTGGCGCCGCGCCGAGCCTTTATCTGAACCTGTTCCATCCACACTACGACAACCTGTTCATGATGGGCATGATCGAGGCCGCCGGCCTGGGTTGGGAGGGGCGCAACGAGCAGGCGGAGCTGGTGGCGCTGTATTTGAAGCGTCGCGCCGAGGGGCATCCGGCGGCGCGGGAGCTGGCCCGCTTGAAGCGCGAGCGCGCCGGGCAGAGCCTAGATGGCGGTTATCACTATCTGAAGCTGTCGCGCATGGCGTATTACGTGCACAAGGACAGTTATCGGGCCGAGCTGGCCAAACGGCGCCAGGCGCTGCAATAACCGGGAGACCGTTTCATGGGCCCTGATTCCCCGATTGATTTCAGCACCGGCAATCTGATCGTGCTCAACGTGATTCTCGCGTTGATGATGTTCGGTGTGTCTCTTTCCCTGCGCGTGGAGGATTTTCGCCGTGTGCTGCGCATGCCCCAGGCGCCAGCGGCGGGGCTGCTGGCGCAGTTCCTTTTGTTGCCGGCCTTGACCTGCGTGGTGACCTGGGTGCTGGATGTGGAACCGGGGCTGGCGTTGGGCATGATTCTGGTGGCGTCCTGTCCGGGGGGCACCTTTTCCAACATCATGACCTGGCTGGCGCGGGCCAATGTGGCGGTGTCGGTGAGCATGACCGCGGTGTCCAGCCTGGCGGCCACGATACTCACACCGCTCAATTTCGCCTTTTATGGCTGGCTCAATCCCCACACCCGTGATCTGGTCACCGAGATCGCCTTGAACCCCTGGAACATCCTGATGCTGGTGGTTCTGGTCCTGGCGGTACCGCTGCTGCTGGGTATGCTGACCGGCCGCCATTTTCCACGCTTCGCGGTCAGGGCGCAGAAACCCATGCGTGTGTTCACCTTGCTGGTGTTACTGGCCTTTGTCGGTCTGGCTTTCGCCAAGAACCTGGATGTGTTCCTGCAAAACGCCCACCGCATTGTCGCTCTGGTGATTGGGCAGAATGCCCTGGCACTGGCGTTGGGGGCCTGCGCCGGCATGATGATGCGGCTCGATCGGGCCGACCGGCGGGCGGTGACCTTGGAAGTGGGTATTCAGAACTCCGGGCTGGGGCTGGCGATCCTGTTCACGTTCTTCCCGCAGGCGGCGGGCATGATTCTGATCGCCGGTTTCTGGGGAGTATGGCACCTGGTCAGCGGCTTGATTCTGGCGTTGATCTGGTCGCGTGGTACCGAACCCGCGCGATCCGGGTGGGAGGCATCATGAGCCGGGTGCTGATCACTGGAGCCGGCGGTTACATCGGCCGCCTGCTTGGCGAGCGGCTGGCCGCCGGGCACACCGTGCTGGGGCTGGATGTGCGGGTACCGGCGGATTTGCCATTCGAGTGCCGGCAGGGCGACATCCGTGATCCGGCTCTGGCGGAGCTGATGCGGGAGTGGCGCATCGATACCGTGGTGCACCTGGCGGCGGTACTGGAGGATTCCGGCAATCGAGCGCGTGACCACGACATCGATGTCAACGGCACCCGCAATGTGCTCGATGCCTGTCTGATCGCCGGCGTCACCCAACTTATCGTCACCAGTTCCGGCGCCGCCTACGGCTACCATCCGGACAATCCGGCCTGGCTGGATGAGCAGGACCCGCTGCGCGGCAATCCGGAGTTCGCTTACTCCGATCACAAACGTTTGGTGGAAGAAATGCTGGCGGGTTATCGCCATCGCCATCCGGACTTACGGCAACTGATTCTGCGGCCGGGTACGGTGCTAGGGGAAAGCACCCGCAATCAGATCACCGCCCTGTTCGAGCGCAAGCGGATTCTCGCCATCGCCGGTTCCGATTCGCCGTTCGTGTTCGTCTGGGATCAGGACGTGGTGGGCGCCATTGCCCGCGGCGTGGAAACCGGCGCCGAAGGGATCTACAACCTGGCCGGCGACGGTGCTCTCACGGTGCGGCAAGTGGCTTCGATATTGGACAAGCCGCTGTTGGTCCTGCCCGCGGGTGTGTTGCGCGCGGTACTGTGGTTGGGGCACCGGCTGGGGCTTACCGTCCATGCGCCGGAGAAAATCAATTTTCTGCGTTACCGGCCGGTGCTTGGCAATCGCCGTTTGAAGGAGGAGTTCGGTTATTACCCGCAAAAAACCTCCGAGCAGACGTTCCGCTTTTTCGCTGAACGGGCCCGTGCCCGGGGGCAGCTATGACCGATAACACCGCGACCACCACGTTGATTACCGGCGCCGCCTCCGGCCTGGGCTGGGCTTTGGCCCAAGCGGCTTTCCAGCGTGGCCACCGGCTTATTCTGGTGGACCGCGACGCCATGGCGCTCGCCAACAAGAGTGAGCAACTGGCCGCCATGGATCCGTCGCGGGTGACGCATTTTGCCCTGGACCTCACCGACGGCCCGGAGCGAGATTGTTTGATTGAGCGGATCGCGGCCCGGGGGCGCCTGGATGTGCTGATCAACAACGCCGGCATTACCCATCGTTCGTTGGCGGCGCGCACCGAACTGAGGGTCTTTCGCCAGGTCATGGCGGTGGACTGGGAGGCGCCGGTAGCCCTGACTCTGGGGTGCCTGCCGTTGCTGCGAGACAGTGGTGGCTGCGTGATCAATATTGGCTCCATGGCCGGCTGGATGCCGGTGCTGGGGCGGGCCGGTTATTGCAGCGCCAAGGCCGCGCTGGCGCAGTTCTTCGAGGTATTGCGTGGCGAAGTGGCGGATCAGGGCGTCGGTGTGCTGATGGTGTACCCCAGCTTCCTGGCCACGCCGATCGAAAGCAATGCCCTGGGTTTCGACGGCAAACCCGCCGCTCATGCCCGCTCCTCGGTGGGCAGGGTGCGTAGCGCCGGGTGGATGGCGGAGCGCGTTATGGATGCCTTTGAGCGGGGTGAAAAACGCCTGTTCCCGGACCGCTTCACTCTCATGGCCAGTTTGCTGTGGCGGCTGGCGCCTGATCTCTACCATCGGTTGATGCGACGCCGCTTCGCCGAGGAACTGAATTCCTGACGGCCCGCCGGTTCAGGGGGTTGCCACTGGCCGGAGCGGCTCTGGTGTAGGGCCTGTTCACCCTATTTGCATCCCGCCTGCTGGATGCCCTTTTTGCCTCCAGCCAGGCGGGATGCAAATAGGGTGAACAGGCCTTAGCATCGACGGCAGCAGTCAGGAGATCAGCAGTATGTCCAGTGTGGAAATTCGTCCGGTGAGCGGGATCGCCGTGGAACCCTGGTTGGATGAGTTGGCCGGATTACGCATCCGGGTGTTTCGCGATTACCCCTATCTCTACGATGGGGATCCGGACTATGAGCGCCGTTATCTGGATCGCTATGCGAGGTCCGACCGCAGCCTGTTCGTGTTGGCGCTGGAATACAACCGGGTAGTGGGTGTGGCGTCGGCGTTGCCGCTGGAAGACGCGGACGAGGAATTTCTGGTGCCGTTCCAGCAACGGGGGCCCTCGCCGGAGCAGGTCTATTATTTCGGTGAGTCGGTGCTGTTGCCTGAATATCGAGGCCAGGGGATCGGCCATCGCTTTTTCGATTTGCGTGAGTTGTACGCCAGTGATTTCGGCTTCTCCACCACTGCCTTCTGTAGCGTGGTTCGGGCCACGGATGACCCTCGCCAGCCGCGAGGATACACCGGCCTGGAATCGTTCTGGCGCGGCCGCGGGTACCGTCCGGCGGCGGGATTGACCACCGGCTTTTGCTGGCGCGATCTGGGAGAGCAGGAAGAAACACGGAAAACCATGCAGTTCTGGTTGCGTGATGCCCCGGAATAAATGTAAAACTTCCCAGGTGTAGGACGTCCTTCTCGCGCCCGTGGCCCGTGGCTGTCTATAGTCCTGGTGGCAACGGAGGAGCCGCTATGGATTGGTCTAACCGGGGAGCCGGAACTCTCAAACGTCTGGCAATCATTATTTCCCTCGCCCTGATCGCCTTGTTCATCGCCATGGTGGTGGCCGGGTGATTTCTCTCCTGTCAATGCTCTCGCCGGGCAGGTTCCGGCGGGCCAACGTCACACCAATCTAAATTTCTGATGCAAATGCGTCATTGATTGGATTCCTGTCGGCCCATTTTCTGGGCCAAGATATCCGGCAGTTAAGCGGGATGTGTCTGTCCGCGTTTCGGCTCGGCTACTGGAAATAAGTGAAGAGGCCCGGGGATCGAGAATGAAATGGCGCAACGATGATCAGCGTTACGGTGCCGTCACCGTGGGGTTGCATTGGCTGGTGGCCTTGGTGGTGTTCGCCTTGTTCGGCCTTGGGCTGTACATGGTGGAACTGGATTATTACCACCCGTGGTATCGCAGCGCGCCGCACTGGCATCGCAGTATTGGACTGCTGCTGTTGGCGGTGGTGCTGGTGCGGCTGATCTGGCGGGTGCTGTCGCCGCCGCCAGCGGCGCCCGAACAACACCGCGCCTGGGAGAAAGCCGGTGCCAGACTGGCTCATTGGGCACTGTATTTGCTGTTGTTGGTGGCGATGGTCAGCGGTTATCTGATCAGTACCGCCGATGGCGCGCCGATCCAGGTGTTCAACTGGTTCTCGATGCCGTCATTGACCGGTCGCCGCAGTGGTCTCGAGGATCTTGCCGGAGCCGTGCATTACTGGGCGACCTGGGCGGTGATCGTACTGGCCGCGCTGCATGCGCTGGCGGCGCTCAAACACCACTTCATCGATCGCGACGATACCTTGCGCCGTATTTTCGGGCTGGCTCCCCGCCGGCCATCATCCCATCGTTAATCCAAGGAGAACGACCCATGTTCAAGCTGTTCACCGCTCCCGTGCTGGCTTTGATGTCGGCGTTGATGCTGAGCTCCGCGGCTTTGGCCGCCGATAAGCCCGCTGGGACCTACCACTTCGATACCGAAGGGCAGCACCAGTTCATCATGTTCAAGATTTCCCATCTGGGTTACAGCTGGTTGTATGGCCGCTTCAACGATTTCGATGGCGCTTTCACCGTGGATGCCGACAATCCGGAAAACAGCACCGTGGAAGCCACTATTCAAACGGCCAGTCTGGACAGTAACCACGCTGAGCGTGACAAGCATCTGCGCAGTGCTGATTTCCTCGACGTGAGCAAGTATCCGACCGCCACCTTCAAGAGCACCGGGATCGAAAAAACCGGCGATGACAGCGCCCGGATCACCGGTGATTTCACGCTGCACGGTGTCACCAAGCCGGTCACTCTGGATGCCAAACTGATCGGCTACGGCGATGATCCCTGGGGCGGCTACCGTATGGGGCTGGAGGCGTCCACCACCTTGAAACTGGCGGACTTCGGCATCACCACAAACCTGGGGCCGGCCTCGGAAACGGTGGAAATCATCATCTCCGTGGAAGGTGTGCGGCAGTAATCGTCAGAGGCCGGACGCTTAGGCGTCCGGCTTCAATCCAACCGCTGCAAGATCACCGCCGGGTTCTCCGCGTACACCACTCGCCAACCGTCCCGCCGCGCCAGCCAGGCGAAAGTCTCCGGTTTCCAGAAACAAACGTGGGTTGGATCACGACGGTAGTGCCAGCGTGGAAAGTGAGCGTCGTCGGTGAGCCAGCGGGTCATCAGGCCGAGCCAGCCGCCGGGGCGCACCAATTGGGCAAAGCGGGTCCACTCACGGTGGGGCCAGTGCAAATGCTCGATCACCTCGGTGCAAGTGACGAAGTCATATTGCCGTGTCAGCACGTCCGCCTCAGGATGATATAGCGGGTCATACAGAGCCATGGCAAAACCGCGTTCGAGCATCAAGTGTGCCAACGCCGGCCCGGGGCCGCAGCCGTAATCCAGCCCGTTGGCGCCAGCCGGCAGCTGTTCGGTCAGCGGTGCCGCCACCTGATCCAGAAAGCGGCGATAGCCGGCGTCTCCAGGGTCGTTCTGGTGCAGATCGTACTGGGCTTTCTCCTGATCCCGATCGGGCAACTGGCCCTGATCCAGAAAAGTCAGTTGGCAACGGGAGCAGCGCCAATAATCGCGGCCTTCCACATTGGCGAAGAGCCGGGTATCGCTGGCCCGGCACAGGCGGCAGGTTACCTTCACAGTGCCAGCCAGTCGCCCAGGGCACGGTAGGTGCGGGCATCGGAGAGCATGGCCATGTGGCCCATGCCGTGGAACAGAGCCCGGGTCAGTTGTGGCGCGTCCGGGTAGAGGCGGCGGGCGAGAGCGCTGTCGACCCCCACCAGCCAGTCGCCCAGCGGCTCCGGAGTACGGTGTTCACTCAGGGTGCCGGCCAGAAACAGATGCTGGATGTGGTCGTCCAGCGGCACTTTGCTGCGTGGGCGGGGCGCGTCTTCCGGCAAACCTTGCCACTGTTCCTCGACCACATAGCCGAAGCGCAAATCGCGGATACCGTCGGAGCGCAAATTGCCCAGCCGCATCAGCGGGCGGGAATAGGGGGTGACCGCCAGTAGCCGGTTGGCCTGGTTACCCACCTGCTCCAGCAGAGCCCCCTGATGGGGCGAACCGAGGCAAGCCAGGTGCGATACCCGTTCGACCCAGCGGTGGCCATGCTGGCGGGCATGGTGCACGGCGCTGCGGGCGAGCAGGCCGCCCATGCTGTGTCCGATCAGGATCAGCCGTGGCGGCAGGGGCGTGTGTTCAAGCAGCCGGGACAGGCGGGCACCGTTGTCGGAAATATGGCGGCCGGTGTTGTAGCGCAGATAGGCGATATCCGCATTGAAGACACTTTCGAGACGCCGGTTGAAGCGTTGCTGCGCGGTGTGTTGCCAGCAGCTTTCATTCATGCACAGGCCGTGCAGATACAAGACCAGGGCGTCGCGCTCCGGCTGCGGCCGTGGCGGATGCAGCGTCATGGGCAGGGCGTAATGGCTGCGCTGGGCGCTGAGCAACTGGCCGAAGATGCCATTGAGGACACTTTGCAGATCGAGATAACTGACCCGGCGATAGGGATCCGCGGCCAGGGCGCCAAGGGCGGCGACTTCTCCGGCGTGGCGCAGGCCTAGGCGCACCGCCCCGTAGATCCGCGGCGCCGGCACATAGTCGGCACCGCGCCAGCCCAGCGGATTGGCGATGGCGCCGTGCATGTCTTGTACCACCTGGGTGATTTCACTCCCCATGGCGGTGATCAACTGGGTCAGGCCGCCCAGCTGCCGTCCAATGCGCTTCATTCCTGGTCCTCCGCCAGGAAGCATAGCAAGGGCGCCGCGGGGCTCCCAGCGCACATGTGTGACCGCACGGTCACGATGGCCATCCCTATTGCTATACAATGCGCGGCCTCCCTGTCCAACGGAGCCTTCGATGACCCCTGAACAGCAGTTCAGCCGCTGGGTGCGCCGTGCCCTGGTGGTGTTCGCCCTGGTATTCACTTATGTGGTCTGGATGGACCTGCATGCGCCTTTGACCACTTTGTCGAGAGTGCAGCGTTATGTGGTGCAGGTGGCGCCGCAGGTGGCCGGAGAGGTGACCGGTGTGGCGGTGACCAACGGCGATCACGTGAATCAGGGGGACCTGCTGTTCACCGTGGCGGAGCAGGATTACCGGCTGATCATGGATGGCGCGGAACTACGGGTGGCGGAGGCTGGGCAGGATAACGCCGTATTATTGGCGGACCTGGCCGGTGCCCGTGCCCGTGAGACCAGCGCCCGGGCGACGCTGGAGGAGGCGCGACGGCAGCGCCAGCGGCTGAAGAACCTGTTCGAGGGCGGGGCGGTGTCGCGCCAGGAATGGGAACAGGGTGAGCTGGCGGTGGATAACGCCGAGTCCGAACTGGAGTCGGCCCGGGCCGCCATCCGCAGCCTGGAAACCCGTCTGGGCGAGGACAAGGAACACAATCTGGCCCTGGCCCAGGCCATGAACGAGCTGGAAAAGGCGCGCCTGGATTGGTCGCGAACCCGCATCACCGCGCCGGTGGCCGGGGTGGTGGACAATCTGCAGCTGGAGTCGGGGACCTACGCCAATGCCCGTGAGCCTCTGGTCAGCCTGATCGCCGATGCGCCGGTCTGGGTAGCGGCGGATTTCCGCGAAAAGAGCCTGCGGGACGTGCACCCCGGTGATCGTGCCGAAATCGTTTTCGATGCCTGGCCCGGACGGGTATTCGAGGCCCGGGTGCAATCCATGGGCAAAGGGGTTCGCGATGGCCAGGGCGTGCCGGACGGCCAACTGGCTCAAGTGGAAAATACCGACCGCTGGGTGCGTGACGCGCAAAGGGTACGGGTGCGGCTGGTACTGGAAGACAGTGAGGAAAATCTGCCGTTGCGGGTCGGCGCGCGTACCACCGTGCAGCTTTATCCACGGGATGGACTGGCGTGGCTCAGTCACGGCTTCGGCTGGCTGCAGATCCGCATGCTCTCCCTGCTGCACTACCTGTACTGAGCGGGGCTGGTATGGCGGCACATGACGCTCTCAGCCTGACCCAGGATCAATTCCGGCAATGCCTGCGTATCAGCCTGGGTTCCCTGATCGGGTTCGGCTTCGCCCACCTGACTCAGTGGAGTACCGGCCTGTTTTTCTGCGTTTACCCGGTGCTGCTGCTGGGCATGGTGCCGCGATTCAGCACCCATGCCAGCCTGCAGTTCGTGGCGGCGTCGCTGGTCAACGTGGTGGAGGTCTATGTGCTGGCCGGCATGTTCGGTGACCAGCCGCTATTGATGACCCCTCTGGCCTGGTCGCTGTTCGCCATTCGTTTCTATTGCATGGCCAGCGGGCGCTTTTTCCTGTTTGGCGCCAATGGCCTGGTCTCCTCCAGCGTGCTGTTCCATTTCGCCAGCTATCCGGACATGGACTTCGGCGGCATGGCCAAGGCCAATGTGGCGGCCTCACTGTTGACGGTGGCGGTGGCCTGGCTACTGTGCGGTCTGTTTCCGCCGAAGCAGGCCGCCGCGCCGCCCTCGCCACCGCAAAAGAGCCCGGAGCAGTTGCGGCACCAGGTGTTGCTGGGTTCGACGGTCGCCACCGTCAGTTTCCTGGTCTTCCAGATTTTTGACTTGCGCGATTCGCTGTCCGCTCAGGTCACCACCTTGTTGATGTTGTTCCCGATGACCTATGCCGGGGCGCTGCAGTACGGTCGTGCACGGGCGGTGGGCGTGCTGCTGGGTTGCAATGCCGCGTTGCTGATTCAACTGCTGTTATACGATTGGTATTCAAACTGGCTGCTGGTCGGCCCGCTTTACTGGGTGGCGCTGATGTTTTTTGCCCGGCGGCATGTCAGGGAAGGCGTCAGCGGCGTGGGGTTTGCCGGGGCGACCACCATCGCGGTGATTTTTGGGCAGTATTTATTACCGCAGCAGGACGCGATTTATCAGACGCTATACCGATTCAGTTCCATTACCGTGGCGGTGATGGTGGCGCTGACGGTGATATATATAGTCCATAAAATGCTCAATTTGTTGCCTGCCACCCGTTATACCGTTTCGTAAAATCATCATGGATATTCGTAAAATCCCAGGAAAACGCCGGACATGTAGCTGACATAAAACGGGGAAAAGCCTAGATTTGCTGCAACGTTCATGGATACGTGCAAGGAGCAATTATGCGTACGTTCAGCAAAGGTTTTGTCGTTGTGTTGTTTGGTGCCCTGCTGGGGCTGGCTGCCTGTGATCAACAGGAAGGCCCGATGGAGAAAGCGGGTGAAAAAGTGGATCAGGCCGTGGACGATATGACCAACGAAGGGCCTATGGAAAAAGCAGGCGAGAGCGCTGACGAAACCTGGCAGGATACCAAGGAAGCCAGTAAGGAAGCCCTGGATAAGACCAAGCAGGCTGGTGAGGATGCCTGGGAAAAAACCAAGGAAACCGGTGAAAACGTTAAAGACGCGGTTACCGGCGAAAACCAAAACTGATCTTTTCGTTGCAGTCTGAAAACACGCCGCTCCCCCGGTGGCGTGTTGATTTTCCGGCGGCGCCCGCGCCGTCGGCGATCTTCTTTTCCCGCCGCCGCGGGTGTCATGCCCAACCGATACAATCGGCTACATCCATTCACGCAAACGGCACTGTTTCCCTCTTTGGTGACTCCGGTCGAACTGACTAGAGTTACAACCCGGTTGCCGTGATTGTGAGTGACCGGGAAACCGCGCTCCGTTTTCCCCAGTGTGAGGTGGACCCATGGGATGCCAGGAACAGATCGATGCCGGGGATTACCCCGTCGACCTCGCCCTGTGCGCGATTCAGGGGCGTGTGCAAGCCTTGCAGGAGTATCTGGCGGTGTCCCGTTCCATGGTGCGCAACCGGCATGCCCGCGCCAGGGAACTGCGGCGTGACATTCGGCGGTTGCGGGCCTGGGCGCTGTACCTGAGTGAATCCCGCCGGCGGCCCTGGTGGTGGCGCTGGCTGAGCCATGGGGCCCGCCGTACCACCCTTGAACCGGGCGCGACGAATAGCGGTCGCAGCGGGCTGGGGTCAAGAGGGGTGCAACGTCTCAGTGCCTTCAGTGTGGTGGAGCGGGCGTATGCCGCCCTGCAGGAGGAATACCAGGGACGGCTGCTGACGCTGCGCCTGGCACAGTCCCGCCATCCGTTGACGAACCGTATTGCCGTCATTGACGAAATGGAGCAACGCGTTCAACTGTTGACCTCCATGAGGGCTTTGCTGGCCCGGCACCCCGCGGGCGTTACCCTGGTTTGCTCGGTGATCAGTCCGGCGCTGCGCGTCCGCCACTGGCTGGGATTTCGTGAAGAGTCCGTGTTCACGGTGCGCCAATGATCGAAACGGGTCCGGTATTTACTCTGGCCGACATCAAGCAAAGCGGCAGCAGCGACGAAGAGGCGATGGCGCTGGTATTGCGCTGGCTGGAGAGCGGCCGGGTGCGGCAGGTGGCGCCGCCGAGGCCGGTGTTTGTCCGTTGCGCGGTTGGTGAGGTTCTGGCCGACGAGCATCTGGCCACCGCCTTGCGATTGGCCTTTCCCTCCCTGGTGATCATCGGTGGCTCGGCGTTATGGCGGCATCAGGTCAGCCGTGAACGGGATGCCCGGCTCGACTGCGCGGTCTCCGAGGAAACCGACGGTTGTGTGTTTTCATCCGTACGCCTGCACCGGCGGCCCGTTGAGTGGCTTCGGGAAGTGTCTCAAGCCGGCGGCTTGAGCGGGCAATGGTTGCGGGTACCGCTGCTGTCGCCGGAGATGGCGGTGGCGGATGCCGCCGCGTTCACCGATGTGTGGGTGCCCGATCGGGACTCGGTGGATTGGAACCGTCTCGACCCGCAAGCCATCAGCACGGCCCAACGTATCATGCGTTCGCTGTCCGGGTAGCCTGAACCCGTCCCGCTTGCGGCTCGCCCGCCTTGACCCTGTCCGGCCCGCGGGGTTATAAATGCGAATCGTTATCATAATTTGTTGCCTCTTTCCTCATGACGCTACTTCTGGTGGTGGTGACCTTGCTGGGCGCCGCCTTGCTTTATTTCTCTGATCGGCAGCAGCGGCTGCTGGCTTTGCCTTTGCCACCGGCGGCCCGCTTCGGTGGGTTATTGATGATCGTCGGTGGCCTGGCGGGCTGGGCCGCGCACTGGGGCGTCGGTGTGGGCCTGTTTACCGGTTTGTGGGTGTTTGCCCTGGGAGGCATGGTGCTGCCGATGATAGTGGGCCATCTGGTGGACGGTTACCGGGCTCAGGGGCGATCCCGCTCATGAGGGCGCTGCTTGGAACCGTGCTGGGGCTGCCGCTGGCTTTGATGCTGTGCGGCCTGCTGGCGGCGATATTGCCGGTGGACTGGCGGCAGTGGCTGGTGCTGTATTTGCTGCTGTCCGTGGTCCTGTGGTCGGCACTGATCACCTTGGCCGCGCTGCCCGCCAGCCACTGGCGCACCGCGGTCTGGCTGGTGGCCGCCAACGGCGTCGCCTGGATAGTGCTGCAAACCACCGGACTCTATGGGGCGGCGGCATGAAAGCGGATACCCTGCGCAAACACATTGATCTGCACGGTTGGCTGGGCATGCTGGCCGGTCTGGCGCTGTTCGTGGCGTTTTTCGCCGGCGCTCTGAACATGTTCCATGAGGAGCTGCATCACTGGCAGGAGCCTTATGTCGCCGAAAGCGACGGCGGTGAGGGCGACCTCCAGGCATTGCTGGACCAGGTGCTGGCGGTCACGCCGGAGGCGGCCAAACTGATGTATCTGGTGCCGGGGGACGACCCGGTGGCCCTGTGGCAGGACGCCGACCAGGAATGGCAATTCGACCATGCCAGCGATTTCAATGCCGCCGGCGAACGAGTCAAAAAGCCGCGCTCGGAGCTGGCCGAGTTCATCAATGAGCTGCATTACAAACTGGCGCTGCCAGTGGTCGGCCTTTATCTGATGGGTATTATCTCGGTGCTGTATGGCGCAGCGCTGATTGGCGGGCTGGTGATCCACTGGCCAAAACTGAAAAAGGAATTCTTTGCTCTGCGCCATCAAGGCAACCTGCGGCGTTACTGGAAAAACCTGCATAATCTGGTCGGCGTCATCAGCTTTCCGTTCCACGCCATCTTTGCCATTACCGGTGCGGCCATGGGCTGTTTCGCGCTGCTGGCGCTGGTGGCCGGCACCCTCGTGTTCGGGCCGCAATTGCAGGGGGCCATCACCGACGCCACCGAGGCCTGGCCAACACCGCGGGCCAGTGGTGAATCGGTGGCGATGGCTGGCGTGGAGGCCTACGTGGCCGCCGCCCGTGCCGAGTTGCCGGATTTGCGGGTGGATTGGATCGAGCTCCAGCAGTACGGGGACCGTAATGCGGTGGTGGATGTGGCCGGGTCCGTGCCCGGGTGGATCGCCCATCACGCCCACGTGGTGCTGGCCGGTGATGACGCCCGCACCCTGACCGTCACCAGCCCCGGCAACCGGCCGTTCAACCATGCCGCTTTGTCACCAGTGTACTCCCTGCATTTCGGCGACTATGGCGGATTGCTGGTGCGTAGCCTGTACTTCGTTCTCGGTCTGTTGGGGTGCCTGTTGTTCTTTTCCGGCAATGTGATGTGGGCCGAACGGCGCACCGACCGCCAGGGGCCGAGCCGGTCCGCCATCATCATGCTGCGGGTAACGCTGGGGGTGACTTTTGGCGTGATGGCGGGGCTCGCGGTGAGTTGTCTCGCCAACAAGGTGGTCAGCCATTCACCATGGGCCGGTGCCGTGGCCTGGTCGGAAAAGGGAGCTTTCCTGGCGGTGCTGCTGCTGACCCTGCTGCTTGCCCTGCGGGCAGCGCCACTGGCCATGTGCCGGTGGGGACTGCGCGGCTGTATCGCGCTGTACCTGCTGGTTCCTTTGGTACAAGGCGGGCTGGAAGGGTTCGCTTCCTGGCGTGAGCCCCACATCCATCTGGTCAACACCGCCTTGTGGGCGGTGGCGGCCAGCCTGGCGGCGGTGGAGTGGCTGCGGGTGCGGCGCTTGCGCCGGGCCGGGCCACATCCGCTCTGGGTGCCCGCCCCACCGGCTCCGGCCAGTGAGGCGGAGCTGGCCAGCTCCTGATACAAACCGGCTCTGGCATCATCGCCGGGTCTGGCGCATCCTGCCTCCTCTGTCGATGGCGAGCGAGGATCGAAAGCGGATGAGTCTGGAACAGGAGTGGGCGGGTTTGACGCCCCGGGATGCCATCGCCTTGCAGCGGAAAACCGCCACCGCCGTGATCACTGAGGACCAGCTTCCCGTGGTGCGTACCGTGGCCGGCGTGGATGTGGGTTTCGAGAACAAGCACACCGCCCGTGCCGCGGTGGTGGTACTGGACGCCGCTACCCTGGAGCCAGTGGACCATGCCCTGGCGCGCCTGCCGGTTTCTTTCCCTTATGTGCCCGGTTTGTTGTCCTTCCGCGAATGCCCCGTGGTCCTGCGGGCGCTGGCGTCGCTGAAGGTCACACCGGATCTTTTACTGTGTGACGGTCAGGGTATCGCCCACCCGCGTCGTCTGGGGGTGGCCTCCCACCTTGGTGTGCTGACCGGCCTGCCCAGTATCGGCGTGGCGAAAAGCCGGCTGGTCGGTACTCATGACCCGGTGCCGGACCGGCGCGGTGCCTGGGTGCCTCTACGTGATGGCGATGAGGTGATCGGCGCGGTACTGCGAACCCGGCAAGGGGTGAAACCGTTGTTCATCTCGCCGGGCCATCGTCTTTCCCTGGCCACCGCGCTGGAGTGGGTGATGGCCTGTATCACCCGCTACCGTCTGCCGGAAACCACCCGCTGGGCCGATGGGCTGGCCTCCAATCGCGGCCAACGCTGGCTGGATCGCCTGAAATAGCCCGGCCTGCTAATCTGCCACTTTGTCCGGCGAAGTGCCGGTATGACCAGGACACGGAATGGAGAGTTGTATGTATTGTCGACCCCGCACTCAATGGCGCTGGATGACGCTGGCGTTATGTTTGTCATTCGGGGCTGCCGTTCAGGCCGAGGAGGCGCGCTACGATGCGCCCAGGGCCGTGGTGGGGCCCCTGCCGTATCTCGGTGTGCACGGACTGGGCGTGGACACGGAAGGACGCTTGTACGCCGGCAGCGTGGTGGGGCAATCGCTTAATCGCGTGGACATCAACAGCGGTAAGGTGACGGTGTTTGAAGGGCCGGATGAGGGCATGGCCGATGACGTCGCCTTCGGGCCCGACGGCGAAATGGCCTGGACCTCTTACCTCAGCGGTATTCTGCGCATTCGCGATGCCGATGGCGAAGTGCGTGACGCCGCTCTTGGCCTGCCCGGCATCAATTCCCTGGCCTATAACCAGGAAGGCCGGCTGTTCGCGACCCAGGTGTTCATGGGGGATGCGCTCTATGAAATCGACCGTCAGGGTGAGGCGCCGGTCCGTAAGATCAAGGAAGACATGGGCGGCCTCAATGGTTTCGAGTTCGGCGCCGACGGCAAGCTGTACGGGCCATTGTGGTTCAAGGGCAAAGTGGTCCGCGTGGACGTGGACAGCGGCAAGATGGAAACCGTGGCGCGGGATTTTCAGGTGCCGGCGGCGGTGAACTTCGATGCCGAAGGGCGGCTCTACGTGGTGGATACCAAAACCGGCGAGCTGGTGCGGGTGGATGTGGACAGTGGCGCCAAAACCACGGTGGCGACGTTACAGCCGGCCCTGGACAACCTGGCCGTGGATCACAAGCGCAAACGTATCTACGTCTCCAACATGGCGGATAACTCGATTCAGGAAGTGGACCCGGAAAGCGGCAAGATCCGCACCCTGGTGCGTTCGGATCTGGCCGCGCCGGCGGGGCTGTCGGTGGTCGGCGATGACATCTACATTGCCGATGTATTCGCCTTGCGTCGCTACGCGGTGGGCGAAGATAAGGTGCACGAGTTGGCGCGGGTGTGGGGCTCTGACCTGGAGTACCCGATGAACATCTGGGCGGATCAGGACACCGTGGTCACCGCCAGCTGGGCCGCCGGCGTGGTGCAGGAATTCGATCGGCACAGCGGTGAATTGAAGCGCTCCCTGCATGAGTTCAAGGCGCCCCACGATGTGGTCCGTCTTAACGACGGCAGCCTGCTGGTGGCGGAGCTGGCCAGTGGCGATCTGGTGCGGGTGTCCGGCGAGGAAGGCAAGAAAAGGGATGTGGTGGTTGAGGACCTGGAAGGACCGGCCGGCTTGTCCTTGAACAAAGACGGCTCGGCGCTGTATGTGGCCGATGCCGGCGGCAATCTGTGGGCGTTCGATACCGATGACTGGTCCCGCCGTCTGATCCGCGATGACCTGGTCTTGCCGGAAGGCATCGATCTGACCCGGGATGGCAAGCTGCTGGTGATGGAAGTGGGCAAGCGCCGTCTGTTGGAAGTGGACCCGGTCCGGGGCGACCAGCGCGTGCTGGCGGAGGAACTGCCGGTGGGGTTGCCCCAGCTTCAGGGCTTGCCGCCCACTGGCGTCTTCAATGATGTAGTGGAAGCCGCCAACGGGGATCTCTACTTCAGTGCCGACCGCAAGGGTGGTCTGTATCGTATGAAGCGGCGTTGAGGCGCGGAATGGAAGAAAGGATCGCGGCCCTTGTGAAGAAGGTCGCGATCCTGGTTTCCGTCTGGATCAGTTTTTCTTGCGGGGCAGGGTGAGCCAGTCATTGGGACTGGGAGCGCTGCCCGAAGTGGTCTCGACCACGGCCAGACCTTCGCCAACCCACTGCGTCACCTTCACCTTGCCGGCGACGGCGCCGGGGCGCCAACCGATCACCTGACCGGACGGCGCCTGGATCGCCTGTCCCGGCTGCCGCACTTCCAATTCAGTGCCCAATGCCAGCCCGTTGCGGCGGCCGGCGGGGATATAGACATGGCCGTCACCACCGTCGAAAGCGCGTACCGACCAGCGGGCGCTGTCGGCGCGGGCCGCCAGCTCATCCAGCAGCGCGTTGGCGCCGCCGTTGCTGTCCGTGTCCAGGGTCACCGTGGAGACGCCTTCACGGGTAGTATCGCGCAGGGAAACCTGCAGTTGATTCTGGCCGGCGGGAACCACTTCCACCAACAGACGAACACCTGGATAGGTGGTCAAACCGTCCAGGCAGCTTTCGCTTTGCAGCGGGGCATTGCCACAACCCTGGGTATTGCTCAGGGCGTCACGCAGGGTGCCGGTGGGAACAATCACGAAACCGTGTTCCGGAGCGCCTTCGGTGAGCGTGCTCCAGAAGGCATCGGCATTGCCGAGCTGACCCTGTACCAGCACGCCGACATTATTGAGGGGTTCATCGCGACGTTGGAATGCGGTGACGGCACCCTGGTCACTGGCGCCACGCTCCCAGAACGGCGTCTTCCATTCCGGTTTGGGCGTGTTGAGCTCGGCCGGAGAGTCGACCATTTCCAGTGCGTTTTCAGTGTCCAGGTTCTGGCTGGCGCAACCGCTGACAAAAGCGGCCGCCAGGAGGCCAAGCAGGGCTCGACGGGGGCTGTTATTCATGGATGTTTCCGTTTCTACCGCATTGAGGGGGCGGGTCGGAGCAGGCCGGCCCGGACGTCTCTTGGAGTTTGCGCAACTGAAGAGGGAGTGTCCAGTGTCAGGCTCTCCGGCCCACATGAAAAAGCGCCGCGTACCAGCGGAAATGGCACGATCCGCAGGTGACGCGACGAGAGGCGGACAACAGGGCGAAGGGACCCTCATGCCGCGCGGTATGGTGCAGTGAATCCAAACGGATTCCACGGAGGGCGGTCCATCCTGGACTGCCCCCACCACACGGAACCGGGAGCTTAGAAGTTGACGGTCATATTCAGGCTGGCGGCCTTCACATCGTCATCGGCGAAAGCCGCCGACGGCAGAGGGCCGACCAGGCCGTTGCTGGACAACATGCCGGCTTCGTTTTCTTCCAGCATACCCACGGACAGCCAGGTTCTCAGAGTCTTGTTGACCTGATAGCTGAACTGCAGGTCGTAGAACATGCTGTCGTCATCGGCGTTGATGGTCGGGTTGTCAACGGACAGTTGACCCACGGCGCCGGTAACGGCGAACTTGTCGGTGAGGTTCCAGGTCAGCTTACCGGCGATCACTTCCTCATCGTAGCCTTTGACCCCGAGCGTGCCACCCATGCGATACATGCTGGTGGGGCTTTGGGTGGAATCGGGATTGTTGTTGATCAGGCTGGAGTAGGTGTCGAAGCCGGGGGAGATCAAACCGCCGTCCTTGGACATGATGTACTGAAGGCCCCAGCCCACCACGCCGGCATCGCCTTCAAGGCGCAGATACGCCGAGGGGGCGTCATCGGTGAAGTACTGGTCGTCGGCGGCGCCTTCCACGTTGCCGTTGGTGAAATAGTTGAAGCCCACGGTAGCTTTGGCGACATCGCCGAGGCCGCCGCTGACATAGCCTGAGAAGAGGGTAACGTTGGACAGCACATAGGGCGTGGCCGCGCCGGGATAGGCGATGCTGCCCTCGTAGTTGTTCATCCACTGTACGTAGACCAGCCCGGCATTCACGTTATCCGTGATTTTGCTGGTGATACCCAGGGTGGTCATGTCGCCGTTGTCCTGGTTGGCGAACGGCGCGGCGTCCTGGCGGCGATCGTAGAGCGCCACCAGCGTGGTTTTCTTGCTCAGCGGTTGAATCATCAATACCCGGTCTCGGCGGTCATCACACACCAGGAAGCAGTTGTTGTAACTGGTGGCCTGACGGCCCACGCGGAAGATGGTGTGGCCTACCGGAATCTGCACATAACCCAGATCCAGGCGCACATTGTCGCCGCGGCTGCCGGTGTTGAAAGCCTGGTCATTGGCGGGTGAGGCGGCACCGTGGTTGTCACCCACCCAGCGGTCACCGGCCAGTTCCACGCTGGTGTAGACGGAGATACCGGTGTCCTCATCCAGGAAGTTGGCTTTGACCCGGATCAGATGGCCGAAGCCGGTATCCGTGTCGGAGGTGCCGGGATCGGTGGAGTCGAACGCGTCGGAAGTGACGCCGAACGCGGTGGCGCGATACTCCATGCCGAAATCGGTTTTCAGTGCCATGGCGGAGGACGACATCAGAGTGCCGAGGCCGATGGCGGAGCCGATCGCGGCGGCTTTAATACTTTTGCGGAGTTGATTTGAAGGGGTGCTGGTGGTCAGCGGTGTGTTTTGTTTATCGGTCCACTTAAATGCCATTGTTGTTGCCCTTTATTGTTCGAAGTTTATTGGTATATGGGAACTTCGGACGGCGCCGATGCGCCATGGCGACCACACCCGGTGTTGATTTGTACCCGTGTGCCAATCCCCGATGTCCCTCGCGTGCCCTTCCGAAGGCAGTTTCTCCCGAGTGAGCCAGCCTTATTCAGGAAGGCCCTTAATTGCCGGAGTGTATTTCTGCATAAGCGTATTAATACGCCCCGGTCAGCTTATCTTTCCCTTCATGGAGAAACGGTAACAATCGTCGTTTCCGACGAGATGTGAAATTTATACTGGTGAGAATGTTTCTAATCTTAAATCGATTTAAAAGGACTGAGTTACGGGTTAATAAAATCATTATTTAAAGTGTGGGACGATTGTTCCATTAATATAAAAATAAAAAGGGAAATGCATGAATATATAAACCGGGTTGAATTAAATAATAATGGCATGGAGAGGGATGTTTTGGGCGTGATCGGGGCTGGGGGATTCATCTTTTCCGGTGAGGCTTGATCGTGTGCTGACACACGGGCATCCCCCATGGAAAGCGGCTGAGAGATGTCGGGATTTGGCGTGGAGGGCATTGTTGACTCTCGGGCGACGGCGGCGAGCGGAAGCCGGGAGAGCCGCTGAGGTTATCTGCGGTGGGGGACAATATCAGGGTGGGTAGGGAGAGGACAAAAGGAAAGGGGCGGCTTGGGCCGCCCCTTTCCGGAGGGTTACTGATTCAGCAAACAATCAGAAGTTCACGGTCATGTTCAGGCTGGCCGCCTTCACGTCGTCGTCGGCGAAGGTGTTCATCCCCGTCAGAGGACCAACCAAACCGTTGCCGGCCAGCAAGCCGGCCTTGTTTTCCTCCAGCATGCCCACGGACAACCAGGTGCGCAGAGCTTTGTTGACCTGGTAGGCGAACTGCAGGTCGTAGACCATGCTGTCGTCGTCCACGGTACCGGTATCCACGGACAGTTGGCCCACGGCGCCGGTAACGGCGAACTTGTCGGTAACGTTCCAGGTCAGCTTGCCGATCACCAGATCCTCGTCCATGTCCTTGAGGCCGAGAGTCCGGCCCATGGTATACATGCTGTTGGCGCTCTGGGTGGCGTCCGGGTTGTTGTTGATCAGGCTGGAATAGGTATCGAAGCCGGGAGCAATCAGGCCACCATCGCGGGACAGGACGTATTGGACGCCCCAGTCAACGACGCCGACGCCGCCTTCAAGGCGCAGATAGCCGGACGGAGACTGATCGGTGAAGTACTGATCGTCCGCACCGGTTTCGACGTTACCATTGGTGAAGTAGTTGAAGCCCACGGTGCCCTTCACGGCATCACCGAGACCGCCGGTCACATAACCGGAAAACAGGGTTACATTATTGAGGGCGTAGGGGGCTGCGCCACCGCCTGGATGCGGGGTGACCCCTTCGTAGTTGTTCATCCACTGCACGTAGAGCAGCCCGGCATTCCAGCTATCGCTCAGCTTCCCGGTGACACCCAACAGGGCCATGTCGCCATTGTCCTGGTTGGCGAATGGGGTGGTATCGGAGCGACGGTCGTAGCCCAGCACCATGGTGGTGGTCTTATTTAGAGGCTGGATCATCAGGAGCCGGTCACGGCGGTCGTCACAGACCAGGAAACAGTTGTTGTAACTGGTGGCCTGACGGCCCACGCGGAAGATGGTGTGTCCTACCGGGATCTGCACATAGCCGAGATCCAGGCGAACGTTGTCGCCACGGCTGCCGGTATTGAACCCTTGTGCGTTGGTGGTGTTATAGCCGCGGTTGTCGCCGGTCCAGCGGTCGCCCGCCAGTTCCACACTGGTGTAGACGGAGATGCCGGTGTCTTCATCCAGGAAGTTGGCTTTGACGCGGATCAAATGGCCGAAACCGGTATCCGTTTCGGAAGTGCCGGCAGCACCGGTATCGAAAGCATCGGAGCTGGCCGCGAAGGCGGTAGCACGATATTCCATGCCGAAATCGGTTTTCAATGCCATGGCCGGAGCCGACATCAAGGTGCCAATGCCGATGGCCGAGCCGATCGCGGCGGCTTTGATACTGGTGCGGAGTTGGGAACGGGCAGGGCTGGCCTGACCCCCTTCGTGATTGCTGGTCCACTTAAGTGCCATTGTTATTCGTCCTGTGTTCTTCGAAGTTTATTGATAGAGGGGCCGCTGTTTTGAATTATGCCCCTGTGCCTCCCTTCGCCCTTCCGAAGGCAGTTTCTCCCGAGAGAGGACCTCCATCCCGGAGGCACCCTAGAAGACGTGCAAGTATACCCGTTTCGCAGGCCTTTAATGGGGAACGGGCGTACTCCCTGTCGACGATATGGTTGTCTCTGTGACCGAACGGTAACAATCGTCGGTTTCGACGAAATGCCTGGAGCGCCCGAAGCCCCTTGCCTTCGCGCTTTTCCCCCGCGCGTGAAGAAGGGCGATATACCGATGGTAAGCGGCTTTCAGGGGATTGGCGAACCCCTCCTTAAGTCGCATGGCCATGTGAATAATTCTTCCAAAACAATGAGTTGCATGCGATCCGCCATGACATGAAGTGTTTTGCGCCGTTTGCCGGCTGCGCCGGCCTTCGTCGCGAGCGGGTGTTCACTGGCAGGAAACGATCACGGAAAAAGAGAAATGAGAAGAGATTCTGGCGACGAAAACAATTTCCAAATGTGTCATTCGATCGGGAAATTGATCGTAAATTGAGCGATTATGGCAGTCCCTAACATATTTAATGGAAGAAAAAATCGTCCATACCGATAAGAACTATTTCAAAATAAAACAAGAGGACGTGTAAGTAAGCGCGCACACTTTAAGAAGACCTCCGAAAAGAGGATAGATTCCCCGCCCGAGGGGCAAATCGTCGCTTCGGACGACGAGTCTTCCGGGGTCACCCCCTAACAATGGAAAGAGAAGAACAACATGGACCCGGCAGTTCCGGAGAGATCTATATGGGAGACAAGGTCCCCTTCGCCGTTCGCCATGAGTACCACTTTGGCGATCGCCTGGTGCGTTGCTACGCCACCAGACCGGCCAATCTTTTGGCCTCCTTTCGCCGTGCAGTGAGCCGGGCGCCGGACAATGAGTGTCTGGTTTGTGATGGTCAGCGGCTGACCTATCGGGAGGCCAACCGGCGCATACAACATATCGCGGCCCAGCTGGCGCGGCGCGGCGTGGAGGCCGGTGACCGGATCGCCTTGCTGATGGCCAACAGCAACGAGTTCGTGCTGGCGTTGCTGGGGGCGCTGCGGCTCGGTGCCATAGTGGTGCCGGTCAACATCCGCGAATCCAAATCCGGGCTGGCTTATATCCTGTATCACTGCCAGGCCAAGGTGCTGATTCATGATGAAGTTCAGAGCGATAAAGTCAGCGGCCGGGAAACCTTGCCGGCGCTGGCGTTCCGCTTCGCGGTGGGTGACGAGGTCGCCGGCGCCGAGCCATTCGAGGCGCTGCTGAAGGAAGGCGCCCCGCGCCTGCCTCTGCCCACCCCTCAAGAAGATGATACCGCCATCCTGCTGTACACCTCGGGCACCACCGGACGCCCAAAGGGCGTGCGCCTGACCCACCTGAACCTGCTGCACAGCCTGCTGCACTTTGAACAGTCCATGGCGCTGGGTGAAAACGAGCGCTCGTTGCTGGTGGTGCCGGCGAGTCATGTGACCGGTGTGGTGGCGGTGATTCTGACCCTGTTCCACGTGGGGGGCTGCGTGGTGATTCAGCGGGAATTCGACGCCCAGCGTTTCCTGGCTCTGGCCGATCGGGAGCGGATCACGCATACGGTGATGGTGCCCGCCATGTATAACCTTTGCCTGCTGCGAGCGGACTTCGGTCAATATGACCTGTCCGCCTGGCGGCTCGGTGGCTTCGGTGGCGCGCCCATGCCGGAAGCCACCATCGAGAGATTGGCGGAACGGTTGCCGAACCTGCAGTTGGTCAACGCCTACGGGGCCACCGAGACCTGTTCACCGGCTACTATTCTGCCGTTGGGTGAGGCGGCCCGGCATGCCGACAGTGTCGGCCGGGTGGTCACCTGCGGTGACATCAAGGTGATGGACTCCAATGGCCGCGAACGGCCACCGGGCGAGGCCGGCGAGTTATGGATCGCCGGCCCCATGGTGACGCCGGGATATTGGAACAACGCGGAGGCGGATCGTGCCGAATTCGCCGGCGGCTACTGGCGTTCCGGAGACATCGGTTCGGTGGACGAAAACGGCTACGTGCGGGTGCTGGACCGCAAAAAGGACATGATCAACCGTGCCGGCTACAACATTTACAGCGCCGAACTGGAAGGATTGCTGCAGGGGCTCGACGGCGTGATCGAGTGTGCCGCGGTGGCCCGGCCTGATCCGGTGCTGGGAGAGAAAATCCAACTGTTCGTGGTCAGCGACGACCCTAGGCTCAGCGCCGCCCGTCTCAAGACTTACTGCGCCGAACATCTGGCCGATTACAAAATCCCTGATTTCATCGACTTTCTTGAAGAGCCGCTGCCTCGTAACGCCAATGGCAAGGTGTTGAAGGCGCAGTTACGGCTCCGTATCAGCGAAACCCAAACAGCGTCCGGCTAGGCCGCGGCGGTTCACCGCAACCGCCGCGGGATGGTTCCTGCGCTCCCAACATCAGCACGGATAAGCCGGTTGCGTTGCCGGGGAGGACATCTTTATGCGCGTGGTACGTTTGCTTCTGGTTATGACACTCACGGTGATGACGGCGGTGTCCGCCGCCGCGCCTTTGAGAATTTCCGCCGGTATGGGGCAGCAGCACTTCTGGGTCGGCCAGCACATGGACCCGTTCGTGGACGCCATGGAAAAGGAAACGGACCTTTCCTTCGTGCGTTTCTATTCCGGTTCCCTGGTGACACCGGGGCGGGAATGGGATGCGCTGAAGACCGGCACCATTTCCGTGGCCGCGCCGCTGCTGGCACCCTACCATGAAGGCAGTTTTCCGCTGTCCGACGTGACCCAGCTACCAACTCTGAATACCACTTCGGTGATGGTCACCAAGGCGCTTCAGACGCTGATGGACTCCGACCGGGAACTGGCGGACGGCAAGACCTTTTACCAGTACGAGTTGGCCAGCAAGGGGCTGCGTGGCTGGCCCCTGGGGGCCACTTCCGCGTATTCGTTGTCCACCATCGGCAGGGTGCTGGATTCTCCGGACGACCTGGAAGGCGCGCCGATCCGTGCCGGTTCCGCGCTGCACACCATACTGCTGCAGGAACTGGGCGCGACGCCGGTGACCATGACCAGCGCCGACTCCTACGAGGCGCTGTCCCGCAAGACGGTGATTGGCACCATCCTGTCGGTGGCGGATTGGCCGTCGTACTCGTTCGAGGACCTGCTCAAGTACACCATCACCGGCATTTCCATGGGACATTGGGAAAGCTACCTGGCGGTCACCGACCAGACCTGGAACGGATTGACCGAACAACAGCGCGCCACCTGGGACCGGGTGGCCCGTCAGATCGCCCTGGATAACGCCGCCCATATCGATAGGCAGGAGGAAGCAGTGAGAGCCAGGACCCAGAAGGCGGGCGCCACCTTCGTGGAACTGAGCGAGCTGTCCGACGACATGGCCGGGCATTTGCAGGATGCCGCCAGCCGTACCTGGATTCGCTGGATCGAACAAATGGAGGAGGCCGGGCATCCGGGCAAGGCCACCGCGCGCCTGTGGGCGGAGCTGATTGAGGAGCAGGGCGGGACCATTCCGCCGAGTGCCGCGGACTACCTCGAACAGGACTGAGCGGCACCATGTCGAATACGCAGATTATCTGGATAGTGCTGGCCTGGTTCGCCGCTTTCCTGGTGCTTGGCCAGAACGTGGCCACGGTACTGTTTGGCGCCGGTATGTTGGGCATCGTGCTGGTGGTCGGCGTGGACGTGCTCGGAGGGATTCTTGGTTCCGATACATTCTACACGGCGTCGATTTACTCCCTGTCCATCGTGCCGCTGTATCTGTTGATGGCGCAGCTGTTGTTGCGTGGCGGCGTGATACGGGACCTGTTCGCCGTGGGGCACCGGTTGTCCGGTTATCGGCGCTTCCCATTGGGGGTGGCGACCATCGTCACCGGCTCGTTGCTGGGCGCGGTGTCGGGCTCCGGCGCCGCCAGCTCCGCCTCCCTGGCATCACTGGCGTCGCCGGAGCTGGAAAAACTGGGTTACACCCGGCGCTTCTCGTTGAGCCTGTCGGCGGTGGCCGGCTCCCTGTCGGCGATCATTCCGCCGAGTCTGATCATGATCATTTATGGTTCGCTGGCATCGGTGCCCATCGGCCATTTGTTCATCGGTGCGATCGGGCCGGGGCTGCTGTGTATCGTGATCTATATCGTTTGCCTGCGCCTGTTCGGTGAATTGCGCGAGGGCGCGGTGGACGGCCAGGCGCCGGAACAGGCGCCGCCCTCCGGGGAGGCTCGTCGCAGCATGACCGCCTTTCTGTTCGTGGTGGCGCTGATGATGATCGTGTTTGGCGGTATCTACGGCGGTGTGGTCACGGTGGCGGAGGCCGGCGCGCTCGGCGCCTTCACCGCCATGGCGGGCATGATGCTGATGAGGCGGGTTAACCTGCGCGGATTGTTCGAGGCGCTGGCGGAGTCGGTGAAGGTCACCGCCACGCTCATGATGCTGGTGCTCGGCGCCAAGATTTTCGCCCGTTTCCTCACCTTTTCCCGTTTGCCCAATGAGCTGCTGTCGCTGATGGAGCCGATACTGGGCCACCCCAATGTGGTGGCGGCGATTCTGATGGCGGTGTTCTTTCTCGGTGGCATGTTCCTGGAATCGGCGGCGGTGATCGTGTTGCTGGTACCGATCATCCTGCCGCTGCTGCAAAGCGCCGGAATCGACCTGCTGTGGTTCGGGGTGATGGCCTCGCTGATGATCGCATTGGGGCTGCTCACGCCACCGGTGGGGCTGGCCACTTTCGCCGCCGCCAGCGCCGGCAACTATCCGGTGGCGCGGGTATTCCGGTCCGCCAGTCTGTTCGCGCTGGTGGCCGGCGTGGTGCTGACCGTTCTGCTGATCAGCTATCCCGCCCTGATTACCTGGCTGCCACAGCAAATTCGCTGAGCCGCGAGAGAGGTGACGCCATGGCGTTCTGGAAAGCGATTGATCGATTGGAGGGCGGGCTGGCCTCGGTGGGCGCGGGACTCTGCCTGTTCCTGATCATGATGATCACGGTGATCGGGGTGCTCGGCCGTTATCTGCTGGGAATGGACCTGATTCCCGGTGGTTACAACATGATCGAGCGCATGCTGTTTCCCTTGTTGGTGTTCTGGGCGGTGCCGCTGGGGCATCGGCAGGGCACCTTTCCCCGCTTCGATATTCTGGCCGACAGGATGTCGCCGGGATGGGCGCGAGCGATGGTGGTGTTGGTGCTGACCGTGGAGATCGTGATCTTTGCCGTATTGCTCTGGTACCTGTGGCAATTTGCCTGGGAGGCCGCGCAAAGCGCCCGGCAGATGCAGATCGGTACCCGGCTCTGGCCAGTGTGGCCGGTGATGTTGATGATGCCGCTGGCGTTCGCGCTGATGCTGCTGGAGATGGTGCGGCTGTGGTGGCAAGCGCTGGCCGGCCGCCCAGCCGGAAACGGCGAGTCATAACGGACGGCTCATGGCCAGGCGCAGGGCGAAGCCGATCAGCAGGGTGGCGAACAGGCCCCGCTGAAGGCGTTGCGCCCAGGGACGATGTTGCATCCACAGGCCAAGCGCGCGGCCACCGGCGATATAGAACAAGTCAAACAGTACGCCCAGGCCCACCAGAATCGTGCCCAGCAATAGAAACTGAGAGGCCACCGAACCGTTGCCGATGTCGATGAACTGGGGCAGCAACACGGAGCAGAACAGCAGCGATTTGGGATTGGTGAAATTGGTCAGCAGGCCGCGCCAGGCCGCCGAGCCATAGGCTCGGGGCGGGCTGCCCGGCGTCGCCACTGAATCTTCCAGTGACCAGGATGCGGAACGGCCGATCCTGATGCCGAGCCAGACCAGATAGAGCACCCCGATCCAGCGGACCAACTCGAATACCCAAGGTGAGGTTTTCAGCAACGCGGCCAGACCGGCTGCCGCCATGACCACGTGGGCCCCACGGGCCACCGCCAGCCCCGCCGCTGTCGCCAGGCCCTGGGCGCGCCCCCTGACACTGGCGGTCTCCAGCACCAGAACCAGGTCCGGACCGGGTACCAGATAGGCCACCACCAGGGCGCCAATGAAGGTTTCAAGATGAGCCATGCCAGCGGGGTTCCGGTTGCCTCTTCATGGTGCTAAGAGTACGGCCTGGATCGGCAGGTCGGATTGCGTTTTGGCGGGTGATAACGTTATGTGTTGGCATATAATGCCAATGATGAGCCTGAAGGGACCCATTTATGCCAGAAATGAAGTTGGACAATCTGGACCGGCGAATTCTGGCCGCGTTGCAGCGGGACGGCAGATTGAGCAACGTTCAGCTGTCCGAGGAAGTGGGGCTTTCGCCGTCACCCTGCCTGCGCCGGGTTCGTTTGCTGGAACAACGCGGGATCATTCGCGGCTACCGCGCCGAGTTGGACCGTGCCGGAGTGGGTTTGGGGTTGACGGTTTTCGTTGGCATCAAGGTAGGGCAGCACGATGATGAGGCGGACAGTGCCTTTCGTGGGGCCGTGGCGGATCTGCCGGAGGTGGTGTCCTGTTATCTGCTTTCCGGAGAGTCGGACTTTCTGCTTCAAGTGGTGGTGCCGGATTTGCCCGCCTACGAGCGGTTTTTGCGCGGCACCTTGCTGAAACTCCCCGGTGTCACGGATATCCGCAGTAACTTCGCCATCTCCACGGTCAAGCGGGAAACCGGGTTGTCGCTGGCGCATCTGCCAGGGGCGGCGGGATGACGGGAAGGAGGGGCGCGGGCCCCTCCTGATCAGAGGCCGTGGAACTCGGCGATCTCATCCAGCGGCGCGCGCTTGGCGCGCAGCTGATTCACTTCCGCGTTCTCGTCCCGGTAACCAATGGACATGCCGGTGAACAGCATCCACTCGTCGGGCGCCTGGAGGAATTCACCCAGGGTTTGCGGGTACAGCGACCAGCACTCCTGCGGGCAGCTGTCCAGACCGGCCTCGCGCAGCAGTAGCATCACCGATTGCAGATACATACCCAGGTCAGACCATTGCGGTGGCCCCATGGTGCGGTGCACATAGCAAAACAGAGCCACCGGCGCGCCGAAGAACTGGAAGTTGTTGGCGAACCAGCGTAACCGTGCCGCCTTGTCGTCGCGGGGAATGCCGAGCAGGCCATACATGTCCTCGCCGACCTGAAAACGCCGGTCCCGGTAGGGGGCGATCAGGTTCGGGGGATAGACGTCGTACTCTCTGTTTTCCCCGCCAGGCGAGTCTTGCAGGCGCTCACGCATGATCGCCTTGAACTGGTCCAGGCGCTCGCCCCCCACCACATAAAGATGCCAGGGCTGCAAATTGCCTCCGGACGGGGCCCGGCTGGCTTTTTCCAGAATGGCGCGCAACAGGGCGCCGTCCACCGGACGATCCTGAAAAGCGCGGATCGAGCGCCGGGATTCCAGCGCCTCACTGACGGTCTTGGCGGCATCGGTCATCGGGCCTCCCTCCTTAAATGGCCTTAAACGGCGGTTCGCTCTGCCATTCGAAGCAGTCCGGCATGTCGGTGGAGACGCGGTCGGGGAACTGCGCCGGGCGTTTCTCCAGGAACGAATTGACCCCTTCGCGAACGTCGTTGGAACCGCCCCGGGATTTCATCGTCGCACTGTCCAGGCGGTGGGCTTCCATGGGATGGGAAGCCCCGGCCATGCGCCATATCATCTGCCGCATGGCGGCGATGGAGACGGCGGAGGTCTGGTCGGCGAACTCGCGAGCCAGTTTTACCGCCTCGTCGTACAGTTCGTCAGCGGGATGCACGGAACGCACGAGGCCACGTTCCTTGGCCTCCTGAGCGTTGAAAACCCGGCCGGTGAAGCACCATTCCAGCGCCGAGGAAATCCCCACCACACGGCTCAGGAACCAGGAAGACGCCGCTTCGTTGACGATGCCCCGTTTGGAGAAAACAAAGCCAAAACGGGCGTTTTCAGCGGCGAGCCGCACGTCCATGGGCAGTTGCATGGTAATCCCGACCCCCACCGCGGCACCGTTAACGGCGGCGATCACCGGCTTGAGACTGCGGTAGATGCGCAGGGCCACCTGACCACCGCCGTCACGGTGAGCGTCGTCCGGGTTGGCGCCTTCGCCGCCGCGCTTCTTGTAGTCGAAGGTGTCGCCGCCGGAGGCCAGATCCGCGCCGGCGCAGAAGGCGCGGCCCTTGCCGGTGACGATCACCGCGCGTACTTCGTCAGTGGCGTCGGTGAAATCAAAGGCGGCGATCAGTTCGTCCTTCATCTCCCGGGTAAAGGCGTTCATGCGGTCCGGGCGATTGAGATAAAGGGTGGCGATACCATCATCGACGGTCAGTTCCAGTGTTTGGAAGGAAGGAATTTCCATGGTGACTCCCGAGTACAAAAAAAGGTAAAGGGCGGTCAGCCCGCGATCATCGCGGAAGCGCCGCCGTCCACCAGCAAAAACTGGCCGGTGGTGTGCTTGCCGGCGTCCGAAGCAAACAAAAGCGCCACGCCCTTGAGCCCCTCCTCGTCACCGATCTGGTTGAGGGGGACCCGCCGTGCCAGGCCTTCGTCGCCGTGCCGCTCACTAAGGTAGCGGGACATCTTGCTGGGGAACACCCCCGGGCCGATGGCATTGACGGTAATATTGTAAGCACCCCATTCCGCCGCCAGCGCCCGGGTGAAGGTGACCACCGCGCCTTTGCTGGTGCTGTAGCCCACCGCCTGCATCAAATCGCGATTGCCGCCGAGGGCGGCGTTGGAGGCGATATTGACGATGCGGCCGTAACGGCGCGGGATCATGCTCAAGCGGCCGATTTCCCGGGTCAGCAGGAACAGGTTGCGCACATTGAGGGTCATCACCTTGTCCCAGCCGTCCATGGGGTAGTCCTCCGCCGGAGCGCCCCAGGTGGCGCCGGCATTGTTGACCAGGATGTCCACCTGGCCGAGTTCCTTGACCGCCTGTTCCGCCAGGTTCAGCACATGCGCCTCTTGGGAAAGATCAGCCGGCAACAGCAGCACTTCGATGCCGCGTTGGCGCAGATGCTCGGCGGCTTCCTCCAGTTCCTTGACCTTGCGCGCACTGATCGCCACGCGGGCCCCGGCTTCGCCCAGCGCCTCCGCCATCTGCAGGCCGAGGCCGCGCGAACCGCCGGTGACCAGGGCGGTTTTGCCGGTGAGATCGAAAAGGGCTTGGACGGTACGTACGGGCTGTTCGCTCATGGCTGGGCCTTCTCTGCTCTGCTGTGCATGGGAGATACAGATTCACGACCCGGGTGAAAAGCGGCAATCGTCGGTTAGGACGAATCGTCTTTTCGGACGACGCCCACGGAGGGGGTTCCCAACGATCATGCGGAGCCACCTCATTGGCCTGCAAGGAGTCACCATGACCAGCGAAGCGCTTGTCGATTATCGGGTGAACGGGGCCGTGGCGATCGTCAAGATGAACCGCCCGGACGCCCTCAACGCCTTCAATATCCCTCTGCGCGAAGCCCTGTTGGCCGCCCTCAACGAGGCGGAGCAGGATGACCGCGTCAAAGTGGTGGTGCTCGGTTCCACCGGCCGTGCCTTTTCCGCCGGCGCTGATTTGATGGAGTCGCCGGAGAACAAGCCTAGTGTCATTGAGACCCTGCTGGATGGCTATCGGCCGTTACTGGAGAAAATCTCCACCATGCCGCTGCCGGTCATCGGCATGGCGCCCGGTGTCGCCGCCGGCGTCGGCGCGGCGGTGCTGATGGCCTGCGATCTGGTGTTGATGGCGGAGGAAGCCCGGATTTACATGGCGTTCAGCCACATCGGGCTGGTCCCTGATGGCGGTGCCACCTGGTTCCTCTATCAGCATCTGGGCTATCAGCGTGCTTTCCAACTGATTGTCGAGGGCGGCAGTCTGGACTCACAGCGTTGCCTGGCACTGGGTATAGCCAACCAGGTTCTGCCGGTGGATCAACTGGAAGAGCGGGCATTGGAATGGGGCGGCCAACTGGCGCAACGCTCCCCGCTGGCCACCGCGGAAGCCAAGCGATTGCTGCGCGCGGCGGCCACCAGCAGCTACGCGGAAACCTACCAGCAGGAAGCGGTGGCGCAACACCGTTGCATCGCCAGCCCGGAATCGAAAGCGGCGGTGGAGGCCTTTAAAACGAAGTCGAAGAAATAAGCGACTCAGCAAATCGTCTGATTCGACGACGTTAATCCGGCTGGCGGGTTCCTAGAATTTTTAAGCTTTCCGCCGCCGGAGCCTGAGTCCCGGTGGCGGCTGAACCGGGGTCGCGGACCCAATGAGCAGCCAGCATGGGGATCTCATGGAGTTAAACCAGGAAAACGTGGGTAAGGCGTTGCAGGCGTTGTCCTCGCGTCTGTTACCCGGTGCCGCGATTGACAAACTGACCCGTCTGACCGGTGGCGCCAGCCAGCAGATGTGGTCGTTCAATCTGGTCGGCGACGATGATGTGGAGCCGCTGATTCTGAGAATCGCCAGCCCCATGAACGGCTCCGATTCCACCACGCTGACCATGGACCAGGAAGCACGCCTGTTGCGGGAAGTGCTGCGTCACGATGTGCCGGTTCCCATCGTGCGTTACGAGTTGAAGGAGGAGGATGACCTTGGCGTGGGCTACATCATGCGCCGGGTCGATGGGGAAACCCTGCCGCAACGGATCCTGCGCGACGAAGCCTATAGCAATGCCCGCTCGGTGCTGGCGCGGCAATGCGGACAAGTGATGGCGGGTATTCATCAGGTGCCGTTGGACAAGGTTTCGTTCCTGCGTCAGCGCACCGCCGAACAATTGATCGACACCTACTACCAGCGCTACCAGGCCTGCGGCGAACCGCGTCCGGTATTCGAGCTGGCGTTCCGGTGGCTGCGTGACAACCTGCCCGCCGAGCCGGCGGAACCCTGCCTGGTTCACGGTGATTTCCGCAACGGCAATCTGATGGTGGATCGCAACGGCCTGCGTGTCGTGCTGGATTGGGAGCTTTCCTATCTCGGTGATCCGATGGCGGATCTGGGCTGGATATGCGTCAACTCCTGGCGCTTCGGGAACAGTGCTCTGCCGGTGGGGGGCTTCGGCACCCGCGAGGAGCTGTTCCAGGGCTACCAGGAAGCCAGTGGTCGCCGGGTGGATCCGAGCAGGGTGGCGTTCTGGGAAGTGTTTGGTGTTCTCAAGTGGGGTGTGATCTGTCAGAAGATGGCCCAGGCCTTCATCAGTGGTACCGACCGCACCGTGGAGCGGGGGGCCATTGGCCGCCGTGCTTCGGAAACCGAAATAGATCTGTTGACCCTGTTGGCGCGCTGAGCGCCTGTTCGAGGAGCGATCGATGCAAGATTTGCCCAAGGACCCCGACCTGCTGGCCGTGGTGGCGGAGTTCCTGCGCCGTGAAGTGATGCCGGCGGTCAGTAACGGGCTGGCGTTCCGGGTGCGGGTGGCCGCCAATGTGGTGGATATGGTCCAGCGGCAACTGACACAGCTGGAGAATATCGCCGCGGAGGAGCGGCAACGGCTGCGTGATCTGCTTGGTGAGGACGGCGATACCCGGCTGTTGACCGAACGTCTTTGTCAGGGCATCGCCAACGGTGAATTCACTCTGGATACCCCGGGGCTGGCCGATTTTCTCTGGTTCGTCACCCTGCACAAGGTGGCGGTGGATCAGCCCCGTTATTCCGGCTACCTCAACGCGCGGGACCGTTGAGGCGCGCCGATGGTGGCGGGCCGGTACAGGATTCACTCCACGGAGCCCACCCCACAAAACCCACGAAGGAGGGTGTGATGGATTTCAATCTGCCGGCGGAATTGACCGCCTATCTGGAACAGCTGGACGCGTTCATCGAAGCGGAAATCAAACCGCTGGAGAATCAGGACGATAACATTCGGTTCTTTGACCACCGCCGGGAATGGGCGCGCACCGACTTTGACAATGGCGGTCTGCCCAGGGAAGAGTGGGAAGCGTTGCTGATGGAAGCCCGTCGCCGCGCCGACAAGGCCGGCCATTGGCGTTTCCCTTTGCCGAAACAATACGGCGGTCAGGATGGTTCCCATCTGGCGATGACGGTTATTCGAGAGCATCTGGCGGCAAAAGGTCTCGGGCTGCACAACGATCTGCAGAACGAGCACTCCATCGTCGCCAATAACCCCTTTGTCTTGATGTTCCGGGATTTCGGCACCGCCGAGCAGAGCGACACTTTTATCCACGGCATGCTCAACGGTGAGCTGAAACTCTCCTTTGGTCTCACCGAGCCCAATCACGGTTCCGACGCCACCCATATGGAAACCCGCGCGGTGAAGCAACAGCGGGACGGCGTCGACGGTTGGCTGATCAACGGCGAGAAAATGTGGATCACCGGCATGCACACGTCCACCCACTGCCTGACATTCGCCCGCACCAGCGGCAAGGACGGCGACGCCAAAGGCATCACCGCCCTGCTGGTGCCCTCGGACACGCCAGGGTTGAAGGTGGAGGAGTACCTGTGGACCTTCAACATGCCCACCGACCATCCGCGCATCAGCTTTACCGATGTCTGGGTGCCGGCGGACACACTGTTCGGCGAAGAGGGCAACGGCCTGGCGCTGGCCCAGCATTTCGTTCACGAAAACCGCATCCGGCAGGCCGCTTCCAGTCTCGGCGCGGCGGTGTTCTGCATTCAGGAAAGTGTGCGGTATGCTCGCGACCGCAAACCGTTTGGGGAAGCGCTGGCGAAGAATCAGGGCATTCAATTCCCGATGGTGGAACTGCATACCCAGGCGGAAATGCTGCGGTTGCTGATTCGCCATACCGCCTGGCGGATGGATCAGTTGCCAAAGGTGGAAGTGGAGAAGCAACTTTCCGATAAAGTGTCGATGTGTAATTTCTGGGCCAATCGCCTGTGCTGTGAGGCGGCGGATCGTGCCATGCAGATCCACGGTGGCATGGGCTATTCCCGGCACAAGCCATTCGAACATATTTACCGGCACCACCGCCGCTATCGGATCACCGAAGGGGCGGAGGAAATCCAGATGCGTAAGGTCGCCGCTTATCTGTTCGGCTATCTGGGGCCGAATCGCTGGCGGGACGAACAAGGATAATGGCTATGGAATACAACTCGATCCAACTGCAACGGGACGGCGCCATCGCGGTGCTGAGCCTGCACCGCCCGAAAACCATGAACGCGCTGGCGACGGAACTGCAAAAGGAGATGCTCCACGCTCTGGCGGCCATTGAGCAGGACGACAGTGTGCGTGCCCTGATTGTCACCGGCAGTGGCCGTGCCTTCTGCTCCGGCGCCGATTTGGGCACCATGGCGCCGGCCAGCGATGAGTCGGTGGGCACGCGAGTGGCACGAATGATGCGGGAAACCTCGGTGCCCCTGATTCAGGCACTGCGCCGCTGCCGGGTACCGGTGGTGTCCGCGGTGAATGGCGCCGCGGCGGGGGCGGGGGCCAGCCTCGCGCTGGCCGGAGACGTGGTGGTCGCGGCCCGCTCCGCTTATTTCCTGTTTCCGTTCATTCCCACCCTGGGCATCCTGCCGGACCTGGGCGCTACCTGGCACCTGCCGCGTCTGGCCGGTTCCGCCCGCGCCATGGGGGCCACCCTGCTGGGAGAGCGCATCCCCTCGGAGCAGGCGGAGCGCTGGGGTATGATCTGGGGCTGCTGCGATGACGAGGCGCTGGAGAAGACCAGCCGCGAGCTGGCCACGCGCCTGGCGGCCTTGCCGCGGGGCGCTGCTCTGGAAGCCCGCCGCGCCCTGGACGCCGCCCAGCACAACACCCTGGATCAGCAAATGGAGCTGGAAACCCAGGGACAACAGCGATTGATCGATAGCGATGCCTTCCAGGAAGGCGTCCAGGCCTTTCTGGAAAAGCGCAGGCCGAACTTCGATTGATCCACCGCCGGTGACGATGCCGGCGCGATCGGCATCGTTCCTCTATCCCTTTCTCCGGTTGGAGTCACACCACGTGAAAACACAACCCTGGCAACGGGACCCCGAAGCCTACGATTTTCAGTTCACCATCACGCCGCTGTTTTTCCATCTGGATGTGGAGCGGCACGTCAATAATGTGGCGGTGCAGAGTTTCCACACCGAGGGCCGCCTGCGTTATCTGATGAACGTATCCGGAGCCGATGGCATCTGGTGTTCCGATCAGGTGTTGTTGCGCCCGCGCCGTACCGTCACCCAGTTTCTTGAAGAAACCCACTACCTCACCGACGTGCAGTGCGCGGTGAAACTGGTGGCGGTGGACAAGGACAGCTGCCGTTTCGTCATCGCCTTGTTCCAGAACGGGGAATGCACCAGCGTGCAGGACTGCCTGATGGGCGCCTGGAATGATGGTCAATGGCAGCCTCTGCCGGCGTCCTTATTCGATACCTTGAGCGCCCGGCTCGGAGAGGTGCCGGAGCTGGCGCCCTGGCCGGATTTTGAAGCCGGCCCGGAGGCGGATCAGGGCTACCCGTGCCGGACGCCTCTGGAGCCGCGCTTTATCGATCAGGACACCGACCGCCGTCTGGGGGAACTGACCATCGCCCGTTATCTGGAACAGTCCCGGGTCAGTTCTCTGGATGCCATGCGCCTGCCGGGTCTGGGTTTGCTGGTGGCCCGCATTGATATCCACTATCTGGACTGGCCTGCGCCCCTGCACAGCGCCTCGCTGGCCACCGGAATCGCGGGTTTTGGTAACAGTTCATTCCGGGTGCACAGCGGTGCCCGCGTCAACGATGTTCTGGTCGGCGTCTGCGAAAGCGTGATGGTGCTGATGAACCGCGAACAGCGGCGGCCCACCCCGATTGATGCCGCCATGCGGGACGCCATGGCCGGGTCGCTGGTGGCTGGATAAAACGCCAGCGCCTTTCCAGTCGTCCTTTTCGACGATGCGCGCCTGTGCAACCGGTCGCACCATGAATGTCCTTTGATAATGGCGGTTGGCGAGGAGGACAGCATGTCGGGACCCCTGAAAGGTTTGAAGATCATCGAGATGGTGGGCATCGGGCCGGGCCCGTTTTGCTCGATGATGTTCGCGGACATGGGGGCGGAGGTGATCCGCATCGACCGCCCCGGCCGCGGCGAGCCCGGGTCCGCCCGGTTTGATGTGCTGGCCCGGGGACGGCGTTCCGTGGCGCTGGATTTGAAGAAGCCCGGTGCCGCCGATCTGGTACTGGATCTGGTGGAACAGGCCGATGTGCTGATCGAGGGTTTCCGCCCCGGGGTGATGGAAAAAATGGGGCTGGGACCGGAAGTCTGCCTGCGCCGGCGGCCTTCCCTGGTATTCGGCCGCATGACCGGGTGGGGCCAGTTCGGTCCGCTCTCCAGCGCCGCCGGCCACGATCTGAATTACATCGCGCTGACCGGTGCGCTGCATGGCATCGGTCGTGCTGACGGCCCGCCGCCTCCGCCGCTCAACTATGTCGGTGATTTTGGTGGCGGCGCCATGATGCTGGCCTTCGGTATTCTCGCCGCTGTCCACGAATCCCGCGCTTCCGGCCAGGGGCAGGTGGTGGATGCCGCCATGACCGATGGCGCCGCGCTGCTCTCGGCGATGATGTACGGCATGAAAGCCGCCGGCGCCTGGCGTAACGAACGCAGCGCCAACCTGCTGGATGGCGCCGCGCCTTACTACGACACCTATCAGTGCGCCGACGGCAAGTTCGTGGCGGTGGGCGCCATTGAGCCGCAGTTCTATGCCGAGTTGCTGAAGCGCGCGGAAATCGACGATCCGGAATTCGAAGCGCAGAACGATCGCCAGCGATGGCCGTCTCTGAAGGCCAAACTGACCCGGCTGTTCGCCAGCCAGCCCAGGGATTACTGGTGCGAGCGTCTGGAAGGAAGCGATGCCTGTTTCGCGCCGGTGTTGGACTGGGAGGAAGCGCCGCAACACCCGCACAACCGTGCCCGCCACACCTTCATCACCGTGGACGGCGTGGTGCAGCCGGCGCCGGCGCCGCGTTTCAGCCGTACTCCGCCACCGGCGCCACGGGCCCCTTCCGCCCGTGGGCAGGACAGTGAAGCGGTGTTGTTGGACTGGGGCATCGACGAGACCCGCCAGGCCGGTCTGCGGGAAAGCGGCATTCTTTAAGAGCGTGCGGGCTCTGAGCGGAGGCATTATGAGTGAATCCCTGGTCATCGAGGAACGGGACGGCGTCGCCTGGGTGACGCTCAATCGGCCCGAGCGGTTGAACGCCCTCAGCCGTGAACTAATTCGTTCTCTCAACCATTACTTCATCGAGCTGTACCAGCGCGATGAGATTCGCGTGGTGGTATTGCGCGGTGCCGGCCGCGCTTTTTGCGCCGGCCTGGATCTGAAGGAGCGGCACGGCGCGCCCACCGAACGTCAGGTACAGGAGGCGCTCAACGGGCAGCGTGAAGTGCGCGACATCATGGTCAACATGCGCCGCTGTCCACAGCCGATCATTGCCCTGGTGCAGGGCAGCGCCAGTGGCGGCGGTTTCGCCCTGGCGCTGGCCAGTGACATCCGATTGATCACTCCGGATGCCCGTTTCAATGCCGCTTTCATTCGCATCGGCCTGGGCGGCTGCGATGTCGGCGTCAGCTATTTCCTGCCGCGCATGGTGGGCAGCTCGGTGGCCGCCGAATACCTGCTCACCGGCCGGTTCATGGACGCCGGGCGCGCTCACCAGTTGGGGCTTGCCAGTCGTGTGGACGAGTTGCCGGCACTTGAGGAAGAAGCCCGTTCGCTGATCGATGACATGCTCGCCACCACGCCGCTGGGCCTGCGTTTGACCAAGGACGCCCTGGGGCTGGCGGTGGATCTGCCCAGCCTGGAAGCGGTGGTGGCGCTGGAGGATCGCAATCAGATCCTGTGCGTGAAAGACGACAATTTCGCAGAAGGGGTGGCGGCGTTTCTGGAAAAACGTCCGCCCCGGTATGCCTGATCCGGAGGAAATAACCGTGCAAGCCAGTGATTTGATGTTTCGCCCCGATTTGCTTAAGGGACACCGCATTCTGGTGACCGGCGGGGGGACCGGGCTGGGCAGGGAAATGGCCGAGGCCTTGCTGATTCTCGGTGCCCGCGTCTATATCTGCGGCCGCCGTGGCGCGGTCCTGGAAGAGACCGCGAAAGCCTTGATGGATGCCCATGGCGGCACCGTGGTGCCGGTGACCTGTGATATTCGTGACGCCGACGCCATCGAGGCCATGGTCGACACCATCTGGAAGGACGGCGGCGCCCTGACCGGATTGCTCAACAACGCCGCCGGCAACTTCATCAGCCGCACCGAGGACCTGTCCAGCCGCGGCTTCGATGCCATTTCCAGTATTGTGTTTCGCGGCAGCTTCCTGGTCACCCAGGCCTGCGGCAAGCGTTGGCTGGCGGAAGGCGTCAGTGCTTCGGTGGTGTCCATTGTCACCACCTGGGTATGGAACGGCTCGCCGTTCGTGGTGCCTTCCGCCATGTCCAAGGCCGGCCTTCACGCCATGACGCAGTCGCTGGCGGTGGAATGGGGTAACCGGGGGTTGCGCTTCAACGCCATCGCGCCGGGCCTGTTCCCCACCGAGGGCATGAGCAAGCGGCTGGGACCGCTGGGCGGTGTGCAGGTGCGCGGGTGCCCCATGGGGCGCCCGGGCAAAATGCCGGAACTGGCCAACTTGGCGGCCTATTTGCTGGCGCCGGGTTCCGAATATGTGAACGGCCAGACCATCGCCATCGACGGCGGGCGTTATCAGGCGGACGGTGGTAACTTTGCCGAACTCGCGGCCTGGGGCGATGATGAATGGCAACAGGCCCGGGATGCCATTACCCGCCAGAACGAAAAGGACAAGCAGCAGCGTTCTTGAGCGCGGCTGTCTGGCCCGAGGAGAAACCATGAATGACGTGATCCGTGTGATCGAAACCGAGACGCCCGGGGTGGTGGAGGTGCGCCTCAACCGGCCGGACAAGCACAATGCGCTGAACAGCGAGCTGTTTGCCGCCCTGGCGGAAATGGCCGAGCGGCTTTCCGCCTGGCAGGGCCTGCGCGCCGTGGTGCTCAGCGGTGAGGGCAAGAGCTTTTGCGCCGGGCTGGACATGGAAAATTTCTCGCGCATGGCGCAAGGCAGCGGCGCCGGTGTCGGCGGCCGCAAAACCCTGGCCGAGCGCACCCACGGCGACAGCAATCTGGCCCAGTACGCCGCCATGGTCTGGCGCGACGTGCCGGTGCCGGTGATTGCCGCAGTACACGGTGTCGCCTTTGGCGGCGGCCTGCAAGTCGCCCTGGGCGCGGACCTGCGTCTGGCCCGTGCCGATTCTCGCTGGTCGGTGATGGAAATTCAGTGGGGGCTGGTGCCGGATATGGCCGGCATGGTGTTGATCAGCGAGCTGGTACGTCCGGATCGGGTGCGCGAACTGTGCTATTCCGGCCGTATTTTCGATGGTGAAGAGGCGGCGGACCTGGGACTGGTGACGCGGGTATGCGAGTCTCCCCGCGAGGAAGCCCTGGCCATGGCCCGGGACATCGCCGGCCGCAACCCCCATGCGGTGCGCGCCATGAAGCGCCTGCTCAATCAATCCGCCATGCCGCAGGAGCAGGCCGCCCGGGTGCTGCTGGCGGAATCGGTGGAACAGGATGCGATCATCGGCCAGCCCAACCAGGTCGAAGCGGTTTATGCCAGAATGGAGAAACGCGCGCCGGTGTTCCGTGATCCGGAGCATTGAACGTTCTTTTCATGACTGTCCCGTGAGGTGATACGGGTGGACCTACAGCAGGATCCGGAGGCGCCCCGGCGCCTTCTGCGCGAACTGTTCGACGCGGCGGTCCTTGCCGCGCAGCCGGAACATTGTGTTCCGCCCTGGCTGCCGGAAGACGATGGCGGGCCGTTGCTGGTGCTCGGTGCCGGTAAAGCGGCGGCGGCCATGGCACGGGCGGTGGAAGCGCATTGGTCCGGCCCGCTGTCCGGCCTGGTGGTGACCCGTTACGGCCATGGTCTGCCCACCCGCCATATCGAAGTGGTGGAAGCCGCGCATCCAGTGCCGGACGAGGCCGGAGAACGGGCCGCCCGGCGTATCCTGGAACTGGCCCGGGCGGCGGGGCCCGGAGACCGGGTGCTGTGCCTGATTTCCGGCGGCGGCTCGTCATTGCTGAGTCTGCCCGCCGAAGGCTTGTCCCTGGCCTGCAAACAGACGCTCACCGGTGAGCTGCTGCGCTGCGGTGCCGCCATCAATGAGATCAATACGGTGCGCAAGCACCTGTCGGCGATCAAGGGGGGACGCCTGGCCGAGGTGCTGGCGCCCGCCGAGTCCCATACGCTGGTGATTTCCGATGTGCCTGGTGATGACCCCAGCGTCATCGCGTCCGGTCCCACCGTGCCGGACGCTTCCACTTCGGCTCAGGCGCTGGCGGTGCTGGAACGCTACGGTATCGAGATTCCGCGGGCGGTACGCCGTCATCTGGAGGATCCAGCGTCGGAAACGCCGAAACCCGGCGCGCCCTGTTTTCAGTCCACGCGCCTCAACTGCATCGCCACGCCGGCACTGAGCCTGCGCGCCGCTGCCCGGCGGGCGCGGGAGCGGGGAGTGGCGGCGGCGGTGCTGTCCGACCGAATTGAAGGCGAGGCCCGGGACCTTGGCGCCCTGCACGCGGAGTTGGCCCATCAGGCCCGGCGTGGCGGCGGATTTGGCGGTTTGCGATTGCCTCTGGTCCTGTTATCGGGCGGCGAAACCACGGTGACCGTGACCGGCAAGGGGCGGGGTGGTCGCAATGCGGAGTTTCTGCTCGGGGCGGCGCTGAATCTGGATGATGTGCCGGGTATTCATGCGCTGGCCTGTGACACCGATGGCATCGACGGTACCGAGGACAACGCCGGCGCGCTCTACTACCCGGGTTTGATGGCCGAGGCCCGGGCGCGCCAGTTGGATGGCCGGCGGGCGTTGGCCGATCATGATGCCTACGGCTTCTTCCAGGCGTTGAACGGCCTGGTGGTCACCGGCCCCACCCATACCAACGTGAATGATTTCCGCGCTTTCCTGATCCTGGGGTAGCCGGCGTTTGCCTGCACACGTAGCCGCTGTGGGAGCTTGCCTGCAAGCGAATTGTGCTTTCGAACTCCAAGGATTCGCTTGCAGGCAGGCTCTTATGTAGCCATCTCTGATTTATGTCTCCGGCTCTAAACCACCCCGGCCTTGCGGGCAATGGCCACCGCTTCGGTGCGATTGCTGGCGTTGAGCTTGGCGTTGATATTGCGTAAATGGGTGCGGATGGTGCTGTCCGAAACGAACAGCTTTTCCGCCATGGCACTGTTGGAGTGCCCTTCCGCGAGCAGCTTGAGGACGCGGATTTCCTTGCGCGTCAGCGGTTCGGGCAGCAGCAGTGCCTGGGCATCTTCCACTGGCGGATAAGCATTGAACACGGTGGGGCCGAATCCTTGCAGCAATTGCTGCAGATACTCGGCGAACAGTGGCTCGCGGCGATCCTGTTTGCGCTCGAGCGTATCGGATTGCAGATGCACCACCAGCGCGCCCACTCGCGGGCCTTCGTCCAGGATCAGGCGGAAATAACCTTCCCGGCAGGCTTCCTTGAGCACCTTCTCCATTTCTTCCAGGGCGCCGCGCAACTGTCCCTTGCGTTGCAGCGCCACTGCCAGGAACAGGCGCAGTTTACAGGCGCGACGATGGCGGGAATCGTGCACCGCTTCCGCGATCGCTTCGCGCAGCTTCTCCACCGCGCTGCCGGCGTCGCCGACCAGGCTCTCCCAGCGTAACCGGCCGATTTGCGCGGTTTCCAGATCGTTGGCGAGCAGCCGCAGTCCCTTTACCCGGTCCCATACTTGCGGATCGTCGGCCCGGTCCAGCTCAGCCAGTGAGGCCTCTTCGTCACCTTGCAGCAGCATCAGGTGGGCCCGTTCCAGGCGCGCCGTGGCGACCACCCGGGGCTGTTGGCGCCGGTGTCCGGTCAACTCCAGGGAGGCCAGAATCTGGAAGGCTTTATCCAGATCGCCTTCGTGGAAGGCGATGCGGGAGAGCATGACATCGCCAAGGATCATGTGATCCGGCAGGCCGATGTCGCGCACCAGTGGCACATAGACGTTAAGCAGCCGCGCCGCCTGCGGCAGATCATTGGACTCATAGACGGCACTGGCATGCAATACGCCGGCCCAGGCATTGCCGGTGGTGCCGCTGAAGGAAAAGGCGCCGCGCGCCCGGGTCATGCCCACCGCCAGACGGAAGCGGGCGGCGGCCTGGCGCTGGCGGCCTTCCTGCAAGTCGATGATGCCTTCCACCGACTCGGAATACATGGCATTGAAGGCGCTTTCGTAGACCCCCTGGACATCGCGGGCGCCGTCCAGCAACTGCCGTGCTTCCTGGTATTCGCCCATCACCGAATAGGCATTGGCCACGGTATTGACCAGCGCGGTGTCGGCGAAAGGGTCGCCGTTGGGCAGTTGCTTCAGGGCTTCGCGGCCGATCCGGTAGGCTTCCTCGAAGTCGTCCATGATCGCCAGGATCGATGGGCGCAGCGCCAGCACGTGAGGGCGGATTTGCGGATCGCGGGAGTTTTCCAGGCCGGTGCGCTGCAGCAGGTCCATGGCCTTGCGCGGGCTGGCGGTGAAACACAGAGCCCAGACATGAATCGCCTGCAGTAGCGGATAGCCTTCCAGACGCTCCGCCGGGATGGTCTCGAACCAGCGCGCCAACAGACGCATGCGCCCCTGGGCCAGCAGCTCCTCGCCGTGCACCGACAGTAACTCCAGAGCGCGGCGATAATCCTTGCCCTCCAGGGCATGGTCAATGGCCGGCACCGGGCGGTGCTGATCCTCGAACCAGTGCGAGGCGGCGCGGTGCAGATACGGGACTTCCTGGGGCAGGTGCTGCTCCAGTTGGGCGCGCAGGAAGTCGGCGAACAGGCTGTGATAACGGTACAACCGCTCCTGGCCTTCGATCGGCACCAGAAAAATGTTGGCCTCGTTGAGCAGATTGATCAGCGATTCGCTGTCGGTGTCCGGTAACAGGGCATTGCACAGCGGCACGCTCATGTAGCGCAGGATGCTGGTGCGCAGCAGGAAATTTCTCACCCGCGGCGGTTGCTGGGAGAGCACATCCTCGGCCAGATAATGGGCCACGGCCCGATTCTCGCCAGAGAAGCTGGCGATGAACTCCGCCGGCGCCGGGTGGTGCTCCAGCGCCAGGGAAGCGAGCCAGAGCGCCGCCACCCAGCCTTCGGTTTTGTCATGGATATGGCCGAGATCGTCCAGCGACAGCGACAGCTGGCGGCAGCCATTGAGAAACTGGTGGGTTTCCTCCTTGGAAAAGCGCATCAGCTCGGAGTCTATTTCCAGCAGCCGCCCACGCGCACGCAGCCGGCCCAGGCCCAGCTCCGGCATGCTGCGGGAGCCGATCACCAGGCGGCAGTTGTGCGGCAGGTGATCGATGATTTCACGCACCAGCCCCAGCACGGTGGGTTCATGGATCCGTTCGAAATCATCCAGGAACAGGGCGAAGGCGGCGTGTTCGGCGGCCAGACTGGTGACCAGTTCCAACGCCGTGTCGCCGGGCGACTTGCTGGAATGAAGGCCGCGTTCCGACTCCCGGGGCAGTTCCATCATCGAGGAGATGGCCGCCTCGACGCAGGAGAGGAAGCGTTGGATGTCGTTGTCGGCGTCGTCCAGGGTCAGCCAGGCTGTGGCCACGCCCTCGGACTCAAACCGTTCCAGGCATTGCGCCATCAGCGTGGATTTACCGAAGCCCGCTGGCGCCTGGAACAACACCAGCTTGGCGGCACTGGCCCCGACCACGGAGTCACGGATGCGGGTGCGGGTAACCTGTGAAGAATGCGACGTGGGCGGACTCAGCTTGCTGTTGAGCAGCGTCCTCGTGGAAAGCAGATAGCTCGACGTCTTCATGGATGCCTACCTCAGGGGTGAACCGAGCCGATGCAACCATCGGTTCTTGTTGTTATGGCCTTTGGGGCTGCCAGTACCAGGGCAAAATGCAGGCGCGAAGCGATGAGTAGAGAGTCGTGCGGCTCCCGAGCCGATCTTGCCGCTCTCTCGTACCTATTACCTTCTAGCTGGTTCTTGCCAATTCCCGCACCTACCAAAGAGTATCCTGAAAACTACAGCCGTGGGAGCTTATGTTCAAGCCAGTGCGGTTACTTGTAGGGAGGTGGCTGGGGGTTGTCAATGAACCCGGTCAAGTGGCGAGGTTTTGCCAACCGGAGCCGGCAGTTTTCGCCAGGGATCAGACAGGAAAGCCAGGGCCATATTTCTGTTTATTCCATAAATATCAAAGGCCTTGCACTGTTTCGTCCGTTTAGACGATATCCAGCATCGATGCACTCTCCTAGCCTTTCAAAAGTAGCGGCGTGGTCTTGCCGCGGCCTTGAGCAGAGAACGAGCGTACACCGTCAGAGCCTGAATACTTCCTGGAATTTCAGTGGTCATTGCGATGCAGTGTTCTCGGAGCCGCCCCAGCGCCGCTGCCATCCCTTTATAAGTTAATTGAAGGATTTCCTATGAAACTGGATTCTTCCGTGAGCGCAGTGATTACCGGTGGGGCTTCCGGCCTGGGTGCGGCCACCGCGCGGCGCCTGGCCGCCCACGGGGTGCGTGTGGCGCTGTTCGACGTCAATGAAGAGCAGGGTGAAGCCCTGGCGGCCGAGCTGGGCGGCGTGTTCTGCAAGGTGGACGTCACCGATGACGCGTCCGTGGATCAAGGCTTCGAAAAGGCCCGCGCCGCCATCGGCCAGGAGCGCATCCTGGTGAACTGCGCCGGCATCGGAGGCTCCGCCAAGACCGCTGGCCGGGACAAGAAGGACGGCACCACCAATCATTATCCGATCGACCAGTTCAATCGCATTGTCCAGATCAACCTGGTTGGCTCTTTCCGCTGCTCCGCCAAGGCGGCCAAGGGCATGCTGTCCCTGGATCCGCTGGAGCATGGGGAGCGAGGGGTAATGATCAACACCGCTTCGGTGGCTGCTCAGGATGGCCAGATCGGGCAAACCGCCTATTCCGCCTCGAAGGCCGCCCTGGTGGGCATGACGTTGCCGATGGCCCGTGATCTGATGGGCGAGGGCATCCGTGTCAACACCATCATGCCGGGTATCTTCGAAACCCCGTTGCTGGCCCGTTTGCCGGAAAATGTGAAACAGTCTCTGTCCGCCTCGGTACCGTTCCCGAAACGGCTGGGCAGTCCCGATGAATTCGCCCAGTTGGCGGAAACCATGATCGTCAATGGCTACTTCAACGGGGAAAGCGTGCGTCTGGACGGCGCCATCCGCATGGCGCCACGGTGATCCGGCAAGGGCGGGAAAATCGTCGCTTCGGACGGTGCTCCCGCCTGGTCACGCTTTGAGAATTCAATCAATCGGTGCCGTCCGTGTCGGGCGGCACGCCGCAGGAAGGATCAAAACATGAGTGAAGCCTATATCGTTGCCGCGGCCCGCACCGCGGGTGGCCGTCGCGGCGGCCGTCTCTCCGGCTGGCACCCCGCCGATCTTGCCGGCCAGGTACTCAATGCCCTGCTGGATCGCGCCGACGCGGACCCGGCTCTGATCGAGGACGTGATCATGGGCTGCGTCGGCCAGGCCGGTGAACAATCCAATAACGTGGCCCGCAACGCGGTACTGGCCTCGCGTCTGCCGGAATCGGTGCCGGCCACCTCGGTGGACCGTCAGTGCGGGTCTTCTCAGCAGGCGCTGCATTTCGCTGCCCAGGCGGTGATGTCCGGCACCCAGGACATCGTTATCGCCGCCGGCGTGGAATCCATGAGCCGGGTCCCCATGGGATCTCCGTCTTCTCTGGCGCGTCAGCAGGGGTTGGGGCACTACTTCAGCCCGGCGATGAAGGAACGCTACCCGGATATTCCCGATTTCAGCCAGTTCATGGGCGCCGAGATGATGGCCGAGAAGTACGACCTGGCCAAGGACGAGTTGGATCGCTTTGCCCTGCTCAGCCATGAGCGTGCCAAGCGCGCCACCGAAGCCGGTGACTTCAAGGACGAAATCGTGCCGCTGCCGGTTCGCAGTGTCGATGGCGCCGGTGACGGCGAAACCCACGACGTGGATGAAGGCATTCGTTTCGACGCTACCCTGGAAGGCATTCAGAACGTCAAGTTGCTGAAAGAAGGCGGGCGTATCACCGCCGCCACCGCCAGCCAGATCTGTGATGGCGCGTCCGGCGTCATGGTGGTCAACGAACGTGGTCTGAAAGCCCTGGGACTGGAGCCCATGGCTCGCATCCACCATTTGACCGTGATCGGCCACGATCCGGTGATCATGCTGGAAGCGCCGATTCCGGCCACCGAGCGGGCACTGAAGAAAGCGGGCATGAGCATCGATGACATCGACCTTTTTGAAGTCAACGAAGCTTTCGCGCCGGTACCTCTGGCCTGGCTGAAAACGCTGGGCGCCGACGCCGACCGTCTGAACGTGAACGGCGGCGCCATTTCCCTGGGGCACCCGCTTGGTGGCTCCGGCACCAAGCTGATGACCACGCTGTTGCATGCTCTGAAAAAGCGCAACAAACGCTATGGTTTGCAGACCATGTGTGAAGGTGGCGGTCTGGCCAACGTGACCATCGTCGAGCGCCTCTGATCCCGGGCGCCCCGATCACCTCGCGGGCCGGGGCATACCGGCTTGCGGGGTCCGTTCGGTGGACGAACGGCATAACGAATAACAAAAGGAGGTATCCATGCAGGGTCTGATGCAAGACAAGCCGCTGTTGATTTCCTCGCTTATCGAGCACGCGGCCACTTTCCATCCTGAACAGGAAATTGTCTCGCGCAGCATTGAGGGGCCTATTCATCGTACCAATTACCGGGAAATCGCCCATCGCGCCAAACAGGTCGCCAACGTCCTGAATGAGCTGGGTGTCGAATTCGGTGATCGGATCGGTACCCTGGCATGGAACACCTGGCGGCACATGGAACTTTATTTCGGGGTTTCCGGGTCCGGTGCGGTGCTGCATACGGTGAACCCCCGTCTGTTCCCCGAGCAAGTGGAGTACATTCTCAATCATGCCGAGGACAAGGTGCTGTTTTTTGATACCAGCTTCGCGCCGCTGGTGGAGAAACTGGTTCCACAACTGAACAGTATCGAGCATTTCGTGGCGCTCACCGATCGCGCCCACATGCCCGAGGTCGATATTCCCGGTCTGCTTTGTTACGAAGACCTGGTGGAAGCCGCCAGTGCCGAATATGTCTGGCCGGAATTCGATGAACGCACCGCGTCGAGTCTGTGCTACACCTCCGGCACCACCGGCAACCCGAAAGGGGTGCTGTACTCCCATCGTTCCACCGTATTGCACTCGCTGATGGCGATGGCGCCGGACGCCTTCAATGTCAGCGCCCGTTCGACCCTGCTGCTGGTGGTGCCGATGTTTCACGCCAACGCCTGGGGCATGCCCTATGTGGCGGCCATGGTTGGTGCGAAAATGGTTCTCCCCGGTGAACATCTGGACGGTGAGCATCTCTATCCGCTGATGCGTGACGAGCGAGTGACGTTCTCCCAGGCGGTACCCACGGTGTGGCTTATGTTTTTCCAGTATCTGGATGCCCATCCGGAACTGGATCTGGATAAGGAACTGTGTATCGACACCATCGGTATCGGCGGCAGTGCTCCGCCCCGGGCCATGGTACGGCGGCTTGAGATCCAGCTGGGCGCCCAGGTGATTCAGGGCTGGGGTATGACCGAGACCAGTCCGCTGGGTGTGGTCAACCGGCCTCTGCCGAAACACGATGGCCTGGACCGCGATGGCCTGGATGAACTGAAGGTGAAGCAGGGGCGCGGCATCTGGGGCGTGCATATCAAGATCGTCAACGATGAAGGCGAGCCGCAACCCTGGGATGGCGTGCATTCCGGCCATCTCTATATACGAGGCCCCTGGATCGCCAGCGGCTACTTCCGGGCCGAAGGCGGTGGCGTGCTCGATGACGAGGGCTATTTCCCTACCGGTGACATCGCCACCATGGACCCGGATGGCTATTTGCAACTGGTGGACCGGGCCAAGGACGTGATCAAGTCCGGGGGGGAGTGGATTTCCTCCATGGATCTGGAAAACGCCGCCTTTTCCCATCCCGGCGTGGCGGAGGCCGCGGTGATCGCCATTCCCCATGAAAAATGGCAAGAGCGCCCGCTAATGGTGGTGGTGAAGCGCGAGGGCGCGCGGGTTGATGAAGACGAGATCATGGCGCACCTGGCCGAGCGGGTGGTGAAGTGGTGGCTGCCGGACGACATCGTGTTCGTGGACGAACTGCCGCATACCGCCACCGGGAAGCTGCTGAAGACCAAACTGCGTGAGCAATTCGCCGGTTATCGCCCTCGACGCGAAGCGGAGAGGTCCTGATTTATTTACCTTGAATTCCGCGTCTGTATTGCAGGCCAACCGTCCCATCGGCGTCTCTCAGGAGACCGGGCGCGGAGTTCCTTTTTAATCTCTTCCCTTTGTTTTCCCCTGGCGCTTGCTCCCGCTCTTCCTCCGGCTCATCTTCCGGCTCTTTGTTCCGGGAAGGGAGACTTCGTCGGAACCGACGATGATACCCGCACAAACCGCCTCTTACACTCGAAGCGCCGATGGATGAAGCGTTGCCATATATTCCCTCCAAACCCGAAATGGCAATGAATCAATTGGCTTTACTTAATAGATCACTGTTTCAGAGCCCTCTGGTTCGTCATGGAAAAGACTTAAAACAAAAACGCCGTGTCCGTTGATAACGGCGCGGTAACGCACGGGAGTCGCAATATGGCCTGGATAACAACAACAGCAAAAATCGACCTGCTTTTCCGCTAAGGAGCTTTATTTATGTATGCATTGGGTCGTTGGCTATCCAAAATCACTAATCTCATGACCGTCATCGGTGGCCTTGCCATCGCGTTGATGATGCTCCATGTCACCTTCGATGTTATTGGCCGCTATGTTTTCGGTACCCCGATACCGGGAACCATCACCATCGTCTCGCACTACTACATGATCGTCGCCGCCTTCGTGCCCCTGGCCTATGCCGAGCAGAAGAACGCTCATATTACCGTGGAAGTAGTGACTGAACGGTTGCCCCAGATCGTTCAGAAACATCTGGAAGGGTGGGCGCTGGCGTTTTCCGGCGTGGTGTTCTCTTTCCTGACGGTGCGGACCTGGGGCGAAGCCTTGTCCAAACACGCGATTAACGCCTCCGTGGTGCAAGGGGACGCCAGTATCGCCGTCTGGCAAACCTACTTTGTCCTGCCGGTGGGTATCGGCCTGATGACCCTGGTTCTTTTTTATAAGTTCATTGTTTATTTATTCGGTTTGAAATCCGGTTTGGATGACGAACGCGCGCAGCCGGATGAGATGCCGATTGCCTCGAGCCATCATTCGGACGCGAACTAGGAGACCGGCGATGAGTGACGTACAAATTGGTTTGACCGGTCTGGCTCTGCTATTGGTCTTGATCGGGTTGCGCGTGCCAATAGGCATGGCGTTGATCGGCGTATCCTTTGGCGGTTTGTGGTATCTGATGGGCTGGGGCGTGGCGTGGGGCTCTCTGGGCCTGATTCCCTATCAATTCGCCGCCAACTGGGTGCTCAGCTCCGTTCCCATGTTCCTGCTGCTGGGGTTCATCTGCTTTCATGCTCAGTTAACCCAAGGGCTGTTTCGTGCGGCGCGGCTATGGCTGGCGTCCATTCCCGGCGGTCTGGCGGTGGCGTCGATCTTTGGCTCCGCCGGCTTTGCGGCGGTATCCGGTTCTTCCGTGGCGTGCTCCGCGGCCATGGGACGCATCGCGGTGCCGGAGATGATTCGCCATAAATATCATCCGGAGCTGGCCACCGGCACGGTGGCGGTGGCCGGTACCATCGGTGCGCTGATCCCGCCATCCATCATCATGATCCTGTACGGCATCATTGCCCAAGTCCCGATCACCGGCTTGTTTCTGGGCGGTATCAGTGCCGGCATCCTGACCACGGTGGGGTACATCCTGGTGGTGATGATAAGAGTGAAGCTGAATCCGTCTCTGGCCCCGGACGTCAAGGAAGAGGTTTCCAGACGGGAAAAGATCGCGGCGCTCAAGGAAACCTGGCCGGTTCTCCTGATCATGATCGGTATTTTCGGCGGTCTGTTCGGCGGCATTTTCACGCCCACCGAAGCCGGTGCCGTCGGTGCGTTCCTCGCCTGTATCGTTGCCTGGATGCGCAAGGCCCTGACCTGGGAGCGGTTTCGCAACGCAATTCTGGAAACGCTGCTTACCACCGGCGCCTTGATGGTGATCGCCGTGGGCGCGAGCCTGCTGACCCGTTTCCTGGCGCTGTCCGGCGCCGGTGATTATCTGTCCTCTCTGGTTATTGGTGGCGGTGCCAGTACTTTCATGGTGTTGGTGATGATCGTGCTGATCTATCTGTTGCTGGGCATGTTCCTGGAGCCGATTGGAGCCATGCTGCTGACCCTGCCCATTGTTCTGCCGATTATCGGTGCCGCCGACTTGAGTCTTCTTTGGTTTGGCGTGGTGCTCACCAAGTTGCTGGAAATTGGCATGATCACGCCGCCGATTGGCATGAACGTGTTCGTGATAAAAGGGGTGGTGGGTAATCTGGCCTCCACCACCTCGATCTTCAAAGGCATTTTCTGGTTCCTGATCATGGATCTGTTCGTGCTGATCTTCCTGATGAGCGTGCCGGACTTTATTTTGTTTCTGCCTCGTATTATGGGGTAGGCCTGCGCGCGGCGCGCCATGCCCGGGCGCGCCGCTACTTACTGATGACGGATAACAACAGGGAAGAACCCGATGACAAAACAATACGACCTTTCTGACTCTGTTCAGGTGGCCATTCGCAACACCATTGGCGATGCTCTGCGCCGCTCCGCCGGCCGCCAACCCACCGCGCCGGCCCTGCAATTCGAGGATCGTCTCTGGTCCTACCAGGAGCTGGATCTGGCCGCCAATCGGGTCGCTAACGGCTTGCTGGCATTGGGATTGCAAAAAGGGGACCGTGTCGCCGCCTACGGCAAGAACTCCGACGCCTATGTCCTGCTCTGGCTGGCTTGTGCCCGTGCCGGTTTGATCCATGTGCCGGTGAACTACGGGTTGGTCCAGCGTGAGCTGGCCTACATCTGTAACCAGTCCGGCGCCCGTGCCCTGTTTTGCGACCAAAGCCTGGCGGCCAATGTGGAGGCGGTGCGCGGAGAACTCGGCGTTGAATTGCACGGATCCCTGCGCCTTGGTGAAGCCGGTGGAGAGACCGATATTCTGGCCCTAGCCCAGGGCGGCGGCAGCGCGGAGGCGCCGGACGTATTGCTCGACGATGACGATGTGGCGCAGATCCTTTACACCTCCGGTACCACCTCCGATCCCAAGGGAGCCATGCATACCCATCGGTCTCTCATGGCGGAATACCAATCCTGCCTGTTACATCTGGATATCAGTGGCAAGGACCGCAGCCTGGCGGCACTGCCTCTGTATCACTCGGCGCAGATGCATGTGTTCTTGATGCCGGGCCTGCTGTGCGGAGCGTTCAACTATCTCATTGATGCGCCGGTGGCGGAGCAGGTTCTGGCACTGATCGAAGAGCAGAAGATTACCTCGTTCTTCTCTCCGCCAACGGTGTGGATCGGTCTGTTGCGTCACGCGGATTTCGATCGCCGGGATCTGAGCACCTTGGAAAACCTGTACTACGGCGCGTCCATTATGCCGGAGCCGATCGTCCATGAATTGGCTGAGCGGCTGCCCCAAGGGCGCCTGTTCAACTGCTATGGTCAAAGCGAAATCGCGCCGATGGCGACGGTTCTGGGCCCCCATGAGCATGCCGACCGGCCCAGCTCCTGCGGCCGTCCCCTGACCTCGGTGGAGACCCGGGTGGTCAAACCCGGCACCCTGGAGGATTGCAAGCCGGGGGAGCAAGGCGAGATCGTGCATCGTTCCCCCCACTTGATGGTGGCCTACTGGGACAAGCCCGAGGAGACCGCGGAAGCCTTCAAGGGCGGCTGGTTCCATTCCGGCGATCTGGCCTACCAGGACGAGCAGGGCTATCTGTATATCGTCGATCGTATCAAGGATGTGGTGAATACCGGCGGCGTTCTGGTGGCCAGCCGCGACGTTGAGGAAGCCTTGTACGGTCACGAATCGGTGGCGGAGGTGGCGGTGATCGGGGTGCCTCACGAAAAATGGATTGAGTCGATTGTTGCCGTCGTTGTGGTAAAGGAAGGCAAAACCGCCGACGCCGCGGCGCTGATTGACCATGCGCGTCAGCACCTGGCGCCGTTCAAGGTGCCCAAGGCGGTGCATTTTGTTGAGGCTTTACCGAAGAACACCGCGGGAAAACTGCTCAAGCGCACGCTTCGTGAACAGTACGCGAGCTGAAGTGGAGGGGCCATGTATCTGACACAGCCGTTGCACAAGGCTTTGCGCGAGTGCCCCGGGCGGGAGGCCCTGGTCTTCGCCGATCGCCGTTCAACGTATCGGGATCTGGTGGGTGAGGTGGCCACGCTGGCGTCGGTATTGAAAGGGCTGGGCCTGGAAGAAGGGGAACGGGCCGGCATCCTGGCTCTGAACTCGGATCGTTACGTGACATTCGTGTTCGGCGTGCTTTGGGCTGGCGGCGTCTTCAACACCGTCAATATTCGCTGGAGTCCGGTTGAGATTGCTTATTCACTGGACGATTGTGATACCCGGATTCTGTTCGTCGATGATGAGTTCGTGCCATTGATCAAGGAAGTGCGGACTCTGTCGAAATCGCTTGAGACCGTCGTGTACATCGGCGAGAAAGCCTGCCCCGAGGGCATGTTGAATCTGTCTGAATTAATGGCCGGAGCGGAGCCGGTGGACGACGCCGGGCGCAGCGGCGACCAATTGGCTTGCATTCTTTATACCGGAGGCACCACCGGGGCTCCGAAAGGCGTGATGCTCAGTCACGCCAATCTGTACACCTGCTCCATCGGCGCGGTGATGCCCGCTTGCCGTGGTGACGGTGTGGTGGGATTGCATTCGGCGCCCTTTTTCCACGTGGCCGGAGTGGGGCTGATCCTGCAGTTGACGTTGCGGCTGGGTACCCACGTGATCGTGCCCCGGTTCGAAGAGGTGGCGGTCATGAGCGCCATTCAGCAGGAACGAGTGGTGGAAACCTTCCTGGTGCCGACCATGATGCGCGCCGTGCTCGCGCACCCGCGATTCCCGGAATTCGATCTCTCTTCCCTACGCTGCATGATGTACGGCGCGTCACCCATTGACAGCACGCTGTTGAAGAAGGCCATGACCGCCTGGCCGGAGGCGTCCTTCCTGCAGCTCTACGGTATGACCGAACTCTCACCGGTGGTCTGCATTCTCCCGGATTATTGCCATAGCGACGCCGCTTACGCCGATAAGTTAATGGCGGCCGGGTTGCCGGCGCATATGGCGGAGGTGCGCGTGGTCGACAGTGAGGATAACGAGGTGCCACGCGGCCAGGTGGGCGAGATCGTCGCCCGTGGCCCGATGGTGATGCGGGGCTACTGGAATAAGCCGGAGCAGACCGAGGAGGCATTACGCCGAGGATGGATGCATACCGGCGATGCCGGCTACATGGATGACGCCGGCTACGTTTTCCTGGTGGACCGGATCAAGGACATGGTGGTGACCGGCGGTGAGAACGTTTATTCGGTGGAAGTGGAAGACGCCTTGCTACGCATGCCCGCCATTGCCCAATGCGCGGTGATCGGGGTGCCGGATGAAAAGTGGGGTGAACGGGTTCACGCGGTCATTGTTCTGGCCGCGGGAGCGGAGGCCGCCGAAGCGGATATCGTTGCTCACTGCAAGACATTGATCGCCAACTACAAGTGCCCCCGCAGCTTCGAGTTCGTGGATGAGATGCCGCTGTCCGGCGCCGGCAAGATCCTGAAATACAAACTCAAGGAGGCTCATTGGAGTGGTCAGGGGCGCCGTATCGGCTGACCTCAAGGACGTCCGCCATGGACAGCGCAACACAAACAATCGGCGGAGGGCGGCTCCAGACCCGCCGCCATAGGGAGAGCAACATCATGGCACCACGCGCTTTGCTGCAACGTATTGTTATTGCCACGGTCTTCATGGTCGGCGTGCTTGGCGGTACATCGGCGTCCGCCCGTACCATCAGCTATGCCACCGGCTATCCGCCCAACTCCATCGGCTCCGACTCGGCGCTGGCCTATGCCGACGCACTTAAAGAGCTTTCTGGCGGTGATCTCAGCGTCAAGGTCTTTCCGATGTCCTTGCTGAGTTTCAGTGAAGCCTCACCCGGTATCCGCGACGGTATGGCGGACTCTGGATTCGTGTTGTTTTCCTATTTTCCCTCGGAATTTCCCAACACCAATCTGATCGCGGAACTGACCATGTTGCTGGAGCTGGACGATGTGGCCCCGAGCCATGCCGGTCTGGCCTATGTCGGTGCCATGTCGGAGTATCTGTTCCACCATTGCCCGGAATGTGTCGAGGAATTCGCCGCGCAAAACCAGGTGTTCACTGGCGCATCCGCCAGCGCGCCCTACATGATGTTATGCAACAAGGAAGTGACCAGTCTCGCCGATATCAAAGGCAGGCGGTTACGTAGTGCCGGCCCTCAATGGGCGCGTTGGGCACAAGCGGTGGGAGGAACACCGGTGACCATCTCCGTCAGCGATGCCTATGAAGCGCTCAATCAGGGCGTTCTGGATTGCTCCATCAGCTCCAGCGTGGACCTGGATATCTTTCGCCTTTCCGAAGTGGTCAGTGATGTCACCGCCGGCGTTCCTGGCGGCGTCTTTGGCGGCACCGGTGTCAACAACTTCAATCGGAAAGTCTGGCAGGGTTTGAGTGAAGCGCAACGCGAGCAGGTGCTTCGTGCTTCAGCCACTTTCGGAGCGATCATCAGTTGGGACTACCAGGTGGGGGCCGCCAGGGAACTCGAGGCCGCGCCGAAGCAAGAGATCAAAGTGCATGAACCGGCCGGGGACCTGCAACAAGCATCGCACCGCTTCATCGTCGAGGACATGAAGACCATCGCCCGCAATTATCAGTCCCGTTCGGGGGTTGATAACGCCGAGCAAAGCATCAAGGCGTTCCAGCCGATCCTGTCGAAATGGGTCAAGCTGGTAAAAGAGGTCAGCAACCCGGAAGAACTGGCGGAGATCTACTGGCGGGAGACCTATTCCAAAGTGGACGTGAGCGAATACGGCTTGTGAGAACCTGCTTAAACAGGCTCCAAGCCGCATCGGCCTGGTCTGTTGGCCTGGCCGCCATGACCGGAGCTGGCCTGCTTCGGATTTGAAAATGCTAGGAGAATAATAATGACGATACAGCCACGACGCGCTGCCATCGCCGCGCTGACCCTGTGCGCGGGAGCCATCACCTTCGGTGTCGCCGAAGCCCGAACCCTGACCTACGCCATGGGCTATCCGCCCAAATCGATTGGCGCCAACGCTGGTGAAGCCTACGCCAAGCGGCTCGAGGAATTGTCCGGCGGTGACCTCAAGGCACGGGTGTTTCCCATGTCTCTGCTCAGCTTCAAGGAAACGTCCGCGGGCGTACGTGATGGTATGGCGGATTCGGGGTTCCTGCTGATTTCCTATTTCCCTTCTGAATTTCCCTATACCAATCTGATTACCGAACTGACCATGGTGGATGAGCTGCAGGGCGTTCCCGACAGCCACGTGGGGCCTGCTTACGTGGGCGCCATGTCCGAGTATGTCTTCCACCATTGTGATGGCTGTCAAAAGGAAATGGCGGACCAGAATCAGGTCTTCAATGGCAGCATGTCGACGCCGCCCTATGCCTTGCTGTGCACCAAGCCGATCGCCACCGAGGAACAGCTGAAAGGTGCGCGCCTGCGTAGCGCCGGTGCCTTGTGGGCCCGTTGGGCGGAGACCATGAATGCCACGCCCGTGACGCTGTCCATCAGCGACGCTTACGAAGGGCTCAGCCAGGGAGTGATCGATTGCACCATGAGTTCCACCGTGGAGCTGGATATCTTCAACCTGCGTGAGGTGGTCAAGGATGTGACCGTGGGCGTGCCCGGCGGCATGTACGCGGCGGTGGGTGTGAACAACGTCAATAAATCCGTTTGGAAATCGCTCAGTGAAGAGGAGCGTTCCCAGGTCCTGAAAGCGTCCACGGTTATTTCCGCCAAGGGCAGTTGGGATTACCAGCTCGGCGCGGCAAAGGAAGTGCGGGACGCGAATGACAACGGCATCACCGTGCACCAGCCGAGCGAGGCACTGGTGGCGGCCACCCGTGCCTTCGTGCGTAAGGACGTCGATACCATCGTCAAGAATTACGTGGAACGCCATAACATCGACAACGCTCAGGAAATGGTCGATGAGTTCCGGCCGCTGCTGGCCAAATGGGTCAAGCTGGTGGACGGCGTGGACAACGCCGAGGCGTTGGCCGATCTGTATTGGCGGGAAACGTTCTCCAAGGTGGACGTCAGCACCTACGGTCTTTGATCAAGCCGGGGCGCGCCCGCGGGTGGCGCCCCTTGCCGGAGTAAACCATGGAAACCAAGTCAGTGGATCTTCAGGCTTTTCGTCAGGAGGTCCGTGCCTTCATAGAACAAGAGGCGGATGAATCGATTCGGGAAGCCGGCCGCAAGATGACCAGTTTTTTTCCGCCGTTCGAACAGTGCATGCGCTGGCACCGCAAACTGCACGCGCGCGGCTGGTCCGCGGCGTCCTGGCCAGAGCAGTACGGCGGGCCGGGATGGAGCCGCGAACAAAAGCGCATCTTCGAGGAGGAGTGCCGGATTGCCGGTGTGCCGCGATTGCTGCCTCAAGGTCTGGGCATGGTTGGCCCGGCGATCATGAAGTTCGGCACCGACGAACAGAAACGCCGTTTTCTGCCAGGCATCGCCTCCGGTGAGGATTTCTGGGCCCAGGGGTATTCCGAACCCAATGCCGGCTCCGATCTGGCCTCGCTCGCCTGTCGAGCCGAGCGCCGCGATGACCACTACGTTATCAACGGCAGCAAGACCTGGACCACCTACGCCCACCATGCCAACCGCATGTTTCTGTTGGTGCGCACCAGCAACGAAGGAAAGCCACAACAAGGCATCAGCTTCTTTCTGATTGATCGTCTCGATCGTCCGGGCCTGGAAATCCGGCCGATCATTGGTCTGGACGGCTTTCCTGAACAGTGCGATGTGTTCTTCGACAACGTCGAGGTGCCGCTGGATTGCTGTCTGGGAGAGGAGAATCAGGGCTGGACGGTGGCCAAATATCTGCTCGAGCACGAACGTGGCGGCAGCGCGTCTTTTGCCGCCACGTTCGGTATGGAGCTGAACCGGATCCGGGAGCGGGCCGCCGAACTCGGCGACGGCTTTGGCGGTATTCTGCGTGACGACCCGGTGTTTCAGCAGCGCTTCACTCGCCTTTATCTGGAAGTCGCTGCTCTTGATGCCACCGAGAGCCGCTTCGCCGCGATGGAAAAGGGCTCGCCTGAGTCGGGGCCGATGAGTTCGATGATCAAGATCACCGCTATGGAAACACTGCAACGCATTACCGAACTGGCGGTGGAAGTGGAAGGAAGCCCGACACTGACTTTGCAACTGGCGGCGCTGACCGTCGGCGCCGGGGTGGCGCCTGAAGGGCCGGAGCAGGCGCTCACCGTGATGCCCAAATATCTTAACAACCGGGCCGCCACTATCTTTGGCGGCAGTAACGAAATTCAACGCAACATCATTGCCAAGATGTTGTTGGGCTGAGGGACGCGACATGGCTTTTCTTAACGACGAAACCCGCGTCATGCTGGAAGACAGCGTTGATAAATTTCTCGGTGCCCATTACGACTTTCACCAGCGCCACGCCTGGGTGGAGCAGGAACCGGGGTACAACCGGGAGCACTGGCAACAGTTCGCCGAACTGGGCTGGCTGGGTCTGCCTTTCGCCGAGCGCCATGGCGGTCTCGGCGGGGATATCACCGATACGCTCGGCCTGATGCGGCGCTTCGGCGGCGCGCTGGTGGTGGAGCCTTATCTGAGCGTGGTGGGGCTGGGTGGTCAGGCCATTGCTCGGGCGGATAATCACGATGTCGCCGATAGCCTGCTGCCCGAACTGATCGCCGGCAAGGCCATGCCGGTGCTGGCCTGGGAGGAAAGCATCGGCCGCGGCAATCCTGAGCATCTGGCCACCAGTGCCCGCCGTATCGACAGTGGCTGGCGTCTGGAAGGCGAAAAGGTGGCGGTGGTCGGCGGTGACCTGGCATCCCATTTCGTGGTGTCGGCGCAGGCCTTCGAAGACGACACCGGGCCCACGGTGGAGCTGTTTCTGGTCCACGCCGATGAGCTCCAGGTGACCGGCTTTCCCACCATGGATGGGCATCGCGGCGCCCGTTTGACCCTGGCCGCCGTGGACGTCGATGACACCCGGCGTTTGACCCGGAATGGGCGTGGCGCTGAAGTGCTGCGTCAGGTGCTGGAGCAGGGGATCATGATGATGGCGGCGGAAGCGGTGGGGGCGATGCAGGCGCTGTTGCGCCGTACCCTGGACTATACCCGGACGCGCCGGCAGTTCGGCGTGCCGATCGCCTCTTTCCAGGTGCTGCAGCATCGAATGGTCGATATGCATATCGCCATGAAGAATCTGGAACATCTTCTGGATGCCGTGGCGGGCCGCTGGCAGCAGGCTCCGTCGCACGCCCGGGACAGTGCGCTGCTGAAGGCGCAGTTGTGTCAGTCCGGCCGTTATGTGGGGCAGCAGGCGGTGCAGTTGCACGGTGGGATCGGCATGACCGATGAGCTGGATGTTGGCCACTATTTCAAGCGGCTGACCGCCCTTGGGTTGCTGTTTGGTGACGAAAGCTATCACCTCAAGCGGGCTTGGGCGGCGTTGTAAGGTGCGGTTACAAGTCCTCGTCACGGACTGCCTGACGAACCAGATTCCAGATCTGTTCGCTCAGGGCCTGCTCCGTGGGGCCCTGGATCGGCATTGAATCGAATTCAAGTCAATGCTGAAAGAGCCATCACAACAACAAAAGGGAGGAGCTCATGCCACGCAAGATCGCCAATTTGAGCGTGCTGGACAGTGATCTGGCCGCTCGCCACAAGGCCTTGCGGCCATCCGCCGAGCGCAGCTCGCCGGAGATCGATCGGGACTTCGACACCCTGATGCGTGATGGCTACGTCATCATCGAGGGCGTGCTGGATCGGGACACGCTGAGCGATATTCGCTCGCGGATAACCCCGTTATTGGACAAGACCGGCAGGAATACCTTCGAGGGGGCCCGGACACAACGGGTCTACGACGTTTTCTCCAAGACCCGGGTTCTGGATCATCTGGCGGATCACCCTCGTATCCTGGGATTGATGGACAAACTGTTCCTGCCCAATTACCTCATCAGTCAGGCCCAGATCATCAACATCCTGCCCGGGGAGGCGCCGCAGCTTCTGCATGCGGATGACAGTTTCTATAAAGTGCCGCGGCCACGGCCGCCGTTGGGCGCGGCGACGATCTGGGCGATCGATGACTTCACCGAGGATAATGGCGCCACTGTGGTGATCCCGGGCAGCCATGCCTGGGGACAGGACCGCAGGGGGCGGTGGGAAGAAGCGATACCCGCAGTCATGCCGGCTGGCTCGGTGCTGTTTTTCCTGGGGACCACCTGGCACGGTGGTGGAGAAAACCGTTCCGACAAGCCCCGTCTGGCGGTGACCTGCCAGTATTGCGAGGCCTATTTGCGGCAACAGGAGAACTTTCTGCTGGAGCTGTCCAGGGAAGTGGTGCGTGAATTGTCGCCGGAGCTTCGGTCGCTGATCGGCTATTCCATCATGCCGCCGTTCATGGGCATGGTGGATGGCAAGCACCCGCTACGGCTGCTGGAGGAAGAGTGATGAGCCTCGTTTTCCTGGAGGTATGAACTTGGAGGTCGCTACAAGGTCGCTGTAGGAGCCAGCCCTGCTGGCAAACAGATTCGCCAGCAGGGCTGGCTCCTGCAGCGGCTTCGTAGTTCGGTCCGTGGGAAGCTGCTTTAGCGGCGAATGGCGCGAGAGGATGGATTCGCGCCCGTTGGGCGCTCACCCTTCGGGCGCCCTGCGGGCGTCCACTCTCCGCCTGCGGCGTCGAGTGTCGAACGAAGGTTCGAATCAAGGCCCTCGAGCAGACCCGATAAAACACAAAAGCCCGCGCAGGGCGGGCTTTTGTGTTTTATATGGCCCGCCCGAGAGGATTCGAACCTCTGACCTCTGCCTCCGGAGGGCAGCGCTCTATCCAGCTGAGCTACGGGCGGAAAACGATTTTCACGGCACTTTCGATGGCACCCCGGGGGCGCGGACGCGCATGATAGCGGTTCAGCGTCGACGAGTCCACGATTGGGAATGAACGGCAAGGCGCGTATAATCATCCGGCTTGTGGACGGAGCCATGATTCCGTCCCTTCAGGGTTCCGCGTCAGGGGGTGATGCGGACATCGGCTATACCCGGGGGGAGAGGCGTGAAAAGCACGTTTTTCCTGGGTTTCAGCGAGGCTCGACGGGTCGGCATTTTACAATCTTTTCCCGCGATACCGGAGTGGATTCGGTAACCTCTTGCGACATTAGGATGGAGAAAAAACGGTGCGTATCGCCTACCTAGAAGACGACCAGGCCCAGGCCGAGCTGGTGACACACTGGCTGCGCGAAGCAGGCCACACGTGTATGCACCTGTCCAGCGGTCGCGAGTTCATGAGCTTGCTGCGACGGGACACCTTCGACCTCCTGGTACTCGATTGGGAAGTGCCTGATATGAGTGGTTACGCCGTTCTCGAGGAAGTGCGTGCCAGTGGCAATCGCACGCCTGTCCTGTTCGCCACTCAACGCGATGACGAGTCTTCCATCGTGGGCGCGCTGACCCAGGGAGCCGACGACTATATGGTTAAGCCAGTTAAACAAGCGGAGCTGCTGGCCCGACTCACTGCCCTGGGGCGGCGAGCGGGTGTTGCCGACATGGACGATCAAGGAACCCTCAACGTTGGACCCTGGACCATCGACCGGGCCCGGCGACAGATCTTTCTCGACGACGAAGCCGTCAAACTCACCGACAAGGACTACGAACTGGCGTGTTACCTGTTCCAGAACGTAGGCAAACTGATGTCCCGGGCACACCTGCTGGAAAAGGTGTGGGGTATCATGACGCCGATCGAGTCCCGTACGGTGGACGTTCATATCAGCCGCATCCGCCGCAGCCTGCAAATCCGTCCCGAACGCGGCTATCGCATCAAGACGGTGTACCAGCATGGCTACCGGCTGGAACCCATGGAAGAATAAACGCCTATGCTTTCCCGCTGGTTGGCCGCCGTGGTGCTGTGCGTGATCGCCGCCACGGCGCAAGCCGATGCCAATGCCGATCACTGGCAATACACGGTTCGTCCTGGCGACACGCTGTGGAATCTGTGTGAGCGTTTCGCTCAGGACCCGGTATTTTGCTGGCGCCAACTGGCGGCGAACAGCGCGGTGGATGATCCCTATCGCATGTCTCCGGGCAAGGTCATTCTGATCCCGCTCGCCTGGCTCAAGGAGCAACCGATGCCCGCCCGTGCCGAACGGGTCAATGGCCAGGTCTGGCTGCGGGTTGGCGATAACGATCCGGAACCGGTGGAAAACGGCGCGGAGATTGCCTTCGGCGACACCATCGAGACCGGCGAGGCCGGCAGTGTGGTAGTGCGTTTCGCCGATAATTCCGAGGTGGCGGTGAAGCCCGACACCGTGCTCAAGGTGAATCATTACCGGCGTTTCGTCGATGTCGGCAACGAGCCCACGGAGCTGCAACTGGAGCGGGGCGCCATCCGCAACACCGTTACGCCCCGGGATACCGATGCCCGGGTGTTTCGTGTCTACACTCCCGGTGTGATGACCGCGGTTCGCGGTACCGAGTATCACGTTCGCGTCACCGATGACGCCGTCACTCTCAGCGAGGTGGTGAAAGGCGAAGTGGAAGTCGCCGCCGCCCGCAGTGCCACGCCTGTGCCCGCCGGCTATGGCACTCTGGCGCGGGATGGCCAGGCGCCGGCCCAACCGGTCAAATTGCTGCCGGCTCCGGAGGTGACATTGAAGGCTGGCGGTCGCAGCCTGCGCGCGGAATGGCCGCCGGTGGAAGGCGCCGAAGCCTATTCAGTGGAATTGTTCGATGCCGATGGCGTTCTGCGACAGAGTGAGCAGATCAGCGAACCGCAATGGCGAGCCAAACCCCAGGCCGGCGAGTATCAGCTACTGGTAAGGGCGATTGATGCGCGAGGACTGCGTGGGCAGGAGCGTTTGCTGGACGCCACGGTATCCAAAGGCGCCTGGCCCTGGGACGCTCTTCTGTTCATCGGCGGTGCCGGTTTGCTGCTCGCGCTTTGACCCTCCATGTCCTGGTGGCCACCGTCCAGGGCGGCCACCTTCATTCTCGATGCGCTTCTTCTTTTTGCCGCCTTCGTCGCGTAAAAAAACATTGGAAATGAAAGGCGTAGATCGGGATAGTGATAACTCCGGTTTGATGCCATAACAAAGGCGCCCGGCGGTATCCAAGGGAAGAGGTTCGGGGTTCATGAGTAGAGGGTTCGATAGCCACCAGCGCCGTTATCTGGTTGAGCACATGTCCGTGCTGTTGGTGGTGGCGAGCCTGTGTACCCTGCTGTCCATCAGTGGTGGTCTGTCTTTCCTCAATCGTTACGTCTACGACACCCTGCTGCCGCGGCTGCCGACGGAGCCCTCCGGCGACATCCTTATTGTCGGCATCGATGAGTACAGCCTGCGGGAAGTGGGGCGCTGGCCCTGGGATCGCAGCATCCATGCCCGTCTGATTGATCAACTCTCCAAACAGGGTGCCCGTGGGGTGCTGATGGATCTGATCCTGTCGGAGCCGGACCGGTCACGTCCGGCGGCGGATCAGGCGCTGGTCCGGGCGCTGTCCGAGAACGGCAATGTTTATCTGCCGGTGCATGTGGAGCAACTGCGCTCCGGCGGGCAACTGATCGAGGTATTGCCGGCGGGGCCCTTCGCCCGCGCCGCCCGGGGGCTCGGCCATGTGGATCTGGAGCTGGATGGTGACGGGGTGGCCCGTTCGGTCTACCTGCGTTCCGGGATCGGACAACCCTGGTGGCCACACATTACCCAGGCGATGCTGGAAGGCGAGGGCCTGATCCCCGAGGACCGCTTTCCCGCCGGCGAAAACGACGATTTCGTCGGTCTGGCCAATGTTCGCAAATACCCCCGTTACATCCCGTTCGCCGGCGGCGCGGGAAGCTATCCGCACGTCTCCGCGGTGGATGTGCTGGAGGGCCGGGTTCCGGACCAATTGATCAAGGACCAGTTCGTGTTCATCGGCGCCACCGCCGCGGGGCTGGGCGATATGCTGCCGACCCCCATGGCCGGGCAGGGGGACCTGATGGCAGGCGTCGAGATCAACGCCAATATCTTCGATGGTCTGCGCCATGAGCGCATGATTTCAGGCATGAGCCGGCCCTGGGCCATAGCCCTCGGCGTGTTGCTGGCCTTACTGGCACCGCTGCTGCTGCCGTTCTTCTTGCCGCGCTGGAGTATTCCGCTGATTCTCGGCTCTCTGCTGTTCACGCTGGGAATCTGCTACGCGCTTTTGGCGGTCTGGCAGATCTGGTTTCCGCCGGCGGCCTCGGCCATCGCCGCGGTGGTGGCTTATCCGCTGTGGACCTGGCGGCGCCTGGAGTACTCCATGGCGTATATGCGTAATGCTCTGGAGCGCTTGGCGGAATACAGTGATCTGAACCGCCGTCTCACCGAGCCGGCGCCGCTGTCGCGGATGCTGCGCATGCTGGATCAAGTGCTGCCGGTGCGGGCCTGGCGGCTGCAGGCCCAGGCCGGCGCCCCGGTGTCCGGCGGCGAGCAACTGGAAGCCACGGCCTGGCGGGGGCAGCTGTCTCGCCGCTATCCGTTCCGCCATGACGGCAAACGTTATGAACTGACCGTGGTGTGGCGCCAGGCTCTGGATGCGGACACTTATGATTACTGGATTCGCGCCATGCTGGCGCGTACCGAAACCCATCAGGCCGGTATCGGGCCCCGCTACGAGGTGCTGGAGAAGCATATCGAGCGATTGCGCCGGGAGGAGCACCGCCAGCAGGCCCTGACCCGCTTCTTCCAGGTTGGTCTGGCGCAGATGAGCGAAGGAGTGCTGATCACCGATGCCTGTGGCGGCGTGGTGTTCATGAATCCGCAGGCGTCCTATCTGCTCAGTATCGAGGGCGTGGCCCAGGACACCCTGGGGCTGGCGGATATTGGCCGCGAACTGGAATTCACCGGTGATCGCGGTTGGCGCACGCTGCTTCAGGAAGCGCTGGCGGATGGTCGGGTGCAGAAAGAATGCCGCAACCGCCGTGGCATGGATCTTTATCTGGATATGATTTTGGTACACGCCGGCGACCAGCCGGGGCGCATGCTGATCATCAGTCTCAAGGACATTTCCGACGTCAAGCAGGCCATGCGCACCCGGACCGAGATGCTTGATTTCCTGTCCCATGATCTGCGTTCGCCGATGGTGTCGGTGCTGGCGTTGGTGGGCAAGATGCGGCATGGCCCGGACGGTGAGCGGTTGTCGGACTTCCTGGACAACGTGGAGCATTACGCCGAACGTAACCTGAACATCGCCGAGCAGTTCCTGCAACTGGCCCGGGTCGAGGGAGTGGATTCGGTGGAGATGATGGAGCTGGACATGCTCGATGTGGTGGAATCCGCCATCGATCAGGTGCAGATCCAGGCCCAGGCCCGGGATATCACCTTGCGGTTCGCCTATGACGAGACCGAGGAGGTCTGGGTAAAGGGCAATAACGAGCTACTGGAACGGCTGGTGGTGAATTTGCTCACTAATGCGGTCAAGTACAGCTATGAAGGCAACTCGGTGGATGTGCGCCTGTTTACTCAAGGGGGGCAGGTGACCTGTGAGGTGCGGGATCGCGGCGTGGGCATTCCGGAGGCGTTCCAGGACAAGCTGTTCGACCGTTTCAGTCGCGCCAGCACCAGCGGCGGGGCCCGTACTCGCGGGGCCGGCCTGGGGCTGCGCTTCGTCAAGGTGGTGACGGAGCGTCACGGTGGCGATATCAAGGTGGCCAGCGCTCCCGGCGAGGGCAGCCGTTTTACCCTGTTGCTGCCACGAATCCAGTTATCCTGAGCTAGGGCCTGTTCAGCCTATTTCCATCCCGCCTGCTGGATGCCCATTTTGCCTCCAGATAGCTACTCCCAAGGTACTGATTTTATCCCCGCGATTTCTGAGGGTATAATCGCGCCCGCAATAACAAACAGAGCCGGCACGTCTCTGAATGAGTCCCGGCCCCGAGGGGCAGCCGGGCGTTATTCAAAGCTGTGTTTCGGGACATACCAATAACCGAGGTGGAACCGTGAAAAAAATGCTGACTGCTGGCCTGATTGTACTGGCCACCCTGTTCGCCGGCGCCGTAATGGCCGCCAGCACCAAGGACATTTCCCCGTATCCTCTGGGCGAGCGCTCGGTTCTGGGTGACCGTGCCACCGCCGAGCGGATCAAACCGGTGGGGTCTGTGTGCGTGGAAGGCGAAGAGTGCGGCAGCGCGGTGGCCGCCGCGGAAGGGAGCGGTGAACCCCGTTCCGGCCAGGCCGTGTACGATACCGGCTGTGCCGCCTGTCACGCCACCGGCGCCGCCGGCGCGCCCAAGTTCGGTGATGCGGGTCAGTGGGCCAGCCATATCGAAAAGGGCATGGACACCCTGGTCAAGCACGCTTTCGAAGGCTTCAATGCCATGCCGCCCAAAGGCATGTGCATGGATTGCTCCGAAGAGGAAATCCGCAACGCGGTGGAATACATCGTCGAGAACAGCCAGTAGTTTCGGCGGATACGCCATTCGCTGCCAAGGCAGCTCCCACAGCGGCTTCGTAGCAGAGCCTGTGGGACGCTGGCTTGCCAGCGAATGGGCCTTGGCGGCAAAGGATTCGCTTGCAGCGGCTCGCCGCCTGGATAAAGGTCCAGCGGTTTCATGGCCCGGTTCGTGGGCTTTCCGGAACCCTCTTACTCCAGCAACGCCTTGAGATTGGCCAGGCTGGCTTCGGCCATCTCGTTGTCCCGTTCCTCATCGCGGGGGGCGCCTTCTCCGATATATTCCAGATCGTCCGGCGGCAGTTCGTCGATAAAACGGCTCGGTGTGGTATCCACCTTCTCGCCATACTGTTTGCGGGTGCGTGCCTGGGTCAGAGTGAGGGTTTCCCGCGCCCGGGTGATGCCCACGTACATCAGGCGGCGTTCCTCGACGATATTGTCTTCCTCGATGCTGGTGCGGTGCGGAAGCAGCTCCTCCTCCACGCCCATCATGTAAACATGGGGAAACTCCAGCCCTTTTGAAGCATGCAGGGTCATCAGCTGGACCCGGTCGGAGTCGTCTTCCTCGTCCTGCTGCTCCAGCATGTCCATCAGGACCAGCTTGCCGATTACCGCTTCAAGGTCGCTGGACCCGTCGTCCTCTTCTTCCTGCTTTTCCAGCATGCGCTCGATATTGCGCACCAACTGCCAGACGTTTTCGATGCGCTTTTCACCGATGCGCGGGCTGGAGGCGTTTTGCATGATCCAGCCTTCGTAGTCCATTTCAGTGATCAGTTCCTTCACCGCCTGCAGGCTATTGTGCCGGAAGCAATGTTCACGCTTGCCATCGAGCCACTGTTTGAACTCCCGCAGTTTCTCCGCCGCCTTCGGTGGCATGGCCTCGCTCAGACCAAGGTCGCCGCAGACGTGATACAGGCCCTGATCGCGCCGGCCCGCCCAGGCCGCCAGCTTTTCCAGGGTGGCCGGGCCCACTTCCCGGCGGGGCGTATTGATGATGCGCAAAAAGGCGTTGTCGTCGTCCGGATTCACCAGCAAGCGCAGATAGCACATCAGATCCTTGATCTCGCTGCGCGAGAAGAAACTGGTGCCGCCGGAGACCTTGTAGGGAATCGACAGCGATTGCAGCTTCATTTCCAGGATGCGGGACTGGAAGTTGCCGCGATAGAGAATGGCAAAGTCCTTCCAGTGCAGCCCCCGCTGCAGGCGGCGGTGAAACAGATCGCCGGCGATCCAGTCGGTTTCCCCGTCCTCGTCGCGCAGCGCCGCCACCCGTATTGGTTCGCCGTAGCCGTAGTCCGACCACAGGCTTTTCTCGAACACGTGGGGATTGTTGGCGATCACCGTGTTGGCGGCCTTGAGGATGCGGCCGGTGGAGCGGTAATTCTGTTCCAGCTTCACCACTTTCAGGGCCGGCCAGTCCTGCTGCAACTGATCCAGGTTTTCCGGGCGGGCGCCGCGCCAGGCGTAGATTGACTGGTCGTCATCGCCGACCACGGTGAAGCGGCCTTCCGGCAGGGTCAGCATGCGCACCAGCTCGTACTGGGCGCCGTTGGTGTCCTGATATTCGTCCACCAGCAGGTATTGCAGGCGATGACGCCACTTCTCCAGAATCCGTGGCTGTTCGCGGAACAGCTGCACCGGCATCATGATCAGGTCATCGAAATCCACCGCGTTGCAGGCGCGCAGCATGCGGTTGTAGCCGCTGTAGGCCATGGCCGCGCGTACTTCTTCCTCGGTCTGGGCCTGGCTCACCGCTTCCTCGGGGGACACCAGCTCGTTTTTCCAGTCCGAGAGACACTTATGCACCGCCTCCACCGCGTTCAGGTCCCGCTCGGATTCCCCTTGAAGCAGGATTTCCTTGAGGATCTCACGGCTATCGGTCTGGTCGAGAATGGAGAAGCCGGAACGCAGGCCGCAGGCCTTGAGTTCGCTCTTGAGAATGCGCAGACCCAGGTTGTGGAAAGTGGAGACGATCAGGCCCCGGCTCTGGCCGCCCTGGACCAGGCTTTGCACCCGTTCCTTCATTTCCCGGGCCGCCTTGTTGGTGAAGGTCACGGCGGCGATGCGCCGGGCCGACACGCCCCGCTCCTGGATCAGCCAGGCGATCTTGCGGGTGATCACGCTGGTCTTGCCAGACCCCGCTCCGGCCAGCACCAGCAGTGGGCCGTCGGCGTAATGGACCGCTTCCCGTTGGCGAGGATTCAACGAGGTCATGAGGGCTCCAGGGGTAAACGAAGGCGCGTATCATAGCAGCCACGGCGGCATGAAACAGTGTCCGCCGACGCCTGATGACGAAGGCGCTATACTGCCCGCCATGCGTCTCGACTACTACGTTGCCCACGCCACCGGGCTCACCCGCAAACAAGTCAAAACCCTGATCCGCTCCGGCGCCATTCAGGTGTTCGACGGTGCCGGCGGCGAGCTGCCCGCCAAACCGGAGCGGCGTCTGCAAACGGATATGCGGGTGCTCTGGGAAGGGCGGCCGCTGAGACTGGAAGGGCATCGTTATTTGATGCTGCACAAGCCGGTGGGCGTGGTCTGTTCCACCGACGACCCGGGCCACCGCACCGTTCTGGATCTGCTGCCCGGTGACCAGCGCGCCGGGTTGCATGCCGCTGGCCGGCTGGATCTGGACACCACCGGACTGGTGTTGCTCACCAGTGATGGCCACTGGTCCCACCGCATCACCTCGCCACAACACCATTGCAACAAGCGTTATCGGGTCACCACCGCCGAACCAGTGACCCGGACTCAGGTTGATGCGCTGTCGGCGGGCGTGGTGTTGCGCGATGATCCCCGCCCCACCCGGCAGGCACACGTGGAGGTGGTGGATGCTCTGTGTTTGCGCCTGACCATCAGTGAGGGGCGTTATCACCAGGTCAAACGGATGCTGGCGGCGGTGGGTAACCGCGTGGTGGCATTGCATCGGGAGGCGGTCGGCGACGTGGTACTGGACCCGGCTCTGGCGCCGGGAGAGTGGCGCCCGCTCACCGAAGCGGAACAGAAGCGGCTGGGCCCGCCGGGTTGAGCACGGTGCCAGCCGGGTTCGTCGGATCGGACGACGAGGGCGGGCCGCGACAAGGTTAGATTGGAGATCGGGTTCATGCCCGTCGCGCGCCGTAGCCGCGGGCCTCCGGGACCGCGGGTGCGGCGCGCAGCTTATTCGAGAGCCTGCCGTACCGGGGGGTTGATTGGCCGCCCGCCATCGTTGATCACCGCCGCAATTGCGCCCCATCCACCATCCGCGCCGCTGTCAGTGGGGCGCCTGTGTTCCCAAGGGGCGCAACAGAGGCCGGGGACGGGTTTGGGTTTCCCGTGGTAACGGCGCATAGTGCAAGGGGAGTCCGGGTTACGGTTGCCATCGATGGGGCGGCCTGGACCGCCACTTGTCATTTTCGGACACGGTTGAGCACAGGTGTATGCTTGAGGTTATGAACAGGACGCTACACAACGACCCCGCACTGGCCAGTGATCGTTCGCCGATCCCGGTTAACTATGTGCGTAATCTGGTGGAGCTGGCCCGCGAAGCCGGGCTCGACCCGTCCCGTTTATTGGCGCACGCCGGCTTGTCGGAGCCTCAGGTGTACAGTGCCGAGCCGGCGTTGAGATTCGATCAGTTCCGCCGTGTCATGGCCAGCGCCCGGGAGCTGTCCGGCGATCCCGCCATCGCTCTGAGCCTGGGGCAGCAGCTTACCGTTACCGCTCATGGCCTGCTGGGCTACGCCGCCATCAGCAGCCGTGACCTGGGGGATGCGCTGCAATTGTTGGAGCGCTATTTCCGCACGCGTACCCGCCTGTGTCTGCCGCGTCTCGACGTGGAAGAGCCCTGGGTGCGTTTCGCCCTGATGGAAAGCTACGACCTGGGTGAGATTCGCCGCCCCTATCTGGAAGTGGTCACCGCCGCGCTGGTGGCCGGACTGCGTTATTTGCTTGGCGATCGTTTTCACGGTGCGGTTCTGACCCTGCCCTATGCGTCGCCGGACTACGCCGCGCGGTATCAGGAGCTGCTGGGCATGACCGTTCGCTTCGGCGCCGATACCGCCGTGCTCAGTTTTCCGGCGGCCCTGTTGAGGGAGGCTCTGCCGATGGCGGACGCGTCCTCCCGGCAGATGGCCGCCCAGCGGTGCGAGGAGGAACTGCAACGGCTGGAAGCGGATCAGGACTGGGCCTCGCGGGTGCGCGCCCGTCTGATGCAGGCGGAAGGTGCCTTGCCGAGCCTCGAGCAACTGGCCACCGGGTTCCACCTGACCTCACGGACCCTGCGCCGCTATCTCGCCGCGCTGGGCGTCAGCTACCGCTATCTGCTGGAAGAAGTACGCATGGCCCGCGCGGTACGTTATCTCCAGGCCAACCTCACCGTGCAGCAAGTGGCACAGAAGCTGGGTTACGCCGAACCCAGTAACTTCACCCGGGCTTTCCGCCGCTGGACCGGCCGTCCGCCCAGCGACTATCTGGGCAATCTGTAAGAGTCTGTTTGCGCCATCGCCCCGATCACCAGCCAAGATGTAACAGACCGCGACAGACTTCACTCCAGACGCTGGAAACCGGCACAATCAATGCCCTCTTTCGGGCCTTAGAGCCTGTTCATGATCTTTACGCCACCGCGCCGGAGTTCCCGCGGTCCGTTTTTGCTTGGTTTTTTATAGACAGGTTTGGGAGACAGCCATGTTCGATATCACTAACAAACGCGTTCTTATCACCGGCGCTTCCAGCGGCTTTGGCGCCCGTTTCGCCGAAGTGCTGGCCGAGTACGGTGCCGATCTGGTGCTGGCGGCACGGCGGGTGGACAAACTCGAAGCCACCGCGGAAAAAGTCCGCGCCCTGGGGCGTGACGCCCGGGTGGTGGAAATGGACGTGTCCGATCACGCCAATGTGGCACGGGCTTTCGAGAACATGCCGGCCCTGGACGTGGTGGTGAACAACGCCGGGATCACCCGGGAAGGCGCCACCGACACCCTCTCCGAGGAAGACTGGAACGCGGTGGTGGACACCAACCTCAACGGCGTCTGGGCGGTGAGCAAGTTCGCCATCCAGCAATGGCGCCGGGACGAGCGCCCCGGCAACATAATCAATATCGCTTCCATCCTCGGCTTGCGGGTGGGCGCCATGCTGTCACCGTACACCGTGTCCAAGGCCGGCGTGGTGCAGCTGACCAAATCCATCGCTCTGGATTACGCCCGCTACAACATTCGCTGCAACGCCATCTGCCCGGGTTACATTGAAACCGACATCAACCGGGAGTTTTTCCAGGGCCCCCATGGTGGCAAGCTGATCAAACGCATCCCCTACCATCGCCTGGGCCAGATCGACGAGCTGGCCGGTCCGTTGCTGCTGCTCGCCTCCGACGCCTCTTCCTACATGAGCGGCGCGGCGATTCCGGTGGACGGCGGCCACCTTTGTAATACGCTTTGATGTCCTGTTATCCGCGCCCGGCTTGCCGCCGGTATTGTTCCGGGGTAGTGCCGGCCAGACGCCGGAACATGGCGATGAACGCGGACGGGTTGCTGTAGCCCAGATCATAGGCGATGGCGTGGACGCTGTGTTCTTGCTCCAGGGCCTCCAGCGCCAGCAGGTAACGCAACCGCTGGCGCCACTCCCCCAGCGGCATGCCCAATTCCCGGTGACACAGGCGGGCCAGGGTGCGTTCGGTCATGTTGGCCTGCCGTGCCCATTGCACCTGGGTGCGATTATCCGCGGGGTTGTCCCGCAGCGCCTCCAGGACCCTGCCGAGCACCGGGTGATCCGTGTAGGGGAGGAAGTAGGGGACCCCCTGAGCACTGAGGCTGAGCTGGTCCAGCATCACCCGCGCGAGCCGCTGATCGCTCTCGTGCTCCGGCTCGTGCACGCCGCGCCGGGCGAAATCCACCAGGATGGCCTTGAGGATGTCGGTGATCGCCACCGTGCAGGCCTGGGTCGGCAGATCCCCGCACAGCGTCGAGTCGATATACACCGAGCGGTAGATCACGGCATTCGGGTTGTAACTGCCATGGGCCGCGCCGGGCGGAATCCATACGGCATACTGAGGCGGCGACAAAAACCGCTTTCCCTCCACCCGCAAATGCATGATGCCCTGGGTGGTGTAGTTGAGCTGGCCCCAGTCATGGCGGTGCTCCAGCGACTCACTGCCGGCCGGGAACTCGTCGTAGCGGAAGTACACCGGCGACGGCAGCGTGGTGAAATCCGGCAGTGGCAGATAATGGGGCGCTGTCATGTCCGAAATCCCCTGTGGGTTGTCTGGATAGGAGTATAAGGCTTATTTCAGACAGCGCCATAATGGCGCCTCGAAAAAGGGAGGCCCCTGGTATGGCGTATTTGCTTCCGTTGGCGGCGGTACTGATCTGGTCCGGCAACAATGTGGTCAACAAGTTGGCGGTGGGCGTGCTGTTCCCGGCGGAAATCGGCTTTTATCGCTGGGTGCTGGCGGGGGCATTGCTGACGCCGCTGATGGCGCCGCGACTGTGGCGGTACCGTCATCAGGTGAAACCGCTGATTCCCCGTATCATCGTGCTCGGTTTGCTGGGCATGGCGGTGTACCAGACCCTGGCCTACTATGCCGCCACCCTCACCAGCGCCACCAACATGGGCATCATCCTGTCGCTGATGCCCTTGATGGCATTGGGTTTATCCACGGTATTGCTGGGCCTGCCCCTGACTCTGGGGGCACTGGTGGGCGCGGTGATCTCTCTGGGCGGCGTGGTGCTGGTGGTCTCTTCCGGTGACTTCGCCACTCTGGTTGCCCGGGGCATTAACCAGGGTGATGCCCTGATGGTGCTGGCGACCTTCGCTTACGCGGTCTATGGCGTGTTACTGAAACGCTGGCAGCCGCCCTTGCCGGCCATGCTGCTGCTGTACCTGCAGGTGCTGGTGGCGCTGGTGGCGCTGTTCCCGCTGCTGTTGCTGTCACCCCAACAGGGAGCCAGTGTCGAGGCCGTGCCGCTGGTGATCTATGCCGGGGTACTGGCCTCCATGGTGGCGCCCTTGTTGTGGATGCAGGGGATCGCCCGGCTCGATCCCAGCCGCATGAGCCTGTTCTTCAATCTGATGCCTCTGCTCACCGCGGTGATCGCTTCAGTATTGTTGCGCGAACAGCTGACCTGGGCGCATCTGATCGGCGGCGGGCTGACCCTGGCCGGCGTGATCCTGGCGGAAACCTGGCGGCGGCCGTTGCGCCGCGCCGCCGGCGTCAGCCTTCCTGGTTCCGCCGATAGCTGAGCGCCTCGCTCAGGTGAGCGCGGTCCACCCGGTCCGCGCCCGCCAGATCGGCAATGGTGCGGGCCACCCGCAAGCTGCGGTGCAGCGCGCGGGCGGACAGGCCAAGCCGTTCCATGGTCTCGATCAGCCAGGCGCGGTGCGGCGCCAGTATCGCTTCCAGCGTGTCGGCGGGCAGGTCCCGGTTGAGCCGGCCCTGGCGTTGCTGCTGCCGCTGGCGGGCGGCGATCACTCGCTGGCGTACCCGTTCACTGCTCTCTCCGGGCTGCCCTTGCAGCAGTTCCGCCGCCGGCAGCGGCGGCAGGTCCAGGTGCAGATCAATGCGATCCAGCAGCGGCCCGGACAGGCGCGCCTGATAGCGGCGGGCCTTTTCACAGCGGTAGCCACAGCCGCGTTCGGGATCGCCAAGATAGCCGCAGGGGCAGGGGTTCATCGCCGCCACTAGCTGGAAGCGGGCAGGGAACGTCAGTTGCTGGGCGGTGCGGGCGATGTGCACCTCGCCGGTCTCCAGCGGTTCCCGCAAGACTTCCAGCACGCGCCGTTCGAATTCCGGCAACTCATCAAGGAACAGCACGCCATGATGGGCCAGGGAAATTTCCCCCGGCCGTGGGCGGCTGCCGCCGCCCACCAGGGCAATGGCGGAGGTGGTGTGATGGGGGCTGCGGTAGGGGCGTTGCAGAAAGTGCTCCGCCGGCCGGCTGGCGCGCAGCGAGTAAACGGCCGCCACTTCCAGAGCCTGGGCCTGGTCCAGTGGCGGCAGCAGGCCCGGCAGCCGTGACGCCAGCAGACTTTTACCGGCCCCTGGAGGGCCGCACAGTAGCAGGGAATGGCCGCCGGCGGCGGCGATTTCCAGCACGCGTTTGCCGCTGATCTGACCCCGTACATCGGCCAGGCAGGGATGATGCGGGGCCGATTGACGGTCGATGTCCGGGGCGGGGTGGCAAGGCAAGGGCGTGGCGCCGCGCAGATGGGCGCAGAGATCATTGAGGCTGGTCACCGCCAGGGTACGGGCGCCAGCCAGCGCCGCCTCGTCGGCATTCTCCGCCGGCACCACCAGGGTATGGCCGGCGTCGGCGCAGGCCAGCGCGGCGGGCAACAGCGCCGGCACCGGATTGAGACGGCCGGACAGCGCCAGCTCGCCAATGAATTCGTGGCCATTGATGTCCACCCGTCCCAACTGGCCGCTGGCCAGCAGGATGCCCAGGGCGATGGGCAAGTCGAAACGGCCGCCGTCCTTGGGCAGGTCCGCCGGTGCCAGATTGACGGTGATGCGCCGTTGCGGAAATTCGAAGCCGCTGGTGACCAGCGCCGAGCGGACCCGGTCGCGGCTCTCCCGGACCGCGGTATCCGGCAGGCCGACAATGGTGAAACCGGGCAATCCCGGCGCCAGATGGGTTTCCACCGTTACCGGAACGGCATCGATGCCCCGGCTGGCGCGGCTGAGCAGGCTGGTAATGTTCATGCCATCGAGGGTAGGGCAACGGGCCCGGAAAGACTGTCAGCCAGGGTGGTGACGGTGAGTGCGATATTGTCGTCGGCGCGCGTAGGAAAAAGGCCCGGAGCGAGTCAGTGCTGGTCCGCCCAGGCCTGGATCAGTGACAGTGCCTTGTGCGCCGCCGGCGACAGGGTGCGGTTGGCCAGGCGCGCCACCGCCAGTTCCACTTCCTGATGACTGTCCTGAATGTTCAGCCGTACCAGCCGCCCCGCCGCCACCTGGGCGCGGCAGACCGAGGGCGTGGCGCTGAGCACGGCATCGGTCCGGGTCACCACCTCGCGCAGGGTCACCAGATCGTTGCATTCGAGGCTGAGTGCCAGGGCTTCTCCGGGAGACTGGCCCAGCCTCCGTTTCAGACGGTTGCGGGCGGTTTCCGGCAACGGCACGGACACCAGTGGATAGTCGCCGAGATCGCGCGTGGCCACCGCTCTTCCATCCGCCAGGGGGTGCCCCCGGCGCACATACCAGCCGGCGGCCTCCTTCGACAGGGGCTGGCTTTCCAGGGCGGAGTCGTGGGGCACGGTGCGCCGTTCCACCACGGCGAAATCCAGTTCCTCCGTTTCCACTTTACGCAGCAGGGTGGCCCAGTCGTTCACTTCCACTTTGATTTGCAAATGCGGGTATTCGCTCATCAGGGTGCCGAGCACGTCCGGCAGCAGAATGGCGGAAGGGTAGGAGCCGGCGCCGAAGCGGACCTCGCCCATCTCGTGATTGCGGATCAGGGCGGCGTCCCGGCGCAGACCGCGGGCTTCGAACAACACCCGCCGGGCACGATTGATCAGTTGCTGGCCGGCGGCGGTGGGGACCACGCCCTGGGGAGTGCGGTCGAACAGGCGGATACCCAGCTCGTGTTCCAGGTTCTGGATGCCACGGGTCAGGGCGGGTTGGCTCAGGTGGGTGCGTTCCGCGGCTTTGACGAAGGAGCGCTCCTCGGCCAGGGCCACCAGTTGTTCCAGCCGGCGCAGATTCATGAATGCGATAAATGCATTGATTTAATGAATGTTATGCATTTGTAACATTGCGGGCGCCGGCGTACAACAGGGCGCACCCCTGCCCAGCCCGGAGAATCCCATGTGTGATCAATCCAAGCCTGCCCAGCCCGCTACCATTGCCTGCAATCATGGTTGGCGGGATCGCCTGCCATTCGAGGACAGAACCGATTTCGAAAATGCCCGGCGTGGTTTTATCGCCACTTTCGATGGCGACGAGGTGCGTCGGGAGGATGGCCGGGTGGTATGGGATTTCCGCGCCTATGATTTCCAGGAAAGCGAGGAAGCGCCGGATACGGTAAACCCCAGCCTGTGGCGGCTGGCGCGTCTGAATAACCACACCGGCCTGTTCCAGGTGTGCGAGCGCATCTACCAGGTGCGTGGTTTCGATCTTTCCAACATGAACATCATCGAAGGCGACAGCGGCTTGATCATCATGGATCCGCTGGTCAGCGCCGAGGTCGCCAAGGCGGGACTGGAACTGTATTACCAGCACCGTCCGCAACGCCCGGTGGTGGCGGTGATTTACACCCATAGCCATGTGGATCATTTCGGTGGCGTGAAAGGGGTGATCAGCGAAGAGGAGGTGCGCTCCGGCAAGGTGCGGGTGTACGCCCCGGAAGGGTTCATGGAAGAGACGGTCAGCGAAAACGTCTACGCCGGCCCGGCCATGCGCCGCCGTGCGCAGTACATGTATGGCGGCTTGCTGCCGAAGGGGCCGCGCGGTCAGGTGGACGCGGGTCTGGGCAAGGGCACGTCCCGGGGCACCGTGACCCTGATCGCGCCCACCGATGAAATCAGCGAGGCGTTTGAAACCCACACCATTGACGGTGTGGAAATCGAATTCCAACTGACCCCGGGCACCGAAGCCCCGGCCGAAATGAACCTGTATTTTCCGCAATGGCGGGCACTGTGCGTGGCCGAGAACGCCTGCCAGTGCATGCACAACATTCTCACCATCCGTGGCGCGCTGGTCCGTGATCCGCGCATCTGGTCCTACTATCTTGGCCAGACCCTGGCCCGCTACGGGGAGCGCAGTGATGTGCTGTTCGCCCAGCACCATTGGCCCACCTGGGGCGCGGACAATATCCGTGAGTACCTGGCCGATCAGCGGGATATGTACGCTTTCCTCAACGACGAAACCCTGCGCCTGCTTAACCACGGGCTGACGCCGATGGACATCGCCGAGCACATCAAGAGCCTGCCGCAACCGTTGGCGCAACGCTGGCATGCCCGTGATTATTACGGCTCGGTGAGTCATAACGTGCGCGCTGTTTACCAGCGCTACATGGGGTTCTACGACGCCAATCCGGCGCACCTGAATCCGCTGCCGCCAGTGGCAAGCGCCCGCCGTACCATCGAGTGGATGGGCGGTGCCGAAGCGGTATTGGAAAAAGCCAGAGCAGAGTTCGAGCGCGGTGAATATCGCTGGGTGGCGGAGATCGTCAACCAGGTGGTGTTCGCCGATCCGGACAACGCCGCCGCCCGGGAATTGCAGGCCGATACCCTGGAGCAACTGGGTTATCAGTGCGAGAACACCACCTGGCGCAACGCCTACCTCACCGGTGCCCAGGAGCTGCGCAAGGGCGTCAAGCGGGTGCCGGGCGGGCAGGCGCCGGATCTGGTGCGGGCGCTGACTCCGGCGTTTTTCTTTTCCTTGCTGGCGATCCGGCTGGACAGCGAAAAGGCCGCGTCACAACCGATGACGCTGAATTGGCACTTCCCGGATCTGGACCAGGACTTCGCCTTGACCGTGCGCAATGGCGTGCTCACCTATCTGGAAGGGCACCGTCATGATAACGCTGACGCCAGCGTCACCATGGGCAAGGCCGACCTGGATCAGGTCGGTCTGGGTAAACTGACATTGCCGCAGTGCATGCAGGACGGTCGGCTGGCGGTGGCCGGGGATCAGGCCAAGGTGGCGGCTCTGTTCGGCATGCTCGATCAGTTCCAGTCTTCCTTCAACATCGTTACCCCGGCGACGCTGGGGTAACCGCTATTGCTGATCTGATTGCGCGGCGCGCTCCAGCGCCGCCACCTGCTTTTCCAGCGCTTCCAGCTTCTCGCGGGTGCGTTCCAGCACCCGCTGTTGCACATCGAATTCCTCCCGGCTGATCAGATCCAGCCGCGCCAGCGCTTCGCCCAGCACTGCCCTTATACTGTGCTCCACATCGTCGCGCAGCTGCCCCGGATCTCCGGGCAGGCGCCGCTGAATGTCGGCCATTAGTCGGTCGATAAAGGGTTGGCTTTGCATGGCCGTAGGCTCCACTATGCGTTCAGTCGGCGTGATGGTATCACTCCAGGTCGGGGTTGTGCGGCACTGACTGCCGTGCCCCAAAATGGAACGCGCTCCAAGTCGGTGCACTATTATACCGCAGCGGAGTTGGAGCGTGGCCCGCGTCGGCGATGTAACCCTTTGAGAAAGCGTGACTTTTTAAAACTGGCATGGGTCGTGCACAAGATGGGTCAGAGCGTTCGCGCAAGTGGATGGATCGGGAACCAAAGAGGGGCCTGAAACGAAACGGACGTTACCGGACGCGTTAAGAGCGTTGAGGAGATAGCAATGAAACTGGTTACAGCCATTATCAAGCCGTTCAAATTGGATGATGTGCGTGAAGCACTGTCCGAGATCGGCGTTCAGGGCATCACCGTTACCGAGGTCAAGGGTTTCGGTCGCCAAAAGGGGCACACCGAGCTCTATCGTGGTGCGGAATACGTCGTCGACTTCCTCCCCAAGGTGAAGATCGAAGTGGCCATTGCCGATGGCAGCCTGGATCAGGTGATCGAAGCAGTCACCAAGGCCGCCAACACCGGCAAGATCGGTGACGGCAAGATCTTCGTCACCAATCTGGAGCAGGCCATTCGCATTCGTACCGGTGAAACCGGTGAGGATGCCATTTAAGAAGTTTTAGAACGTGTGCTGAATCGACCCATGCCAAGGCTTTTGGACACGTTTTTATTTCTCGGAGGGTTGCAACGTGGAAAACCAAATCTTTGAATTGCAGTACGCCATCGACACTTTTTATTTCGTGATCTGCGGCGCACTGGTGATGTGGATGGCCGCGGGCTTCGCCATGCTGGAGGCGGGCCTGGTACGCGCCAAGAACACCACTGAAATTCTGACCAAGAACGTGGCGCTGTTCGCCATCGCCTGCACCATGTACATGGTGTGCGGCTACGCCATCATGTACGACGGTGGCATCTTCCTGAAAGGCATCACCGACTTCGATCTGGCCGGTGTGTTGTCCGCTTCCGCGGAGAACGGCTTTGACGGTGATTCCGTTTACTCCGGCGCGTCCGACTTCTTCTTCCAGGTGGTGTTCGTGGCCACCGCCATGTCCATCGTTTCCGGTGCCGTGGCTGAGCGGATGAAGTTGTGGGCGTTCCTGCTGTTCGCCGTGGTCATGACCGGTGTTATCTATCCGCTGGAAGGATCCTGGACCTGGGGCGGTGCCGACGTCTTCGGTATGTACAATCTGGGCGACCTGGGCTTCTCCGACTTCGCTGGTTCCGGCATCGTGCACATGGCCGGCGCCGCCGCCGCCCTGGCCGGGGTGCTGCTGCTCGGTCCGCGTAAAGGCAAGTACGGCGCCAACGGTCAGATCAACGCGATCCCCGGTGCCAATCTGCCGCTGGCGACCCTGGGGACCTTCATCCTGTGGATGGGCTGGTTCGGCTTCAACGGCGGTTCCGTACTGAAACTGGGTGACGCCGCCAACGCGCACTCCGTGGCCGTGGTGTTCATGAACACCAACGCCGCCGCCGCCGGTGGCGCCATCGCCGCCCTGATCGTGGCCCGTATCCTGTTCGGCAAGTCCGACCTGACCATGTTGCTCAACGGTGCCCTGGCCGGTCTGGTGGCGATCACCGCCGAGCCGTCCACGCCGACACCGCTGTTGGCGACCCTGTTTGGTGCGCTCGGTGGTGTGCTGGTGGTGTTCAGCATCGTCACCCTGGACAAGCTGAAAATCGACGACCCGGTGGGCGCCATCTCGGTGCACGGCGTGGTGGGTCTGTTGGGCCTGCTGCTGGTGCCGGTGACCAACAGTGACTCGTCCTTCTCCGGCCAGATCATCGGCGCCCTGACCATCTTCATCTGGGTGTTCGTGGCCAGTCTGATCGTCTGGGGTATCCTCAAAGCGGTCATGGGGGTTCGTGTCACCGAGGAAGAAGAGTACGAAGGCATGGATCTGGTGGACTGCGGTATGGAAGCGTACCCGGAGTTCGTCAAAAGCTGATCGATCACCTTCCGGATGAAAAAGGGCGCCCATGGGCGCCCTTTTTTTATGACCACCATCCTGTTGTCTTATGTCATCCGTTTGACCAGAGACAACGGCAGCACCTTCATGGCAAAACCCAGCGGTGCCCAGGGCCAGCGTGGTACGTAGGCTTTGGCCGGTTCTTTTTCGATGGCTTCCACTAGTTGCCGGCAGCCGGTTTCCAGATCGACGATAAACGGCGCGTTTTTCACCTGGGCATTGATGTCGGTGCGGATGTAGCCGGGATAGATCGTGCTCACCTTGATCGGCTTGCCGAGCATCTCCATGCGCAGGCCCTCGGCCAATGCGGCCACGCCGGCCTTGGTGGCGGAGTAGGTATTGATGTTTTTACGCAGGCCGCGCAAGGCACTCATGGAAGACACCACCACCAGATGGCCGCTGTTCTGTTCGCGGAAGATTTCCATGGCCGCCTCGCACTGAGCCAGGGCGGCGACGAAGTTGGTCTCGGCGGTCTGGCGATTGGCGTGGAAATGACCGGTGCCCAGCGGTTGTCCCTTACCGATGCCAGCGTTGACGATGATCCGGTCCAACTGACCCAGCTCCGCCTTGAAGGCGCGGAATACGTCAAAGACCTGCTCGTAGTCGTTCACGTCCAGTGGCCGGATCGCCACGGTGATGGTCGGGTGTGCCTGTTCCAGCTCGTTTTTCAGGGCTTCCAGTTTATCCAGGCGTCGGGCGCAGAGAGCCAGGTCGCGGCCCATGGCGGCGAAACGCCGGGCCATGCCCATGCCCAGTCCGGAACTGGCGCCGGTAATCAGAATGGTTTTGCGGTGCGGCATTGGGAGTCCTTATACGCCTGATGTGCCGGTGGTGGCTTGCGAAATCGCTGTAGCCCTCTGTGGGAAGCTGCTTCAGCAGCGAATCGCCTGCAAGTGACACTGCGATTGCGGAGCAGCGAATGAGGATGGTGCCGCTAACCGGGGCGGCCCGCCAGTCCCGACGGGCCTTTCGTCAGGATCAGCGATAAGTAAGCAGCTCGCCGCGCAGATGCAGGTGTTCGTTGAGCGTGGCCAGGCGCAGGCGGCCGGCGTTGACCAATAGACGGGTGACGCTGGTGTTGACCAGGCCGCGATTGAAGGTGATCAAGGCGTCGTCGGCCAGTTCAAGCAGGTGCTGTATGGCCACGCTGATGGCGCCGCCGGAGGTGAACACCAAAGCGGAATCGCCGCGCTCCAGGCCATTGGCCAGGCTGTAAAGCGACGCCAGAACCCGCTCACGGAATGCCGGCCAGGTTTCCTGGTAGTCGTCTTCGTTGCGCTGCCAGCGTTGCAGGGCCTCCTCGAAGCGGGCCTGGAAGGCGCGTCGGGGATTGGGCTGCTCGGCCAGCCAGGCGGACAGCGCCTGATGATCGGCGGACTCCGGCCAGTGCACATGGAGCAGGCTCTTATGGTCGTACTCGTCGAAACCATGATCGGTCTGCCATTCCTTCGGCAGGGCCATTTGTTCCAGTGTCGCTTCGGCGGTTTCCCGATGCCGGCGCAACGAACCGCATACCGCCTGGGGGGCACCCAGGTCCTGCTCACTCAGATGGCGGCCGAGGATCCGGCTCTGCTCCCAGCCGGTGTCGGACAGGGCGTCATAGTTCTCCGCGCCAAAGCTTGCCTGGCCGTGGCGGATCAGATAAATCACAGGCATTGCGTACTCTCCCGGAGTCCGCTGGCGCCGGTGCCAGCGAACGCAGCAACCATTGACCTCATGCTAGGTATCGGTTTTCAATAAATCTAATGAATATTTGAAATAATTCCGGATAAGACTCATGCATGTTTCGCGCTTCGATCTGAACCTGTTCGTGGTCTTCGATGCTATTTACACGGAAGGGTCCCTGACCCGGGCGGCGCGGGTACTCAACCTCACCCAGCCGGCGGTGAGTCACGCCCTGGCGCGATTGCGGGAGCGTCTGGAGGACCCGCTGTTCGTGCGGCAGGGGGCGCGGATGGTGCCCACCAGCCGGGCCCGGGCCATGGTGACGCCGGTGCGTCATGCGCTGGGGGGCTTGCAGCGTTGCCTCAGTCATGAAGGGGGCTTCGATCTTGGTGAGGCGGAGCGCACTTTCGTGCTCGGGTTGCGGGATGGTCTGGAAGGATGCCTGTTGCCGCCGCTGATCTCCGCTTTGGTGGACGAGGCCCCGGGCATACGCCTGCAGTCGATGACGGTGCCGCGCCGGCAACTGGCCACGGAGCTGGCCAGTGGCCGCCTCGATCTGGCCACCGATATTCTGCTGCCGTTACCGGAGTCGGTGCAGCACCGGCGGGTCATGCAGGGGCCCTTGGTGGTGCTGATGCGCGAAGGTCATCCGCTGGCCGGGAATCTCGACCTGCCCGCCTATCTGGCCGCCCAGCACGTGCTGGTGTCGTCCCGCCGCGAGGGCCCGGGGATGGAGGATTTCGGGTTGTCCCGGCTGGGCTACCGGCGCCACATCCGGCTACGCTGCCAGCATCACCAGGCCGCGTTGTCCACGGTGATGGGATCCGATCTGCTGCTGACCTTGCCGGAACTGCTGGCCCGCCGCCTGGCGCCGAAAGGGGCGCACACCGAGTTCCTGCCGGTGGACATTCCCGGGCTGGAGTTACATCTGTACTGGCACCGGGATCAAAGCGCCGACCCCGGCCATAGCTGGTTGCGACAGAAGGTCATGGCGGTTATGGAACAGTTGTCCACTCATTCTTAATGCGGTGCTTACTGTTCCTCCTTTGTTCGTATTGTGTGACCTATATCCCACTTGTACCTTTTTAGCTCCCCGCTGTCGCGGGGTAGCCAAAAATGAAGGGGGACTCGACCATGTGGCACGTCAACTGGCCCCTGGTACGACGACGAGTGCTGCTCATCGTCATTCTGGGGGTCGTGGCCTGGGCCGTAGCGGTACAAGTGGGTGGCTGATTCCGGGTTGTGACCACTCAGAAAAAGGAGCCTTTGGCTCCTTTTTTTATGACCGCCGGTCATCCACCTTGCCGCCAGGCGGTGTCCGGTGACCGGCCTTCGTCGGGCAGTTCCAGCCGTTGTGCCAGGGCGGGGTTGGCCGCCACGGTGACATCCCGCGGTCCCACCACTTCGCCACAATCGGCGCAGGTGAGCTGAGCCTGGAAACGGTGTCCGTGACCGCGATGAATATGCTGCAGCGGGGCGCCATGGTCATCGGACAGCCAGCGGTCGCCCCATTGCACCAGGTGAATGATCGCCGGGTGCAGTTCCAGCCCCATGGCGGTAAGGCGATACTCTTCCCGCAGGGGGCGTTCCTGGTAAGCCCGCTTTTCCAATACACCAGCCGCCACCAGCTTGCGCAGCCGGTCGCTGAGCACATGCCGGGTGACGCCCAGCCGTTCCTGGAAGCGCTCGAACCGGCGCACACCAAGAAAACAATCCCGCAATATCAACAACGTCCAGCGGTCGCCGATCACCGCCAGGGTGCGGGCCATGGAGCAGGGCTCCTGATCCAGATCTTGCCAGCGCATAAATTTCTCCCTAATGGCCCGTAGTATAGGGGTTTGACAGGTTCTGAAAAAGAATGGACTATTGAGTTCCTTTTTGGAACCTTCAATGTCGATGGTCGGTGCCGTTATGTTGATCGTGGTGCATGCGTTGATCGCGGTGCGATGGGCCGGCCGTGGCGCAATTGGGAGAGAGTAATGAGTAAACCCGCGATGCTGGTGGTGGGGGCCGGTGATGCTACCGGCGGTGCCATCGCCCGGCGCTTCGCCCGCGAGGGTTATGTGGCCTGTGTCAGCCGCCGCAAGAAGGAATCCCTGGCGGATCTGGTGGCACGGATCGAAGCGGAGGGCGGAGAGGCCCGCGCCTTTGGCTCCGACGCCCGTGATGAAGAGCAGGCGGTGGCCCTGGTGGATACCATCGAACAGGAGGTGGGACCTCTGGAGGTATTGGTGTTCAACATTGGCGCCAACGTCAACTTCCCGATCCGTGACACCACCGCCCGGGTCTACCGCAAGGTCTGGGAGATGGCGGCGTTCGCCGGTTTCCTGGCCGGGCGTGAGGCGGCGCGGGTGATGGTGCCCCGAGGGCGCGGGACCATCATCTTTACCGGTGCCACCGCGTCGCTGCGCGGTGGTCGAGGCTTCTCCGCTTTTGCCGGCGCCAAGTTCGCGCTGCGCGCGCTGGCCCAAAGCATGGCGCGGGAGCTGGGACCGGAGGGCATCCATGTGGCGCACAGCATCATCGATGGCGCCATCGATACCGCCTTTATCCGTGACAACTTTCCCCAGCGTTACGCGCTCAAGGAGCAGGACGGCATCCTCAATCCGGAGCACATCGCCGACGCCTACTGGACACTGCATCAACAGCCCCGCGATACCTGGACCCATGAGCTGGATCTGAGACCCTGGATGGAGACCTTTTGAGATGAGCAAAACCGTGGAATTCTTCTTCGACGTGGGCAGCCCCACCACCTATCTGGCCTGGACCCAATTACCCGGAATCGCCGAACGTCATGGCGCCGAACTGGTGTACCGCCCGATGTTGCTTGGCGGGGTATTCAAGGCCACCGGTAACGTCTCCCCGGCGGCGGTTCCGCTCAAGGGCCTGTACACCCGAAAGGATATGCAGCGCTATGCCCGGCGTTATGGTGTGCCCCTCAAGCAGAACCCGCATTTCCCGGTGAATACGCTGAATTGCATGCGCCTGCTCTCCGCCGCCTTGAACACGCCGCAATGGGACACCATGCTGCGCGCACTGTTCGAAGGGATGTGGCTGCGGGAACGCAAACTGGATGAGCTGGACGTGCTCGGCGCGACCCTCCGGGAAGCTGGTCTTGATCCAGAGGAATGGGCGGCCCGGGCCCAGCAGCCGGAAGTTAAGGACGCGCTGAAAAAGACCACGGAAGAAGCCGTGTCCCGCGGCATCTTCGGCGCCCCGACCATGTTTGTCGGCGATGAAATGTTCTTCGGTCAGGACCGGCTGGATTGGGTGGAAGAAGAGCTAAGTAAAAATTAACAGTTAACAGTGAATAGTTAACAGAAAAACAGAGTCTGCTTATTCGCAAATACAGCTTGCGGATAAGCAGTTTGTCCGATTTTGATGCTATTCACTATTCACTATTCACTATTCACTATTCACTATTCACTGCTTCTCAGCGCTATATGAAACGCAATCTGGCCGATGACGCCGGCACTGGCGAGGACCACCGCGGCGGCCAGGGCCGGGTCGTCGCCGAGCACCGCCAGTGCCGAGCAGAGTGCGCCGATGGCCATTTGGGTAAAGCCGTACAGGCCGGAGGCGGAACCGGTGACGCTGGGCATCACGCTGATCGCTTCGGTGAGCGTGGCCGGCGCGGCGATACCGAGGCCGGTGGCGAATACAAACAGGGACAGCAACAAGACGGTCAGTGACAGATGCTCGCTGAGCACGGCACCGAGAAACACGAACGCCGCCAGCACACTGACCTGATTGGCGCGCATCAGCACCGTGCGCATGGGGAACCGCGCCAGCAGACGGCTGGCGAACACATTGCCCATGGACATGCCGGACACCAACAGAGCCAGATATAGCCCCACGTGTTCCGCCGGCACCTGCAACTGGTCCACGAACACAAACGGCGCCGCGCTGATAAACGCGTAGACTGACGTGGTGGCGCAGCCGCCGCCGAGGGCGAAGCCCAGGAACGCCGGTGAGCGCAGCAGCGCTTGATAATCCCGGACCAGGGTTTTGACGTTGCCGCCGCCACTGTCGCGCGGTCGGGTCTCCGGCAGCAGCCGCCAGGTGAACAGCACGTTGGCCACGCCCAGTCCCACCAGCAGATAGAAAATCCAGCGCCAGCCCAATTCGTTGGCCAGCAGCCCGCCGAGAATCGGGGCGATGCCCGGGCCCAGGGTTACCATCAGATTCATCATCGCCAGCCGTTGCGCCGCCTCCCGGGGCGCGGTGGTGTCGCGGACGATGGCCCGCGCCAGCGTCAGGCCGGCGCAACCGCCCAGGGCCTGAAACAGACGCGCGGCGATCAGCGCCTTGGCTTCCGGGGCCAGGGCCGCGGCCAGTCCGGCCAGGGTGTACAGGCCCAGGCCCACCATCAGCACCGGCCGGCGGCCGAAGTGGTCGGACAGCGGCCCATAGACCAGCTGCCCCACGGCGAGGCCGAGAATATAAAGGCTGACGGTCATCTGCATGGCGCTGGCGGAGGCATTGAGGTCGTCGCCAGCCAAAGCCAGGGCCGGCACGAAGATGTGCATCGCCAGGGTGCCGCTGAAGGTCAGTAGCGCCAGCCCCCAGAGCGGGGCGCTGGCGCCCGGTGTCGGGCGGGAATCGGTCATTGCTTCCGTGATTCGACGCCCCTGGAGAAGCCTTCTTCCCGGGGGCGCCGTGGTTGAGCCGTGGCGTGATCAGGCGCCGATGGCGGCGCTCATGAATGGCGGCAGGGTCAGGGCACCACGATGGATGGCGTCGCTGTAATAGCGGGTGTCGAAGTCCTTGCCGGCGGCGTCCGCCTCGCGGAAGGCGCCTACGTCACAGCCTTTGCCGGCCAGAGTGCAGCTCCACCAGCCGCTGGGATAGACCGGCTGAGGGAACGGCAGGGTCTGGGTGTGATCAAAGCCAGCCTCGCGCATGTTCACGTGCAGGTCGCGAATGATGGTGTCGCTGTGCAGCAGCGGTGATTCCGACTGCTGTACCAACACCCCGCCATCGGCGAGCACGCGGTGGCAGTGACGGAAGAATTCCGCCTTGAACAGCCCTTCCGCGGGGCCCACCGGATCGGTGGAATCGACGACGATGACATCGAACTGGCCGGGCTCGCAGTCCTGCATGAATTTGACACCGTCCTCGAAGCGCAACTCGGCGCGAGGGTCGTCGTTGGACTCGCACAATTCCGGGAAGTACTTCTCGGAGAAGCGGGTGACCTGTTCGTCGATGTCGATCTGCACCGCTTTTTCCACACCGCCATGGCGCAGTACCTCGCGCAAGGTGCCGCAATCGCCGCCGCCGATGATCAAGACCCGGCGCGGTGCCGCGTGCGCGAACAGGGCCGGGTGCGCCATCATTTCGTGGTAGAGGAAGTTGTCGCGGCTGCTCAGCATGGTGGCGCCGTCGATGGTCATCAGATAGCCGAAGGTGTCGGTTTCCCACATTTCGATGTGCTGGTAGGGGGTTTGCACCGCTTCCAGCTTTTGTTTGAGCCGCAGGCCGAAGGCCACGCCGGCGGAGTCGAAATGCTCGATGAACCAATTGCCGTCTTGGGCACTCATAGGACTCTTCCCGCTGATGGATGGTGGAGAAAAACAGTAAATGGGAACGGCGCCGATTGTACTGGCCCTCGGCCCTCGCGCCTACGGGAAATCATTCAATCGCTGCCAGGGTGGCTTCCCGCGGGGGGCGCGAAGCCGCTGCCCGCCAAATCACACCCAAGCAAGGATTTGCCACCCCTCCATGATGGCCCATAATTGGGGCTGCCCTCATCCTCTACACCAAGGATCACCAGCCTATGAGCACCACCCCGGAACGCCCCTTTGACGCCATCTACAATGTGGATCGCTGGGGGGATGGCTATTTCCGCATCGATGACCGGGGACGCCTGTGCGTGCGGCCGCAGGGCGATGAAGGCGCGGAAGCACCGTTGGAAACGGTGCTGGAGGCCTGCCGGCAGGCCGGGTTGCGGCCTCCGGTGCTGGCCCGGTTTTCCGGCATTCTCAAGGACCGGGTGCGGCGTTTGTCCGGCGCCTTCGCGGCCGCCATCGAGGATCTGCAATACCGGGGAGAGTACACGCCGGTATATCCAATCAAGGTGAACCAGCAGCGCCGGGTGGTGCATGAGATCATCCGCGCCCGTGAAGACGGCGACCGGGTCGGCCTGGAAGCCGGCTCCAAGCCCGAGCTGCTGGCGGTGCTGGCGCTGTCCAATCCCGGTGACACGGTGGTCTGCAACGGCTACAAGGATCGTGAATATCTGCGCCTGGCGCTGATGGGTCAGACCCTGGGATTCAAAGTGCATATCGTGGTGGAAAAGCTCTCGGAGCTGCCGCTGTTGCTGGAAGAGGCGGACCGGATCGGGGTGGAGCCGATCATTGGCCTGCGCGTGCGACTGATGAACATCGGCAAGGGCAACTGGCAGAACACCGGGGGGGAGAAATCCAAATTCGGTCTGAGCGCGCCGCAACTGATCGAGGCGGTGGCGCACTGCCGGGACGCCGGCAAGCTGTCCTGTGTGCGCATGCTCCATTTTCACCTGGGTTCACAGGTGGCCAACATCCAGGACATCAAGGCCGGCATGCGCGAGGCGGCCCGCTACTACGTGGAACTGCGTGGCCTGGGCGCGCCGGTGGATACCGTGGACGTGGGCGGCGGCCTCGGCGTGGACTACGAAGGCACGCACTCGCGCTCCTACTGCTCGATGAACTATGGCGTGGCCGATTACGCCTGGCACATCGTCCATACCCTGGCCGAACAGTGCGCCACCCATAACTTGCCTCACCCCGATGTGATTTCAGAGTCCGGCCGCGCGCTCACCGCCCATCACGCGGTGCTGTTGCTCAATATTACCGACGAGGAGCGCCAGACTCTGGCGGAGGTGGCCCCGCCCGGTGCCGACGACAGTGTGGAATTGCATGAGTTGTGGCGGTTGAACGGGCAACTGGAACGCGGCGAGGGCAACCTGCTGGAGCTGTATCCGGAACTGATGGGCGCTTGGCAGGATCTGCAGCTGCGTTACCTTAACGGGGACCTCGGCATCGTCGAACGTGCCCGCGCCGAGCAGTTGTACGTGAATGCACTGCTGCGCTTGCGCCAGCGCCTGGATCCGCGCCGCCGGCAGCAGCGGGAGTTGCTGGATCAGCTCAATGAACGTCTGGCGGACAAGTTGTTCGTGAACTTCTCCGTGTTTCAGTCGGTACCGGACGTTTGGGGTATCGATCAGGTGTTTCCGGTGCTGCCTTTGTCCGGGCTCGATCAGCCGGCCACCCGCCGGGGTGTCTTGCAGGACATCACCTGCGACTCGGATGGCCGTATTGATCAGTATGTGGATGGTGAGGGCGTGGAAAGCAGCCTGCCGCTGCCGGAGACCCTGAATGGCCATCTTGGTATCTTCATGGTTGGCGCTTATCAGGAGATTCTTGGTGACATGCACAACCTCTTCGGTGACACCGATTCGGTGGACGTCACTGTCACGGAGAATGGCGATATTGAACTGGCCCACGCGATTCAGGGGGACACCGTCAGTACCGTGCTGCGCTACGTTAATTTCGATCCGCAACGGTTGCTGGAAACTCTGGAAAACCGGTGCCGGGACGCCCATCTGGACGAATCACGCCGGCAGGCATTTCTGAACGACATTCGCGACGGCCTGGCTGGCTACACCTATCTGGAATAACCGATTCCGCAGACTGGAAAGGAGATCAGTGCATGGATGAACAGGAACGTCAGCGCTATCAGGCGGTGCTGGAGCGGCTCGACCGATTCAGCACCTGGACCGACTCCAGTATCGGTATTCCCTTCACCCGTTTTCGTATTGGCCTGGAAGCCATTATCGGCCTGATTCCTGGTATCGGCGATGTGGTGGGTTTGCTTCTGTCCGGCTACGTGCTGCTGCAAGCGCAGAAAGTGGGGGCCAGCGGCAAGGTCAAACGGCGCATGGTGCGCAACATCCTGGTGGACTTTATCGGTGGCCTGCTGCCGGTGGTGGGCGATGCCTTCGACGCGGTGTTCAAAGCGAATACGCGCAATACCCGATTGCTGCGTGAGTACCTTTACGAGCAGTTGGAAGAAGAACCGAAGCAACGGTTTCCCTGGTGGCCTTTCATTGGGCTGTGCGTGTTGTTTGCGGTAATCACCGCTGTGGTGATGTGGATTTGGTAAAGGGACGGTGACGTGGTTTTTACATCTTTCACACCGGCATAGGGGTTTGGATGTAGTAGGTTAAGTAAGGCATCAAGGACTTTTTTTGGCTTGCCAGAGGAGGACTGTCAGATGGCTGACCTTAGCCCGCCCGATGATGCTCAGACGGATCTGCCCCGGGACCGCATCAATCCGGTGGTATTCTACGGATCCGTTATCGGCATCGTGCTCTTCGCCCTCTGGGCGATGTTCTTCACCGCTTCCGCCGGGCGCGTCATAAATGGCGCCCTGGGCTGGATTTCCGGTTCTTTCGGCTGGTTTTACTTCGTCGCCGTCGTGGCTTATCTGGTTTTCGTCATTGTCGTCGCCCTGTCCCGCTTCGGTGACATCAAACTCGGGCCGGATCACGCGGAACCGGAATTCAACGTGGTGACCTGGGCCGCCATGCTGTTCTCCGCCGGTATCGGCATTGACCTGATTTTTTACTGTATCGTCGAGCCGTTGACGCAATTCACCCAGCCGCCGGTGGGTGAGGGCGGCAGCATCGAAGCGGCTCGCCAGGCGATGCAGATTACGTATCTGCATTGGGGGCTGTCGGGATGGGGCATTTACACGCTGGTGGGTATGGCCCTGGCGTTTTTCAGCTATCGCCACGGGCTGCCGCTGACCGTTCGCTCCGCTTTGTATCCCATCTTTGGCAAGCGTATTTATGGCTCGCTGGGACATGCGGTGGACATCGCGGCGGTACTGGGGACGGTGTTCGGCGTGGCCACCAGTCTGGGGATCGGCATCATTCAGCTTAACTACGGGCTGAATCACATGTTCGGTATACCGGAAGGGGTCGCCACTCAGGCGGCGCTGGCGGTGGTGATTGTCTTGTTCGCCGCCATTTCCGCGGCCTCGGGGGTGGAAAAAGGCATTCGCCGTTTGTCCGAGTTCAACATGTTGCTGGCGGTATTGCTGATGATCTTTGTGCTGGTCACCGGCAAGACCATGTTTTTGCTGAACGCCATGGTAACCAATGTCGGTGATTACTTCGCCAATTTCGTCGCCATGTCTTTCGATACCTACGCCTTCGATCAGCCGGTGGACTGGCTCAACACCTGGACCCTGTTCTTCTGGGCCTGGTGGATCGCCTGGGGACCGTTCGTGGGGTTGTTCCTGGCGCGCATTTCCCGTGGCCGCACCATCCGGACCTTTGTCGCGGGCACTCTGATCCTGCCGTTGACGTTCATGATGGCGTGGATGTCGATCATGGGGAACAGTGCCATAGATATGGTCATGAACGGCGCCAATGACTTCGCGCAATCCGCGGTAAGCAACCCGGGTTCCGCAATTTATTTGTTCCTGCAGAACCTGCCCTGGCAGCAGATCACCACGGTGGTGATGACAATGCTGGCCATCGTCTTTTTCATCACCTCCGGCGACTCCGGCTCTCTGGTGCTTTCCAATTTGACCTGTTACATCCGTGACCCCAACGATGATGCGCCGGCCTGGATGCGTATCGTCTGGGCGGCGGTGATTGGAGTGATTACCTTGGCCCTGCTGGTGACCGGTGGCCTGGGAGCGCTGCAAAGCGCGGTGGTGGTAATGGGACTGCCGTTCGCCTTCGTGCTGTTTCTGATGATGATCGGTCTGTATAAAGCACTGAAACTGGAAAGCGTGAAATCCGCCAGTATGCGCGACGCCCTGGCCGGTCATCTTTCCGCGCGGATCGGTTCACGCACCGGGCACAGCACCTGGAGCCACCGACTGGCCCGGGCCATCAGTTTCCCCAGTCAAAAACAGGTGGACCAGTTCCTGGAACGCACCGTGCGCCCAGCGTTCGAGGCAGTGGAAAGCGAATTGGCCGAAAAGGGCTATCCGGTGGCCGTGGTGACCAGCGACGAGGCGCCTCGTCATATGGAGCTCAACGTGGATCTGGGTGGCGAACAGAACTTCACCTATCAGTTGTGGCCGCGACGTTGCGCCATGCCGTCATTCACTATTCGCGCGCAGCCATCCCGATCGGTTTACTACCGGTTGGAAGTCCATTTGCGTGAAGGCGGCGTTGGGTACGACGTCATGGGGTATACCCGTGAGCAACTGATCGAGGACATTGTCGATCATTTCGAAAGCCATCTGCAATTTCTGCACCTCAGTCGTGAAATGGGCGCCAATACGTTGCCGGAACCCGGCACCGATGGCGGTTCTCAATGACTCGCTGATACCGGGAGGTAGCCATGAACGAGGTAACGTTTGATCGCGAAGCGGATTATGTGATCGTCGGCGCCGGGTCCGCCGGCGCGGTGCTGGCCAACCGTCTCAGCGAGGACAGCCGGCATCAGGTGCTGGTGCTGGAATTCGGTGGCAAGGACAATTCCATCTTCATCCGCATGCCCACCGCCTTTTCCATCCCGATGAACATGAAACGCTACGACTGGGGGTTCCATTCGGAGCCGGAGCCGGGGTTGAAAGGGCGGCGTATTCATCAGGCCCGTGGCAAGGTGCTGGGCGGCTCGTCGTCCATCAATGGTCTGGTGTATGTGCGTGGCTGCGCCGGCGATTTCGAGGAATGGTCGGACCTGGGCGCGGAAGGCTGGGACTATCAAAACGTTCTGCCCTATTTCCGGCGGGCGGAAGGGTGTGTCTATGGCGCCGATGAGTACCGCGGCGACGAGGGGCCCCTGACCACCTGCAACGGCAACAACATGAAGAACCCGCTGTATCGGGCTTTCATCGAAGCGGGCAGGCAGGCTGGATACGGCTATACCGAAGACTATAACGGGTATCGCCAGGAAGGCTTCGGCCGCATGGACATGACGGTGCGTGACGGTATTCGCTGTTCCACCGCGGTGGCTTATCTCAAGCCGGCCATGGCGCGAGCCAATCTGGATGTGGAAACCCATGCGCTGACCACCAGGGTGATTCTGGAAGGGCGTAAGGCCATTGGCGTGGAGTACCGGCAGGGTGGCACCACCCGCCGGGTGAGGGCTCGCAAGGAAGTAATTCTCTCCGCCAGCAGTTTCAACTCGCCGAAGCTGCTGATGCTGTCCGGTATCGGCCCGGCGGCGCAGTTGCAGGCGCAGGGGATTCCGGTGGTGCATGATCTGCCCGGTGTTGGACAGAATTTGCAGGATCATCTGGAAGTCTGGGTGCAGCAGGAGTGCACGAAAAAAATTACCCTCAACGCCTGGCTCAATCCGTTGGCCAAGGCCTGGATTGGCGCCAACTGGCTGTTCCTGCGGCGTGGTCTTGGCACTTCCAATCAGTTTGAGTCCAACGGCTACATTCGCAGCCGTGCCGGTCTGCAATATCCGGATATTCAGTATCATTTTCTCGCCGGTGCCATCGCCTACGACGGTTCAAGCGCGGTGAAAGGACATGGCTTCCAGGTGCATTTGGGGGCCAATAAGCCGAAAAGCCGGGGCGAAGTCACTTTGATGTCGGCGGATCCGGAAGCGCCGCCGCGCATTCAATTCAACTATTTCGCCGAGGAAGAAGACAAGGCAGCGTTTCGAGCCGGCTTGCATTTTACCCGTGAAATTTTCAATCAGCCGGCCTTTGATCCTTATCGTGGCCGCGAATTGATGCCAGGACCGGATGTAAACAGCGACGATGAAATCGACGACTGGCTGGCGCAAAGCGCGGAGACCGCCTATCACCCGGCGGGTTCGTGCCGCATGGGCACCGATCCCATGGCCGTGGTCGATCCGCGGTGCCGGGTGCATGGTATGGAGAATCTGCGGGTGGTGGATTCGTCGATCATGCCCACGGTCACCAACGGCAATCTCAACGCGCCCACCATCATGATTGGTGAAAAAGCGGCGGATCTTATCCTGGGGCGCAGCCTTCCCACCGCCAGGGTGCCGGTGTATTTCGATGAGGATTGGCGGGATCGACAGCGCGCCGGCATGGCCGAGCGCCCCGGCGAGGCCGGCGGCGATCAGTAAGGCGAGTCCACCGGAGCCTGGGCCACGAACACGGTTTTCAACCGGGTGTAGTGATCGAAGGCCCGGCGGCTGTTTTCCTTGCCGATGCCGGATTGTTTGATGCCACCGAACGGCATTTCGATGGGGGTCACGTTGTAGTGATTGATCCAGACGATCCCGGCCTGCAGTGCATCGGCCATGCGATGGCCACGGCTCAAATCGGCGGTGAACACACCACCGGCCAGACCGAAAACGGTGTCGTTGGCGCGCCGGATCACCTCGTCCTCGTCATCGAAGGTCAGCAGTGACATCACCGGGCCGAAAATTTCCTCGCGTACGATGGTCATACTGTCGTCGAGGCCGTCGAAAATGGTGGGCTCAACGAAATGGCCGTTTTCCAGACCGGGCACGGTGACCCGGCCTCCGCCGATCAGCAGCTGCCCCCCTTCGCGCTTACCGGTCTCGATATACTCGAGCACCGTCCGCATGTGGGCTTCGCTGATCAGCGGGCCGACATGGGTGTCGACGTCCAGTGGATCGCCGACTTTCAAGGCACGGGTGCGCGCCAGCAGTTTTTCCACGAAGGCGTCTTTCACCGAGCGGTGCACGAACACCCGGGTACCGTTGGTGCAGATCTGGCCCTGGGTGTAGAAGTTGCCGAGCAGGGCGCCGGAGACCGCGTTGTCCAGGTCGGCGTCCTCGAACACGATTAGCGGTGATTTGCCGCCCAGCTCCAGAGTAACGGCTTTCAGCGTGCCGGCGGCATCGCGCATCACCGCCTTGCCGGTGCCCACTTCTCCGGTGAGCGAGATTTTTGCGATATCGGGGTGCCGGCTCAGTGCCTGGCCGGTTTCGGCCAAGCCTTGCACCACATTGAACACGCCATCGGGCAGGCCCGCTTCCTTGAACAGCTCCGCCAGTCGCAGCGCCGACAGCGGCGTCAGCTCCGCTGGTTTGAAGATCATGGCGTTCCCGGCGGCCAGGGCTGGTGCCGATTTCCAGGCGGCGATCTGTAACGGGTAGTTCCAGGCGCCAATACCCGCGCAAATACCCAGTGGTTCCGGGCGGGTGTAGAAGAAGCCGCCTTCCACCTGCTGATACTCCCCCTGCAGGGAGGATGCCTGGCCGGCGAAGTACTCCAGGCAATCGGCGGCGGAATCCACATCCGCTTCCGGCGTTTCCGCCAGCGGCTTGCCGGCGTCCAGGGATTCCAGACGCGCCAGTTCGTCGCGGTGTTCGCGCAGCAGAGCGGCGGCGCGGTGCAGCACGCGGCCACGGGCGGCGCCGCTCTGGCTGCGCCATTGCTCAAGGCCGGCCTTGGCGGCGTCCACGGCGTCATCCACATCGTCCGCGCCGGCCAGAGCCACGCGACAGATTATTTCGCCGGTGGCGGGATTGTGGGTGTCGAAGAATTCCCCGCTGCGGGCCGGCCGATAGGCGCCGTTGATCCAGAGTTGTCGGTCGCTGTGCTGTGTCATGGGGAGGCCTCGCTTGACGAAAGGGGATCTTGAAAGAGTGGCGGCGCTGGCCGCCGATCTCAAGAAAAACGCTGTAAATACCGTTGTAGCGGCTGTCGCAGGTCCCGGGCAAGGTGTTGTGTCCGCTGTCGCAGATCGGCGAGAGACCTTCCCTGGCGCCAGTGATGATGGCAGTGGACCTGCAGCAGGAAACTGGCGAGCGCGCCCTCGCCATCCAAATCGCTGTCGTTGCACAGCGGCAAGGCCGGCAGGCGGGCATGAAGCCGGGCGGCGAAAGCGCCGCTGGTGACACCGACTTCCGCGCCGCTCTCGTTGTGCAGTGGTGTGGTGCCAAAGCCACAACTGGGCGAGCGCGACTTCAGCACCATGCCATCCAGTGCCGGCGCCAGACTGTCGGCGTACTCCGCCAGCGCATCACTGAAATCATCGTTCGGCGTGGCCAGGCCGCGCACGCGCTGCGCCTCGCCCACAAGTACCACCTGGATCGGAGGGCGGGGCACCGGTAGGCCGATGGCGGTTTCCGGACACAGCGGCACCAGGGTAACCCGGGCCGCCAGGGTGTTGGCCACGCCGGCATGGTATTTGTGGCCGCCGTCGTAGCGCACCGGCTGGCCCAGCAGGCAGGCGCTGGCCGCCACCCGTGGCCGCTCCGGGCGTCCCGGGGAAGGCTCGAAGCCCATTTCTCTGAGCAATTCCGTTAGCATAGTGGGCCCGTCCGGTTTCACAACGAAGGATCTCCCATGCAAGGCGTATTTCTCGACATCGAAACCATCAAGCCCTCCGAACTGGATTTGTCGGCGCTGCGGGCCGCGCTGTCCGGCTGGACCTTCCATGACCGCACCGCCCCGGAGCAGGTGGCCGAACGTCTCGCCGGCGCCGCCGTGGCGGTGACCAACAAGGTGGTCATCGACCGGGCCACCATGGACGCGTGTCCGGACCTCAAGTTTATCGGTATCTCCGCCACCGGCACCAATAACGTGGATCTGGGCGCCGCGCGGGAAAAAGGCATCGTGGTCAGCAATGTGGTGGGCTACTCCACCGCCACCGTGGCACAGCATGCGGTGGCGCTGATGCTGGGCCTCGCCACGCAATGGCATCGATACGACCGGGATGCCCAACAGGGCCGCTGGAGCGAATCCACCATGTTCTGTCGCATGGACTACCCGGTGGTGGACCTGGCAGGCCGTACCCTCGGCATTATCGGCTACGGCGCTTTGGGACGGCAGGTGGCGGCCATCGCCCGGGCAATGGGAATGGACGTGCTGGTGGCCGCGTCACTGCGCCCCGGCGCGGGCCCGGCGCCGGACCGGGTGCCGCTGCCGGAGTTTCTCCGTCGCGCCGACGTTATCAGTCTGCATTGTCCACTCACCGAAGACACCCAGGGACTGGTTAATGATGATTTCCTGGCCGCCATGCGCCCCGGCGCTTTCCTGATCAATACCGCCCGTGGGCCATTGGTGGACGAAGCGGCACTGGAGCGGTCATTGCGGGCCGGGCATCTGGGCGGTGCCGCCCTCGACGTGCTCAGCCAGGAGCCGCCACCGGCGGATCACCCTCTGCTCGGTGGCGATGTGCCGAATCTGATCGTCACCCCTCACAGCGCCTGGGTCAGCACCGAATGCCGTCAGCGTATGGTCGACCAGGTCGTGGAGAACATCCATGCCTGGCGGAACGGACAGCCGGTCAATGTCGTCAACCAGGAAGGATGAGCCATGTGGTACCAGCAGACGATCACCCTGAAGCCCCGTGCCCGGGGCTTTCACCTGATCACCCGTGAAGTGGTCGAGGCACTGCCGGAGTTGGGGCGTTACCGGGTGGGGCTGCTGCATTTGTTCATCCAGCACACCTCCGCGTCCCTGGCCGTCAACGAAAACGCGGACCCGGATGTGCGCGGAGATCTGGAGCGCCATTTCAATGTGATGGTGCCGCAGGACGCGCCGCACTACGAGCACACCCTGGAAGGGCCGGACGACATGCCCGCGCACATCAAGAGCGTGCTGATCGGGCCGTCCCTGTCATTGCCGCTCCATGATGGGACCCTGGCCCTGGGAACCTGGCAGGGGATTTATCTGTGCGAGCACCGTGATCACGGCGGCGCGCGCAGAATAGTGGCGACCTTGCAGGGCGAAGCGGGATAGGGGAAGACGTTGCTAATACGCCGCCCGGGCCACTTCCACAGCAACTTCGAAGAACACTGTGGGAGCGGCCCTGGCCGCGAATCAGCGCCAGCGCCGCGTGAGTGCGGGCTGCCGGCGGTTAAAGCTTACTTGGAAATCCACTGCAGGAACTCGCGACGCTCTTCCGGCGTGGCCTGGTTCCATTGGGCTTTCAAGGTGTCCACGTAGCTGCCGGCCGGTGCCGCCGCTGGTGCCGCGGAGGAAGACGGCGCGGGAGCCGGCGCGGAGGCCGCTTCCTTGGGCGCAATCACGGCGGCGGGCTTGGGCGCTACCGCTTCGCTGGTGGAGGATTCCACCTCGGTGCCGGTGAGGGGCGCCAGAATGCTGCGCTTGAGCACCAGGCCGCTGGGTTGGGTCGGGGTCTTTTCACCGGTGGCGGTGTTTTCCACCCAGCCGGAGAAGTTGTCCGCCAGTTCCCGGGCCTCGCGGGCGTTTTCCGGTTGGTCATAGTTCATGGCGTAGTACTGGCCGGCCTTGCCGTTGACCGGAAACACCACCGGATCGGATTTCATCACTTCGTGGCTTTCCGAGTTCAGGTCCCACAGTTCCTTGTAGTAGGCCACAATTTCATAGGTGCCGGGGGCCAGCTTCAGATCCTTGTGGGAAGTGTTGAAGAAGGTGTTGGCACCTTTTACTTCCTGGCCATTGATGGTGACGACTTCCATCTGGGTCGGGACCCGCACCGTCAATACCTGGGTGTCCGGCTTTTTCGGGCCATCATAAAGCTGCACCACCGGATTGCGGGCACAAGCGGTGAGTGCCAGGGTGGCGAAGATCAGGATCAGAAGGGAACGCGGAGAAGGCATGGTGAACTCCCGATAAAACAGGCCCGACAGTGTGCCGATGGCCGGTGAAGGTTTTATGACAATATTCATGGCAGTGTGTGCCACGACGGCAACAGCGGGGCGGGTCAAAAGCCCCAGGTTTCCAGATTGGCCGGTGGCTGGCCGCGGTTCAGCTTGTCCAGGCCGCGCAGACCTCGTATTACCCACCACACCACCGTGATGGTCAACAATACCCAGCCGATCAGCGCCAGCGTGGTCAGCCCGGAGATGAAGTAATACAACAGGCCGATCCAGAATGTCCGGTACTGGAAGCGGAAATGGGCGCGAACCGGATCGTCGGTCTGCGGCGCATACAGGTGCGCGATCACCACCGCCACCAGCGCGGTAAGGCCGCCGGTAAGAATGCCGAGAAGAAGCAAAACATAGGCCAGTTTACACAGCTGGGTATGATTATCCGGCATTGAGGGTCTCCTGAGCGGCCGGGCGGGAACCGAACAGCACCTTACCCCGGCCTCCGCTGCAAATGAAGCATTAGCCGCGATGATCGGCAACGAAAGGATTGTGCTGGCGCTCGTGGCCGATGGTGGACATTGGTCCGTGCCCGGGGATGAACGCCACGTCGTCGCCCAGGGTGAACAGCTTGGTCTGGATGGCGTCGATCAGGGTCTGGTAGTCGCCCCGGGGGAAGTCGGTGCGCCCGATGGAGCCGTTGAACAGCACGTCGCCGACCACCGCCAGTCCGGCTTCCGGCTGGAAGAACACTACGTGCCCGGGAGTATGGCCGGGGCAGTGCAATACCTTGAGTTCCGTCGCGCCGACAGTGACGGTATCGCCGTGTTCCAGCCAGCGGGCGGGAGTGAAGGGGCGAGCGGGTGGAAAACCCATCATCTGTGACTGTTGCGGCAGCATGTCGATCCAGAACTGGTCATCACGGTGGGGCCCTTCGATCGGTACGCCCAGTTCCTCCGCCAGGTCCGCGACACCGCCCACATGGTCCAGATGAGCGTGGGTCACCAGGATCTTTTCCACCTCGCCGCCGAGCTGCTCGAGAGCCTGGTGAATGCGGGGCAGATCGCCGCCGGGGTCGACGATGGCGACCTTGCCGGTGTCCTCGCAAACCAGGAAAGAACAGTTCTGTTCATAGGGGGTAACGGGCAGAATGGCGTATTTCATGGCGGATCGGCTTTGAAAAACGGGGCCGACAGTATAACCCGAACAGAAAGGAGAGCAGTGATGAGTTCATCTCCCGTAGCCATTGTGACCGGAGCTGGTACCGGCATCGGACGCGCGGTGATGCTGGCGCTGGTGAGCGCCGGATATCGCGTGGGTGCCGCCGGCCGTAATGGCGAGCGTCTGCGACAGGTGCTGGCGGACGCCGGGCTGGGACCGGATCAGGCGCTGGCCATCGCCACCGATATCACCGACCCGGATTCGGTGAAGGCCTTGTTCACCGAGGTGAAGGAACGTTACGGCCGGCTCGATTTGTTGTTCAACAACGCTGGTATCGGCGCTCCGCCGGTGCCGCTGGAAGAGCTGCCGGTGAAGCACTGGCGGGCGGTGGTGGACACCAATCTGACCGGGGCTTTCCTGTGCACTCAGGAAGCGTTCCGCATCATGAAGGAGCAGGACCCGCGGGGCGGGCGCATCATCAATAACGGCTCGATCTCCGCCACCTCGCCGCGACCGCGTTCGGCCCCCTACACCGCCACCAAGCACGCCATGACCGGGCTGACCAAATCCACCTCGCTGGATGGCCGCGCTTACAACATCGCCTGTGGTCAGATCGACATCGGCAACGCCGCCACCGAAATGACCGAGCCGATGCGGCGCGGCATCCCCCAGGCCAACGGCGACACCCTGGTGGAGCCGATGATGGACGTGTCCCATGTGGCTGATGCGGTGGTGCACATGGCGCGACTGCCGCTGGACGCCAATGTGCAGTTCATGACCATCATGGCCACCAAAATGCCGTTTATCGGGCGGGGTTGACCCTAGCCGGCCTGTTCCGCCCGCTCCAGTTCGGCGAGGATTTCCTCGTTGTGCTCGCCGAGACGCGGCGGCGGCCGGCGCAGGCTGCCCGGGGTGCGCGACAGATTCACCGGAGCCGCCGCCAGTAACGCGTCCTTGTCCAGTCCGGGAATGGTCATGGGCTGCAGCATGCCGGTGGCCTGGACCTGGGGATGGGCCAGGGATTGCGCCGGGGACAGCACCGGCGCCGAGGGGATGCGCGCCTCCGCCAGCGCGTCCAGCGCCTCGTCGAGGGTGCGTTCCGCGCACCAGGCCGCGATACGCTCACACAGTTCCTCGCCGTGGGCGCCGCGCCCCTCATCGTCCTGGAAGCGGGGATCTTCCAGCCATTGCGGCTCATCGATCAATGTCGCCAGCCGGCGGAACAGGGGATTGCCCACCGCCTGCAACACCAGCCAGCCGTCACGGGTCTCGAACAGATCGCCGGGGTTGGTGAAGATACCCCGGTTGCCCGCCGGTTGGCGGTTGCTGGCAACCAGATGCTGTTCCACCAGGGGCTGGGCGTGGGCGGACAGCGCGGTATTCAGCAGGGCCCCTGTGACCTCCTGGCCGCGTCCGCTGAGATTGCGTTCCATCAGTGCCAGCAGGGTGCCGAAAGCCGCATGGGTGGCGGTGGCGTGGTCCACCCAGTTCACCTGGGTGCGGCGGGGTTTGCCGTCCTCGCCGCTCAGGTACACGCCGCCGCACATTACCTGGCCGATACTGTCGAAGCCGGGGCGGGTGCTCCAGGGGCCTTCCTGCCCATAAGCGCTGAGATTGACCAGAATAATGTCCGGTTTGATGGCGCTGAGCGTGGCGTAATCCAGGCCCATCTTGCGCAGGGTGGTGGGGGGCAGATTGGCCACCACCACATCGGTGTTGGCCAGCAGCCGGCGCACGATGGCGCGGCCCTCATCGCTGGTTACGTCCAGGGCCAGCGAGCGTTTATTGCGGTTCATCTGCAGGTACAAGGCACCGGTGCCGTCGTCGGTCACCGGCATCAGGAAACGGTCTTCCGCGCCCTCCGGGCGTTCCACCCGGATCACATCGGCGCCGAACTCCGCCAACAGTGCCGCGCAAAACGGGCCGGCGATGAAACGGCCGAAATCCAGAACACGGACACCGGTCAGCGGTCCCGCGTTGCCGCCAGCGGGCGGTGTTGTTGTACTCATGATCTCTCCCGATGTCTGTCTTTGTTATGATTTACACTATAAATCCATAAACGATCATCGCGCCATGGCGGCGACGGGAGCAATGGGTGCCGAAGAAACCGAAGACCAATCAGGAAGTGGCGGTGTTTCGCAAGCGGGTATGCGATGTCGCTACCCGTTTGTTCATCGAGCATGGGCCGGAGAACGTGACCATGCGGCAGATCGCCGCCGAACTGGGCGTCAGTGCGATGACCCCGTACCGCTACTTCCGGGACAAGGATGAAATTCTTGCCGCCGTGCGTGCCGCCGCCTACAACAAGTTCGCCTCGTCCCTTTCACGGGCGGTGAACCGGGCCCCGGATGTCCGTGCCAAGGCCCGCGCCGTGGGCGACGCCTATGTCCGTTTCGCCAAGCGCTATCCCGCCGCGTACCAGATGATGTTCGACTTCTCCATGCAGGACGAGGAGCGCTATCCGGAACTGGTCAAAGCCAATGCCCGTGCCCATGAAACCATGATCGGCTATGTGCAATTAATGATTGATGCCGGCCTGCTGCAAGGGGACGCGGATCTGATCGGGTATATGTTCTGGGCCACCATGCACGGCATCGTGGTGCTGGAGATGGCCGGCCGTCTGGACCGGGAAATCGACGCCGATACCCTGCGTGAGAAGTGCATGCGTACACTGTACGCGGGCATGCTGGCATCGCCGCCCTCACTGGAGCCGGGGCCTCCGGCGCACGAAGATCAGGCTTGATCTTTAAAGATATACGGTGTAAATCTTATCGCCATCCCGGAGCGATGCGCTTCCGAGCAGACCATTGAATTTACAATGTAAATAAATTTTCAATGTCAATATGAGACCGGCCGCCGACGGGCGCCGGAATGAAGAGGATTTCCCATGGCACTTCCCGCTTCCATCGCCGACCGGCTGCGTTTGCCGGTACTGTGTTCGCCGCTGTTCATCATCTCCAACCCGGATCTGGTTATCGCCCAGTGCAAATCCGGCGTGATCGGTTCCTTCCCCTCCCTGAACGCCCGTCCGCTGTCACAGCTGGACGAGTGGCTGCACCGGATCACCGAGGAACTGGCGGCCTGGGATCGTGATCATCCGGATCAGCCCGCCGCGCCCTTCGCGGTCAACCAGATCGTGCACAAGACCAATGATCGTCTGGAGCAGGACCTGGAGCTGTGCGAGAAGTACAAGGTGCCGCTGGTGATTACTTCCCTGGGCGCCCGCGAGGACCTTAATCAGCACGTGCACAGCTGGGGCGGCATCACCCTGCACGACGTCATCAATGATCGCTTCGGCCGCAAGGCCATCGAGAAGGGCGCGGACGGCCTCATCGCGGTGGCCGCCGGTGCCGGCGGTCACGCCGGCAAGTTGTCGCCGTTCGCTCTGGTTCAGGAATTACGCCAGTGGTTCGATGGTCCGATCGGGCTGTCCGGCTCCATCGCCAATGGCCGTTCCATTCTCGCCGCCCAGGCCATGGGCGCGGACCTGGCCTACATCGGCTCCATGTTCATCGCCAGCGAGGAAGCCAACGCGGCGGAAGGCTACAAGCAGATGATCGTCGACAGCTCCGCCAACGATATCGTCTACAGCAACCTGTTCACCGGCGTGCATGGCAACTACCTGGCGCCGTCGATCCGCAATGCCGGCCTTGATCCGGAGGACCTGCCGGAAAGCGATCCGTCGAAAATGAACTTCGGTTCCGGCGGCAACAGCAAGGCCAAGGCCTGGAAAGATATCTGGGGCTGCGGCCAGGGCATCGGCACGGTGGACAAGGTGACCTCCGCGGCCGAACACGTGGACCGTCTGGCGCGGGAATACGAAGCCGCCAAGGCCGAGCTCAACGGCAAGGTCGCCTCTCCGGCGCTGCGCGCCGCGAGCTGATCCCGATGACGCATACCCTGATCCTCGGCGGTATCCGTTCCGGCAAAAGCGCGGAAGCGGAGCGGGCGGCGGCGAACAGCGGCCGCCCGGTGACCTACGTGGCCACCGCCACCGCCGGGGACGGGGAAATGCGGGATCGTATCGAACGGCATCGCCACCGCCGCCCGGACCATTGGGGGCTGGTGGAAGAACCGCTGGCGCTGGGCCGGGTGCTGCGCGAGCAGGCGCCGGTATCGCCGTGTCTGCTGATCGACTGCATGAGCCTTTGGCTGAGCAACCTGCTGCACGCCGGCGAGGAACGCTACCAGAAGGAGCGCGACGATTTCCTTGAGACCCTGGTCGAGTATCCTGGCCCGGTGGTGATCGTCAGCAATGAAGTGGGGCTCGGCATTATTGGCATGGACCCGCTCACCCGCCGCTTCGGCGATGAACTCGGCTGGCTCAATCAGGCCCTGGCGCAACGTTGCCAGAATGTACGGCTGGTGGTGGCCGGACTGTCCCTGGACCTGAAATCCGCCACCTGAAATCCGCTACCCGATCCGGCTGATCCGGAACGCCTCTCCCCCTTTGACCCAAGCGTCGCCCGGCGCTCATCCGGTTGTCATGTTTGTGCCGGACAGCAACGCTATACTTATCGCTACGCGACCCAGGCGTTACTTAAAAAAGCCATAATCCTTTCCCCGTCTGGGGCGAGTCCGGGAACATACCGCCAAGAGTTGATCATGTTGATGCGATCCTTTTATATCATGACATTGCCGTTGGTGCTGGCGGCGTGCACGGATGCCGACAGTACTTCTTCCGACGTAAAAAAAGCAGTTCGCGACGGCGCATCCATCTATCAACAATACTGTGTGGTTTGTCATTCCAGCGGGGCCGGCGGAGCGCCGATAGTGGCCAAGAAAAACCGCTTGCACTGGTCCCACGAAGTGGAAGAGGAAGGCTTTGACGCTATCGTGCGCGAGGCCATCAACGGCGTTAACGCGATGCCGCCACGGGGCGGGTGCGTGGATTGCAGCGACGAGGAAATTCGCGCCACCGTGATTCATATGTTGCAGTTGAGCGGCGCCAAATAAGATTCATTGCGGAATAGCGAGAGAGTCTCGATCGGGGGCACGGGTCTGTACGGAGGTCTTCCGGGATCGCCGTGAATACGTCCCTGTAGGCTCCCTGTTTGACGTCCCTGTCAAACAGGGTCCCGGAAGACCTCCGTACAGACCCGCTTCGAGTGAACCGCAGCGTTCCGGGCCCGAACTACGAGGAACCTTTCAGCACAGAGAAGATTGCTCCCCATTCTTTCATGGTGGTTTGGTGGTGGTCGGAAGAACTTCTTCGCTTGCCGGTTACCTCGAAGCGGGGCCGTGTTATACCTTTGCGGGACCCTGTCGAACAGGGACGTTCGACCGGGAGCCTACATGGACGTATTCACGGCGTTTCCGCAAAGGTATAACACGGCTCCGCTGTCCTTACTGTGGAACAGAAAAGCTTTCCCTAACCAAACAAACCGGACAACAGATCCCGCAATAATCCGGTGATCGGCGACAGCAGGTTGCGGAGAAAATCCAAAGGCCCTTCCAGCACCGTATCCAGTATCGTGGTGATCTCCCGCACCAGGGTGGACAGTACCGAGGAAAGGAAATCCCCGGGCAGGGCGGGATAGTCTTCGGCTCCGGGAATCTTGTTGAGCCATAGCACATCGTTGACCAGGTGCTCCAGGGTTTGCTGGACCGTTCCCACCAGTTCGTCACCGCCGGCACTGACGTCCAGGGCCACCAGCTGTTCCAGAGTGTTGGCCAGTCCCAGGGTGACCGTGGACAGCACCGAAGTGAGACCGGCGAACACCGGAACCTCTTCGGGCATGACTTCTTCAATGCCGTCGAGGATGTTATGCAGGTTGCGGGACAGCTCCACCAGAGGACCGGCGATGAAGGCGATGTCGTCCACCGTGCTGCCTTCTCCCGGCTCGGTTTCGCCGCTGCCGATCCCCGCGGCCAGGGCCTGGAAGGCACCGCCCAGTTGATCGAACGGCGCCGGCAGGCTGCTGGTGTCGATGGCTTGCAGTTGCTCGGCCGCGGCCAGCACCGCCTCCACCGACTGGGTGATTTCACTGCTGTCACCGTTGACGATGGCGGCGGTGGCCGCATCCAGGGCGTTCAACAGAATGTCCATACCGGCGATCAGTTGATCCAGTGTTTGCCGCATGTTCGGTGGCAAGTCCGCGCCGGCTTCGGTGAAACCCGACACCAGGGCCTCGCGCAACTCTTTCAGCGGGCCGGTGAAGGTGGCGTCGAAGTCCTCCGGTAGAGGCAATGGCAAGGCGCCGTCACCGATGGGCTGACCGGTAAAGTCATTGCCGGGAGTAAGGCCGGTTTTCGCTTGCTTGTCATAGCAGTGCGTGAACGCCGGGGTCAGCTCATCGCTGCCGTCGATGACGCCAAGCCCTTCCGCGTCTTTATCCACCACATAGACTTCCAGGCACAAAGATGCCGGAGTCTGGTTTTCCTCATCCGCCTCGGTGGCCTGCAGCCACATGAAACCGTATTCGTCGCCTTGCTGGAACAGTGCTTCGTTGCGTTGCGGATCATCAATGGAGCGATGTTTGCCGGCGGCGCCGCTGACCATGAATTCGGTTCGGCCGCAGGAGGACGGCACGCCTGACAGGACCTGTAGATCATGATCGTGACCGGCCAGGAAAAAGTCGGCCTGATCGCACACCGCCTCTTCCATGAACGCCTTCCAGCGGGTCCCGGCCAGCACTGGCAAAATTTGATGCGGCACGCCGTCGTAATTACCGGCATTGCCATGGGAACCATTGGAAAGATAAGGGTGATGCGCCATGGCGATCTTGAATACCGCATTGGAACCGGCCAGTGCGTTCACCGCCCAGTTGCGCTGGTCCACGCCATAGGTGTGGTAAGCGTAGGCGATGTCCGGGTCAGCGAAGCCGCCGGCGATGGGGTTGGAATCCAGGGCGAAGAAATCCACCAGCGGGCGGCCGTCACGGGTGGTTGGAGCCGGCGTGTGCCGGTAGTACCGATCCGGCATTTTCCAACGGTTGGACAGCCGGCCATCGAAGTAATGGTAGTCGACCTGGAATTCGCCGCGGGCATTGCCGGCACCATCACCGCCGACATAACCGGTGTTGTCGTGGTTGCCCAGTACCATGTAGAACGGCAACTGGATCGGCTCGAAGGGTTTTTCGAATTTTTCCTCGAACTGGGGGTCGTCGACGCTGGTGACTCCGGATTCATAGATGTTGTCGCCCAGCCCCAGGGCGAGATGGCAGCCGGCGGCCGGGGAAGCTTCGTCCATGCCGCCTTTATGATCGCAGACGGCGGCAATGGCTTCCCCCACCGCATACTGGCCCGATGAGCCGCTACCGGAATCGCCGATCACGATGAAGCGCAGCGCCGCCAGGGGCTCGGGATCCGGTTCGGGATCCGGCCCCCCATTGCCGCCATCGCCGTCGCCGCCGTCACCACCATTGCCGCCATCGCCATCACCCGGCACGTTGGGATCGGGGTTGGCGCCGTCGCCGGAATCACTGCCGGAAGAGCCTCCTCCTCCGCAGGCGGTCAGAGTCAGAGCCGCCAGCAGGGGCAGCAGTGTCCATAGGGGCTTCATGATAGTACCTCTTCCTGGTTGTGCTCGACGGGAGGATGGAACAGGGCGGTGCGCAACGTTCGGGGGCGGGATAGCGGCAGGTCTTCCTTGATGCGGCTGCTGCCGCTTTCCACCGCCACGACCTTGGTCAGCCGATCATTGATCTGACCGCGCAGGTCATAGGCCTCGATGCTGTTGACATAATGGAACTCGGCCTGGGCGCGGCTGCGGGTCACATCCACCAGGATAAAGCCGTGGGTTTTCAACTCGGTGTAGCGAATGTGCGGATTGACCACCGGAAGCGCGACAGAGGCCAGCTCCGCCAGGCCGTCGGGGAAGCCGGGGCTGGTTACCGACGGCGCCACGAATTCCGCCGCCAGTGGGCGGGCAAACAGATCCCCCACCAGCACGGCGGGATTGCGGTACAACTCGTTGGCCCAGGAGGTGTGAATGTCCCCGGTGAGCACGACCACGTTATCGATCCGGTTGTCCTCGATATGTTTGAGAATGGTGTCGCGGTCGGCGGTATAGCCATCCCACTGATCCATGTTGACGGCCAGCAGCTGGCCCTTCATGTCCGGGGTCAGGCCGGGGATTTCGAGAATATTGAGTTGCGCGAACATGACCTGCTGGCCGATGAAACGCCAGTGTCCCCGTGCGTTGTCGAGCCCGGCGAGCAGGAAGTCCATTTGCGCCTCGCTGATCAGGCGGCGATCCGGGTCATTGCGGTTCGGATCCAGTGAGCCGGCCACCGCCGGCAAGGGTTCGTCACGGCTTTCCAGCCGGGTATCCAGCAGGGTCAGATCGAGCAAATCGCCGAAGTGGAAGCGGCGATAGATGATGTCCGTGTTACCGGGCTCGCGGGGACGGATCGGCATCCATTCGAAATACACTTCACGGGCGGCACTTTTGCGCTGCTGCCAGACACCTTCGGTGAGAGGGTCGTGGTTCTCGGCGCCACCGTGCCAGCTGTCGTTGGCGGACTCATGGTCGTCCCAGATCGCGATCATGGGGAACTGTTGGTGCAGCGCCTGCAGGTCCTCATCGGTTTTGTACTGGGCATGGCGGCGCCGGTAATCCTCCCGGGTGACGATTTCATGAGGCGGATCGGGGACGCGCTCGGGAAAGTCGCCGTACTCGCCGGCGCCGTATTCGTAGATGTAATCCCCCAGATGCAACACGAAATCCAGGTCGCCCAGGTCCGCCACCGCTTTGTAGACCGAGAAATAGCCATTGGGGAAGTTGGAGCAGGACACCACCGCGAAGCGGGCCCGATCAGTAGCCTTCCAGGACTCCGGGAAGGTGCGGGTGCGGCCGATCGGGGAGCGCTGCTGCCCCACCTCGAACTGGTAGTAATACCAGCGGCCGGGCAGCAGTCCGGTGGCATCCACCTTGACGCAATAGTCGCCATCGGCGCTGGCCACGGCCTGGTATTGAGCCACCACCGCGGTCATGGCGGGATCCGTGGCGACGGTGGCGGTGACCGTTACCACGGCGTCTTCCTCGGGAGTGACCCGGGTCCACAGGATCACTTGCGTGGAGAGCGGGTCGCCGGATGCCACGCCATGCAGAAAACGGACGTTGGGCGGCACCGGGGGTTCTGGCTCCGGTGATGGGGGCGTCGGTGTGTCGGGGTCCGTGGGCTGATTGGGTGTGCCGGGATTGCCGGCGGGCACGCCACCGTCACCACCGCTGCCACCGCCACAGCCGGCCAATGCCAAAGTGCTGCCTGCCCCGAGCGCTCGTACCAGAGCGCGACGCCTGTGATCCATGCTGATCCCCGCTGAAAGACGGTCAATAAACGCCCCAAGAGTAAGCAGGGAATTGCACCGGCGCCGTGGCTCTTGCGTTTAGTACCGTAGTGCCATGTATCGGTTTGTAAGGGCCCAGTTAAAGGTGACGAGGGGATGAAAAATGGATGAAGAATCGCGGACACGGAGCGGGTCCGGTGGAACGTAATCGGGGGCCGGAAGGTCTTCTTTCTGAGTGTTTGCCACTCAGGCCGCCGTTCGCGCGGCGTCAGTGTGCCCCGAAGTGTCGGAGAGAGATGTGCGTATTCTGGTCATCGAGGATAACCCGGATATTCTGGCCAACGTCATGGATTACCTTCAATTGAAGGGGTTTACGGTGGATTGTGCCCGGGACGGGGTCAGCGGATTGCACCTGGCGGTAACCCAGTCGTTCGATCTGATTCTGTTGGATATCATGCTGCCCGGCATGGACGGCTATCAGCTGTGCGAACGGCTGCGTCAGGACGCTTGCGTGACCACGCCGATCATCATGCTGACGGCGCGCGACGCCCTGGATGATCGTGTCCGGGGGTTGCGTACCGGCGCGGACGATTATCTGATCAAACCGTTCGCGCTGTCGGAACTGGTGGCCCGTATCGAAGCGGTGTTGCGCCGCTGTCATGGTGAGCTGAAGCGGCACCTGCAAGTGGCGGACCTGCATTACGATCTGGATACCCTGGAAGTCACCCGCGCCGATCAGACTTTACGTCTGAACCCGTTGGCGTTGAAGCTGCTCGCGATCCTGATGCGGAAAAGCCCGGCGGTGGTGCGCCGGGAAGCGCTGGAGGAAGCGTTGTGGGGGGAGGATCCTCCGGACAGCGATAGCTTGCGCAGCCATATCCATCAATTGCGTCAGGCCGTGGACAAACCCTTCGAGCGGGCGCTTCTTCATACCGTTCATGGTATCGGCTATCGACTCTCGGACCGCGCCGATGTCTAGCCGGCAGCCGTTCGTCCGGCGTTTGGTGATTGCTTTTACGTTGATGACACTGGTGGTCAGCGGACTGTTCTCCTTCGGCATTTTCTTCTCCGTTCATTTTGTCGAGCAGCATCTGATGTCGGAGGAAATGGATCGCAAAATGGATTCGATTCTTTCCGATGACGCGCCGGCACACTCTTCGTCGCGGCTGGACGTGAAGACCCGTTTCTACAGTGATGCCGGCGCGGGTCTGCCGGTGGCGCCCTGGATGATGACGCTGACTGCCGGCTTTCACGAGTTGGAGCGCGGCGGTGAAGCCTATTACGCCTATGTGCGTGATGAAGGTGGGCAGCGTTATTTGCTGTTGCAGGAGCAGCAGGAGTTCGAAGCCCGTGAGCAGGCATTATTCCAGGTGGTCGCGGTTGGCTTCATGCTCAGCGTGGTGGCCGCCTGCCTGCTTGGTTGGTTGCTGGCAAGAAAAGTGATGGCCCCTTTGGTGCGGCTGGCCTGGCAGGTGCGGCAGGAAGACCGCTTGCTTTCCCATTCGCCGCCCCTGGCGCTGCATTACGCGGACGATGAAATCGGACATCTGGCGGCGGCCTTTGACGCCACGCTGCGGCGCTTGCATGAATCCCTTGAGCGCGAGCGTCTGTTCACCGGGGATGTCAGTCACGAACTGCGCACGCCGCTGATGGTGATCGCCGGCAGCTGTGAATTGCTGGCGGCCCGGCCACTGGCGGAGCGGGAACGGGAACAGGTGGAACGTATCGCCCGTTCGGTGAAGGAAATGCATGGTCTGGTGGACACCTTCCTGATGCTGGCGCGTAATGATCCAAAGGACTCGGCCTTCGCCGCCGACGCCACTCTTGAGCAGGTGGTGGAAGAACAATGTGCCCGCTGGGCGCCTCAGATGCGTGCCAAGGGTCTGGATTTTCAAGTGCGATACCCGCATGGCGGGGGCTGCACCTCCAAGGCCTATAACCAGACTTTACTGGGAGCGGTTCTGGGCAACCTGCTGCGCAATGCCTGCCACTACACCGAAAACGGCGGCGTCATACTGACGCTGTCGGCGCATGGCTTCAAAGTGGAGGATAGCGGGTCCGGTATTCCCGAAGCGGAGCAGGTGACGGTTTTTCAGCCGTTCGTGCGGGGAAGCAGCGCCCGGGGTGAAGGCATGGGGCTCGGTCTTTCGCTGGTGAAACGCATCTGTGCCAGTCAGGGTTGGCGTATCTCGGTCGCCTCCCTGCCAGCGGGCGGCTGTTGTTTTCATGTGTCGTTGTCGTCGCCCTGATTTTTTCGAAAAATGCCTACTTAACGAAATTTTGACATCTCTTTGACGAGTGTTTCAGGCGGGCTTTTCTACTGTTATGGCTGATATTCCCAATGGAGTAGAGCCATGTCGGATTCCCGGCCGGTGGAACTGGAATTTTCCAGGAAGTACGACCTGCAACACGCCGAACACTATCTGAAAAAACACCAGGATGGCTGGTCTCGCCGGCTGTCCAACTGGCGCGATCAACAGCTCGCGCGGCGCGCTCTGAAACAGGCCGGCGGGCCCAGGTTGGTGCTGGACCTGCCCTGCGGCGCGGGTCGTTTCTGGGCGACTCTGGCCGAGCATCCGGGCCGGGAGATCCTGGCTGCTGACTACTCCGCCGACATGCTGGATGTGGCCCGCCGCTATCAGGGCAGTGAAAGCCAGGGAAGGGTGCGGACCTTGCAAACGTCGGCGTTCTCCATCGACCTCGATGACGCCAGTGTGGATTGCGTGTTCTGCATGCGCTTGCTCCATCATGTCGCCGACGTGGAAAACCGAACGACGATATTGCGCGAGTTTCACCGGGTCAGCCGCGATACGGTGATCCTGTCATTGTGGGTGGATGGCAACTACAAAGCGTGGCGCCGCCGCCGTCTGGAACAACGTCGCGAGCAGGGTCGCAACTACGATCGCAACTACAGCCGCAGCCATGGCCGCAACCGTTTCATCATCGCCCGGGAGCAAGTGGAGCGGGAATTCCATGACGCCGGCTTCGCCATAGTCGGTCACCAGGACTTTCTGCCGGGTTACGCCATGTGGCGAGTCTACACTCTGCGCAAGAGCGATATCGGCGGCCGGGGGCGGAGATGAGTGAATCAACCTTCCGCTACTGGTGGCAATGCCATGGGCCCTGGGTGGAGCCCGCCAACCAGCGCCGGGGTGGCGAAAGCGGTGTTCAGTACCTGCACGTCGAGGGTGATGGCGCGCCCGGCCTGTATTGCAAACGGCAAACCGGCCATTTGTATCGCTCGCTGCGGTATCCGCTGGGGCGCCCCACGGTGATCCGTGAGGCGGAGGCCTACCGGGCCTGGCAGGCTCTGGGCATTCCCTTGCCGGTGCTTCGCTACGCCGGCGCCCGGCGCGAACAGGGACAATGGCGCGCGCTATTGGTCACCGAAGCGCTGACCGGCTTCATCAGCCTGGATCAATGGTATGAGCAGGCGCCGCGCGCGGAACCGGAGCGGCATGCCATGCTCCATGATCTGGCCACTATTCTGGCGCGACTGCACACCGCCGGTTGGCAACACGGCTGCCTTTACGCCAAGCATGTGTTCGTCAATGTGGGGCATGGCCGGCCGCGGGTGGCGCTGATCGATCTGGAAAAGAGCCGCCGCCGGTTCCGGCGGGCCACCGCGTCATGGCGTGATCTGGATCAGTTCGGCCGTCACCGTGGCGCCATGCCGGAGCGGGACTGGGCCTGGTTTCTCGAGCAGTACCAGCGGGCCTGGGATTACAGCACCAAGGCGGCGGCCAGTAGAACAAGGGTTTCCACCACTTCGATCAAGGCGCCGGCGGTGTCCCCGGTGAAGCCGCCCAGCCGCTGACGGAGCAAGCGCACGGCGGCCCAGGTTATGAGCGCGCTGATCAGCACCCAGGCGGCACCGGCCAGTCCACCGAGCAGTACGGCAAGCAGGGCGGTCAGCGCCAGGGCCACGGTGACCTTGTCCCGGGGCAGGTGGTCCGCGCCGGCGCGGCCAAGGCCCTCCGGGCGGGCGTAGGGCAACAGCAGGAACAGTGAGGCGCCGGCCGCGCGGGCCAGCACCGGTGCCAACAGCAACGCCAGCGACCAGCCCAGATCCAGCAGTGTCCATAACGCCAGAGTCTTGCCCAGCAGCACCAGCACCACGGCGCATACCCCGGCGGGGCCGCTGGCCGGATCCTTCATGATGCGCAGGGTGCGCTCACGATCGCCGTAGCCGCCGAGCCAGGCGTCGGCGCTGTCCGCCAGACCGTCCAGATGCAAGGCGCCGGTGATCAGCACCCAGGCCGCCACCAACAGGATGGCCAGGGGGGCGCTTTGCCAATGCAGCCAGCCGCCGGCGGCGGCGCCGAGCCACAACAGCAGTCCGACGATCAGCCCCACAAGCGGATAACAGGCCACCGCCAGGCCCTGATCGCGGTCGTTGGGGGGGTGCTTCAACCCGCTGGGCAGGCGGGTCATCAACGCCAGGGCGGTGCGCAGCGGCGTGCTTATCATGGCGTCAGTCCGTGGCTGAGCAGGCAGCCGAGACGGCCGTGTTCGGTATCGTCCAGCCGTACCCGGCTGCGGCCAGCGTAGGGGATATAGAGGCGTGCCATGGCCCGCGCCGGGGCCAGATCCAGTACCGAAGCCAATATCATCCGGATCATGCCGCTATGGCCGACCAGCAGCACGCGCTGTCCCGATAACCGGTCAGTCCAGTGCTGCCAGGCGCCGGATACGCGGGCGTGAAATTCGGTCAGAGACTCGCCGTTGGGGGGCGGGTGGCGCTCGCCATCGGCCCAGAACGCCGCCAGCCGCTCGCCGTCACGTTGTGCCAGTTCAGTCGGGGTGAAGCCTTCCCAGTCACCGAAGTGGATTTCCTTCAGTTGCGGTTCCACGTGCAAAGGCAGGCCCTGTTCCCGCGCCACCTCCTCGGCGAAGGCGCGGCAACGCAGCAAGGGTGAGCAGAGTACCGCGTCCCAGCGCTCTTCGGCGCCGAGGGCGGCACGCATCTGCGCCCAGCCGGTGGCACTGAGCGGATCGTCCCGGTGTCCGCGATAGCGGCGTCCGCCTTCCGGTTCACCGTGGCGGATCAGGTCCACCCAGGTGGTCGTTTCCGTGTCCATCGCTACTGTCCTTTGCTGATGCCCGCGTCCTGGAACGACGCCATCTGGTTATGCAGGGCGCAGGCCTGGCGCAGCAGAGGGACCGCCGCCGCCGCGCCGCTGCCTTCGCCAAGCCGCATATTCAGTCGCAGCAGCGGATCGGCGTCCAGTGCGGCCAGGACCCGGGCGTGGCCGGGTTCGGCGGACTGATGGGCAAAGTGCAGCCATTCCGCCAGGCCTGGTTGCAGGCGCGTTGCCGCCAGCGCCGCCACCGAGGCGATGAAACCGTCCACCAGCACCGGGATCCGGGTCTGGGCGGCGGCCAGGAAGGCGCCGGCCAGGGCCGCCACCTCAAAGCCGCCGAGGGAGGCGAGCACCGGCAGTGGCTGATCCGCCTCGGCAACGGTATCGCGATGACGTTGCAAAGCCCGGTGCAGTACCGCCACCTTGTGGCGAAGGCCGTCGGCGTCGAGTCCGGTGCCGGGGCCGGCCAGTACCTCCGGCGCCAGGTCCAGCAGGGCACAGGCCACCGCGGCTGCGGCGGTGGTGTTGCCGATGCCCATCTCGCCGCCAATGAACAGCTCGGCGCCGGCCGCCCGTTGCACCGCGTCCCGCCCGGCACTCAAGGCGGCCTGCAGCTGTTCTTCGCTCATCGCCGCCGCCGTTGCCAGGTTGGCGGTGCCGGGGGCGATTTCCGCCATCACGACTCCGTCACGGGCGGGTAGCGGGTGGGCGGTTCCAAGATTGACCACTTCCAGCTCCGCGCCCAAATGGCGGGCCAGCACGCTGATGGCGGCACCGCCATTGACGAAGTTGGCGATCATCTGACCGGTCACTTCCTGGGGGAAGGCGGACACGCCTTCGGCGCAAACGCCATGATCGGCGGCGAACACCACGATGCGCACGCGGTCCACCGCCGGGCGGGGGCGTTGCTGTTGCGCGCTCAGGGTAATGGCAAGCTGTTCCAGCCGTCCCAGGGAGCCGGCGGGTTTGGTCAGGCTGGCCTGATGCTGACGGCCCTGCCGCAGAAAATCCGGGTTCAGGGAGGGGGGCGATTGTCGCCAGAAAGGGGAAGAAACGGACACGGGGTCATCCAGTGGCAAAGAGCAAAATGGTCGGCACGGCTGGGGAGGCTGTCAAGGGAAGAAGCGAATTGGGGTCCGTGGACCACTGGTGTTCCACAAAATCATGGTCTCACCCGGAAACAGGGGTACGGGAGTAACGACGCCGCCGCTGTGGGAGATTCTATGGTGCCCTGCAATGCTTAGAAGAGCTTTGCGGGGCAATATTCTTGTTGCTGCTTCATCAGGGCGAAGGCGGTGCGAGCGATCTTCCGGGCCAGGATCACCAAGGCTTGCGTGGTGTGCAGTCCCCGGTCCCGATAGCGCTGATAGAAGGCGCGCCAGACCGGGTGTCGAGACGCACTCATGGCGGCACAGTGCAGCAGTCGCCTGACCTCCGTATCTCCTTGTTTGGTCAGCTTACGCTTGCCGGTGAGTTTGCCGGAGTCACGGACCCGGACATCCAACCCCAGGAAGGCAACGAAGGCATCGCTATTGGTGAAGTCTCCTCTCAGGAAGGCCATGACCAAGGCGGTGGCGGTGATCTCGCCGACCCCGTCGATCGCGTCGCAGCGTTGGACCTGAGTCTGTAAGCCGGCGGCGCTCACCGCGCTCTTGAGCCGTTTCTGGATCAGAGAGTCAATCCGGTCCATTTTGGCGATCAGGGCACGCAGAGGGGCCTTGAGCTCCGGTTCTCCGCTCAGGCTCTGACGTAATGCCGTGCGGGCCTTAACCAAGGCGGCCCGGCGACGCAGCAGGCTCTGCAGCATCCGGTACGCCTTTGGGGGCGGGCTCCACGGGCGTAACTCGTCTTTCTCCTTGTGCAGATGGCGGGCCAGCAACTGGGCATCGGCCAGATCCGTCTTGGCCCGCCCTCCAACGCCTTTGCGGTAGTGACTGAGGCGGTAGCCGTCCACCACATAGACCCGATGCCCCTTGGCGTGCGCGCGCTCGGTGAGGTCCATGTGATAGGTGCTGGTCGCCTCAATGGCGATATCGCAGCCCTCAGGGAGGGTGGCCAGCCATTGGCGGATGGCTTGGGGCGTATTGTCGATGGTGAGGGTTTGGTTCAGGTCCTGATGGTGGATCACCAGGTTGTCTTTCGCAGCGTCGATCCCGATCTCCGGGCGGCTTGCCGGCATTGCCATGGGGCTCCCCTGTCAGCTAGGTTAAATGGGCTTGTCGGGGCGCACCGTCACGCTGGCTTGCAGAGTATCGTCGGTCTGAGTGCGCGCTCAGCCGATGGATTCCTTATCGGCGTTTGAAGGTGCGGGGTGGGGCCATATCTCCCACAGTCTGTACCCTAGGGTCAGAAGCTTGCCTGGTCCCTCCACCCCGACAAGTCTTCTCCTTCTAAGACTTGCCGGGAAACCATACAAGCTTGCTTGCAAGCGAATGTTGCAAACGTCTGAGCGCCCCCATGCGCCGCAAGTGTTGTGCCCCCCGCCTCCCACGCTAGACTTGGCGCCTCTTTTTATTGCGATGGTCTCCACAATCCATGAGCGCCTGGCTGTGCGTACTGGCTGTTTTACTGGACACCGCTTTGGGGGAACCCCGGCGCGGGCATCCGTTGGTGGTGTTCGGCGGCTGGGCCACGGCCCTGGAGCGGCGCTGGAACCGGCGGCCCGACCGGAGCGTGGGAGCCGGCTTCAAGGCGACGCTGTTGCTGGTGGGCGGGCCGGTGCTGGTGGCCGTGTTCTGCCAGTGGTGGTTGCCGCCGTTGCTGTTATGGCCGCTGCAGGTGTTGGTGCTGTGGTTGGCGATGGCGCCGCGCAGTCTGCATGAGCACGCTCTGGCGGTGGCGCGGCCACTGTCCGCCGGTGATCTGCCCGCCGCCCGTGCCGCCGTGGGACAATTGGTGAGCCGCGACACCGCCGCCCTGGATGAAACCGGCGTCGCCACCGCCGCCACCGAGTCGGTGCTGGAAAACGGTGCCGACGCCGTGTTCGCCAGCCTGTTCTGGTTTCTGCTGGCGGGTCTGCCTGGCGTGGTGGCCCATCGCGCCGCCAACACCCTGGACGCCATGTGGGGGTATCGCACCGAACGTTACGAGTATTTCGGCAAAGCCGCGGCCCGTCTGGACGACGTGCTCAACTGGGTGCCGGCGCGACTCACCGCGTTGAGCTACGCGCTGTGTGGACGCACGCGGTTGGCGCTGTCCTGTTGGCGCCGGCAAGCCGGGCAGTGGTCGAGTCCCAATGCCGGCCCGGTGATGGCCGCTGGCGCTGGGGCGCTGGGCGTATCGCTTGGCGGCGGCGCGCCCTATCACGGCCAATGGCGGCAACGGCCCGTGCTGGGTGCCGGCCCGGCGGCGGAGGCGGCGACCATCAAGGCGTCGCTGCGGTTGCTGCGCAGAGCTCTTGGGCTGTGGTTGCTGGTGGCGGTGACCGGAAGTGTGTTGCTGTCGGTGGGGAGCCCATGAGCCGGGACTGGGAACGCGATCACGGCGGCCGCCGCCGGGCGGCGGCCCGGCTTTGGCGGCGCCCGGAGGCGGACTGGCTGGATCTGTCCACCGGCATTAATCCGAACGGTTGGCCAGTGCCGCCGCTGCCGCCGGAGGTGTGGCAACGGTTACCTGAGCCGGCACCGGAACTGGCGGATCTGGCCCGCCAATGGGTGGGCGCGCCGTCGACGGCGACCTGTCTGGCGGTGCCGGGCAGCCAGGCGGCGATTCAGCAACTGCCGTTGTTGCGCGCGCCTGGCCGGGTCGGCGTGCCGGTGCCGGGTTATGGCGAGCATGCCTTGTGCTGGCGGCGGGCCGGTCATCAGGTGCGCGGTCTCGGCAGCGGGCAGGTAGAGGCGGCGCTGGACCAGTTGGATGTGCTGGTCTGGATCAATCCCAATAACCCCAGCGGTGAGCGGTTGCCGCCGGAGCGGCTGCTGGCCTGGTGCCGGCGGCTGGCCGATCGCGGTGGCTGGCTGGTGGTGGATGAAGCCTTTCTGGATGAGCCGGCGCTGAGCGTCGCCACCGACACCGGGACGCCGGGACTGGTGGTGCTGCGCTCTCTGGGCAAGGTGTTCGGGCTGGCGGGCGTCCGTGCCGGTTGGGTTTTCGCCGAAGCAGCGTTGCTGGAACGGCTGGCGCGGACGCTGGGCCCCTGGAGCCTGAGCGGCCCGGCCCAGGCGGTGATGGCGGGCGCCCTGGCGGACCACGCTTGGCAACGCGAAAACCGGACAGAGCGGCGGCGGGCGGCGCGGCGCTTGGCCACGCTGCTGGAACGGGCGGGGCTTGCCGTGGCCGGCGGCACGGATCTGTTCCTTTACTGCCCCCATTCACGCGCCACGGTACTGGCCGATGCGCTGGCCCGGCAAGGCATTCTGGTGCGGGACTTCGTTGAACCGCCGGCCCTGCGCATCGGCCTGCCACCGGACGAGGCCGGCGCCTGGAAACGGCTGGAGCAGGCTCTGGCCGCGCCGGCGGTGCGGGAAATCATTGACCCGGCGCGGCCGGATTGATAGTTTCGCGCCACTTTCGGGTGCCCGGGAGCCTGCCAGGCTACGGGTTAAACGGGAAGTCGGTGAATCTTGGGTTGCGAGCAGCCCCCAACGGTGAATCCGGCACTGCCCCCGCAACGGTGATTGAGTACACCGCGATCCGCGACCGGTCCGGCGCCGGCCGCCACCACTGTGCTTAGGGAGCCTCTGAATAAGTATTACGACGCCTCTGGCCTTCAGGACGGGCCGCCCTGAAGGCCCCGAAGGGCAAGGCCTGGAAGGCACGCTGGCGGCGTTGGGCCGCTTGCCAAGGACGACGGCCATTGGCGGCGCGACCCGTCTTGCCAACGCGCCTTCCAGGCCTTGCAGAGACGCAGTAATACTTATTCAGAGGCTCCTTGGCATGGGAAGGTGATCGCGGCGGAAGGATGTTCCACCTTCCACCTCATCAGTCCGGATACCGGCCCGAAGGGGAGAGGCTTGCCTCTCCGCCAGGCGTCGCGGTGGGCGGCCGCCGGGTGATGCGAGGGCGTTTCCCGCGCCTGCTTTCGTGGCTTGCCTCCGCCGCCTCTCCCGGATGTCCCGCCGTGACACGACACCATTCGCCGTGCGGGTGAGCACGGCCAGGGGAAATTCGTGCCATGTCCAGATTCAAACTGACTCCGGTGGCCGCCGCCGTTATCGGCCTGTGCGCCACCGCCTCCCACGCCGGGGAAAACCCAACCGATCCCATACTGCTGGCGCAACTGTCGTTGCCGGATGTGAAGCCCCATGAGAATCGGCTCGATCCGGTGGTGGTGACGCCCAGCATGACCACGCAAACCGCCCGCGCCAGTCTCACGCCGGTAGCGGTGATCGACGAACAAACGCTGCGTGAGCAGCAACCGCTGGAAATGGCGGACATTCTGCGCGCTCAGCCCGGTTTGGATATCATCGGCAACGGCGCTTTCGGCAAGAACACCAGCGTCTACATGCGTGGCACCGGCGGCAGCTCCACCTTGCTGTTGCTCGACGGTGTGCGCATCCGCCCCGCCACGGGCGGCACCCCATCCTGGCAGTTCCTGCCGCCATCAATGATCGACCGGGTGGAAGTCGTGCGCGGTCCGCGGGGCAGTCTCTACGGTTCCGACGCGGTGGGCGGCGTGGTTCAGGTATTCACCCCGGACGGGCATGGTGAGCCCGGTGCCTGGCTGGAGCTGGGCGGCGGCAGCTTCAATAGCCGTTCCATCGGTGGCGGTGCCGCCGGCGAGAAGGACGGTACCCGCTACAGCATGGCGGTGAACCGCTTCGATACCGACGGCACCCGTCTGCGCCGGCATGGTGATGATCGCGGTTACGACAATACCTCCGGCATCGTCAAACTGAGCCATCGGTTCGGCGAGCGGGCGGAAATCGGCGTGCTGGGATTCCGCGCCGAGGGTAACACCGAGTTCGAGCCCGGCACGGCCGCCAACCGGGAAGACACGGATTATCTGATTCAGGTGGGCGCCCTGCGTGGTGAATTGCTGGTGTCCGACGATTGGCTGATGCAGTTGCAGGTCAGTGAGGCGCGGGATGAAAACGAGAATTTCACCGACGGTGATCTGACCAGTACCTTCAACACCAAGACCCAGGCCGTCAATCTGAAGAACCACTTCGCGGTGAACGATTACGTGGAACTGATCGTCGGTGGCGAGTACTTGCGCGACGATATCGAAAGCACCACGCAATACAGTCTGGACAATCGTGAGAACAAGGCAGCCTTCGCCCAACTGATGACCACCTTTGGTGATCTCGATGCGCAGGCCAGCGTGCGCTATGACGATAACGAAGCCTTTGGCCACAAGAGCACGGGCGGTGTGGCCCTCGGTTACGCGCTGAACCCGCATCATCGCCTTCGTGTCAGTTACGGAACCGCCTTCCGGGCGCCGACCTTCAACGAACTGTACTACCCCGGTTTCGGTAATCCGGACCTGTCGCCGGAAAAATCCGAAAACAAGGAGGTCGGCATTCGCGGGCAGTACGGCCGTGGCTTCTGGGACCTGTCGGTATTCCAGAATGATGTGGAGGATCTGATCGCTTCGGAACTTCGGGACGGTAAGTATTTGCCCTACAACGTCAATGAAGCGCGCATTCGCGGCGCCGAACTGCAAACCGGTCTGGATTTGGACCAATGGCGCCTGGCCATGGCGGTAACGGTGCTGGATCCCAAGGATGAGGAAACCGATGAGCTGTTGCAGCGTCGAAACCGCAAGAGCGTGCGTTTCGATGTGGACCGGGATTTCGGCTCCGTGTCACTGGGCGGCAGCGCGGTGTTCCAGGATCACCGTTACAACGATGCCGCCGCCACCCAGCGCTTGCCGGGCTATGGCTTGCTGGACCTGCGCGCCAGCTGGCGCTTCGCTCCGGACTGGACCACCCGGGTCTCGGTGAAGAACGTGTTCGATAAGGAATACGCCACGGCGCGGAATTACTCCGGCTGGCATTATCTCAACGCCGGGCGCACCGTGTTCGTCAGCGTGCGCTACGATATCCGTTGATCGCAATGGGAGAATGTTATGGTGGCCAGAATGGGGCAATGGATGGTATCGACGGTACTGATCGCGTTGTTGCCCCTGGCCGCCATGGCGGCACCCCGTTGTGTCGAGGATGACGCCGGCCGTGAAGTCTGCCTGGAACAGCCCGCGCAACGTATCGTGGCGCTGTCGCCGGGCGCGGTGGAGCTGCTGTTTTCCGCCGGTGCCGGTGAGCAGGTGGTGGGCGCGGTGAGCTTCAGCGACGAGCCGCCGGCGGCGCGCAAAGTGCCCCGGGTGGGCAGCTATAAACGGCTGGACCTGGAAGCGATCCTGGCGCTCAAGCCGGATCTGGTGATCGCCTGGCGCAGCGGTAATCCGGCCGCTCAGATCGAACAGCTGGAACGGCTCGGCCTCACTGTCTATTACAGCGAACCAGTCCGCTTCGAAATGATCGGCGGCACTCTGGAACGGTTCGCCAGACTGGCCGGTACCGAGCCGGTGGGTAAGCCGGTGGCGGAACAGTTCCGCGCTGGTATCAAGGCGCTGCGCCAACGCCACGGCGACGCCAAGCCGGTCACCGTGTTCTATCAGGTATGGGAAGAACCGTTGATGACGGTGAACGACCGGCACCTGATCAGCGAAGCCATCCGTCTGTGCGGCGGCGTCAATGTGTTCGGCGGGTTGCCGGCGTTGACGCCGCGCATCGGCCGTGAAGCGGTGCTGGGCGCGGACCCGGAGGTGATCATCGCCGGCGGCATGGGCGAGGATAACCCGGCCTGGCTCGATCCCTGGCGCGAGTTCGGTTCGCTCACCGCGGTGCGTCGCGACAACCTGTTCTTCGTTCCGCCTTCCACCTTGCAAAGGCCCACGCCGCGCATGCTGGAAGGCACCCGCCGACTGTGCAAGCACCTGGAGCAGGCCCGTGCCCGGCGTTGACGCGCCGGCGCGTGCTTACCCCTGGACCGCGCTGTGGGTTCTGGTGCTGGCGGGTGTGCTGGCCATGGCCCTGGCGGTGGCGGTGGGCAGCGTGCCGCTGGGCGCCGCCGATCTGTGGGCGGTATTCACCGGCGGCGGCAACGAACTGCAGCGGGATCTGATCTGGTCGCTGCGTGCTCCCCGGGCGTTGGCGGCGTTCGCCACCGGTGGTTTGCTGGCTCTGGCCGGCGCTCTGATGCAGGTGCTGTTGCGCAATCCGCTGGCTGATCCTTACGTGCTCGGATTGTCCGGTGGCGCCGCCGTCGGCGCGCTTGGCGCCATGCTGCTGGGCGCGGGAGCGGTGCTGGTATCCGGTTCCGCTTTCGCCGGAGCCCTGCTCTCCACGTTGCTGGTATTCGGCCTGGCCCGGGGCGGTGGCAGTTGGACTCCGACCCGGTTGCTGCTTACCGGCGTGGTGGTGGCGGCGGGGTGGAGCGCGGTGATCAGCTTTCTGCTTACCATGAGCCCGGCGGAGCGTTTGCCCGGCATGCTGTATTGGCTGATGGGGGATCTCTCTCACGCCGGCGCCCCGGGTTGGGCCTGGTTGGTACTGGTGGTCGCGGTGGCGGCCATGTTGCCGTTGGGGCGCCCTCTCAATGTGCTGGCGCGCGGGCCGCTGCAAGCGGCGGCTCTGGGCGTCGCGGTGCGGCCGCTGGAGACCTCCGTGTACGTGCTGGCCAGCCTGGTCACCGCGGTGGCGGTGACCACCGCCGGCAGCGTCGGCTTCGTCGGCCTGATCGTGCCTCATTTACTGCGTTTGGTGCTGGGTAATGATCAGCGCCTGATTCTGCCCGCCAGCGCCCTGGCCGGCGGCATCTTACTGACGCTGGCGGATACCCTGGCCCGTATCCTGTTGGCGCCGCAACAGTTGCCCGTGGGTGTGATCACGGCGCTGCTGGGGGTGCCGGTGTTCCTGTTCCTGCTGTACCGGAGCCGATGATGAGCGCGCTGGAAACTCGCGAGTTGATCATCGATGTGCCCGGGCGGGTATCCGGACGGGCGCTGAGTCTGCGTATCGAACCAGGGCAGCGCTGGGGCATTCTCGGCCCCAATGGCGCCGGCAAGACTACTTTGCTGCATACCCTGGCGGGCTTGCGCGCGCCGCGCTCCGGGCAGGTGCTGCTGGATGGCAAACCACTGTCTCAATGGCGCCGCCGTCAGGTCGCGCAGCGGCTGGCGGTGGTGTTTCAGGAACGGCAGGACGGTTTCCCCGCCACCGTTCTGGAGACCGCGCTGATCGGCCGACATCCGTTCCTGCCGCCGTGGCGCATGGAAACCGCGGCGGATCTGGAACGGGCCCGGGACGCTTTGCGGCAACTGGATTTGAGCCACCTGGAGCCACGGCTGGTCAGTACCCTGTCTGGCGGCGAGCGTCAGCGTCTGGCCCTGGCCACGGCCCTGGCCCAACAGCCGGCCCTATGGCTGGCGGACGAACCCACCAATCACCTCGACCTGCATCATCAGGTGGCGGTGATGCGGTTGTTGGAACAGCAATCGCAACAGGGCGCGGGCCTGTGTCTGTGCCTGCATGATCTGAACCTGGCCGCGCGCTGGTGTGACCGGGTCCTGCTGCTCTATCCCGACGGTGAGCTGTGCCATGGGCCCGCCGATGCCATGCTGATACCGGAGGCGTTGGAGAAGCTCTACCGGCAACGGCTTATGGTTACCGAAATAAACGGCACCCGGGTATTCCTGCCGGGGTGACTCTCTTACATAAGGACCGCCTTTCATGACACAAGCGGTTTCCCGAGTGGAGGGCTGCGCGCCCGCCGCTCTGATCAGCGCACCCGGATCGGGGCAGGGCAAGTCCCTGATCACCGCCGGCCTGGCGCGCCTGCACCGCAACGCCGGCCGCCGTGTGCGGGTATTCAAGTTTGGCCCGGATTATCTCGATCCGATGATCCTGGCCCGCGCCAGCGGCGCACCGGTGTATCAATTGCAGCCGTGGATGACTGGCGAAGCGGAGTGCCGCTGGCGCCTCGCCGAGGCCGCCCGTGACGCGGACCTGGTGCTGGTGGAGGGGGCCATGGGCCTGTTCGATGGCTCGCCCTCCAGTGCTGATCTGGCAGTGCTGTGTGGCTTGCCAGTAATTCCGGTAATCGATGCGTCGGGCATGGCGCAGACCTTTGCCGCACTCGCCCAGGGCTTGTCGGATTACCGGCCGGAACTGCGAGTTCGGCAACTGATCGCCAACCGCGTGGGCAGCCCGCGCCACGGTGAGATGCTGGCCGAAGCGTTGCCGCCGTCGTTGTCGCTGCTGGGCGCGGTGCCTCGCCACCCGGACCTGGCGTTGCCGGAGCGGCATCTGGGGCTGGTGCAGGCGGAGGAATTGATCGACCTGGACCGGCGCCTGGATGCGGTGGCGGCGGTGCTGGCGGAGGCGGGCCTGGACCGGTTGCCGGAGGCGGTGACGTTGAGCGCGAATTGTCCGGCGCCGCCGCCGGCGCTGTTGGCCGGCCGTCGCATCGCGGTGGCCAGGGACGCCGCCTTCGGCTTTCTCTATCAGGCCAACCTGGATCTGCTCACCGCCATGGGCGCCGAGCTGTGTTTTTTCTCACCGTTGAATGACCGGACGTTGCCGGAGGCGGAAGCGCTCTGGTTGCCCGGCGGCTACCCGGAGCAGCATGGCGGCGCGTTATCGTCGAATCTGGCCATGCGGGCGTCGATCCGCGACCACCATCGACAAGGCAAGCCGATCCTGGCGGAATGCGGCGGGCTGATGTATTGCATGGAGACATTGGTGGACAACAAGGGCCGGCGCCACGCCATGCTTGGCCTGCTGCCCGGCGCGGCGCGGATGATGGAACGCCTGCAGGGGCTTGGCATGCACGCCTTGTCATTGCCACGGGGGCAGCTGCGTGGGCATACCTTCCACTACTCCAGGTTGGAAACGCCACGCGTGCCGGATCAGCATAGTGAAAAACAAAGCGGCACCGGCGGTGAGCCGGTGTTCCATCAAGGCAATCTGACCGCCAGTTACTTTCACGGCTATTTTCCGTCGGCGCCGGAAGCGGTGGCGGCGTTGTTTGTTGGAGATAAAGACCATGCGTGAAGACGCCAAAACCCCGCAACGCCATGCCGAGCGCATGGCGAAAAAACAGAAAATCATGCAGGAACGGATCGCCCGTGCGCGGAACAGCCAAGGCGTGCTGTTGGTGCTGACCGGTCCCGGCAAAGGCAAAAGCAGTTCCGCTTTCGGTATGGCGGCGCGTGCTCTGGGCCATGACATGAAAGTCGGCGTGGTGCAGTTCATCAAGGGAGCGTTCAAAACCGGCGAGGAGCGCTTTTTCCGCGCGCAGCCGTTGGTGGATTACCACGTCATGGGTGAAGGCTACACCTGGGATACCCAGGACCGCGAACGTGATGTGGCCGCCGCCGAAGCCGCCTGGGCCGAGGCGCGCCGTATGCTGCGCGACCCGGACTACAAACTGGTGGTGCTGGACGAATTGAACATCGCCCTGCGCTACGAGTATCTGGATCTGGACGCGGTGCTGGATGACCTGCAGGACCGCCCGGAAATGCAACACGTGGTGGTCACCGGCCGTTACGCACCGAAGCCATTGATCGAACTGGCCGACACCGTCACCGAGATGAAAGTGGTGAAGCACGCGTTCAAGGATCTGGGGGTGAAGGCGCAGAAAGGAATAGAGCTTTAAAGGCAGTGAATAGTTAACAGTGAACAGTGAAAATCAGAGCGCGCCTTTCCGTGTGACCGGCGGCTCGGTGACATTAATGGTGCAGGGCACGACGTCGGATGCCGGAAAAAGTACGGTGGTGGCGGCGTTGTGCCGGTGGCTGGCGCGGCAGGGTGTGGCGGTGGCGCCGTTCAAGCCGCAGAACATGGCGCTGAACAGCGCGGTGACCGACGATGGTGGCGAGATCGGGCGCTCCACGGCGTTACAGGCGCTGGCCTGTGGCCTCGCGCCGCACAGTGACATGAACCCGGTATTGCTCAAACCGCAGACCGACCGTGGTGCCCAGGTGATCGTGCGCGGGCAGGTGCTCGGCAACATGGACGCCATTGCCTATCACGATTACAAAAACACCGCCCGCGAGGCGGTGCTGGCGGCGTGGCGTGATCTGTCCGCGCGTTACCCGGTGATTATCGCCGAAGGCGCCGGCAGTCCGGCGGAGATCAATCTGCGTGAGAACGATATCGCCAATATGGGCTTTGCCGAAGCGGTGGATTGCCCGGTGATTCTGGTGGCGGACATTGACCGGGGCGGTGTCTTCGCGCAGTTGGTGGGTACGTTGGAGCTGCTCTGTGAAAGTGAACGCAACCGGGTAGTGGGTTTCGTCATCAATCGCTTTCGCGGCGATCCGGCTCTCCTGCAAAGCGGCCTGGACTGGCTGGAGCAACGCACTGGCAAACCGGTGCTCGGCGTGCTGCCTTATCTGCATGGCCTGTTGTTGGACGCGGAAGACGCGGTGGCCGATGCCGGTGAGCATGACGGTGAGGCGCTGAACGTGGTGGTGCCGGTCTTTCCTCGCATCAGCAATCACAATGATCTGGATCCGCTGCGCCTGCATCCTGGTATTGCCTTGCACCTGATCGGACCGGGACAAACGCCGCCGCCGGCTGACTGGGTGATCCTGCCTGGCAGCAAACACACCCGCGCCGATCTTCAATGGTTGCGGGAGCAAGGCTGGGAGCCTTATTTACAGCGTCATTTACGTTACGGCGGGCGACTGCTGGGCATCTGCGGCGGCTTCCAGATGCTGGGCAGGGCGATACACGATCCGGACGGTATTGAGGGACAGCCCGGCAGCAGTGATGGACTGGGGCTGCTGGATATGGAAACCACTCTGGTGGCTGGCAAGCAGCTGCGGCAGGTGGTGGCGCGTTTGCTGCCCGGTGGTGAAGCCGTTACCGGCTATGAGATTCACAATGGCGTCACCCGCGGGCCGGCGCTGCAACGGCCGCTGTTCGATGTGGGCGGACGCCTGGACGGTGCGGTCAGTGACGACGGCCAGGTGATGGGCGGCTACCTGCATGGCCTGTTTGATCGGGCCGGGGCCTGTGATGCCCTGTTGAAACCCTCCCAAGCCGCGGCGGTGGACTACCAGCAACATCGTCAGACCGATCTGGATCGTCTGGCCGACAGTGTTGAACAGCACTTGGACCTCACTTCGTTACGGCATTATTTGCAGGATTTTGTGCCGACTTAATGGACCATGGTACGGATAAGTGGCGCTTTGGTTGTTTGGGCGTCGGAATGTTTGCTCACAAGAATAGTTCTCATTACCATCGCATGGTGCAAAAGGCGGTGACCCGCCACGGCATAACAACACCATGCCAAAGGGGAAGGGCATGATCCGAGGGGCTCCTGGAGGCCTTAAACAGGCTCTTGTTGGGGTCCGATGAATCGAGGAACCGGGAATTCGGTTCGTCGGTTTGCGATCTGTTATCGGGAACGATTTTTCATGACGAACAAAACAATCCTGCCGGTGCTGGTGTCGGTCTTGGCGCCGTTGTCCGGATGGGCGGAAGAGACCGGCGCGAACGAACTGGACCAGGTTGTGGTCAGCGCCACTCGCCAGAGTATGGCGGCCAGCGAACTGGCCCATGCGGTGACTGTTATTGAGCGTGAGGAGCTGGAAACCCAGTGGCGCACCGCCGCTAACCTTGGCGAAGTGCTGGCGAAAACGGTGCCGGGCATGGCCCCGGCCAGCCAGACGCTGACCAATTTCAACCAGACCTTGCGGGGCAGAAACCTGCTGGTTCTGATCGACGGCATTCCACAGAACACCAGCCGGAACATCAGCCGTGATCTGATGAACATCGATCCCGCCAACATTGAGCGAATTGAGGTGCTGCGAGGCGGCAGTGCTGTGTATGGCAGCGGCGCCGCCGGTGGCGTGGTCAACATCATCACCCGCCGCAACCGTTCCCAAGCGGTCACCAAACTGGAATTGCAAAGTGCCTTGTCCAAGGTCACCGGGGATGGTCTGGGGTACCGGGGAGAGCAATCCGTCGGGGGCGCCCGGGGCGATCTGGACTATGGCGCTAACCTGGCGTGGGAAGAGCAAGGCGCTTTCTATGACGGGAACGGGCGCCGCATCGCGCCCGAGCCGAGCCAGGGGGACATGTCGGACACCGGAACCTGGAGTCTGGGTGGCAAGCTCAATTGGCATCTGCCGACGGGCACGCTGACATTGTCGGGCAGTCACCTGGACGCGAAGCAGGATACCGATTACGCCTCCGACCCGGCGGTCGATGATGTCCCCCCCGGCGAGGCCCGTGCAAAAGCAATATCCGGGCTGCACCTGAATGAACAGAACCGGACCCGCAACAGCCTGTTGAATCTGGCCTGGCACGCGGGCGACACCCGTGTTGGCGCGGTGGATGCCCAGCTCTACTATCGCGACTATCATGCCCGTTTCACGCCGTTCGACGCGCGCGGAATTCCCTCTTGGGGCGCCTTGGTCCAAACCTATCTGGACAGTGAAAGTTATGGCGGTCGCCTCACCGTCAACACCGATTTGAGCGAGACCGCTTTACTCCGCTGGGGGCTGGATAGCGGGCGGGAAAAAACCGAAATGCCGGTGACCACCTACGACGGTAGCGCTTACGACAATAGTGGCGGGTTGGTCTATATCGATACCGGTGATCGTCTTTTCATGCCGCCGGTGACCCAGGACACCGTCGCCGTGTTTGCCCAACTGGAACATAACTTCAGTGATCAACTGCGTGGCGAAGCCGGTGTCCGGTACGAGTACGCGGAGGCGTCCTTCAATGACTTCACCACTCTGGGAGAGGGGAATCAGATCGAGGGCGGGGAAGTGGATTTTGATGACGTCCTGTTCAACGCCGGTCTCATCTATGCACTGAACGACACGGTGGATGTCTACGCCAATTATTCCCAAGGCTTCGAATTGCCTGATCTGGGCTTGCAGTTACGCATCGCGCCGTCCGATTTCGATGTTGGCGATTCCCAGCTGGAACCGATCAAGACGGATAACTATGAAGTGGGCGCGCGAGGCTATTGGGGTGCCACCCAGGCCAGTCTGGCACTGTTCTACAACACATCGGATCTTGGTCCGGTAGTGATTCAGGACTTTGCCTTTGCCCAGCGCCGCGCCAAGGAACGGATCCACGGCGTTGAAGCCACGATGGACCATCAACTGAACGCGCAATGGCGGCTGGGTGGCCTGTTGAGCTGGATGGAAGGGGAAAGCTATGACAGGGCCGACAGAAAATGGAAGGCACTGAACGGGTATCGTATTCCTCCCTTGCAGTTGAACGTCTACGTTGAATACGCTTCCGGACGTCATTGGTCTCACCGGCTGCAGGCGAACTACAGCGGCTCCCGGGATGATGCCTTCGACGATGAAGTGGGCTTTGGCAGTCGTAAAGTGGACAGCTACTCCACCGTCGATTACAGCACCCGTTACCAGCAGGGACGGCACAGCGTGGATCTCGGCGTGGAAAATCTGTTCAACGAAGATTACTACCACGTTTATGGTCAGTTGCTGCGTAACGGCAGAAACACCAGCCATATTCCCGCCCGGGGCATCACCGCCAAGATCGGATACCAGTATCAATGGTGAGGCGGCCGGCGCGGCAAGCCCGCGCCGTCGTCAACTTCCTGCTTTCGTAAACCGGGACAGGGCGGCTCTTCCCCAGCGCCGCTATCCCCGGTTTTTCTCACACTGTATCGGCAAGCCGGGCATCGGCTGCCTAGCTTGTCTTTTCTCTTTTCATGTAATATTGTTTGTTGCATGAAGAGAGACAGCAGATTATCAGGTGTGCTCCACGTGCTTCTGCACATGGCGGAAATGGAAGGGCCGGTTACCTCCGAGGCCCTGGCCGGGATCATGCAGACCAATCCGGTTGTGATCCGTCGCACTCTTGCCGGGCTGCGCGAGCAGGGGCTGGTGACCTCGGTCAAAGGGCACGGGGGCGGTTGGCGTCTGTGCTGCGATTTCGACACCGTCACTCTGCATGACATCTATGTGGCACTGGGCGAGCCGGCGGTGTTCGCCATGGGCAACCGTACCGAATCGCCTGGCTGCCTGGTGGAAAAAGCGGTCAACGCTCACATGAACGACGCGTTCCAACAGGCCGAAGCGGTACTGATGGCGCGCCTGCGTGATGTGACCCTGGCGGATCTGAGCCGGGATTTTCATCGTGGCCTGCAACGGCGGGACCACTCTCACTGTTCCTCCTGACCGCGGCTACGTTCGCCGGAGGCTGTTATGTTTGACGTCATTATTATCGGCGGCAGCTATGCCGGCATGTCCGCGGCGCTGCCGCTGGTGCGTGCTCGCCGCAAGGTGCTGGTGATCGACAGCGGATTGCGGCGTAACCGCTTCGCCGATGCTGCCCACGGCGTTCTGGCCCAGGATGGGCGCCCGCCGGGGGAGATCGCCGCTGAAGGGAAGCGGCAGTTAATGCTCTATCCGGATCTCACCTGGCGTGATGGCGAAGCTGTATCGGCAAGCCGGCTTGATGACGGGTTTGCCGTGGGCACCGCCGATGGCGACCGGTTCTCCGGCCGCTTCCTGATCCTCGCCACCGGCGTTTCCGACACCTTGCCCGACGTTCCGGGATTGAAGGAACGTTGGGGACGTTCGGTGTTTCACTGCCCTTACTGCCACGGCTACGAATTGAACCGGGGTGCGCTCGGGGTGCTAGCCAGTGGGCCTATATCGCTGCATCAGGCGCAATTGATTCCGCAGTGGGGGCCCACCACGTTTTTCACCAATGGCGTGTTGACCCTGGACCAGGAGCAGCAACAGGATCTGGCGAAGCGGGGCGTTACCGTGGAAGCCAAACCGGTGATCTCGGTGTCCGGTGAGCGGGCCACGGTAGAGCTGGCCGATGGGCGGGCGATCGAGCTGGCGGGCCTGTTCGTGGCCTCCGAGGTGGCGCCGGCCGGTTCGCTGGCGGAACAACTGGGATGCAAACTGGACGAAACGCCCATTGGGACCGTCGTCGATACCGACGACTTCAAGGCGACGTCGATCCCCGGCATCTTCGCCTGTGGCGACACGGCCCGCGCCGCCGGCAACGTTACCCTGGCGATGGCGGACGGCACCATGGCGGCCATGGGGGCGCACCGGGCTTTGCTATTCGGTTTGCCGGCAAGCGGCTGACACCACCGTGGTAGGCAGCCGTGCTGGCGAATCCTTTGCTCTGGAGCCGATTCGCCAGCGGGGCTGGTTCTTGCGGCGGCTAGGTCGTCTGGTTTGCGGGACGCGGCCGGCTCACTACTCCACGAAAGCACGTTCGATCACATAGTCACCGGGTTGTCCCTGATGGGGAGACGCCTGAAAACCACGGGCGTCCAGCATCCTGGTCAGTTCATCCAGCATTGCCGGGCTGCCGCACAGCATGACGCGGTCGGTTTCCGGATTCAGCGCCGGCAGGCCGAGGTCCTCGGTGAGTTTGCCGCTTTCGATCAGGGTGGTGATCCGCCCCCGGTTGCGGAACGGCTCCCGGGTCACGGTAGGATAATAGGCCAGTTTTTCACGAATGCACTCGCCAAGAAATTCGTGTGCGGGTAGCGCCTGGTGAATGTAATCGTGATAAGCCAGTTCGCTCACATAACGGACCCCGTGGACCAGGATGATGTTGTCGAAACGGTCATAAATCTCAGGATCCTTGATGATGCTCATGAAGGGCGCCAGACCGGTACCGGTGCCGAGCAGGAACAGATTCTTACCCGGATTCAGGTCGTGTACCACCAGGGTGCCGACGGGTTTGCGGCTGACGATCAGCGCGTCTCCTTCCTTCAAATGCTGAAGCCGTGAGGTCAACGGACCATCTGGTACCTTGATGCTGAGAAACTCCAGATGTTCTTCATGGTTGGCGCTGGCGATGCTATAGGCGCGCATCAGTGGCTTGCCGTCCAGCTCCAGGCCGATCATGACGAAGTGGCCATTCTCGAAGCGCAGGGCCTGATCGCGAGTGGTGCGAAAGCTGAACAGGGTGTCGTTCCAATGGTGCACACTCAGCACGTTCTCTTTACCAATGGCAGCCATGTCTATCCTCCAATAACAGGCAAAGTTGAATTCGACCCTCTTTGGGGAAGGTTAAAAGCGTGCGCGCCGTAATGTCGGCGACGGCGTTCGCTGGTTGGTGTCACGCTGGCGCCTCCACGTTGTTTCCGAGGCGGTGAAGATCGTCGAGACGGTAAAGATAGTTCCAGGGAAAACGGCCGCGGTCGTGGCCGTCGGAGAAGGTCAATTGCAGGGCGCCGAGGTCGGCCATGGCCACGTTTCGGATCGTAATGTCGCCGTCGACCCGGTCAGTGCCGCGCCGCCGGGCCGCCTCGCAGTGGGCGCAGCGACAGGCTCGGCGCAGAGAGGTGCTGGCGAGGCGGGAAATCCCGCCATTTTCCCAGATCAGCTCCAGAGTGCGCCCGCCATTGCGGAGGTGGATTTCCTCCGGGGCGTTGAGATCGGTGTGGTGTGTCATTATCGTTTCTGGCTCCGGGTTGGTTTTTGCCTGGGATAACCTGTCATGACAAGTTGTCGCGCACTCAGCGTTGCAGGTACTGAAGCTTGTTGCCCTTGCCCTCCCAGGCTTCGGCGTCGGGCAGGGGCTCCGACGCTTCGGCCAGTACCGGCCAGACCTTGGCCAGCTCCGCATTCAGTGCCACGAACATCTCCTGCCCTTCGGGCAGCTCGTTGTCCGCATAGATGGCGCCGGCGGGACATTCCGGTACACACAGCGCGCAATCGATACAGACCTGCGGATCGATTACCAGGAAGTTTTCTCCTTCGTGGAAGCAGTCCACCGGGCACACTTCCACGCAGTCGGTGTATTTGCAGCGTATGCAGTTCTCGGTCACCACGAATGTCATCGTCGTCTCCTTGCAGGCGATGGCCGTTGGTCAGGCGGCGCTCAACTTCGACTGCGCCCAACGGGCCAGCTTGCGAACGTCCGGGTCCGGGTCATCCAGAGCGGTTTGAATATAGGGTCGGCATTGTTCGTGAGCGATGGCGCCGAGCGCGCCGATGGCGGCCTTGCGCAGATTGCTCATGGCATCGCGGCTGCACTCGCCCAGTGCCGGAATGCCTTCTACCCGGCCCAGCTTGCCGATGGCGTCGGCGGCCTTTTCACGCACCTGCCAGGTGTTATCCCGGGTGGCTTCGATGAGCAGAGACAGACTGTCCTGATGATTGAGTTTGCCAATGCTGTTCATCGCTTCGGCACGCACCTGCCAGTGCGGATCGCCAACCACGTATTGGAGCGCTTCGGCCACCGAGGTCGGCTCGGCATAAACCAGCGCGCCGACGGCGGCACGGCGTACCTCGGCATCATCGTCGTCGCGGGCACGATTGATCAGTGCCGGGAGATTGCGTTCCTCCTTGAGCCAGCCGAGTAACCCCACGGCTTCACGGCGGACAGCGGGATCGGCGGCATTCAGACGAGCCAATGCCGGCTCGCGGGCGGCAGGTTCACGCAACGGCTTCAGCGCTCGCAGAATACCCGCCACCACGAACGGGTCGCGGCTTTCTTCCAGGGCGGCCATCAGCGGTTTGGCCGCGGCCGGGTCCTTGAGATCCGAGAGCGCATGGGCGGCGGCGTTGCGCACCACCTCGTCGCTGTCGTTGAGCGCGGCGATCAGTGCGTCGGCCATATCCTCGGATTCAAATTCATCGACTACCTTGGCGGCCTCCTGCCGCACTTGCGGGTCGGGGTCCCGGAGTGCCTGGATCAGCAGCGTCACCGCCTCTGGCTCCGGGCAGTCAACCAGGTCCAACACCGCCACGCGGCGCAGGCCGGGATCCGGCGAGGCCAGGCGTTCGGCCAGTTCCTGCAGTTCGGGATCGTCAAACGCGTTCATGGGCACCTCAGCGCAGCAAGTAGGGGATGTTCACGGTGACCGCGTCGGTCGGGCAGTCCGCTTCGCAAGGCATGCAGTACCAGCACTCGTCGTACTTCATGTGGGCCTTGCCGGTGCTCTCGTCGATCCAGAGCACATCCAGAGGGCAGACGTCGATGCACACGGTGCAGCCTTTATCGGCGATGCATTTATCCGCATCGACGGTAACGGGCACGGCGCTATGATGATGGGCGATAGGCATGGGAATCTCCTCGTCGGAATCAAGCGTTGGCGGCTTTCTTCACGCGCAACTGGTTGTAGGCGTCCTTGTCGTCGCCGAGTGAAACGATGTACGGGGCGATCGGACGGGTTCCACTGGCCATGGCGCCGGAATCGTCCTTGTACAGACGGCTGTGACAGAACCACTGTTGCTCGTCGGTTTCGGGGAAGTCCACGCGATAGTGGTACAGGCCCCAGCGCGACTCGGTGCGGTAGAGTGAGGCGCGGGCGGCCATCTCGGCGCAATCGACGATGGAGTGCACTTCCATGGCGCGCATCAGCTCGTGGGCGTCGCCGGCCTTGAGCAAAGGCAGGTCGGCACGGACCGATAGAATTCGTTCCAAACCGATCTCCATGCGGCGGCTGACCTTCGGCGGTTGCAGGTAGTCGTTGACCAGACGCCGGACTTTGTACTCCATCTGTTCCGGAGGGATGCCGTCGGCTCGCTCCAATGGCGCACGAAGGCGGATCAGCTCCTCCTCGATCAGCGTTTTGTCCAGTTCAAATTCGCTACGCCGCTGTGCGAAGTCCGCGGCGCTTTCTCCGCAGATCTGGCCATACACAAAAGCACCCAGCATGTAGTTGTGCGGCACCGATGCCATGTCGCCGGCGGCGTACAGCCCTGGCACGGTGGTGGCGCCGGTCTCATCCACCCAGACGCCGGAGGCGGAGTGGCCGCTGCAGAAGCCGATCTCGGAAATGTGCATCTCGACCATGCGTTTGCGGTAGTCGACATGACGGCCGTCATGGAAGCGGCCGCGGCTGGGACGCTCATTGGTGTGCAGGACCGTTTCGATTTCCTGGATTGTTTCCTCGGCGAGGTGATCGAGTTTCAGAAACACCGGTCCCTTGCCGGATTCCAGTTCCTTGAAGAACTCCAGCATCATCTGCCCGGACCAGTAGTCGCATTCAATGAAACGTTCGCCGAAGGCATTGGAGGTGAAGCCGCCGAGCGGTCCGGTGACATAGGCGCAGGCCGGCCCGTTATAGTCCTTCAGCAACGGGTTGACCTGATAGCATTCGAGATTGGCCAAGTCGGCGCCGGCGTGATAGGCCATGGCGTGGCCGTCGCCAGAGTTGGCCGGGTTTTCATAGGTGCCGAACAGGTAGCCGGAATGTGGCAACCCAATGCGACCGGCCGCGCCGGTGGCCATCACCACGGCCTTGGCGCGGATGATGATGGGCTCGGCGGTGCGGGTATTGATGCCGATCATGCCGGAAACATTGCCCGAGGTGTCCTTGAGCAACCGGGTGGCCTGATAGCGGTTTTCCACTTTGACCCGGTGGCGGCGCAAGCGCCGGTAGAGAATTTTCTTGACGTTGTGGCCTTCCGGCATTGGCAGGACATAGGTGCCGAGGTGATGCACCTTTTTCATGTCGTAGTCACCGGTTTCGTCTTTCTGGAAATGAACGCCCCAGGAATCTAGCTTTTCGATCATCGGGTAGGACCGCTGGGCATACGCCATCAGCGCCGGCTGGTGGACGATGCCGTCGTTGGCGATGGTGATCTCCCGGACATACTGTTCCGGAGTGGCGTGACCGGGGACTATGGCGTTGTTCAAACCGTCCATGCCCATGGAGATGGCACCGGAGCGTTTTACGTTGGCTTTCTCCAGCAAGGTCACGTCGAGGTCTGGGTAACGTTCCTTGGCCGTCACCGCGGCCATTGGACCGGCGGTGCCGCCGCCGATCACCAGCACATCGGTATCGATGATGGCTACGTCGTCGAAGTTCATGTTTCCTCCTATTTCCGATCCACACGGAAGTGATATTTGAAAGAGTCGCCACGGAAGCTCAGATATTCGAAGTCGATGGGGCGTCCCCGGCGGTCATGGGTAAGGCGTTCCACCCGCAGTACCGGTTCGCCGGGTTGCAGGTTCAGATGAGTGCGGGTGTCCTGATCGGAGAGCGCCGCTTCGATGCGGATGCTTGCTTCACCCAGGGGGATGGCAAAGAGGTTTTCCAACATTGGAAAAATGTCGCCGCTCAGATCCATGCCGAACAGGCGTCGGCCAATATCCAGCGGGAAGTAGCTGCGCTCCAGGGATAACGCCTCACGGTTGAGGAAACGTACCCGGGTCACTTCCACGACATCGTCGCCGCCGCCGAGCCGCAACGCGGCAACCACCGCCTTTGGTGCCTTCAACTGCTGGATGCTGATCAAACGGGCGGAGGCTTCGTATCCTTGCGCGGCCATGGCTTCACCAAAGCCCTGCAGGTGCTCCACGCTCTGCACCGCCTTGGGTTTGCTGACGAAGGTGCCTTTGCCCTGGGCGCTGAATACCAGGCCCTCGTTATGCAGATCGCGCAACGCCTGCCGAATAGTGATGCGACTGACGCCGAAGGCGCCCATCAACTCGCTTTCCGATGGCAGTTTTTCGTGGGGGCGATAGTCGCCTTCGAGAATGCGGCGCCGAAGCTGATCTTTGATCTGTAGGTACAGAGGCTGCGGCGACCGGTTCGATAGCGGCCGGGTCAGGGTTTTGCTCACGGTACTGTCCTCTTGTTATGACAGGTCATGGCATTCATGGGCGTAAACGGGGGCGGCATGAAAACCATCTCAGCCAGCAGCCTGTCCGTTCTGTTGTTCGAACGCGCGCAGGGTTTCACGGCGGATCAGATCCAGGCACTCACGCTTCAGTGCCATGAATTCGGGCCGGGTCAACAGGTCCTGAATGCGTGGACGTGGCAGATCCACGGAAATGTCAGCGATGATGCGGCCAGGGCTGGCACTCATGATCAGAATGCGGTCGGACAGAAACACGGCTTCGTCGATGTCATGGGTGACGAACAAAACGGTGTTGCCGAACTCGCTCCAGATATCCAGCAGGCTCTCCTGCATCATGGTGCGGGTCTGGGCGTCAAGAGCGCCGAACGGCTCATCCATCAGCAACACGCTGGGGTAGTTGGCGAGCGCGCGGGCAATCCCCACACGTTGCTGCATGCCGCCGGACAAGGTGGCAGGAAAGGCATTGGCGTGGGCGGACAAGCCGACCAGGCCTAAAAAGGTGCGCGCCAGACTCATGGCCTCGTTGCGGCCAAGCCCTGACATCAAAGGGCCGAATGCCACGTTGTCGCGCACGGTTTTCCAAGGAAAAAGGGAATGCTGTTGGAACACCATGCCGCGATCCGGCCCAGGGGCCGTGACCGGAGCGCCGTCCACCAGAAGTTCGCCCCGGGTGGGGGTGACGAATCCGGCTACCGCATTCAGTAACGTGGACTTGCCGCAGCCGGAGGGGCCGAGCAGACAGACAAACTCACCGGGTCGGATATCCACCTGAGCGCGATGTACCGCGGTAGCCCAATCGCCACTGCGTTCGAACTCCACCGAGACGTCGCGAATCTCGATATGGCCGCGTTCTCCGCCGGGAGTTTTTGCGCTGCGTTCCGGTGGTTGAGGCAGCCTCTGGATCATATCGATGGCGGACGTCATGGTGTTCTCCTGGGAACGGGTCTGCTCTTGTAAGGCGCTTTCCGGGGTCGATTTGGTGGCTGGTTTCATCGATCGTTCTCCCCTACCTGCCAGCGCAGCAGCGGCCGGCAAAGCAACTTGATCAGGAGTGTGCAGAGCGTGCCGAGACCGCCGATCATCAACATGCCGATGATGATTTGCGGGTACTGGATCAGGGTGTAAGCGGACCAGGTGAAGTAACCGATGCCGTACTGGCCGCTGATGATTTCGCCGGCCAGAAGGGAGAACCAGGCGACACCCATGCCAATGGCGAGACCGGCGACAATGCTCGGCAGTGCACCGGGCAGTACCACATGCCGAAGGATGGCTGCGTTGCTGGCGCCGAGACTGCGTGCCGCCCGTACCAGCACTTTCGGCGTCTGCTCGACGCCGTGCACGGTGTTGATGACGATTGGAAACAGAGCGCCCAGAAAGGTAATGAAGATAATGCTGGATTCTTCGCTGGGCATCATCAGGATGGCCAATGGGATCCAGGCCACCGCCGGTATCGGTCTGAGCAATTCGATGTACGGGGTGATGATGTCTTCGGCGAGACGCGAGCGCCCCATCAGGATGCCCAGCCCGACACCGAGCACCACGGCCACCGCATAAGCGACGGCGATGCGTCGCAAACTGTGCAGAATGTGCAGGTAGAAGTCAGCGCTGGACAGCGCTTCGATCAGCGCCTGGCCCACCACCAGCGGACCGGGCACATTCTCGAAATTGATGAACCAATTGAAGCCACTGCTGGACGCCCAATGCCATATCAGAAGAGCGGCCAGAAGGGCCAGGCCTCGGACCAGATAACGGCGCATGGTTTCCGGCAAGCGTACCGACGCCTGGCGTACCATGGTGGTGGCGTCGGCGGCTGGGGTATCGACCTGGTCGATCACCGGGCTGCCGGTCTCGCCGCCGATGTCGCTATTGTTAAAACTCATTATGCGCTCCTCCCTGACTCGCGATCACCGTTCGGCCAGCGCGTTGTCATTGGGGCTTTGGAGAATTTGCCGGTAGCTGAAAACTCTGCCATCGGTGGCGAAGGCTTCGGCCTCCGGGCGACGCATGAACGCGGCCAGTTGCTCGCCGTTGCGGGCATAGAAGGCGCTTTTACCGAAAAGCTTCAGACCACTGTTCTTGTCGTAGACGTAGGTGGCGTTGATATCGGCGCCGGTCTCATCCGCCTGCCGTTCAGCGACCAGCATGGCATCGATGGAGGGGTAGCCTTTGATGCCGTTGTCGGCGTACCAGATTTCCGCCGGCTGCAATGCTGGATTATCCGGAATCGGGGTGACCATGGTGGCGATCGCCTCGTCGTAGTCGAGGCCGGCGGCGGCGTAGGCGCTACGCAGGTAGCTGTCGTCCACCCAGGCGTCGAAGTTGAGATCCGGAACCTGTTTCTCGTTTTGCAGAAGCTCATGGTCGTACTTCATGGCCGCCACCCAGTCGGGTTTGACACTGGCGTCCATGGTGGTGATGCCACCGTCACTGAAGTACAGATAAAGCACTTCTTTTTCCACACCAGTCCACTTGGAGACCTGTTCGGCGGCACGTACTGGATCGTCCCGGATCCATTGTTGCGCTTCGAGCGTGGCTTCCAGAACCGCCTGCACTACCTCGGGATAGTTCCGGGCGTAGGATTCGCGCACCACGATGCCGTGGAAGGTGGGGATGCCGGCCTGGCGACCGTCGTAAATTTTCCGGCCGGTACCGCGGAATTCCATGATCTCGGACCAGGGGCAGAAATCGGCATGGGCGTCGATTTTACCTGCGGCAATATTGGCGGCGCCCACCGGCGGTGACTGATTGACGATGGTGACCTCGTCGATCAGCCCTTCGTCCCGCAGCGCCTTCAGGGTCATGCCCCAGGCCGCGCTGCCCACCGGGGTGGAAATGGCCTTGCCGGCAAGGTCGGAGAGGGATTGGGCGGGGGAGTCCACCGGTACCACGATGCCATTACCGGTGCCTTCCTTGTTATAGCCGGTGATGGCGATGAAGCGGGTTTCGGCGCGGCCGCCTTCCTGGAACTTGGCGCCATTGACGATCAACGGGTAATCGCCCATGACACCGAAGTCCAGTTTCCCGGCCAGCATCTGGTTGGTGATCGGTGGCCCGGAGTCGTAGTCCTTGAACACAATATCGTAGTCCGCGTCCTGGTACTTACCGGTCCTGGGTAAGTATTTTTCAATCAGATCCAGTTTTTCCAGAACAACACCGCCCGACACGGTGTTGGTCACCATGCTTTGGTGGCCAATGCCAATGCGAATGCTTTCCGCGAGTACCGGTGTCGAAGCGAGCCCGATGAAAATGCTCAAGCAGGCCGCGACGCCGTAGCGTTTGTGATTCATGTCCGGTTTCCTCATTGAGAGTTCACTTGTACTAACAAGACATCACCACTGCTTATAAAACGCATTAGACGTGCCAGTTTTCGAAGGCCTGTTCGTATCCGTATGTTTTATAAGGGCAATTTTCTTGTTTGGTGTTTGCGACGGAATCCGGGCGCAAGGTGCACTTGCCCCTTGCTGGGGCAGATGCACAGTGATGACGCCAGTTTTCGGGACAAGGCGAGGCGTAACGGTACGACAACTAGAACAAGTTGCTGGCCGCGGCGTGATTCCCGTCGGAGATGTCGGGCCGCCCGCGGACGGGTAGGCGGTATCGTCGAGGTGGACGATGCGGAACAGGGTATGAAAGGGCAGAGGAACAGATCAAAGAATGTTTTTAAATATGGATATCCGTTTTTCCTGTCCACGGCACACCTCGCGGCATGGAAATTGCTGCCTTAAAAGGTATGACCGGTCAGGAGAGCCTCCCATGACAACTCTGGATACCACGCACTTACGCCATCTTCTGCGCCATTGGAAAGAACCAATGCAGGGCCAGGATCTAATCAGCAGCAAAGCGCTCAGGAACATATCGGTGGACGGTGGCATCGCGACTTTGAAAGTGTCCCTGGGATTCCCGGCGGACAATTATAAAGAAGAAAGCGCGGCGGGCCTGATCGACTATCTGCGTGTTCATGCCAATGCAATGCGGATGGTCGTGGATATGGAGTGGCAGGTGCGTCCACATCGTGTCCAGGGTGGTATGGAGCCGTTGCCGGAAGTGCGCAACATTATCGCGGTGGCGTCGGGCAAGGGTGGTGTCGGAAAATCCACCACCACCGCCAATCTGGCGCTGGCCTTGCAGGCGGAAGGCGCGCGGGTCGGTATTCTCGATGCGGACATTTACGGTCCCAGCCAGCCGCGCATGATGGGCGTCGACGAACGGCCGCAAAGCGATGATGGCAAACAGATGACGCCGCTGATCGGCCACGGTGTGCAGATCATGTCGGCGGGCTTCATGGTGGAAGAGGATTCGCCGGTGATCTGGCGTGGCTCCATGGTGACCCGGGCACTGACGCAGTTGCTCAAGAATACTCGTTGGCGGGATCTCGATTATCTGCTGGTGGACCTGCCGCCGGGTACCGGCGACGTGCAACTGACACTGGCCCAGCAGATTCCGGTGGCCGGCGCGGTGGTGGTGACGACGCCCCAGGACATTGCCCTGCTGGACGCGCGCAAAGCGTTGCGTATGTTCGAGAAGGTGGACATTCCGGTGCTTGGCGTGATCGAGAACATGAGCACTCATGTGTGCAGCCACTGCGGACATCAGGAAGCGATTTTCGGCAGCGGCGGTGGTGGTCGCATGGCGGAGGATTACCAGGTGCCGTTGCTCGGCCAACTGCCGCTGGATGTGGGTATTCGTACCCAGGCCGATGCCGGGCTGCCATCGGTGCTGGCGCAACCGGACGGCGCGGTGGCACGGCAATATCGAAACGTGGCCCTGGCCATGGCGGGCCGATTGGCCTGCCGGCAGCTGGACCACAAAGCCCGCTTCCCGCGCATCGTGGTGGAGAATCGTTAGGGAATGGATCGCTTACAGGCAATACGCACACGCAGGTATTCGCTGCCAGGGCAGCTCCCACAGGGGACTACGAAGCGGCTGTGAGAGCGAATACCAGCGTGCTCGTCATTCAGGACACTTCCGTCACCGGTTTGTGCTTGGCGAACAACGGTGTCGCCAGAGTGAGGGTGGCGGCGCATAGCAGGGCGCTGCCGCCGATGATGAAAATCAGCGAGCTGTGTTCGGCGCTGGCGTAAATCGGTGCCATCAGGTAGGCAGCCGCCGCTTGCCCGACAGCGAACAGGGCGGTGGCCCGGCCCCAGGCGGTGGCGTGCACATGGGCGGGCACCAGCTCGCCGATGCGGCCCATGGTGGTGGCGACCATGCCGGGGATCAGCGCGCCCACGGTAAAGGACGAGAGCGATACCACCAGCGTTCCCGGTACCAGCATCGGCAGCAGGACCGCGGTTCCCTTCAACGCCAAAGCGGTGAACAGGGTGCGGTGCCAGCCGGCATGGCGGGCAACGGCGCCAACCAGGAACGGGCCACTGATGGCGCCCAGGGCCACCAATCCCCACTGGATCGCCGCCGCCCAGGTGCTGAAGTCCCTTTGTCGTTCCAGATAATCCACCCAGAACACCGTATGCGGTACGAAGCCCACCGCGTCCAGCAGGTAGGCCAGATAGATGGCGGCCAGCACCAGGCCGACGCGGGCCTGCTGTTGTCCTTGCTGGGGCGCTTGCGGCAGGCCCGGCCAGGGGCGCCACACCAGCGCCACCGGTAACAGGGCGATCAGGCCGAGGCCCAGCCAGGTCAGTTCCGGCCCCTGCTGCATCAGCAAGGGCACCAGGGTGGCGGAGATCAGCACGCCGGTGCCGACGCCGGTAAAGATCCAGGCGGTGCCCCGTTTGCGTTTGGATTCCGGTAGCTGGCTGGCGATCAGGGAAGGCGCCACCACCATCAGCAGGGCTCCGGTGACGCCGGCGACGAAGCGCCACAGGCTGAACCACCACACCGGCCCTTGCCACATGCTGGCCAGGAAGCTGACGGCGATCAGCAAGGTGGACAGCTTGATCACCGGGCCGGGGCCAAGCCGGCGTGCCAGACGGCTGGCAAGTACCGCGCCGACCAGATAGCCGAGCAGATTGGTGGCGCCGACGAAACCGGCGTCACGGGCGCTGAGCCAGCCGGCCTCGATCAGCCCCGGCAGTTGCGCGGCGTAGGCGAAACGGCCCAACCCGATCCCGGCCAGGGTGGTGGCCGCTCCCATCAGTATCAGGCGGGTGGGCGAGACGGTGGTGGTCATGGGCGGCTCCAAAGAGAGAGGCGGTCGTTGGCAGGTGCCCAGTTAAGCAGAGTCCGCCTATCACTAAAAATGATTTATACAGATGCTCGGCATCACTGAACTGAATGGGATGGTTCAGGCGTGGAGAAGAGCGTCCTGCTGGCGCAGGCTGATGGCGATCTGCACCAGTTCGGCCAGGGAATCCGCCGCCATCTTGCTCATCATGTTGGCGCGATGGCCTTCCACTGTTTTGCGGTTGATGCCGAGCTTATCGGCCACTTCCTGATTGGACAGGCCGTTGACCACTTCCTCGAACACCTGCCGTTCCCGTTTGGTCAGGCCTTCGTAGCGTTGCCGGTGTACCGCCAGCGCCTGCAGTTTGCGGCGGTGCTGGCGATCCCGCTCGAGGGCGTTCTGGACATGATCGATCAGCACCTGATCGTCGAACGGTTTCTCGATGAACGTCAGCGCGCCGTCGGTGAGAGCGGTCACCGCCATGTCGATGCTGCCGTGGGCGGAGATCATGATCACCGGCAGGTCGATGCCATATTCGGGGAATTTCTTCTGCGCGTTGATACCGCTGAGTTCGGGCATGCGCACGTCCATCACCACGCAACCGCCAGCGCCGGGCTGGAAACGTTCAAGAAACGCCAGGGCGGTTTCATAACAGCGCACCTGCAGCCCCACGGATTCCAGCAGCCATTGCAGGGAGTCGCGCACATCGGCGTCGTCGTCGATGATATGAATGGTTTGCGTCGGTTCGCTGTTTGCCATTGGGATCCGGGTCAATTCGTTGTGGTCGGCGTTTCGTCGTCCGCCAGTGCCAGGGTGAAACAGAAACAGGCGCCCCCTTCTTCCACGGCGAGGGGCCACAGTTCGCCGCCGAGGGATTCCACCAGGGAACGGCTGATCGCCAGGCCCATGCCCAGCCCGTTCTTCTTGGTGGTGAAAAAGCGCTCAAACAGTTTATCCGAGCTGTGCGGCGGCAGGCCAGGGCCCTGATCGCGCACCCGGATCTCCAGTTGCCTGCCGTGCCGCTGTGCCTCCAGCCAGACCTTGAGCGGTGCTTGACCGGCGGGAGTCTGGCAGGCTTCGATGGCATTGACGATCAGATTGAGCAGGATCTGCTCCAACTGAATGCGGTCCGCCACAACCCGGGCGCCGGTCAGAGTCATGCGGTTTTCCAGCACCACATTGTGGCGTTCGGCGTTGGGCTCGCAGAATTGCAGCAGATCGTCGACCACCGGCAGCAAATCCATGGCCTCGTGCACCGGCGCTCTTTTGCGGGTGAAATCCATCATTCGATGGATAATGCCGCCGGCGCGCAGAGCGGTATCCACGGTTTTCTCCAGCGGCACACGCAGGTCCTGCCAGCGCACCTCGGTCTGATCGCCGAAGCGGCGCTGGATGCCGCGCAGATAATTGACGATGCCGGTGAGTGGCTGATTCAACTCGTGGGCCAGGCTCGAAGCCAACTCGCCCATGGTCACCAGCCGGCTGGCGTGTTCGATATCCGCCTGATAGGCCTTCAATTGCGCTTCCGCCGCCTTGGCCGCGCTCAGATCCCGGGCCACCAGGGAAAAATACTCCATGTCGCCGTGATAGGAGCGGTGCGCCAGCAATTCCAGGGAAACCGGAATGGTCTGGCCGCGGCGGTCACGCATGTCCAGTTCACCGCTCCAGTTGCCGCGTCGCAGGGCGGTGGGGAAGGCGGCTTCGCCAAGCAGGCGATAGCTGGTCTCGGTGAACAGCTCCGACAAATTGGCGGATGGGGTGGCGCTGTCCAGGGCCAGCACCTGGCGAGCGGACTCGTTGAGATGGGTGATGCGATGATCCAGGGAAGTGAAGATCACCAGATCGCTGGTGCTTTCCAGCACTCGCGCCAGCCGCCGGTTGGTCTGCTCCGCCTCGATACGGCCGCTGGCGTCCCGGGATACCACCAGGATTTCACGGATGTCACCGGTGCCCGGGTCGCGCAAGGTGCGGCTGGTGCTTTCCAGCCAGGTGTAATGGCCGTCTTTGCAACGGAACCGGTAGGTGTGAGTGTACAGGCCGCGCTCGTAGCGAACGCTGGGTGCGCGTCGCTGAAAATTCTCCACATCGTCCGGGTGATAAAGGTCATAGGCGGAGACACCGACGATTTCCTCGACGCTGTAGCCGAGCAGATGAGTCACCGCCGGTGAGGCATAGATGAAACGCCAGTCCCCGGGCGTGTGCCGGGAGATCATGTCGGTGGACTGCTCGGCCATCTCCGCCAGCAGGCGGTTGCGCTCGGCATCGTCGGTGAGCGCGGTGAAGCCCTCTTCCGGTGTCGGTGTGTCCATGGCGCCGTGGTTGGGTTGCTGGCTAAGGAACATAGTGTACCTCGTGCGGTGCCCAACCACCGCCGGCGTGGCGCCGGCGGTGTTTCCGGGTATCAGCGCAGGAACTTCTGGCTGAAGGTTTTGAATTGCGGGGCGAGGGAATCGCGAACCCACTCGAAACCCACCATTTCCCGGGTGACCACGCGCACGCCCTCGTCGCGCAGGCGTTGCAGGGCAATCTCGGTGTCCAGCGGGTTACGCGCGGAGATCGCATCGGCCACCACGAATACCTTGTTGCCGGCCTGGTGCAGCCCCAGGGCGGTTTGCATCACACAGACATGGGCTTCCATGCCGCACAGCACGAACGTCTTGCCGCGGGCTTCGGAGAGCAGCGAGGCGCATTCCGGCGCGTCGGCGCAGGAGAATACGGTCTTGGCGATGGCGGGGTTGGCGTCACCGGCCAGCTCCAGCAGTTGGTCGGTGGTGGGGCCGACGCCCTTCGGGTATTGCTCGGTGAAGCGCACCGGCACGTCCATCAGCTGCGCTACTTCGATCAGCCAGCGGCAGTTTTTCACCAGGGTTTCGTGTTCATGTACGCCGGGCAGCAGACGTTCCTGAACGTCGATGACCAGCAGGGTGGAATCTTGGGCTTCGATCAGCATGGTCGGGTCCTTAGAGCCTGTTCATAATCTTTACTGGGAGGGGCGGCGGTCCACCATGTTGGTGGCCACGCCCTGGGCTACGATCTTGTCTTTGACGCGGCAGACGGTTTCCAGCTTCACCCGGCGCCGTCTTTCGTCAATCTCCAGCACGGTGGCGGTGGCCACCACGGTATCGCCGATGTGGACCGGCGCCTTGAACGACAGTTGCTGGTCCACATAGATGGCGCCAGGGCCGGGCAGGCGGGTGCCGAGCACGGCGGAGATCAGGCCGGCGCTGAACATGCCGTGCACGATGCGCTGGCCGAACTGGGTGCCGGCAGCGTAGTCCGCGTTCAGGTGCACCGGATTGTCGTCACCGGTGATGCCGGCGAACAGTACCACGTCGGCCTCGGTAATGGTCTTGGCGTAGCTGGCGCTGAGGCCGACTTTCAGATCTTCCAGGTAGTAACCGTGCAGTTCGTCCATCGGGATTCCTTGTTTTACGTAGTGACTCTTTATGTCGTGGCTTTGGTTTATTCACAAGGCGCGAAGCCATCCAGTTAAAGCCAGTGACTCAAAAGTGTAGTGGTTTACACTTTTAAATCCAAGTAGAAATACTTGGTTTTGTAATCGGGCTTTGCTAGTCTCTTGGCCGTCGGTGCCGCACCAGCGTGGAGCGGCCTGGTGGGAGAGAGCAATGATGCAGGATCAGAATGACGGTCTTTGGGAAAAGGCCATCCGCCGACTGGTACCGCTGGGGCTGGAGGCCTGGAACGAGCGGCGGCTGCTGGACGGCAAGCTGACACTGACCCCGGACCTGAACGGCGGTGACGTGGAGCGCCTGATCAAATGGATAGACGCCTGTCTGGCGGACGATGGCGGGCAGGTGGCGGCCCGTGACCGGGCGGTGACCCTGGCGCGGGAATTCAAGGCTCTGAATCACGACGGCCGTGCCCGTTTCCTGATGTTGCTGGCGGAACAATACGCCGTGGACGAGGCGCGGGTGGAGCAGGCCATGGAGCAATGGCGCGCGGCCGGCAGTGAGGGACGCATGCAGGCCGCCCTGGCTCTGCGTGATGCCCTGGAGCCGCCGCGCATGACCTTGCTGACCCGTTTCAATGGCGTGCCGGAGGGAGTCAAGTTCCTGGTGGATCTGCGTGCGGAACTGTTGTCGTTGCGCAAGGAATATCCCCAACTGGCACCGCTGGAAGCGGATCTCAAGCGGTTGCTCGGTGCCTGGTTCGACGTGGGGCTGCTGCAATTGGAACAGATCAGTTGGCAAAGCAGCGCCGAGTTACTGGAAAAGCTCATCGCCTATGAGGCGGTGCACGCGATCCGTGGCTGGAACGATCTGAAGAACCGTTTGCGCCCGGACCGCCGCTGCTTCGCGTTCTTCCATCCCAACATGCCCAACGAGCCGTTGATTTTTGTCGAGGTGGCGCTGGTGGAGGGCATGGCCGGCAGCATCCAGGCGCTACTGGATGAAGACGCGCCGGTGCTGGATGCCCGGCAAGCGGACACCGCGATTTTCTACTCCATTTCCAATGCCCAGGCCGGTCTGGCCGGAATCAGTTTCGGCAACTTCCTGATCAAACGGGTGGTGAAGCTGCTGCGCCAGGAACTACCGCAACTGAAGCAGTTCGCCACCCTGTCGCCGATCCCCGGATTCAGCCGTTGGCTGGAGGGGTTGTCCGACGATGTTCTGGCCGGTTTGCCCGGCGGCGCGGTATGGCGGGACACCGGCAGCGCCGGGGCTCTGCTGGATCCTGAGCGGCTGGATCCCTTGCGTGCCGAGGCGCTGCGGCGGCTGATGGCCTGGTACCTGTGCCGTGAACAACGCCGGGGCCGCTACGCCCTGGATCCGGTGGCCCACTTCCATCTCAGTAACGGCGCTCAGGTGGCCCGGCTGAATTGGGCCGCGGACCTGTCCGAAAAAGGCCGGCGCCAGTCCGCCGGCATGATGGTCAATTATCGCTATGAGCTGCCGCGTATCGAAGCGCGCAGCCAGAGTTACACCGTCGATGGGGCCGTGGCCACGTCGGCATCCATGAAAAAACTGTTGAAGGCGTAAAGTTATGAGCGAGAAACGATTGGCGGTGGTGACCGGCGCCACCGGCGGCTTGGGCGTGGCCATGTGTCAGGCTCTGTGTGATCAGGGCCGCACCGTGGTGGGGACCTACTATCCGGACCCGCAACAGGAACAACAGGCGCGGCAATGGCAGGAAAGCATGGAGCAGCAGGGCTATTCCGTGCACGTCCGTCCCCTGGATGTCACCGACTATGACGCCTGCGCCGTCTTCGCCGCTGATGTGGAAGCGGAGCTCGGCCCCATCGATGTGCTGGTGAATAACGCCGGTATCACCCGGGACGCGCCGATCAAGCGCATGGAGCCGCACTTCTGGCAGGATGTGATCAACACCAACCTGACCTCCATGTACAACCTGTGCCGGGCGGTGTTCGATGGCATGTGCCAACGGGGCTTCGGCCGTATCGTCAACATCTCTTCCCTGAATGGGGAAAAGGGCCAGTTCGGCCAGTGCAACTACGCCGCCGCCAAGGCCGGTGTTTATGGATTCACCCGCTCCATCGCCCAGGAAGGCGCGCGCAAGGGCGTCACCGTCAATGCCGTCTCGCCGGGTTATATTGACACCCCGATGGTGCGGCAGGTGCCGGAGAACATTCTTGAAGGTATCATCGCCGGTATTCCCGTGGGCCGGTTGGGCCAGCCCGACGACATCGCCCGGGCGGTGGCCTTCCTGGCCGCCGACGAGGCGGGTTTCATCACCGGCACGAATCTGTCGGTGAATGGCGGTCAGTACATGAGCTGACGGCACCGCGAACCCCTTACGCGAACAACAAAGACAGAGGATGCCCCATGCCGGAATATAAAGCGCCGCTGCAGGACATGGCTTTCGTGCTCGGCGAGCTGACCGATATCGATGGTCTGGCGGCATTGCCGCCGTTTACCGAAGTGTCCCGTGATTTGGCCGAAGCCGTGCTGGACGAGGCCGGTAAATTGGCTTCGTCGGTGATCGCGCCGCTCAATGCCGACGGCGATCGCCATGGCGTGCGTCTGCAAGAGGATGGCGTGGTTGCCGCGCCCGGTTTCCGTGACGCTTACCAGCGCTACGTGGAAGGCGGCTGGGGCAGTCTGCAGTTCGATCCCGAGTACGGCGGCCAGGGGCTGCCTTTCTCGCTGGCGGTGGCGGTGCAGGAGATGTGGCACGCCGCCAACATGTCCTGGGGGCTTTGCCCTCTGTTGTCCCAGGGCGCGGTGGAAGCCATCGCCGCCAATGCCGACGAGTCTCTCAAGGCCCGCTATTTGCCTGCCATGGTCAGCGGTGCCTGGAGTGGCACGATGAATCTGACCGAGCCGCAGGCCGGTTCCGATCTGGCCGCGGTGAAGGCACGGGCGGTCCCGGAAGGCGATCACTTCCGCGTTACCGGGCAGAAAATTTTCATCACCTGGGGCGATCACGACATGGCCGATAACATCGTCCATCTGGTGCTGGCCCGTTTGCCCGATGCGCCGGAGGGCGTGAAGGGCATTTCCCTGTTCCTGGTGCCCAAGTATTTGCTCAACGAGGACGGCTCCCCGGGCGAACGCAATGATTGCCGGGCCATCTCGCTGGAACATAAGATCGGCATTCACGCCAGTCCCACCTGCGTCATGAGCTACGGCGACAATGGCGGCGCCATCGGTTACCTGGTCGGCAAGCCCAATCAGGGACTGGCCTGTATGTTCACGATGATGAACAACGCCCGTCTCACGGTGGGATTGCAGGGCGTGGCCGTCGCTGAACGGGCCTGTCAGCAGGCACGCGAATACTGCCGCGAAAGGGTGCAGGGTGTGGCTCCCGGACAACGTGAGGCGGGGCCGATCGTCGGTCACCCGGACGTGCGTCGTATGCTGATGACCATGAATGCGCTCACCGAGGCGGGGCGCGCGCTGGCCTACGTGGGCTGCGCCGAAGTGGATCGGGTGCACGGTGAAAGCGATCCGCAACGCCGGGCCCGTCATCAGCGGCGCCTGGATTTGCTCACGCCGCTGGTGAAAGGCTGGTGCACGGAGATGGCCCAGGAAGTCACGTCCCTGAACGTGCAGTGTCATGGCGGTATGGGGTTCATCGAGGAAACCGGTGCCGGGCAGTTGTTCCGGGATGCGCGCATCCTGCCGATCTACGAAGGCACCAACGGCATTCAGGCGATGGACCTGGTGGGGCGCAAGACCTTGCGTGATCGCGGTACCGCCATGTTTGAGATGCTGGAGGAGATGGATGCGTTTCTGGCCGAGCCGCACCTGGAGAGTGTGTTGGGCTCTGAACGCAAAGCGCTGTTGACGGATGCGGTGGTGGCGGTAGCCGACGCCACGGAATTCTTGCTGGGCGCCAGCGACAGTGCCACGCTGCCCGGCGCTATCGCTTTCCACTATTTGATGCTGAGCGCCACCGTGGTGGCTGCCTGGCAAATGGGCCGCGCGGCGCTGAGCGTGGCGGAAGACGATTCCCCGTTCGCTCGCCGCAAACGGCATCACGTCCACTTTTACCTTGAGCAGATATTGCCCCGTTATCTGCATCACGCCCGGGCTTTGCGTTTCGGTGACGATACACTGATGGCACTGCCCGAAGAGCTGCTATAGGGCCAGTTCACACTATTTCCATCGCGCCCGTTGCGGCTAAAACGTCACCAATCCAGGCCCCAGGAGAAAACCATGTACATCAACGGTGAATGGATCAACAAGGACAACACCTTCGCGGTGTTCAACCCCGCCACCAACGAGCAGATCGGTACCGTCGCCGACGCTGACGACGCTGATATCTCGGCGGCCATCGAAGCGGCCAATACCGCCTTCGCGTCCTGGTCCGCCACCACCGCCTATGAACGGGCGGCGCTGTTGTACAAGGCCCACGGGCTGATGCTGGCGCGCAAACGGGAGCTGGCGGAATTGATGACCCGCGAGCAGGGCAAACCCCTCAAGGCGGCGCTCAACGAAGTGGGTTACGGTGCCGACTTTCTGCTGTGGTTCGCCGAGGAAGCCAAGCGCATGTACGGCGAAACCATTCCATCCGCCCGCGCTAACCAGCGTTTCTGGGTACAGCAGCATCCGGTGGGCGTGGTCGGCGCGATCACGCCGTGGAATTACCCGATCTCGATGATCACCCGCAAGCTGGCGCCGGCGGTGGCGGCGGGCTGCACCATCGTGTTGAAACCGGCGGAAGCGACGCCGCTGTGCGCCCGGGCCATGTTCGAGATTTTCCACGAGGCCGGTTTCCCGCCAGGCGTGGTGAACCTGATCACCAAACAGGATCCGAAGCCGGTGGGCGAGGCATTCTGCACCCATCCGCTGGTGAAAAAAATTACTTTCACTGGTTCCACTCCCGTGGGCAAGTACCTGTCCGGGCTGGCCGGCGGCCATCTCAAACGGGTTTCCATGGAGCTGGGTGGTCATGCACCGGCCATTGTCTTCAATGATGTGGATCCGGTGCATGCGGCCAAAGGGTTGTCCCTGGTGAAATTCCTCAACACCGGGCAGGCCTGCATCAGTCCCAATCGCATCTTCGTTCAGCGCGACATCATCGAACCGTTCCTGGCGGAGATGAGCAACCGCATCGCCAAACTGAAGGCCGGCAACGGCATGGAAGAAGGTATCAGCATCGGCCCGTTGATCAATCAGGCGGCCATCGACAAGGTGGCCGGTCAGGTGGACGACGCGGTGGCCAAGGGCGCCCGCCTGATGCAGGGCGGCGAGCGTCTGTTCGCCGGTGAGGCGGATCGCGGCCATTTCTATGCGCCGACCCTGCTGGCGGACGTGACCCCGGACATGCGTATTTACCGCGAGGAGACGTTCGGCCCGGTGGCGCCGGTGATTCCCTTCGACAACGAAGAGGAAGTGCTGGCCATGGCCAACGACACCCATTACGGGCTGGCGGCCTACGTGTACACCGAGAAGCTGTCCCGGGCGATTCGCATGTTCGAAGGTCTGCGGTTCGGCATCATCGGCATCAATGACATCAATCCCACCAGCGCGGCGGCGCCGTTCGGTGGTATGAACGAAAGCGGTCTGGGGCGCGAGGGGGCCCGCGAAGGCTTGCTGGAATATCTGGAAACCAAGCTCGGTGGCGTGGCGGTCTGACCGCCGGACAGCTCCGGCTCCGTTGAAAGGCCCGCTTTGGCGGGCCTTTTTATTTTGGGTATTTTCGCTTGATTAAAAAGGTATATATACCTAGTATTCAGGGGAAAACCCCTGATTCAAAAAAACGGCATTGCCGCCGCATCGATAACGCCAATAAAACCGGATAACGGAGAACAACATGAGTCTGCGAAAGAGAGCGGACGGGGGCGAACAGCCCTCGACGCTGGGTTTCCTCAAGCTGCGCATTCCTTTTGTCCACTACAAGCTGGAATTGCCGGACATCCTGCAAGGGGCGATTCTGTGTGTGGTGCCCCTGAGTATTTCCGGCCTGATGACTTCGGTGCTGGGCATCCCCTTCGAAGTCGCCGTGGCCTTCGTGGTGATCAACAATTTTCTGTTCATGCTGCATGGCCATTTCGGCGACCCGGCGGTATCCGGCTGGATCACCGCGGGTATCCCTTTGTATGTGGCTTTTCTGTCCGGTTACCCGGAAGGCGACGCCCGGATTCTCGCCCTGGTGGCGTTACAACTGACTGTGGCGGCGGTGTTCTTCGCCATGGGGCTGTTCAAAGGGGCCGATGTGCTGGTGCGCAAGATGCCCATGTCGCTGAAAGCGGGGATTCTGATTGGCGCCGGTTTCTCCGCGGTGATGACCGAGTTTTCCGATACCGGCCGGGTCTGGTCCATGCCGATCACCATTCTGCTCGGGGCCACGCTCGGGTTTTTCATGCTGTTCTCCAGAACCGCGGCGCCGTTGCGCGAGCGCTACCCGATGTTTCGTTTCATTGCCCAGTACGGTATCGCCGTGCCATTCCTGATTGCCTATGTGTTCGGCATTCTGATTGGTGAGGTGCAGGCGCCGAGTCTGCAATGGGGCTGGGTCTCGCTGCCGTTTGGCGAGATGCTCGACAGCTATACCGTGTTTGGTCTCGGCTGGCCGTCTTATCAATACTTCCTGGATGCTCTGCCACTGGCGCTGGCCGCTTATGTGATCGCGTTTGGTGATGTGCTGGTGATCGATTCGCTGTTCAAGAACGCGGATAAGGTACGCAAGGACGAGAAGCTGGTATTCAGCCCGCGCCGCAACAGCATCATCGCCGGTATCCGTAATCTGTTTCACGGGCTGTGCGCGCCTTTCATCAGTCTGTCCGGGCCGTCCTGGACCGGTGGCCAGGCACTGGTGGTCAATCGCTACATGAACAACGATCGCAAGGCCATGGACAGCTATTGGGGTGGGGCCAACAGCATTTACTGGGGCATGAGCATCGCGCTGTTATTGCTGCCGGTGGTGTCCCTGTTCAAGCCGGGCTTGAACATCGGTCTGGCGCTGACGCTGCTGATCCAGGGCTATCTGTGCGGATACCTGGCGGTGGAGATGCTCGGCAAGGGCTCCAATCTGCAACGTGGCGTGGCGGTGATCGTCGGCGCCATTCTGGCCACTAAAGGCGCGGCCTGGGGGCTGGGTGCGGGTCTGATTCTGTGGCTGGTACTGGAACGTGATTGGCTCGCCGGTGACAGCCGCACGGCTTCCGGTGCCGCCGAGCCCGCCGGCTCCGAGTAAGCGTAATAATCCCGCGAAAACAACAAAGTGACACAACCATCCGGCGCCCCGTGAACGGCATGGGGCGCCCTCAATTCAGGAGATTCCGATCATGTCCAGCACCCTTGCTTTCGATGCGGACCTGACGCCCAATGCCGCCAATTTCTCGGCTCTGACGCCGCTCACCTTTCTGACCCGTACCGCGCTGGCGCATCCTTATCGCACCGCGGTGATTCATGGCCCGGTACGGCGCACCTGGGGCGAGACCCATCGGCGCTGCTTGCGGTTGGCCTCGGCGCTGCGAGCCATGGGGGTGGGGCCCGGTGACACGGTGGCGGCGTTGCTGCCCAATGTGCCGGAAATGCTGGAGCTGCATTTCGCCGTACCGATGCTGGGGGCGGTGCTCAACACCCAGAACACCCGCCTGGATGCGGCATCCATGGCGTTCATGCTGGATCACGGGCAAGCCAAGGTGTTCTTCACCGATCCGGAATTCCATGACCGCAGCCGGGAGGCATTGTCTCGCTGTTCGGTCTCCCCTCTGGTGGTGGATGTGGAAGACCCGACTTTCGAGGGCGGTGAACGGGTTGGGGAACTGACCTTCGATGAATTGATGGCGCGCGGAAGTGACGATTTCACTTGGCGGGAGCCGGCGGATGAATGGCAGGCAATCACGCTGAACTACACCTCCGGCACCACCGGCGATCCCAAAGGCGTGGTCTACCACCACCGCGGCGCCTACCTGAATGCCTTGAGCAACATCATCGGTCTGGGGCTGCCTCAGGGCGCGGCCTACCTTTGGACACTGCCCATGTTCCACTGCAATGGCTGGTGTTTTCCCTGGGCGGTGACCGCCGTGGCCGGCACCCACGTGTGTCTGCGCCAGCCGCACCCGGAGCCGATTTTCCGTGCCATCAGCGAGCACAAGGTGACCCATTTCTGTGCCGCCCCGGTGGTACTGAACATGATGATCAACGCGCCGGAAGAGCAACGACAGCCCTTCGATCACACCGTGACCGTGGCCACCGGCGGCGCCGCGCCGCCGGCCGCCACCATCGCCGCCATGGAAAAGCTGGGGATCAACATCGTCCATCTGTACGGGCTCACCGAAACCTATGGGCCCAGTCTGGTGTGTGAATTCCAGGACCCGTGGGCGACGCTGTCCCTGGAAGACAAGGCCGACAAGGTGGCGCGGCAGGGGATTCTGTCGCTGTCGATGACCGACATGATGGTGGCTGATCCGGAGACGATGACACCGGTACCCCGCAACGGCGTCAGCCTGGGTGAGCTGTTCGTGCGCGGGCACAGCGTCATGAAAGGCTATCTGAACAACCCCGGAGGCACTGAAAAAGCCTTCGCCGGCGGCTGGTTCCATACCGGTGACCTGGGAGTGTGGCATGAGGACGGTTACGTGGAGATCAAGGACCGCTCCAAGGACATTATCATCTCCGGTGGCGAGAACATTTCCACCCTGGAAGTGGAGAGCGTGCTGTACGCCCACCCCGCGGTGCTGGAAGCCGCGGTGGTGGCCGGCCCTGATCCGCATTGGGGAGAAATTCCCTGCGCCTTCATCGCCTTGAAGGGCGGGCTTTCGGTCAGCGAGGAGGACATCGTCAGCCATTGCCGAGAAGGGCTGGCCGGTTTCAAGTGCCCGAAAAAAGTGTTCTTCGTCGACGAGTTGCCGAAAACCTCCACCGGAAAATTCCAGAAACACGTGTTGCGCGAGCAACTCAGCGCCTGATTTTCCCTGCGTTCTTCCGGGGGGCGCTCCCCCGGAAGCTTTTTTGCCGCTCATCCTTTGGTCAGGCCATTGAAGGCCAAGGCCTCCAGTGCGTCTCTCCAAAGAACCCCGTCAGTCCGACTGAAACCTGTCCGCGAGCAATTCCTTATCCCCAATTTGGGGGATGCGGATGGATGGGGGCTAATGGTTTCCTGATGCCATAGAACGATTTCAATAGTACTGGAGGGGTTATGAAAGCATTCAAATATGGATCATTGGCACTGACGGTGATGCTCGCCGCTTGTGGAGGAGGAGGTTCGTCATCCAGCGGCGACGGTGGTGGTGAGCCCGACCCTTCCGTACAAACTGAAACCGGTGTATTCACCGATAGCGCGGTGGCTGGCATCAACTACCAGACCTCTCCCGGAAACAAGAGTGGCAAGACCAATGCTCAGGGGGAGTACGATTATGTCGAGGGAGACACTGTCACCTTCAGTATTGGTGACACCGAACTGCCCGCGGTAACGGCAACCGGGCGTGTGACACCGGCGGATATGGCCGATGGTAACGATCCGGACGTCGTGACCAATATATTGCGCTTATTGCAGACTCTGGACAGTGACGGCAATCCAGACAATGGCATTACCATTAGTCAGCAAACCCTTGATGACTTTATTGGCAAGGATGTGGAGGTTAATCAACCTGCTGCTGCCTTTGAAGCTGAGGCGGAAACCGCTATTGGGAAAACTCTGGTAACGGCGGAGGAGGCCGAGGCGCATTTCGCCGCTTCCCAGCAGGCCGATCTGCGTGGTAGCTGGTTGGTACTGGAAAATGGAGAAGCGTCAAAACGCAATGTCCTGACCTTCCTGGATTACAATCGTTACATCGTCTCTCATTCCTATAGCAATGAAGATCAGGGTGCCGCCACGGCTGAATGGGGCTCTTATGACTGGAATCCTGGCACCGGGAAAATCACCTTTGCCCTGGAAGAGGAATCCGATGGACAGGGCGGCCTCACCTGGGCTGGCGACGGGGTCGAGGACGATCAGGTTGTCACCGCTGATCTGGTATGGGCTGGTGATCAACTGCACTTTGATCTTGGTGACGGCGACTCGTTCAGTGCTTCCCCCATCAAGGATGCGGATAACCCCCTTGTCGGGGCCTGGTATCTGCCGGAAGAATACGGCTTCAATGTACTGACCATCCTGGACGATTCCCACTACACCGTTTCTCACAACAGGAATGAAGTGAATATTAACGGTGGTTCTCTGGTTTCCTCGGAATGGGGCACTTACAGTATCAGCGAAGACGTATTTCAGGTAACCGGCGTGGAGGTGGAAACTGATGGCCGTGGAGGTTTTTCCGATGCGGATTCAGATTCCGGAGCTCTGTCGACTCCCATTGAAGTAACGCCTTATGGCGATCTTCGGATGGAAATGGATATAGAAGCCTCCGCGTTTACCCGTATCGGTCGTTTCGCGGTCGATCTGGAGGACCTCGACGGGAATGTCAGCACTGTTGTTGTCGAGCGTGAGGAAGAAGGCTTCTTCGAAGGGATGGAAGTTGGTTTCAGCATTGATCTGGTTGGCGAAGATGACACGGCCAATATTTATCTCAACGCGGATGGTACAGGTACGGTCACCTTCTCTCCTGGTACCGAGGACGAAGAATCAAGCACCATTGATGCACCCTGGACAGCCACGGCAGGCGGCACTCTGATGTTTACTGAAACCATGTTGGACGATTCCACAGGCAGTTGGACGCTTGCGCCCATCAAGAATAGTGACTCGAGTTCTGTGCTCGTCGATTTCCGCCATATTGATGGTGGCAGCGAGAGCTTGCTCGGGTTTTTCATCAGTGACGTGGCAAATCCCGCCGCAGAAAATACTCCTCAGTAATGCCTTGTAATCAATAGCGTGGAAAGGGGAGCAATGTCTCCCCTTTCTTCCGTTGGCAGAGCATCAGGAAAAGCCGCGATGGTCTGATGGAGACTCGGGGGCAAGCCCAAGATGACGTGAGTTGGGGGCAAGACCGGAGTGACGGAGAGGCGTGTTAACGCAACAACGCCGCCAGAATCCGGCTGATCAGTTCCCCCTGCCGGGAGCAGCCGGTTTTCTGGAAGATATGTTTGATCTGCGTGCGTACGGTGGAGACCCCGCGGCCCAGTTGCCCGGCGATGGTCTGCACGTCATGCCCCGCCACTAACCGTTCACAAACCTGCGCTTCAGCCCGGGTCAAATCGAAATAGGTCGCGATATGTTCCGCGCTGGGAAGAAGGCGGTTGTCCGGTTCATAGACGCTGACCAGGGCACCTCCGGCAAGCAGTTCGCTGCTTTCGATGGGACGGATCACGAAGATCAGCGGCGTTCGCCCTGCACGTTTGAGAAACAGGGTCTCGCTGTAGTAGCCCTCCTTGCCCATGCTGGAGCGAACCACCTGGGCTGAGGTGCGAAAGAAGGCGGCCTGCACGTCCTCTTCGGCAAAGTTGAAGCGTTCGTCGCGGATGCGAAGGCAGCGCTCTCGGTTGATCAAAGCGCGGGCGGCCTTGTTGGAATACAGCACGGTGGCCAGGCTGTCGAGTACAAAGGTGGCATCGGGGAGAACATCAATGACCGCTGACAGGGATGACGCTGCCTTGCTGCGGGTTTCCAGTTGCCGATATAGCTGCACGGTCTGGCGGATATGAGGAACCAGCCGGTTGAGGGCACTCAGTTCCGCCTGCTGATAAGGTCCCTGACCCACTGTGCGCTGAATGGTCAGGACAAAGGTGTGGGTGCGGGTGCTGTCAACCACCAGCCAGGCGGAGTCCAGCATGTCTTGCTCGTTCTCCCATTTGGAGTAATCGGCGTCGGGTTGAAAATCCGGCAGCAGCGGCAGGGCTGACTGGAAGAGCCCTGGTGCCTGTTTGATTGCCTGATTGCTCACCACATCCTGGGCGATCATGTTGTTTTCCAGATACCAGTCAAGGAACTCTTCCGACAGGCCGTGATACCAAAGATGTTCCATGCGCAGGGGCTGACGGTGAATCACCAATAGCTGGGCGGCACAGCCGTTGATGGCGCCAGTCAGTTTTTCCAGAAAGGCGTGAAAGCCTTCCTGGTGAGTCAGCGAGCGGTACAGTGTTTGAAGCAGATCAGGCTCATTCTGTAGTACTGGTGCCATGGTTTTTCCTGGTTGTCATTGGGACATCCCCTACACAAATTCAGCTCTGCCATCCCGGGTCCGGTTCGCGATGACAGTGCGCGGGATGACATTGTCTTGTTTTCCGATTGGTGTGTATTTTTATCCCAACGCCCGCACCAGCATGGCCACCAGTTCGGTTTGCTTGCGATAGCCGTTTTTGGCCAGCAGGTTCTTGATGTGCTGGCGGGCGGTATGGATGGATATTTGTTTTTCTTCGGCGATCGCGCCGGCACCCAGGCCCTGGATCAATGCCGCCGCCACGGCGGCTTCCGCCGGGGTGCATTGAAACAGGGTTTGTATCCGTTCCAGGTCCGGCACCGGCTCTATATCGAAACTGAACAGTTCCGCGAGAACACCGTTGTTTTCGACACTTTCGGCGACCAGCGGTGTCAGGCAGATGGCAAGGCGCTCAGGTCCGTTGTGGATAAACAGGGTGGGGGTGTCCAGATGGCCCTTGTGGGAATGCACAATGCAGGTGCTGATGGCGTCGTGCAATTTGCGACTCAGGCGTTTGTCACTGCTGTGCAGACGCTGGTCTTCACCTATGAAGAGGTTGCCGGTGTGGGTCAGCAGGTTTCGGGCGGCATCATTGGCCTGGGCAATGCTGCCCAGCGCGTTGAATACCACCAGCGGCTTGTTTACATGGTTAAGCGCCATGGCCAGGTTTTCGTTGTCGCTGTTTGATTGGTACAGCTTCAGGTGCAGGGCAACGGCATTCTCGATATGCGGGGCCAGCAGGTTCATCTGCAGGAGTTCGTCATCGGTATAAGGCCCGAAATCCTGGTGGCGGTTGGCCATGAAGACCACATTGGTGCCGTTTTCCCGGGTCACCAGCATGCCGGCGCTGTCGCCCATGCCCACTGCTTCCGCCCAGGCCCTGCTTTCCGGGCCGAGGATATCGAGGATGGTGCGGCTGCTATCGCCGCCCAGAAAAGAATCGAACTGTCGCGGGGGGAGCTGCGCATAGCGGGTCAGGGCTTCGTCTTTTTCCGGCAAGTCGCTGTTGATATACCACTCCTCGAACCCTTCCGGGTAGCCGAAGGTCCAGCCGTACACCATGCGCTGCGGATTGGAGGTAACCCCGAGAACCCCTCCCTGTAAAGCCTTGAAGTGTTGTTGAAAGGCATCGAAGAAAGACTGAAAGCCGGTATTGTCGTGCAGGCATCGGTACAGGGTGCTTACCAATTTGTTGTACGCCTGAAGTGTGTTCCCATCCAGTGATGGAAAAGGCAGGCTGGCGTCCTGGTCCGACCGGGGAACCATCGTCAGGTCTTGCGTTTTCACTGTTTTAACTCCTGGCTAGCTGATCTGCACGACCCCGGACAACAGAGTGCGGATCACATCCTGCTGCTTATTAACACCCATTTTCAGGTAAATGCTTTTCAGTTGGCTGCGAATGGTCTCCACACTGACTCCATGCTGCTCACTGATCTGCATGGTGGACAGGCCGTTGACCAACCCCATGGCGACACTGGCTTCGGTGGGCGTCATGTCATACAGAGAGCGCAACGCCTCGGCCGGCAGATTGAAGGTGGAATCCGGGTCGCACAGGTACAATGCCACGCCGCCGGCGGACTGGTCCTCATGGTCCGGGGAGTTTTCCAGTGGCGCGAGCATCAGGTTGAGGGCGTGTTCCCGGTCAGGATGATGGAGACCAATAGCCTGATTACGAGTGGTGACGTCCCGTCGGTCGGTCGTGACCAGTTGGGCCAGCAAGGCCTGAAAGTGCTGGTTTTCCTGCGGATAGTGGGCATGTATCTGACCATTGCTATTGATGGTCAATGCCTTGTGCTGCGAGAGCAGGGCTTCGGCGACCGGATTGCGGTAGTTCACAAGACCATCCGGCCCGAGGATGATCAATCCGGTCATGAAACGCCCCAAAGCGGACTCGAGAGTCTGCTGCCGACAGCGCAGGCGGTGGAATTCCTTGTGAATGCGCAGTGCTCTTTTGAAATGGGGATAGAGTTGCTGCAAGGTCAGGCAGTCATCGTCGGAGAACGGCGCGGCCTGAAATGAGCGGTGCAGGCCGATCCCCACATGCCATTCATCGTCGTTGTAGACATTCATGGCAGCCAGAAAACCGATGTCATTGGGTTTGAGCACCAGCCGGTAATAGAAGGGATGCTCGGTGCGTACATCTTCCGCCCGGATAAGCTGGCGGGCTTTGCCCAGCGGCGCGCGGCGTTGCAGTTGAAACGTGTAGTCGTATCGGGATATGCCGAAGCGATAGGCCGCTCGTACCGGTTTGGGCAGGCCGTGGGCACCGATCATGCCGCGGGTTCGGCCCTCATGATCTTCCAGAAAGATGGCTCCGGAGCGGGCATTGAGCAGTTGGCACAGGCCAGTAGCCACTGCGTCCCAGTGCCCCGGATTGTAGGAGGCTTCGTAGATTTCCCCAACAAAACCAAGTAGCTCGTTGGTCAATGAACAATTCTCCGTGGTGCCGGCTTCAGTTGAGCTGGAAGCGCGGAGGTCGACGATACGTTTGGCCCTGATCGGAGATTCTTCTCTTATGAAAAGGGCGTGTTTTAAACAATATAGGCGACCAGATAAAAATGTGAAATATGTCACATGTTTCGTTCGGAGAGGCGGTCCCGGTAAACCGTCCGCGAAAGGGGCTGGGTTCTTGGCATTATCTCTAATGGAGATGTTACTCTCTTCAGTCATTGCGAAAAGAGATTTAAGGCATGCTGATCCGATCCTTGGAAATCTTTCAGGCCGTGGTGGAGAGCGGCAGTTTCAGTGCCGCCGCCGAGCGCCTGCACACGGTGCAGTCCAATGTCACCGCCCACATCAAGAAGCTGGAAAGCGAGTTGGGAGTGCGCGTGTTGGAGCGCCGCAATCCGGTGGCGCTCACTTCCGCGGGGCACCAGCTGCTGGGATACGCTCGCCGAATCGGCGATTTGCACAGTGAGGCGCTGAATCACTTCAAGGGAGGTGGCGAACCCACCGGAGAATTGCGCCTGGGCAGCATGGAAACCACCGCCGCCGTGCATTTGCCGAAAGTGCTGCCCGCCTTCAGCCGGCGCTGGCCGGCGGTCTCCTTGAATTTGCGCACCAGTCCTTCCGCCTGCTTGCTGGACGAACTTCGCGAGGGGCGCCTGGACGCCGCGTTCGTAATTGCCGGTAACGTCGGCGACGGTCTGATCATGAGGCCGGTGTTCCGTGAACGGTTGGTACTGGTGAGTGGGCGGCCGCTCGATGGCGTGCCGGGCGCGGCGGAGTTGTCTCGCACTTCCTTTTTGTCCTTCCGCCAGGGCTGTGGTTACCGGCAGACGGTGTCGGTGCTGCTGGCGGAGCAGGGCGCGCCCCCTGCGCCGATCCATGAATTGGGCAGCCTGGACGCCATTCTGGGCTGTGTCAGCTCGGGTATGGGGCTGGCGGTATTGCCGGAATCCACGGTGCGCCAGTACCGCCATCGCTATCCGTTGCACTCGGTGGCCCTGCCGGAAGCGTTGTCGGCGGTGACCACCGCCATCGCCACCGCCGAGGAGAATACCTGGAGCCGGCCGTTGCGGGCCTTCATGGAAGGGCCCTGGTTACCGGATCTGGACGAGCCGTCGCGGCCAGCGTTGGCTTCGGTATAGTCCGGTAATGATCGGTTTGGCCATGACAAAATAGTCGGTTCTGACGAATACCCGCCGTCTTCTCCCAGGCAACATCAAGGGTTGACGCCTGCCGGGCGACATCCAAAAAACAACAACACTAGGAGAGGTTCATGAACACGGAAGCCAGTCTGCGCCATCCGGGTCTGCACGCGCGGGTGAAACCCGATCATCCCGCCGTGATTCTGGCGGATACCGGTCGCAGTATGAGTTATGCGGAGCTGGACGCCTTCGCCAACCGCCTGGCCCGGGTGCTGCAGAACGAGGGGCTGGATTACGGCGATCACATCGCCTGTTTGCTGGAAAACCGCCTGGAGTGTCCGGCTGTCCAGTGGGGCGGCCATTATGCCGGTCTGTATTACACCTTCGTCAGCACCCGGCTGAAACCGGAAGAAGTGCTCTATATCCTTGAGGATTGCGAGGCCCGGGTGGTGATCCTCAGTGCGCAAACCGCCACCCCGGAACTGGTTGAAGCCATTGGTGAGCTGCCATTGGCGCCGAAGATCTTCATGCTGGATGAGCCGTTACCGGGATGTGAGTCCCTGGAACAGGCCATGGAAACGCAATCTCCGGAGGCGCTGCCCGGCGCCCGGGAAGGCAGCGACATGCTCTATTCTTCCGGCACCACCGGCCGTCCCAAGGGCGTGAAACCGGAAATCAGCGGCTTGCCGGTGGGCAGCACCGAAACCCTTGCGGGACTGATCGAGCTGGCGTTCGGTGGCAATGGTGACATGGTCTACCTGTCGCCGGCGCCGTATTACCATGCCGCGCCGCTGAAATGGACCCGTGGCGTGCTGGTGCTCGGCGGCACCGCGGTGATCATGGAGAAATTCGATCCTGAGCGGGCGCTGGAGAACATCCAGAAGTACAAGGTCACCCATAGTCAGTGGGTGCCGACCATGTTCCACCGCATGCTGCACCTGCCCGAGGAGGTGCGTAACCGCTATGACGTTTCCAGCCTGAAAATGGCGGTGCACGCGGCGGCGCCCTGTCCGGTGACCACCAAGCAGGCGATGATCGACTGGTGGGGCCCGGTGATTTATGAGTACTACGGCAGCACCGAGGGCGCCGGTCTGACCATGACCAACAGCGAGGACTGGAAGAGACACACCGGCACCGTGGGCAAGGCGATCTACGGTACCCTGCATATCGTCGACGAGGAAACCGGCGAGGAACTGCCCGTTGGCCAGGAAGGTGCCATCTACTTCTCCGGCGGCCATCCGTTCGAATACCACAAGGATCCGTCCAAGACCGCCGAGGCGCACAATGACAGGGGCTGGGCCTGTGTCGGTGATATCGGCTGGTTGGATGAGGACGGCTATCTGTATCTCACCGACCGCAAGAGCAACATGATCATTTCCGGCGGCGTCAACATCTACCCGCAGGAGGTGGAAAACACCCTGATGGGACATCGCGCCGTATTCGATGTGGCGGTGATCGGTATCCCCAATGAGGAGATGGGGGAATCCGTGCACGCCATCGTGCAGTCCCGGGAGGACAGGCCTGGCACCGCGGAACTGGCCGCGGAGCTGCTGAGTTTCTGCCGTGAGAAACTGTCGTCAATCAAGTGTCCGCGCACGCTGGAATTCCGTGACGCGCTGCCGCGTGAACCCAACGGCAAGCTGCTGAAGCGGTTGCTCAGGGATGAGTATCGAGAGGGTAAGAGGAAAGCGGAGGGCTTCTTCAGTCTTTAGATAAAGCGCGCAGGCGTGCCCGCGTGTCGCGGGCACGCCAAAAACGAGCAATAGGCGACTTAGTGGTCGTGGCCGTCCGGCCCGTGCACGTGGCCGTGCTGTTGCTCTTCTTCGCTGGATTCGCGGATATCGGTGATTTCCACGGCGAAGTTCAGGGTTTCCCCGGCCAGCGGATGGTTGCCGTCGATGGTGACCTGATCGCCATTCACCTCGGTGATGGTGAAGATGCGCGGGCCGGCTTCCGTTTGTGCCTGGAATTGCATGCCCGGTTGCAGCTCATCGCCGGCGCCTTCGAAGGCGGAGGCCGGAACCTGCTGAATCAGGCCGTCGTGACGCTCGCCGTAGCCTTCTTCCGGCGCCACGGTCACGTCCAGCTTGTCGCCCACTTCCTTGCCCACCAACGCCTTTTCCAGACCGGGGATGATGTTGCCGTGACCGTGCAGATAGGTCAGCGGCTCCTGCCGTTGGTGGGAGGAGTCGATGGTCTGACCGGCGTTGTTGGTCAGGGTGTAGTGGAACGCCACCACCTTGTTGTCTGCAATTTGCATGGGTGCCCTTTTCGGGTTGATGAATTTTGGGCGGGAACCGTTCCCGCGCCCGCATACCGGCATGGTAACAGGGCAGCGACGGCCGTGACCAATCGCCGGCTGGCTGCGTGCCAGCGCCCCGGACGTTATAATCGGCTCCGCTTGCCGTGTCACCGGCCTGTGCCATTGGTGCCTTGCCCCCGGGACCGGACGGGTCCGATACACTTTGAAAGGGTTTTCGCCGTTTCTTTACGGAGCTGTTCCGGCATCATGGGGGTCGGATATGGAGAATGCCCGACCATGAAAACCCTGCCGCAGCTTTTCACCAACAACGAACAGTGGCGCCATCAGGTGGAGGAAGAACACCCCGGTTTCTTCCGTACCCTGGTGGGCCAGCAAAACCCGGAATTCCTGTGGATCGGCTGTGCCGATTCCCGCGTCCCCGCCAATGAAATCGTCGGTCTGATGCCTGGCGAATTGTTCGTGCACCGCAATGTGGCCAATCTGGTGCATCACACCGATTTCAATCTGCTCTCGGTGCTGCAATTCGCCGTGGAAGTACTCAAGGTCAAGCATGTGATGGTGGTGGGCCATTACGGTTGTGGTGGCGTGCGTGCCGCCATGGAAGACCAGCCTCACGGGTTGATCGACAACTGGATCCGCCAAGTGCGGGAGCTGTATCTGCGCCACCGCAAACAGCTGGCGGACCTGGACCCCACCGCCCGCCTTGACCGCATGTGCGAGCTGAACGTGGCCCGTCAGGTGATCAACGTTTCCAATACCACGGTGGTGCAGGAAGCCTGGCGCCGCGAGCAGCCCCTGACCATCCACGGCTGGATTTACGGCATCGGTGATGGTCGTCTCGGTGATCTGGGCATCGAGGTGGACAACAATGCCCACCTGCGTGAATTGGAAAGCCAGGAATTCGAGGTATAGGAAATGGTGGCCCCATGCGGGGCCACTTCCCTTCTTAATGGTGATGGGTGTGACCGGTCTCCTCCGCTTGTTGCAGCAACGTCCGCCATTCCTCCTGGCTCAGTTCCGGCAAGACGCTGAGCAAAGCGACCTGGTCCCACAGGGCCTCGTCGTCATGACTTTGTCCCCAGGCCGGCATGCCGCTCATTTTTAGGCCATGTTTGATCACCCAGAACGCACCACCGGGATCGTGAATGCCGTGCCGGGTGAAATCCGGTGGCACGGGATAGAGCCCATCCCTCAAGGCGGTGCCCCCGGTTCCGGGAGCCAGATGGCAGCCACTGCACATCTCGTCATAGGAAGGTGCCGCTCGAAGCAGGCGTTCGCGGGACGACAGGTCGTCCGGAACGGTGATGTCGGCGCCGCGCCGTTCCACCGCTTGATGGCGGGCGACTGAAATCACCTTTTCCGTGAGCGACCAATGGGGTTGGTCCGCGGCGAAGTTATAGAACCCGCCGAAGACCATCAGGGCCACCGTGAAGGAAACGATGGCAATGGCCGCTAGGAGTGTATAAAGAACCGTTTTCATGGCGCCTCCTGGTGCCAGACCTGAATTAGTACCAGACCCGGATACCGGCCACCAGCATGGTATCACTGGTGTCCTCGCCGTGGTCACGGGCGAAGTCGGCGGTGTCGCCGAATTTCTTCTCCCAATGTACGCCAATGTAAGGGGCGAACTCGCGGCGGATTTCATAGCGCAACCGCAATCCCGCTTCCACCGTGGCGAGCCCCTGGCCGATACCGAGGTCCCGATCCTCCTTGCCGTACAGGCTGGCTTCCACTTCCGGAGTCAGGATCAGCCGCTGCGTGAACAGCAACTCGTATTCCGCTTCCAGACGCAGTTCGCTGTGGCCGGATTCGCCCAGGAACAGGTTGGCCTCGGTCTCGAAGAAGTAGGGAGCAACACCCATCACCCCGACACTGACCCAGTCCTGGTTGGGATCGTCCGGTTGCCAGTCCCGGCGTACACCCAGTTGCCAGTCCCAGTAAGGCGCGAAGGCACGGCTCCAGGCCAGCCGGGTTTCCAGACTCTCGGTTTCGCCGCCCCGGTCCATGAGCCGCTCGCCCTCGGTGGCGAAATACAGCTTGTTGATGTCACCGCCGTACCAGGCGTTGGCGGACCAGGCCGCCACCGTGCCGTCGTCGGCGTCGCGGGCTTCCAACTGGTCCACCAGGATTTGACCGAAGCGGGCGGGCACGCCCTCCATGGCCTGGGCGGAGGTGGTGGTAAACAGGGCGAAGAGGGCGAGCAGGGCGGAGAGGGCGCCGTTGGTGATTGTCAGTGATTTCATGAGTGGCCCTCCTGGTGCTGGTGCCGCGATTGCGGTGGCGGTACTACTCGAACCTCCCGGAACATGCCCGCCTCCATGTGATAGAGCAGGTGGCAATGGTAGGCCCAGCGTCCCAGGGCATCGGCGCGCACCAGATAGCTGAGTTTTTCTCCGGGTTTCACCAACAGGGTGTGTTTGCGCAGCAGGCGCCCGTCTCCCAGTTCCAGATCGCTCCACAGACCGTGCAGGTGGATCGGGTGGTGCATCATGGTGTCGTTCACCAGGGTCAGCCGCACCCGCTCGTTGTGATACAGCTCGAGCGGCTCGGCATCGGCGAACGGGATGCCGTTGAAACTCCACATGTAGCGTTCCATGTTGCCGGTGAGGTGCAACACGATTTCCCGCTCCGGCCGCGTGCTGTCGGGCAAACCGTGGGCGTATTCCAGGTCGGCGTAGGTGAGTACTTTCCAGTCCCGGTCGCGCAGGCCGATGCCGGGATCGTCGAGCATCGGCGCCGGAGACATGGCACGCATGTCCACGCCAGGACCGTATTCGCTGTCTGCGTGTTCCGTGGCGCTTTGTCGGGCCGGCAGATCCGGGTTGTCCGCCGAGACCGCGAAGGGCACGGCGGCGTTGGTGTCGTGGTTGGCGTGCCCCATGGCCGAGTGGTCCATCCCGCTCTGCGTGCCGTGGCTCATCCCTTGATGGTTCATGCTTCCATGATCCATGCCGCCGGACATATCGCCATGGTTCATATCCCCATGGTCCATGCCGCCATGATTCATGCGAGAGTGGTCCATGGTCTTCATGGCGCCACTGTCGTGTCCCATGACTCCGTGATCCATGGCGCCCATGCCCATTTCCCGGTGCCCGAGCAGCGGCACCGGGTCCAGCTCCGGCACTTCGGCACTGAGAGAGGGATCCGGCGTCAGGGTGCCGCGGGCGTAGCCGGACCGGTCGATGGTTTGCGCGAACAGGGTATAGGCGCGGTGATCCTTCGGCTCGACGATTACGTCCAGGGTTTCCGCCACGCCCAGGCGGCACTCGTGGAAGCGCACCGGTTTCACCGGTTGGCCGTCCATGGCCACCACGGTCATGTCCAGACCGGGGATGCGCAAGTCGAAGATGGTCATGGCGCTGGCGTTGATGAAGCGCAGCTTGATGCGCTCGCCGGGCTCGAAGCGGGCCTGCCAGTTGGCGGCCGGGGTATGGCCGTTGACCAGGAAGCTGTAGGTGTAACCGGTCACATCCGCCAGATCGGTCTCGCTCATGCGCATCCGGTTCCACATGTGGCGATCCTTGAGCGTCCGCACCACGCCTTTCTCACGGAAATCCCTCAGCGTGTCGAACAGCGTCCGTTCGCTGAAATTGTAGTAGTGGCTGAGTTTTTTCAGCGTGGCATAGATGCGCTTGGGGTCCTGGTCACTCCAGTCGGAAAGCACCACCGCGTAATCGCGATCCACCGTATGCGGGTCCGGTTCCGCCGGATCAATAATCAGGCCGCCGTACAGGCCGGTCTGCTCCTGAAAACCGGAATGGCTGTGATACCAGTAGGTTCCGCTCTGCCGCAGCGGAAACTGATAGGTGAAGGTCTCGCCGGGGGCGATGCCGTCGAAGGACAACCCCGGCACGCCGTCCATCTGGAACGGCAGCAGCAGGCCGTGCCAGTGGATCGAAGTGGTTTCCGGCAGATGGTTGGTTACTCTCAATGTCACCGTCTCGCCTTCGCGCCAGCGCAGGGTCGGCGCCGGCAGGCTGCCGTTGACCAGGGTGGCGGGCCGGTTGCGGCCGGTCAGATTCACATCGGCGGCGCCGATGTTCAGTTGGAATTGGTTGCCACGCAGCTCCGGCGCGCCGGTCTGGCCCTGGCGGGCGAACAATTGTGTCGGGGTTAGCCCCAGGCCCAGAGCGGTGCCGCCCAGGGCCAGCCCCTGCACGAAGCGACGGCGGGGCAGGGAAAAAGACGTCGTCATAAGACGTTCTCCTCAATAGAAAACTAAAGACGCCACCCGTATGCGGGGGCGTGTGTTTCGATGGGAAAACAGTCTAGATGGACGGCGGGCGCCACGGTGGCGTGGGGAAACCGGCGAACCGCTGGCCGGGGGAGGCGAGGCGATCCGAGGCGGGTCGTTGAGGTGCTCGGACCGAACTGGCCTCGGTGGTCAAGGCACCGCCCTGACAGGCCTGCAGGCAAGTGCAGCCTTCCGCGTCGCCGGCGTGGTGAGGGCAGGGATGATGCTCCCGCATCTCGCCGCTGGCGCAGGGGTGATCGCCGCCATGGTGGGAAGCCATGGCGGGGGCCGGGCTCAGCAGAACCCAGGCCATCAATAATCCGGCGAGCAGCGTTGCCACGGGCCGGAAGGCGGCGGAAACGGGAATCATGGTGTGCTTATACAACCCCGGGGTCACCCCCGGGTCAAGCCTTATTCAAGCCGGCGCAGGAACCGCTTTTTCGCTCTGGAGCAGGTCGTGATCGTCCGCTGTCCCGGTCCGTGGCGGGGTCTTGACCTGAAAGCGGGCCACATACAGGCGCAGTTGCTGGCTCTGGTCCGCCAGGCGCTGGGCGGCGGAGAAGCTTTCCTGCACCAGCCGGGCGTTTTGCTGGGTCATCATGTCCATTTGCGTGATGGCTTCGTTGGCCTGGCCGATGCCCTGGCTTTGCTCATTGGAGGCGGTGGAGATTTCGCTCACCAGGGTGCTGAGACGGCCAATGTCCGCCACCATGCCGGTGATGATCTCGCCGGTGCCGCGCACCTGCTGGCTGCCGGTGGCGACCAGGGCGCCGGCGCTTTCGATCAAGGTCTTGATCTCGCCGGCGGCCTCGGCACTGCGGCTGGCCAGATTGCGCACTTCTTCCGCCACCACCGCGAACCCGCGGCCCTGCTCGCCGGCGCGGGCCGCTTCCACGGAAGCGTTGAGAGCAAGAATATTGGTCTGGAACGCGATCTCGTCGATGGCATCGACGATGGTGCTCATCTGCTCGGCACTGTCGTGGATGCTGCCCATAGTCTGGATCACGGTATCCATGGCCTCGCTGCCGCGGCGGGCATCGCCGGCGGTACTGTTGGCCAGTTGCCGCGCCTGTTCGGCGTGGTCCGCGTTCTGCTGCACGGTGGTGGTGAGCTGTTCCATGCTGGCGGCGGTTTCGGTGAGTGAGGCGGCTTGCTGTTCGGTGCGAGTGGCCAACTCATCGTTGCCGGCCTTGATGTCTTCCACGGCGGTATTGACGATGTCGGCGCTGCGGTGAATGTCGCCCACGGTGGCGCCAAGGGACTGACGCATCCGTTCGATGTCGAACAGCAGGCTGCCGGTGTCACCGTCTTTCAACCGCGTGGGTTGGCTCAGGTCCCCTTCGCTGATATAGCGCACCGCTTCGGCGGCGTAACCGGGTTCGCCACCAAGCCGGCGCAGCACGCCGCGAATGATCGCGCCCATCAGCAGTGTCAGCGGAATCCCCAGGGCCAACAGGAACAGCAGCGATTGAGTGAGGCTGGCGTAGAAAGCGTCGTTGATGTCGTTGATGTAGACGCCGGCGCCCAGGTACCAGTCCCAGCGCGGGTAATGCACATGCAGGGACGACTTTTTCGCCAGGCCTTCCTGGCCGGGATGCACCCACAGGTAATCGACGAACCCGTCTCCGTTTTTCACCGCCTCCATGAACTCCCGGAACAGATAGCGCCCTTCCTCGTTCTGGTAGTCCCACATGTTGGTACCCTTGGCGAGACTGGGGTGGGTCAACATCCGGTGATTCTCATCGAAGGCGTACAGATAACCACGCCCTTCGTCATAGGTCATATCGCGAATCAGTTCCTCGGCGCGCTGCCGGGCCTCGGTTTCGCTGATGGCGCCGGAAGCGGCCAGCCGGGCCTGTCCGTCAATGGCATTGAGGGCTGAATCCACGTACTGGGACAGCCCGGTCTTGCGCTCGGTCAGAATGGTCTGGCGGTTTTCCCAGGCGGTCCAGCCCGCCAGGAGCAGCATCGCCAGCCATAGTAACCCGAGCATGCCCCACAGTTGTCGGGTCATGGTCCACTGCTTCATATCTGAGCCTCTTTATTGTTGTCTCCAAGAGAACTATCGGCAGAAGAGGCCGCAGGTTGATAGGCGCTATCCGGTCAAGGCGGTACCTCGCGAAACGCGCTGGCTGAGCAGCCAGCGCAGATCCTCGAAGCCGCGCCGCCACTCGCCGATACCGGAGGCACTGTTGATGTGACCCAGATCGCCGCCATTGCGAAACGCGCAGCCCCAATCCCGGGCCAGGCGGCGGGCTTCATCCAGGCTCATCCAGGGGTCGCTGGTGCTGGCCACCAGACGGGCCGGGACGGTCAGGGGGGCGGGCAGGCGTCGCGGCGAAGTCTCCGGCAGGGCCGGAGCCACCAACAACAATCCGGATACCCGCCGTGGCCGGGTTACGCTCCAGTGAGCCGCGGCCACACAGCCGAAGCCATGGGCAATAAGCACGAAGGGGGACGGTAAAGCGTCGGCGGCCAGGTCGAGGCGATCCAGCCAGAAGGCCAGCTCGGTGTTTTGCCAGTCCGGCAGGGTCAGGCTGTGCAGCCAGGGTAAATGGGTTTGCCAGCGCTGCTGCCAATGATCCGGATCGCTGCCATGCAGTCCGGGCACCAACAGTCCATGGAAGGGGGCGCTATCGCGGGCGGACATCGTCAATGCTCCCAGTGATAAGGAGAGGGAGCGTCAGCATAGGCAGGGGAGTTGTCGCTTTCTTTACCGGTGCGGGAAGAGGTGATGACAACCGCCCTTTCCAGTGTCGCCGGTGGGTGGAGGCGCCTTCAAGGGAAGGCGCCCCGCCGCCAGGTGGGGCCGGTTAGGCCTTCCGCTGGCGGTGCCAGCGCGCGCGCCTGCACGTGGCTGAGCCCGTGCCGCAGGGCGAGGTCAGTGGCCAGGCCCAGTTGCAGGGTGAACGGCGTGCCGAATCGTGCGGCGGCATCAAGCACGATGTCACGCCGTGACGCCTCCAGTTCGGGGGCCAGTTTCACCATGTTCGGGGCCAATGCGTCCCAAAGCGTGGCGGTCGGTGCCGAGGTCACGTTATCCAGGGCGATGCGATAGCCGTGGCGGCGATAGCTCTCCACTGCCTGGCGCGGGTCTCCGGTACCGGTGGGATCGTGACGGATCTCCAGGATCACCTGTTCCGGCGTCAGCCCGCACTGGCGCAGAATCTGTTCGAAGGCGAGGCCGTGATCCTGCCGTACGCTGGCCAGGTGGCGCGGGTGGATATTCAACGAGAGCAGGCCGCCCGTGTCCGGCTGCAGCAGAAAGTTCAACGCGTGCACCGTGCGGCACAGGCGGTCCAGATAGACAATCTCGTCGGCGCTGGTGGGAATCATGAACAGCGCCTGCGGTGATAACGGACCGCCCTTGCCGTGTACCGACAGCAACGCCTCATGACCGTAAACCCCTTCCTGGCAGAGAGGCAGGATCGGCTGGAAGCGGCTGCTCAGAACCAGGCCGGCGTAGTCGGCCACCACCGCATCACCCTGCATGCGCAGAGTGTCTCTAGGGGCAATGGCATCACCGTATTGGCGGCGTTGTTCACGATTGAAATAATCGACGAGGTCGTTCAAGGGCATGGCGGATCGATCCATGAAACGTCAATGGAATCGCCAGGATAAGGGGAAATCTTTTATGTTTAAAAAGAATAAATAAATAGAAATATATTACTTTTTGATCTTTTCGGTTTGTCGTTAGCATCGTCCCCATCATCGACAAAGGATGCCCACCCGACCTCGGGAGGCGTTGCTTTTCACTTCTGCGCAACGCTGTTTTGGAGAACACCGAATGAAACTCGGGAACGCACTGGGGATCGGCCTGTTGGGGGCACTGCCTTTGGTCGCGGGAGCCAACGGCCCGGCTTTGTACGGCAAGATCAATGTTTCGCTGGAGAACGTGGATTTCGAAGGCGCCAGCCTGGCCAGCGCTGGCGACAACGACCAGTGGGAACTGAATTCCAACGCCTCGCGCCTGGGGATCAAAGGGGATTTTGATCTTGAGGTGGGCGGCCTTAAAGCCCTCTACCTGGCGGAGTACGGCATCGACGTGGACGGCGACGATGACGACACCTTCAGCAAACGTAACATTTACGCCGGCCTGGCCGGGGCTTTCGGCACTCTGCGTGCCGGCAACATCGACAGCCCGCTGAAAAGCATCGAGGGCAAGGTCGATCAGTTCAATGACCTGTACGGTGACATTGACCATTTCCTTGGCGGGCAGACCCGTAACAAGAACAGCATCCAGTATCTGAGCCCGACGCTGCTGGGAGGCTTGTCGGTGCACGGCGCGTTCTCCCCGGGGGAACAGGAGGACACCGATGACGATGGCGAGCTGGACGATGATCTCGCCGATGTGGTGTCCCTGGCCCTGGCCTGGGAACGTAAAGGGTTCTATGCCGCTCTTGCCTACGAAAAAGATCAGGCGGCGCGGCGGGCGGTGGACGGGTTCAACCGGGCGGACATTCTGCGGGCGGTGACCACCTATCGCTGGCGGGCCCTGGAGCTGGGCGCGCTTTATCAGCAGGCCAAAGACACCGCGCCGGGCAGTGACCTGGAAGATCGTGGCTACCTGATCAGCGCCGCCTGGCATGTGGATGAGCGGCTTACGCTGAAAGCCCAGGGTGGTGAAAACCGTGGTGAAGAGACCGACGAAAAGCTGACGCTCTGGGCTCTCGGTGCCGACTACAGCCTGGGACGCAATACCGTGGCTTATCTGTATCTGTCGAATCTGGAGCGGGATGAGGCCGGCACCGAGGACCGTGCCGTTGGCACCGGTCTGGCCTTTAAATTCTGACATTCATTAACGAACGGAACCGAGGAGTACGCGACATGGCTCGGCCTGACACGCATCGCAACCCGGCGTCGGAAGAGGTGGATCTGGCCACACTGGTGACGTCGCTGATCAAGGATCTGCGCTTTGGCGCCGTGGAAATCATTGTCCACGAGGGCCGGGTAGTGCAGGTGGAACGCAAGGAAAAATACCGTTTCGACAAGCCGCGTTGAGCGGTTGAAACAACGCAATCCGGCTTGCGGCCGACCGGACCACCGGAGGTCTCCAACGCATTCGTGACACCCGATTTTTGTGGAGACTGCATCGTGAAGTTGACTCGCTTTTTTGCCGCGGCCGCGCTCGGCCTGGCTCTGTCCTCTCCGGCCCTGGCGGACCGGGAAATTCTCAACGTGTCCTACGACCCCACCCGGGAGTTGTACGAAGCGTTCAATAAAGAGTTTATCAATCACTGGAAGGAAGAAACCGGCGAAACGCTGGTGGTGCGCCAGTCCCACGGTGGCGCTGGCAAACAGACCCGCGCGGTCATCGATGGCCTGGAAGCGGACGTGGTGACCCTGGCGCTGGCCTACGACATTGACGCCATCGCCGAGAAGACCGGCAGGATTCCCGCCGACTGGCAGAAACGGTTGCCCAATAACAGCTCGCCTTATACGTCCACCATTGTGTTTCTGGTACGCAAGGGCAACCCGAAGGACCTCAAGGATTGGGACGACCTGGTGAAGCCAGGGGTCGAGGTGATCACGCCGAATCCGAAGACCTCCGGCGGCGCACGCTGGAATTACCTGGCCGGTTGGGCCTACGCCAAGGAGAAGTACGGTTCCGAGGACGCCGCCAGGGACTTCGTCACTAAACTCTACCAGCAGGTCCCGGTGCTGGACTCCGGCGCCCGTGGCTCCACCACCACCTTCGTGCAGCGGGGGATTGGCGATGTGCTGCTGGCCTGGGAAAACGAAGCACTGTTGGCGATCAACGAACTGGGCAAGGGTGAGTTCGAGATCGTGGTGCCTTCGGTGTCCATTCTGGCCGAACCGCCGGTGACGGTGGTCGACAAGAACGCCGAAAAGCATGGCACCACCGACGTGGCCAAAGCCTATTTGGAGTACCTCTATACCCCGGTTGGCCAGAAGCTGGCGGCGGAACACTACTACCGCCCCAGCGATCCGGAAGTGGCTCGTGAGTACGCCGACGCCTTCCCTGAAGTGAATCTGATCACCGTGGACAGCGCCTTTGGCGGCTGGCAGAAGGCGCAAGAGGCGCACTTCAACGACGGTGGCGTATTCGATCACATTTACCAACCCCGGTGAGCGGATAACCTCATGTCACGAAACCGAGTCATACCCGGCTTCGGGTTGTCCTTGGGATACGCCACGCTCTACACCAGTCTGATCGTGTTCATCCCGCTGGCGGCGCTGGCCGCCAGCGGGATCTCCCTGGGCGCGGAAACGTTCTGGGCGGTGGTCAGTCATCCGCAGGCGGTGGCGAGTTACAAACTGAGTTTTGGCGCTTCCCTGGTGGCGGCGCTGATCAACCTGGTGTTCGGTCTGCTGGTGGCCTGGGTGCTGGTGCGTTACACCTTTCCAGGCAAACGCATCGCCGACGCCCTGGTGGACTTGCCGTTTGCCTTGCCCACGGCGGTGGCCGGCATCGCCCTGACCGCGCTGTATGGCCGCAACGGCTGGTTCGGCCAGTACCTGGAAGGCTGGTGGGGATTCAAAGTGGCCTATGCCCCCGCCGGCATTGTCGTGGCGCTGACCTTCATCGGTCTGCCGTTCGTGGTGCGCACGGTGCAGCCGGTGCTCGAAGGGCTGGAGCGGGAGCTGGAAGAAGCCGCCGCCAGCCTCGGTGCCAACCGTTGGCAGACGTTCCGGCGGGTCCTGCTGCCGGCGCTGGTGCCGGCCTTGCTCACCGGGTTCGCGCTGTCCTTCGCCCGGGCCGTGGGGGAGTACGGCTCGGTGGTGTTCATCAGCGGCAACATGCCGTACCGCACCGAAATCACCCCGCTGCTGATCTACAGCAAACTGGAGCAGTACGATTATGCCGGTGCTTCGGCGCTGGGTGTGACGATGCTGGTGTTCTCGTTCATTCTGCTGCTCGCCATCAACGCATTGCAGTACTGGAATCTGCGCCGGCAGGGGGGAGGTTGAAATGAGTGGTGCGGTGTCTTCCCTGTCCACGCCGGCCAACGCGGCGGTCACCCGTCGGGCGGTGACCGAGGCCGCCTGGTTGCGAATCTTGCTGACCGCCCTGGCGCTGGCGTTTCTTGGTGTGTTTCTGGTGGTGCCTCTGGTTCTGGTGTTCCAGGAGGCGTTCTCCAAAGGCTGGCGGGCTTATCTGGCGGCGTTGACCGAGCCGGACGCCTGGCACGCGGTGAAGCTGACGTTGATCGCCGCCGGTCTGGCGGTACCTTTGAACGTGGTGTTCGGCCTCGCCGCCGCCTGGAGCCTGACCAAGTTCCAGTTTCGCGGCAAGCAGGTGCTGATCACCCTGGTCGACCTGCCGTTCGCGGTGTCGCCGGTGATCGCCGGTTTGATTTACGTGCTGGTGTTCGGCTCGCGGGGCTGGCTCGGCCCCTGGCTGGAAGAACACAACCTGTCGATCATTTACGCGGTGCCGGGCATCGTGCTGGCCACGGTGTTCGTGACCTTTCCGTTCGTGGCCCGGGAGCTGATCCCGTTGATGCAGGAGCAGGGCGTCAGTCAGGAGGAAGCGGCGTTGACGCTTGGGGCCAGCGGTTGGCAAACGTTCCGCCGCGTCACCCTGCCGTCGATCAAGTGGGGGCTGCTGTACGGCATCATTCTGTGTAATGCCCGCGCCATGGGCGAATTCGGTGCGGTCAGCGTGGTGTCGGGGCATATCCGCGGCAAGACCAATACGCTGCCCTTGCATGTGGAGATTCTCTACAACGAGTACCAGTTCGCCGCTGCGTTCGCCGTGGCGTCGCTGTTGGCGTTGCTGGCGGTGATCACTCTGGTGGCGAAATCCTTCCTTGAATTCAAGCATCAACGGGACCGCGAGCGTGCCGCGCGCGCCGCCGCCCGTCAGGAGGTCTCATGAGCATTCAGGTCCGTGATTTGCGGAAAACCTTTGGTCACTTCAAGGCGCTGGACGATGTCTCGCTGACTTTCAACAGCGGCGAGCTGGTGGCGCTGCTGGGGCCGTCCGGGTGCGGCAAGACCACCCTGCTGCGGATCATCGCCGGGCTTGAATACCCGGACAGCGGCGCGGTGCTGTTTTCCGGTGAGGACGCCACTTTCACCCATGTGCGCGAACGGGGCGTCGGCTTCGTATTTCAGCATTATGCGCTGTTCCGTCATATGACCGTGTTCGACAACGTCGCCTTCGGCCTGACCGTGCGCCCGCGCCGGCAAAGGCCTTCTCGGGGGGAGATCGCCGAACGCGTGCATCGGTTGCTGGAACTGGTGCAACTGGACTGGCTGGCGGACCGTTACCCGGATCAGTTATCCGGCGGGCAACGCCAGCGCATCGCTCTGGCCCGGGCGCTGGCGGTGGAGCCACAGGTGCTGTTACTTGACGAGCCGTTCGGGGCCCTGGATGCGCGCGTGCGCAAGGACCTGCGGGGCTGGTTACGGCGGTTGCACGATGAACTGCACGTGACCTCGATCTTCGTCACCCACGATCAGGAAGAGGCGATGGAAGTGGCGGACCGTATCGTGGTGATCAACCAGGGGCGGGTCGAGCAGGTGGGCACACCCCAGGAAATCTATAACGCGCCGGCGTCCCCGTTCGTATACGGCTTTATCGGTGATGCCAACCGGCTGTCCGGCCACGCCGCCGACGGCTGGGCGGAACTGGCCGGCCTGCGGGTGCCCGCTCCCGAGTTCGGTCAATCGGAACCGCGCCAGGTGACCGGCTATATCCGCCCCCACGATATCCAGTTGCAGGCCGGTGACCAGGGGGAAGGGGTGGCCGTACGGGTGGAAAGTGTGTCCCAGGTCGGCGCGGCGTTACGGGTCAGCGTACGGATACCGGACGGTGACACCTCGTTGCAGGTGGAATTGCCTCACAGTGGTGGTCGCTGGCCGTTTCAGGTTGGCGAGCCGGTGAAGGCACTGCCGCGTGCCGCGAGGGTGTTTGCGGGGTAACGCGTGAACTGAGCGCGAGCTGGCGCAATGCCTGCGCGCTCCATCGGCCATTGCTGTCCCGCCTTGCTCGGGCAGCAATGGCCGTTTAGCACTAAAAGACCTCGATTTGACGCTTACCAGCGCCACCCGGGACCTGCCCTGGTCCAATGGCGGATTCAGTGCTCACTTCTTCCTTGATTCAGGGCATCGTCTTGCCATTGTCACTGATGGTAATGAAGATGAAGCACGGACGACCGCTCATGGAGACCGTCTGCCCCAGGGGAGACCCGGGAGCCGGCGGTTATTTATATGAATAGGAAAAACCAATCGCGGCCATTCTGCCTATCCATTATGAATATCGCGTCGCCGGCGTTATGCTTCTCTCCGTCAAGTTGACAACCCTTCGAAAGGAGTAAGACATGTCTGTAATCAATACCGAAATCAAGCCGTTCAAAGCCCAGGCGTTCAAGGACGGTAAATTCATCGAAGTGACCGAAGCCGACCTGAAAGGCAAGTGGGGAGTGTTCTTCTTCTACCCGGCCGATTTCACCTTCGTTTGCCCCACCGAGCTGGGCGACGTGGCCGATCACTACGAAGAGTTCCAGAAAATGGGCGTGGAAATCTACTCCGTCTCCACCGACACCCACTTCACCCACAAAGCATGGCACGACAGCTCCGAGACCATCGCCAAGATCAAGTACACCATGATCGGCGATCCGACCATGCAGATCAGCCGTAACTTCGAAGTGCTGCGCGAAAACGAAGGCCTGGCCAACCGTGGCACCTTCATCGTTGACCCGGACGGCATCATTCAAGCCGTTGAAATCACCGCCGAAGGCATCGGCCGTGACGCCGAAGATCTGCTGCGCAAGGTGAAAGCCGCTCAGTACGTGCGTGCCCATCCTGGCGAAGTGTGCCCGGCCAAATGGAAAGAAGGCGAAGCCACCCTGGCTCCGTCCCTGGATCTGGTCGGCAAAATCTGATCCCGCCACGGGCATGGATCAATCCCGGGCCCACGGGCCCGGGTTTTAATCGACATCCTGTTAATCGTTCATGGAGACCGCCAGCATGCTGGACGCCAACCTGAAAACCCAATTGCAATCCTACATGGAGCGCATCGCGCAACCGTTTGAAATGGTCGCGTCCCTGGATGATGGCGACAAATCCCGGGAGCTGTCGGAGCTGCTGCGCGAAATCGAGGCGATGTCCGACAAGATCACCCTGCGTGAAGACGGCGATGACGAGCGCCGGCCCTCATTCAGTCTGAACCGCGTTGGTGGTGATATCAGCCTGCGATTCGCCGGTATTCCCATGGGCCATGAATTCACCTCGCTGGTGCTGGCGCTGTTGCAAGTGGGTGGCCATCCGCCCAAGGTCAGCGACGAGGTGATCGAGCAAGTGCAAGCGCTGCAAGGCGACTTTCGCTTCGAAACCTATTTTTCCCTGTCCTGCCAGAACTGCCCGGACGTGGTCCAGGCGTTGAACCTGATGGCGGTACTGAACCCGAACATCAAACACGTGGCCATCGACGGCGCCCTGTTCCAGGACGAAGTCGATCAGCGCCAGGTGATGGCGGTGCCCAGTGTGTTCCTGAACGGCGAAGAATTCGGCCAGGGCCGTATGGGGCTGGAGGAAATCCTCGCCAAACTGGATACCGGCGCCGCCGAGCGTGATGCCGAGAAACTGAACGCCAAGGAGGCCTTCGATGTGCTGGTGGTGGGCGGTGGACCCGCCGGTGCCGCCAGCGCCATCTACGCCGCCCGTAAAGGTATCCGCACCGGTGTCGCCGCCGAGCGCTTTGGCGGCCAGGTGCTGGACACCATGGCCATCGAGAACTTCATTTCGGTGAAGGAAACCGAGGGGCCGAAACTGGCCACGGCGCTGGAGCAGCATGTCCGTGAATACGACGTGGACATCATGAATCTGCAGCGCGCGGAGCAGCTGATTCCGGCGGACAGCGAAGGCGGCTTGCATGAAGTCCGTTTCGCCTCCGGTGCCAGCCTCAAAACGAAGACGCTGATTCTGGCCACTGGCGCCCGCTGGCGCGAAGTGAACGTGCCCGGAGAGAAAGAGTACCGGGGACGCGGCGTGGCCTACTGCCCGCACTGTGACGGCCCGCTGTTCAAAGGCAAGAGCGTGGCGGTGATCGGCGGCGGTAACTCCGGCGTGGAAGCGGCCATCGATCTGGCCGGCATCGTCGAGCATGTGACGCTGCTGGAATTCGACACCAAGTTGCGCGCCGATGCCGTGCTGCAGAAGAAACTGCACAGCCTGGCCAACGTCACCGTGCACGTGAATGCTCAGACCACCGAGATCACCGGTGACGGCGCCAAGGTGAACGGCCTGCTGTACAAGGACCGCGACAGTGGTGAAGAGCACCGCGTGGAGCTGGCTGGCGTGTTCGTGCAGATCGGTCTGGTGCCCAACACCGACTGGCTCAAGGGCACGGTGGAGTTGTCCCGCCACGGCGAGATCATCACCGACGCTCGCGGCGAGACGTCCATTCCCGGCATCTACGCCGCCGGTGACGTCACCACGGTGCCGTACAAGCAGATCGTCATCGCCATGGGCGAAGGGGCCAAGGCCGCGTTGAGCGCCTTCGACCACCTGATCCGCACCTCGGTGAGTGACGCCGCCTGATCCTTGGCGGGATAAAAGCTGCCCCACAATCGTGGGGCAGCCCCAGCCCTGTCCACACAACTGATATGCCCTATTCGCGGCCAAGGCCGCTTCCCACAGCGCTTAAGAGACTTCTGTGGGAAGCGGCCTTGGCCGCGAATGTAGTTGCCAATTCATCGCCCCTGGACCGCGATCCATCAATACGCCTGGGAGACAGCGGAAGGAGTGATGCGCGGCGCCGTCGGCATCGCAGGACGCTCCGCGGTCAGCCGCCGCAGATAACGGCGGCCCTCGTCCCAGTGGTGGTGACCGGAAGCCACGTTGATGTGCCCCACGCCTTCCAATAACTCGAAGTCACTGCCCCATTCCTCGGCGAAGTGCTCCGCCCGGGCGGCGCTGGCGGCACGGTCGTTGCTGGAACCGATCAGGATCGATCGGAACGGCAGCGGCTCCATGGGCACTGGGGCAAAACCGCGCAACGCCGCTGGTGCGGTATCCCGTTCCACGTCCGCTGGCGCCACCAGCAACGCCCCGGCCACTCGATGGGCCCATTGTTGGCCATGGCGGCGGGCCCAATGCGCGACGGTGACGCAGCCGAGACTGTGGGCGATCAGAATCACGCGGTCAGCAGTACTGGTACTGACCAGATGGTGCAGGGCTTCGATCCAGTCTTCCCGGTCCGGCAATTGCCAGTCGCGCACGCGGGTGCGGCGGCTCGTGGGTAATCGGGCCTGCCAATGGCTTTGCCAATGGTCCTGACCGGAGCCATGCCAACCGGGGATGATCAGATGTTCGAGGGACATGGATGGGTTCCTGCCGGAATGGATGTCCACACAGGGTATCGTTTGCTGAAAAACTTAAAAGTAATAAATAATTGAATACATATTCAAAATTGAAATATATGGGCGGGCCTGTCGAATGATCCGCGTGTCCATGCGGGCGCCGCCATTCTGGGGCGAATTTCATTAGTGTTTGCGATCGAGTATCATTTGCGGCATTCCATCAACCCGCGAACAGGATGCCCCCGGTGTCCCGGACAGGAAGACCATGAGCACCGCAATCGTGTCCCACGCGCAACGGCTTTCCCGCATTGCCGCCGCCCTGCTTGGCGGCTATGTGTTCGCCTGGGGCTTCATCGCGCTGGGCGTGGCCGCCGCCTTCGCCGCCGGCATGCCTTTCCATGACGCCGAGCATCTGTTCAGCCTGTTGGCCTTTATGCTCTACCTGGTGACCTTCTTGTGGAGCTTCGCCGCCCGTGATTCGCGCCGGGTATGGCTGGTTCTGGCCGGTGGTGGCGCCTTGATGGCGGCGCTGGCGTCTCTCATTCAACACGCGCTGGTGTGACCGGAAGAGGAGCTCCCCATGTTTCAGAATTTCCGTCTCGCCATGGCCTGGGTCCACACCTGGTTCGGGCTGTTCCTGGGCTTCGTGCTGATGATGGTGTTCTTCTTCGGTTCGCTGTCGGTGTTCGATCGGGAAATCGACCGCTGGGCGATTCCGGAGAGCCGCTTCGAGCCGCAGCCGATGCCGTCCTTTGACGAGATCCTGAAACCGGTGTTCGAGGACATGCAGCCCTCCAGGGAAAGCGTCGACCAGATGCGCTCCCGGGTGGATGGGCCGATGCCGGAACATTTCGACACGCCGGTGCGCTGGGGGGCCTACACCACGCACCGGGACCCGGTGCTGGGACTGTTCGCCGGCTACCAGGTGCCCAACGCCCACAACCCGGACGAGCTGGTGTGGGGCACCCGCACCATCGATCCGCGCACCGGCGAGTCCCTGCCGGACGATCAACTGAAGATCGGCAGCCGCTTCTTCTATCCGCTGCACTACAGCCTCAATCTGCATTGGAAGGATCTGGGCTACTGGATTGTCGGGCTGGCGGCGCTGATCATGCTGGTGGCACTGGTCACTGGAGTGATCATGCACCGCAAGCTGTTCCGCGAGCTGTTCACCTTCCGGCCGAACAAAAGCAATCAGCGCAGTATTCTCGATCTGCACAACCTGACCGGTGTGGTGGCGCTGCCATTCCATTTTATGTTCGCGTTCACCGGGCTGGTGATTTTCGCGGGCATCTATTTCCCGGTCACTCATACGCAGTTGGAACCTCTGCATGATCTGCACGAAGTGATGGAGTCCCAGGAAACCGGCTTACCCCACGAACGGGCCGGCGTCGCCGCGCCAATCGCTTCGGTGGACGCGATGGTGGCGGAGGCCCAGCGCCGCTGGGCGGCCAGGGACATGGCCGGTGATGTGGGCTTTCTGGCGTTGCAGCACGTTGGTGACGCCAATGGTTACGTGAGCATTTACCGCGCCGGTACCGACCGCATTGCCCTCACCGGGGAAGGCATTCACTTCAACGCCTCCACCGGTGAAGTGCTGCGCGAGGACCCGCCGCCATCGGCGGTGGAACGGATCGATGAGTTCCTCACCGGTCTGCATTTGCAGCATTTCCGCCATTGGTTGTTGCGCTGGCTTTACGTGCTTGGCGGTCTTACCGGCTGCGCCTGTATCGCCACCGGTTTCCTGTTCTTCGTGGAGAAACGCAAGCGCCAGCATGCCAAACGCGGCCAGATCGGTTCGCGGGTGGTGGACGCCCTGGCGGTGACCACGGTTACCGGCATGCTGATCGCCACGCTTGGCATTTTGATTGCCAACCGATTGCTGCCGGTGAGCCTGCCGGCCCGGGGCACCTGGGAACAGTATTGCTTCTGGGGCATATGGGGGCTGGCGATGGTGCACGCGTTCTGGCGCACAGCGCCGGTGGCCCGGGCCAGGCTGGCGCCGGCCTGGGGCGAGCAGTGCTGGGCCATCGCCGTGCTGGCGGTGAGCGCGGTGGTGCTCAACTGGATCACCACCGGCGACCATCTGTTGAAAACCCTGAGTGCCGGTTATTGGCCGGTGGCGGGGGTGGATCTGTTCATGTTGGTGAGTGCGCTGGTGGCGGTGCTTACCGCGCGGCGTCTGCAGCGCCGTGCCCGTCCGCAGCCGGCGGACAGCGGCGAGCTGTCCGGGGAGGCCGCCCATGCCTGAGAATGTTCTGTTGCTGGCGGCCTTGCTGCTCAGCGTGATTGGCCTGGGCTGGTTTGCCCTGGCGTTGGATGTGCATTGGAAACAGGCCTGCGGCAAGCAGGCCCGTGGCGTGGCTTCCGCCCGCGGGTTGAGGCTGTTTGGCGGTGTCGCGCTGGCGCTGTCGCTGATCCTGTGCCTGCAAGTGGATCATCCGACCATGGCGGCCCTGGTGTGGATCATGTCCCTGGCCGGCGCGGCCCTGATCGTGGCGTTCGCACTGTCCTGGCGTCCGCACTGGCTGGCGCTGCTGGCGGCACGGCCGCCACGGCGGCAGACCGGTTGATCGGCACCGGAAAGGCCGCGTAGGCCAGCAGTCCCAGACCGGGTTCCCTAGCGTTTTACGCCGCTGGCGTTGAGATGGCTGCCGCCGTCCACCAGCAATGCTTCGCCGGTGCTCAGGTCGCCGCCGATGACCAGGCCCAGTACCGCCTGCGCCACGGTTTCCGGTGACGCGGCGTCATTCAGCGCGGCGCCCCTTTTGGTTTGCTCCAACAGCGCGTCATAGCGCTCCTGGCCCAGGCCCTGGGCCAGCCATTCCCCTTGCACGAAGCCCGGACAGATGGCATTGACGCGCACCTGCGGGCCCATCACCCGCGCCAGGGATTTGGTCATGGTCAGCAGCGCGCCCTTGGAGGCGGCGTAGGCGATGGAGCTGCCGACCCCGGCCAGCCCGGCGATGGAGGCCATGTTGACGACGTGGGCAACGCCGCTGTCGCGCAGTGCTTTTTCCGCCGCCCGCACCATCTGATACGGGCCGACGGTGTTGACCCGGTAAATGTTGAGGAAGTCGTCGGCGCTGAGACCGTCCAGGTTTTCATGAGCGCAGAACAGGGTGGTGCCGGCGTTGTTGACGAGAATGTTGAGACGGCCGAACTGATCCAGCGTGGCCTGCACCAGTGCCCGGCAATCCTCATCGCGGCTGACGTCCGCCTGCACCACCAGGGCTTCCACGCCGAGGGCGCGGCAATCGTCGGCCACTTTCTGCGCCCCCGCCTCGTTACGGCTGTAGTTGATGACCACGTTGCAGCCGTATTCGGCGAACAGGCGGGCGGTGGCGGCGCCGATGCCGGAGGACGAGCCGGTGATCAGAGCGACGGCGTTTTTTATTTGCATGTGGAGCTCCCGAGTCAGGGCCGCCGGTGGCCCCGAAACGGGCTCACTCAGGCGGCGTCATGAAAGATCAGCCCGAGAGTATAGCGTTCACCACGGCGAAGTTCGCTGACGCCGTGGCGCAGAGTGACCCGGTAATCCCCACGTTGCCCGGCCACCGGTCTTTGATTGACCGCGAACACCAGGGCGTCGCCCTGTCGCAGCGGCGGCACTATGGCCCGGGATTGGCGGCGCGGACGCTGTTCGGTGAGCACGAACTCGCCGCCTTCGAACTGTTCGCCCGGTGCCGACAGCAACACCGCCACTTGCAGTGGAAACCAGTTCTCGCCGTAGAGATCCTGATGCAGACAGTTGTAATCGCCGGGCCGGTAACGCAGCAGCAGGGGCGTGGGGCGGCATTGGCCGCCGTCATGGCATTGAGCCAGGTAAGCGCGGTGCTGCGCTGGAAACCGCCGGGCCTTGCCCAGGCGGGCCTGCCAGCGATTGGCTATCGGTACCAGCCGTGGATAGAGGTCCTGACGCAAGGTGTCGACCAGCGTCGGCAGCGGATAGGCGAAGTACTGGTACTCGCCCCTGCCAAAGCCGTGACGGGCCATCACCACCCGCGAGCGGAAACGGTCCGTTTCCGCGTACAGCGCCGCCAGCCCGGTGCACTCGCCGGCGTCGAGCAGGCCGGGGATAACCGCGTGGCCCTGATCATCGAGGTGCTGTTCCAGTGCCGGCCAATCTACTTGTTCCAGACGTTGCCGTGGTGTCATGAACGGGCCTCTTGTGCACCGGTCTCCCGCTCCAGCAGCGCGCGTTTACGCTCCACGCCCCAGCGGTAGCCGGACACGTCGCCGTCGCTGCGCACCACGCGGTGACAGGGGATCACCACCGCCAGCGGATTATTGGCGCAGGCGCCGGCCACCGCGCGCACCGCCTTCGGCGAACCGATGCGTCTGGCCAGTTCGGCGTAGCTCAGGGTTTCTCCGGCCGGCACCCGGCGCAACGCTTGCCACACCTTTTGCTGGAAGGCGGTGCCGCGAATATCCAGCGGCAGGTCCGGTTCTTGTTCCGGGTGCTCCATCAAGGCCGCCACCCTGGCCACCAGGGCGTCGAACCGGTCGCCGCCGGGCCGCAGGTCGGCCTTGGGAAAATGATCCTGACATTCGCGCAGCAAGGTGTCGGCGTCATCGCCGAGGGCGATGGCGCAAATGCCCTGGCCACTGCGTGCCACCAGCAGGGCCCCGAGTGAGCACTGCCCCAAGGCCACCTCGATACGTTCACCGTTGCCGCCATCGCGGAAGCGGGCCGGCTCCATGCCCAGCAGAGCCCGGGCCTGGGTGTAAAAACGGCCGCTGCTGTTGTAGCCGGCGTCGAAGATGGCATCGGTGATACGGCCATCCCGTTGCAGACCCTCGCGCAGCTGGCGTGCCCGTATGGCGCTGGCGTAGCCCTTGGGAGTGACGCCGAGGATCCGTTTGAACACCCGATGAAAGTGATGGGGGCTGAGACCGGCCTGTTCCGCCAGCTGATTCAGGGTCGGCGGTGTTTCCGCCTGTTCCATATGGCGGCAGGCGTCGATGATCGCCGTCAGATGCGCCGGTGCCGTCTGATCCGGGCGGCAGCGCGCGCAGGGGCGAAAGCCGGCGGACTCGGCCTGCTCGCGGTTGTCGAAGAAGCGCACATTCTCCGGCCGCGCCCGCCGTGCCGCGCAGGACGGCAGGCAGTAAACCCCGGTGGTGATGACGGCGTAGTAGAAATGGCCGTCGGCGTTGGCATCGCGTGCTACCAGGGCCTGCCAGCGCGGATCGGCAAGGGTGGCCTCGGCCTGTTGCTGTTTGCTTGCTGCTCTGTTCATGGCTGCCTCCTGGGAAACCGGATCGCCGGGCATGCCGGCATGGACAGAGCCAGAGTAGGGCGGCGGGAGCGGCGTGACGCTCCGTTCCTTGCTTTCGAATCCGCCGCCCGGGAGAGGGTCAGAGGATCGGCAAACCGAAAGCCTTTTTCAGATCCTGCAGCACTACTCCGGTTTCTTCCCGTGCCGCCTGCGTGCCGGCCTGGAGGATACGCATCAATTCCCCCTTGTCGGCGATGAAACGTTCCCGGCGTTCGCGGATCGGCGCCAGCAGCTCCTGCAGACATTCTTCCAGAACTTTCTTCACCTGTCCGTCGCCCAGGCCACCGCGCTGATAGTGTTCCTTGAGGCCCGCCACCAGGGCTTCATCCGGATGGAAGGCGTCCAGATAGGTGAACACCACATTGCCTTCCACCTTACCCGGGTCCTCGATGCGCAGATGGCCGGGGTCGGTGTACATCTTCTTCACCGCCTTGGCGATGTCCTTTTCGCTGGCGCCCAGCACCAGCGCGTTGCCTAGTGATTTGGACATCTTCGCCTTGCCATCGACGCCGGGCAAACGGGAAGCCTTGCCGATCAGCGCGCGGCACTCCACCAGCAACTCCTGGCCGGCCACGTTATTGACCTTGCGTACCACCTCGTTGGTCTGCTCGATCATCGGCAACTGGTCATCGCCCACCGGTACCAGGGTGGCGCGGAAGGCGGTGATGTCGGCGGCCTGGCTGATCGGGTAGGTCAGGAAGCCGGCCGGAATGGAGGCGCCGAACTCCTTGCTGGCGATCTCCGCTTTCACCGTCGGGTTGCGTTCCAGCCGTGATACCGTCACCAGGTTGGCGTAGAACTGGGTCAGTTCGGCCAGCGCTGGCAGGCCGGATTGCAGGCACAGGGTGGTGCGTTGCGGATCGATGCCCACCGCCAGATAGTCGGCCAGCACATTGAGAATGTTCTCGGCCACCTTGGCCGGATTGTGGCCGTTGTCGGTGAGGCCCTGCATGTCGGCGATCAAAATGGTCTGCGGGTGTTGGTTCTGCAGTTCCACCCGGGTGCGCAGGGAGCCCACGTAATGGCCGAGATGCAATTGGCCGGTGGGGCGGTCGCCGGTGAGAATCTTGTCGGTCATCGGGTTTCCTCTGTATGGATATCAGCCTTTGGCCACCACCGCCTTGGTTACCGAGCCGGTGGCAATCAGCTTTTCGGTGCCGTCCGCGGCCTGGAAGAAGGCTTCGCCACGCATCGACGCCAGGGTACGGCCGAGCCGGTCCACACGCGTGCGGATCACGATCCTTCCTTCGCCGCTGGCGCCGCGCAGCAAGCTGGTATGGGTCTCGATGGATACCGCGTAGCGGTCCTCCGGCAACACCGAAAGCAGGGCGAGAAAACTGGCTACGTCAAAAAAGGCGTAGAGTATGCCGCCGTGCAGATCGCCGGTGGGGCCCAGCGTGAATTCATTCAGCTCCAGGGTGACCTCGCTCTCGCCATCGGCGCTGCGCACCAGGTTCAGGCCGCAGGCGCGGTGCAGAGGGCGGGCCAGGATAGTATCAATCAGGGTGCTTGTGTCCATGGTGACGGTGACCTCTCAGGCTCTCAACATGGCGGCTCACTATGCCGTGCCGGAAGGAAACTGCAAGAGGGCCAGGGAACTTGTCATGGTACACCGGTTCCAAGCATACTCAGGCGCGACCGCGCCTCGTGCGTGAATCGTGTTTCTTTGCCGGTATGGATCCGCCATGGTACTTCGACGTTATATGGCTTTGCTGCTGCTGTGCGTGACCAGCTTTCATGTGCTGGTGACGGACGTGGCCAGTCATGAGCGGGTGCCAGTGAGGGACGGCCAAGAACTGACCGCGGCCCTGGATCAACCGGACCAGAATGCCGGCGCCGAGCACCATGGTGGCGCCCAGCACTGCTGTCAGTGTCACGGCTTCATGGCCTCCCCCGCCGTCGAGCAGAGCGCCCGGGCGCCCTTGCCGGTACTGGCGGACAGCCGGGCACCTGCTCTGCCGGTGCCGCCCCCTTCCTCACCGTACCGGCCTCCCATCGTCTGACTCCTGACATCGCTTTTGTCCACGGGAACCGCTACCGGCGTTAAGCCGGAGGCTGCCCGTGTCCATTGATTCGGGCCCGCGAACCGATTCCGGCGGGCCCTGATTCGGAGTCATGATGATGCCTATCCTTTCTGCAAGGGCGCGGCCTCTGCGCGCCATGGGCGTTGCCTGCCTGGCGGTGCTGCTGGTGGCGCCCGCTGCCGCGGATACCCGCACCTGGGCGCGCTGGGTCAACCGCGAGATGGCGGAGCTGCCCGCCAGCCGCGCCATTGAAGCCCGCCTGCAGCGTGATCGGGCCGAGGCCCGCGCCCAGTCGCAGCCTCTGTACAACCCGGAACTGAATATCGGCTACGAAAACAGCGCCGAAACCACCCGCACCGTCGGTTTGGGGCAGACCCTGGACTGGTCCGGTAAGGGGCGCAGTAGTGCCCGCCTTGGTGACGTGCAGGCGCAGCTGGCGGAAGTCCGCGCCGAAAAGGCGCGGGCACGATTGGCGGTGGATGTGCTTTCCGCTTTGGCCGCCTATGACGCCGCCCAGGCCCGCCTGCAAGGCGTTCGCGAGCAGGAGCAGCGCCTGTCGGATCTGCTGGCGCTGGTACGCAAGCGCGAGCGCGCCGGTGATCTGGGGCGCATGAGCGCGCAGTTGTCGTATCTGGCCCTGGGCCGGACCCAGCAAGCTCTGGCCGACGCGGAAAGTGAAGCCACCGCCGCCGAGACCCGCTTGCGCGCCGTATTCAACCAGAACGTGCCGGACTACCCGTTGCCGGATGCCGGGCTATGGGAGGCGGACGGTTCCGTGGTGATGGATGCCGGCCGTGCGAAGGACAGTTATGACCTGCGTCTGGCTCGTCTGCAGGTGATGGCGGCGGAACGCCAAGTGGAACTGGCCGGCAAGCAACGCCGCACTGATCCCACTCTCGGTGTCACCGTCGGCCGGGAAGGTGAGGACAATCTGTGGGGGCTGGATTTCAGCCTGCCACTGCCGCTGTTCAATACCGGCAAGGCGGAGTACCAGGCGGCGCTGGCTGACGGCGACGCGCAACAGGCCCTGCTGGATCAGCAGCAGCGGGCGTTGAGCGCCGAAGTCGAAGGCGCGCTGATTGATTACCGGCAACGCCGCGCCCGCTGGTTGTCCTGGCGGGAACTGTCCGGCACTCGCCTGGCGGATTCCGCCGACTTGTTGCAGCGCACCTGGCAACTGGGAGAAATCACCACCCAGGACTATCTGCAAGGCCTCAACCAGCGTCAGGACGCGCTATTGGCCGGCATCGCTCTGCGCGAGTCGATGCAAAAGGCGTGGCTGGAATGGCTTTATCAAAGCGCGCAATTGGATAGCTGGATCGAGATGTTGGCCGCCGGTAACCGGGGGCAGGGAGGACAATCATGAAAAATGTGATCACGAGAAAAAGAGTGGGACTTTGCCTGTTGCTGCTGGCCTTTTCGTCGGTTTGGGCGGATCAAGGCGAAGGGCATGACGATGGTGCCGGTGCCGCCGAGCATGAGCATGGCCAGGAAGAGTCCGCCGGCGAAGCAAATGGGCATGGTGATGATCTGACGCTGACCGAGGCGCAGCGGCGCATGCTCGGGCTGCAAGTGATCACCCTGCAACCTGCCGCCAGCGCGACCCGTTCGCTGCGTTTGCCGGCGGAAATCACCAGTAATCTGTATCGCACCTGGGAAGTACCGGTGCGGGTGGATTCCCAGGTGCTGTCGCGCTCCGCCACCCTGGGTCAGCACCTGGAGAAAGGCGACCCTGTCGCCACCCTGTTTAGCGCCGAGATGGCTACCCTGCAGGCCGAGTTGCGAGCGGTGTCCGACGAATGGCGCCGGGTTCGTAGTCTTGGCCGTGCCACGGTGGGCAATCAGCGTTACCTGGATGTACAGGGCCGTTACCAGGACCTGAAGGCACGGGGGCGTGGTTACGGGCTTGCCGATGCGGATCTGGCGGACATCGAGAAGGGTAAAGGAGACGCCGGTGTTTATACGTTGCGTGCACCGGATGCCGGGCTGGTTCTCAGCGATGCCTTCCAGCAAGGCCAGTGGCTCGCCGCCGGCAGTCCGCTGATTACGCTGGTGGACGAGGCTGAATTGTGGGCGGAAGCGGCGTTGCCGCCGCAGCCGGGGCTCAGAGTCGATACCGGTACGCCGGCCCGGGTACGAGTCGGTGAGACCCTGGTGGACGGCGAGGTGATTCTCTCCGGTCACCGGCTCGATCCCGTGACCCGAACCATGGAAGTCCGTATTCGCGTTCCCAACGAAAACCATCTGCTCCATCCGGGGATGTTCGCTGATGTGGAATTGGTACTGCCGCTATCGGACAACGCCTTGGTGGTGCCGGAAGAGGCCCTGACCCGTGGTGGCGATGGCGACTGGCAAGTCTTCGTGGAGGAGAAGCCGGGTATTTACGAGGCCCGTGAAGTCTCTCCGGGACAAGCGCTGGAAGGGGCCCGTGTGGTCGAGGGGCTGCCGGCGGGCACCAGGATCGTTACCCGGGGGGCCTTCTTCCTCGCCAGCGAACAGGCCAAATCAGGCTTCGATGTGCACGCCCACTAACGGCCGCTCGGATCCAGCAAGGAGAACATGATGTTGAATCGCTGTATCGACTGGGCGGTGAACAACCGCCTGGTGGTGCTGCTTCTGCTGGTGATCACCGTGGGGGTGATTGCCTGGCAAATGCCGCGCCTGAAACTGGATGCCTTTCCCGACGTCACCAATGTGCAGGTGCAAGTGAACACCGAGGCCCCCGGGTTGGCGGCGGAGGAGGTGGAACAACTGATCAGCTATCCGATTGAAGCGGTGATGTATGCATTGCCACAGGTGGCGGAAGTCCGCTCGATCTCCAAGACCGGCTTGTCCATTGTCACCGTGGTGTTCGAGGACGACACCGACATCTACTTCGCCCGGCAACTGGTCTTTGAGCGCTTGCAGGCGGCGCGGGAAGATATTCCCGAAGGTGTGGGCACTCCGGAAATGGGCCCGAATACCTCCGGCCTCGGGCAGGTTTACCAATACCTGCTCACCGCTGAACCCGGCTCCGGTGTAGATGCCATGCAATTGCGCAGTCTTAACGACTGGGTGGTGAAACTGCTGCTGATGCCGGTGGGCGGCGTCACCGACGTGCTCAGTTACGGGGGCGAAGTGCGGCAGTATCAGGTCAACGTCAATCCGTCCCGCCTGCTGGCCTACGATCTGACGTTGCAACAGGTGATGGATGCCATCGCCGGCAATAATCGTAATGCCGGTGGCTGGTACCTGGATCGCGGCGCCGAGCAATTGGTGATCCGTGGCATGGGCTGGGTCGGTAACGGCGAGCAGGGTCTCCGGGACATCGCCGCCATTCCTCTCAGGGAAGTCAACGGCACCCAGGTTCGGGTGCGTGATGTGGCACGGGTGGAATTCGGCGGTGAGATCCGCCAGGGGGCCTTGACCATGACCCGTCGCGATGCCGAGGGAAACCCGGAATTTCTCGGTGAGGTGGTGGCGGGCATCGTCCTCAAACGCATGGGCGCCAACACCAAGGCCACCATTGATGGCATCGAAGAAAGGGTGGAACGCATTCAGCAGGCGTTGCCGGACGGGGTGCGCTTCGAGGTGTTCTACGATCAGGCGGATCTGGTGGAAAAGGCGGTGAGCACGGTGGTCAGCGCGTTGCTGCTGGCGTTCCTGTTTATCGTCATCGTTCTGGCCCTGTTTTTGATGAACCTGCGGGCCACCGTGCTGGTGCTGTTGTCGATTCCCCTGTCCATTGGCCTTGCGCTGCTGGTGATGGCGAGCCTGGGGATGTCCGCCAATCTGATGTCCCTGGGCGGCCTGGCGGTGGCCATCGGCATGCTGGTGGACGGTTCGGTGGTGATGGTGGAAAACATCTTCAAGCACCTGAGCCGCGGGGAAGGCGCTGATGACCCGGCCGGTGGCATTGCGTTGCGGGTCAAGGACGCGGCCCAGGAAGTGGCCCGGCCGGTGTTTTTCGCCGCCAGCATTATTCTGGTGGTGTTCATGCCGTTGTTCGCTTTCGAAGGCGTTGAAGCGAAGATGTTCGTGCCGATGGCGATCAGCATCATGCTGGCCATGGCCGCCGCCGTGCTGGTGGCGTTGATCGTGGTGCCTTCGCTGGCGTCTTTCCTGTTCCGGCATGGTGTGGAAGAAAAACCCAATAAACTGGTCGGCTGGCTGGAAGTTCGCTATCGCGCGCTACTGGCGAGGGCGCTGGCCGCGCGCAAGGCAGTGATCGGCGGCGCGGTTGGCCTGTTGGTATTGGCGGCGGCCACGGTGCCGTTTATCGGTACCGAGTTCGTGCCGGTATTGGAGGAAGGCACTCTGGCATTACGGGTCACGCTGGCGCCGTCTTCCAGCCTGGATACGGCGCTGGAAGTGGGAGAAAAACTGGAACGGGAAATCATGACCTTTCCGGAAGTGACCTACGCGCTGAGCCGGGTTGGCCGAGCGGAGATCGGCGGTGATCCGGAACCGGTAAGCAATGTGGAGATTTATATCGGCCTGAAACCGGTGGACGAATGGACCAGCGCCGGCAATCGGCTGGAGCTGCAGGAAAAAATCGAGAAGAAACTGCAGGTTCATCCCGGCCTGTTGCTCAACTTCTCGCAACCCATCGCCATGCGCGTTGACGAATTGCTGTCCGGTGTCAAAGCGCAATTGGCGATTAAGCTGTTTGGCCCGGATCTGAACGTATTGCAGGAGAAAGGCGATGCCATCACCCGGGCGGTACGGCAGGTCGAGGGCGCCACGGATGTGCAGTTGGAGCAGATCGCCGGAGAAGCGCAGCTGGTGGTGGAGCCTGACCGCAATGCACTGAGCCGCTATGGGCTCAGCGTTGATCAGGTGATGAGCCTGGTCAGCAACGGACTCGGCGGCGGTGCCGCCGGACAGGTGATCAACGGCAATGAACGCTACGATATCTATGTGCGTTTCGAACAGGATGCCCGCCGCGATGCGGAAGCCATCCGTAACCTGCGCCTGCAGGCCGCCAATGGCGCCTGGGTACGCCTGGCCGACGTGGCGCGGGTGGAGCTGGTCACCGGGCCGCCGCAGATCAGCCGCGATGATGTGCAGAGGAGAGTGGTGATCCAGGCCAATGTGGCCGGCCGTGACATGGGCTCGGTGGTGGCCGATATCCGCAGGGCGATCGCTACCGAAGTGGATCTGCCCGCTGGCTACAACGTCGATATCGGCGGTCAGTACGAGAACCAGCAAAGGGCGCAGCAACGACTGTCCATGGTGGTCCCGGTGGCCGTGGGCCTGATCGCTCTGTTGTTGTATTTCGCTTTCGGTTCCGTCGCTCAGGCGCTGTTGATCCTGGTCAATGTGCCATTGGCGTTGATCGGCGGCATCCTCTCCCTGGCGATCAGTGGCCAATACCTGTCGGTGCCGAGCTCGGTGGGCTTCATCACTCTGTTCGGGGTGGCGGTACTTAATGGCGTGGTCATGGTGGAGGCGATCAACGCACGCCTGCGTGATGGTGAAAGCGTTGACCGGGCTGTCTTCGAAGGCGCGGTATCGCGGCTGCGTCCGGTCCTGATGACCGCGTTGACCTCCATGCTCGGGTTGATGCCGATGCTGTTGGCCACTGGCGTCGGCAGCGAAGTGCAGCGACCGCTGGCGGTTGTGATCGTCGGTGGTTTGATCTCGGCGACGGGGCTGACGTTGCTGGTGTTGCCAAGTCTGTATCCGCTGTTCTCGAAGCGAAAAGTCGAAGAACTGCAACGTTAACCGGAAGCCTCGGCATCTCGTGCCGAGGCTTTTTTTATGAGGAATGTCTAATGCTTTATGAGACGCTTTGCGAGCAGGGCGAACGCGCCTTCCGATGGCGCGGTGCGGCGCCAGCTCTTCTGTTGGTGCCGGCGGTGTTGCTCACGCTGTTTGATACTCGCTATCTGTTTAACGACCATGATCTGGACTAGCTCTGGGACTGCTTTGCCTTGCTGTTGATGCTGGCTGGTCTCGGCATACGGGTCTGGACCACGGGGCATACACCCCGCCGCACCTCCGGTCGCAATACCAAAGGTCAGGTGGCCGACACACTCAATACCTCCGGCGCGTACTCGCTGGTTAGGAATCCCCTTTATGTCGGCAATTTTATCGGTGGTTTGGGGGCAGTGCTGTTACTGCATTCGTTTGGGTTGACGTTGTACTACGTGCTGGCGTTCGCAATCTACTTCGAGAGAGTGGTGTTGGCGGAAGAACGTTTCCTGACTGCGCGGTTTGGTGACGCCTATACGCGTTGGGCGCGAAAGACACCGGCCTTCCTGCCGGAATTTTCCGGTTACCTCCCCGCTGTCTTGCCATTCTCGTGGCGGGCGGTGGTTCGGCGGGAATACCTCACCGTGTTCATGGCCGTGTTTATCATCTTCATTATCGAGGTAGGTGAGGATACGGTTAATCAAGGGACTGTGGTGATCGACCAGCACTGGCTTTTGATCGCGGCGATCAATAGCGTACTGTTCATGGCGATTCGCTGGATTCGCAAGCGGACCCGATGGCTGTCGGCACAAGGGCGGTAGCGTTGAACAAAGACGGCCTCCATGTCATTAACTGCGTCCTCGCGGCTTCTCATCAAATGCAAGGCCTTGCAGCAGGGCTTCCAGCCTCGCGAATCCTTCCTCGCGGCTGAACGGGGCTTCCCGGGGAGGGTCGTACACTTCCGGGTTGGTACCCTGGAGGACCAGATCAATGGCGTAACAGGTGCCATGGTGTACGGCACGATAGGCGCGCAGATTTTGAAAGTGGTTCATGGCGGCGTCACCTCCCCGATAGGTGGTGAAGAGCGCGCCGTCCAGCTCGGTGGTGCCGGTCTTGCTTGATGTCGCCAGGGGGCCGGGCCGGGTGCAACGTTCCAGCTGGCCCGGATCCCGGCTGACACCGAGGCGCAGCTCGCCAGTGAGGATCTCGTCGGAATCGTTAAGGCGCAATACCAGCAACCGATCGCCAGGGGCATCCGTTTCGGCATCCAGCCGCCAGGCCGGGTCGCCGAAATAACCGCCGGTTTCCGTTACGGCGTGGGCCTGGTGGTTGTCATAGGCCAGGCCGATGCCGTACTCGTCGCTGTGAAAAGCGTTGGGAGACGCCTGGTCGCCGGTTTCTCCGGTGCTGTTGTCACAGCCGGCGAGAATGAGCAGCGCGAATAAGAGGGGGGTGGCTACCCGCCTGATCTTGTCCATGTCTTTTCCCTTCTTGATGTGCTGGCCCATGTCAGTGTGTGGTGCCCGGTTTGCCGGTGTGCCCCAAGCGGCGATCAGGTGCCGCAGAAGGTTTGCAGTACCCGCTCCGTCGGTTTCGGCGGTTGCCGATAGTCATCGATGTCATCGCGATCCTGGTAAGGGTGGGACAGCGCATCGAGCAGCCGGTGCGTGGGGCCCAAATCATCATCCCGCACCGCCGCGTTCAGGGCTTCCTCCACTTTGTGGTTGCGGGGGATCACCGCTGGATTGTTGTTGCGCATCAGACAGAACGAGGACTTGAGCGGTTTGGCGTTGCGGCTCAAGCGCGCTTGCCAGCGCTGATGCCAGTTTTCGAAGGCTTCGTCCTGATAGATCCCTTCCACCGGCGCGGTTTCGCCGATCAGATCGCGGAAAGTATTGGTGTAATCCGCCTGGCGTCGCTGCATCCAGTCCAGCAGATCCTGAATCAGCGTGGCGTCCACCGGGTCATCTCCGAACAGGCCCAGCTTGGCACGCATCATCGCCAGCCATTTGGCGTCATAGCGTCCGCTGAAGGACCTGATCACGTTGGTGGCTTTTTGCACCGCGGTGTCGGTGTCCGTGTCGATCAGCGGTAACAGGGTTTCAGCGAAGCGGGTCAGGTTCCACTGGGTAATCGCCGGCTGGTTGCCATAGGCGTAACGCCCCTGCTGGTCGATGGAACTGAATACCGTGTCCGGGTGGTACTGGTCCATGAAGGCGCAGGGGCCGTAGTCAATGGTCTCGCCGGAGAGCGTCACGTTATCGGTATTCATCACGCCGTGAATAAAACCGACTCGCATCCAGTGGACGATCAGATCCAGTTGCCGTTCCATTACCGAGTCCAGCAGCGCCAGGGCTTGGTTGTCGCTCTCCCTGAGTTCCGGATAATGGCGCTGCAGCGTGTAGTCCACCAGTGTTTCCAGTAGCTCGGGATCCCGCTGGCCGGCGGCGAACTGGAAGGTGCCCACGCGCAAATGCGAGGCCGCGACGCGGGTCAGGATGGCGCCGGGTAACGCGGTTTCGCGGTATACCGGCTCTCCGGTGGCAACCACCGCGAGGCTGCGGGTAGTGGCAATGCCGAGAGCGTGCATTGCTTCGCTGATCAGATATTCCCGCAGCATTGGCCCGAGAGCGGCACGCCCGTCGCCACCACGGGAGAAGGGCGTCCGGCCGGCGCCTTTGAGTTGGATGTCGCGACGCTGGCCATCGGGAGTAAGCTGCTCGCCGAGCAGGATGGCGCGGCCATCGCCGAGCATGTTCGGGTAGCCGAATTGGTGGCCGGCGTAAGCCTGGGCGATTGGCTCGCTGCCTTCGGCCAGAGTATTGCCCGCCAGCAGAGCGGCGCCGTCCGGACTGTCCAGAGTGGAGGCGTCCAGGCCCAACTGCCCGGCCAGCGCGGTGTTGAACAGGACCCCAACAGGGGCGGCCACCGGTGTCGGTTCACAGCGGGCGAACAGGCGCTCGGGCAGGCGGGCGTAGCCGTTGTCAAAATGGAAGCCGTGAGGACTGCTCATCGAATACTCCAGTCGGGAACTCCGGTGCGGGTTCTGACAGAGTAACAGACTGCGGCGGAGGAAAAGAGGCATGACCAAGTGGTCGAAAAGAGCGAATACCGGACTATCGCAATGCGCCGGCTTCCATGAAAAGATTAATGAATCCGGCCGGGGAGGTCCGTTTGACGTTCCTGCATGGGCCGATAATAACAAAATGGGGCTCTCCTTTTCAGGGACGGCCCTCCATGGGGTATTCCCCGGGAGTAGCGGAACATGAACAAAAAACCTCTATATCTGTTCTTCGTCATTTTCGCGCTGATGTTTTTCGCCAGCATGGCGCTGATGCTGTTCGCCGACCGTACTCTCTATCTGGCGCCGATCATCGGACTGGCGGGTATGATCTGGGCATTGTTACGCCTGCGCGGCGTGACCCGGATCGGTGGCATCACTATCGGCCGCAACGATTGATATCGTGGCCTCAAAAATCGCTGGGAGGCTTTGCTGTCCCACAATTCGCTTGCAGGCAAGCTCCCACAGCGGCTTCGTGATCTGGTCTGTGGGAAGTTGGCCAGGAGCCGTTTTTGACGTCGCTTGCGACGTCCCGGAGGGTGGCCGCCATGGACGGCAGGCCACAAAGAATCGTCGGGAACGATTTTTGACGTCGCTTGCGACGTCCCGGAGGGTGGCCGCCATGGACGGCAGGCCACAAAGAATCGTCGGGAACGATTTTTGACGTCGCTTGCGACGTCCCGGAGGGTGGCCGCCATGGACGGCAGGCCACAAAAAATCTGATCTAATCGCACCAATCGCTGAATCCCTTGCCTGGCGCCGATGCCGTACTCTGAACACAGTCCGTGTTGGGAGTGATCCATGTCATTCGTTGCTTATGTTACTCATGGTGGTGGCCCGCTGCCGTTGCTCGGCGATCCGGGGCACCGGGAACTGATCGCGTCGTTGCGTGAACTGGCCGGGGCGGCGCCGCGTCCCCAGGCGATCCTGTTGATCAGCGCTCATTGGGAGGCGCCGGTAGCGTCGTTTACCGGTGGTGCCCATCCACCACTGATCTACGACTATTACGGCTTTGCCGAGCCCGCCTACCACCTGCAATACCCTGCTCCCGGCGATCCGGCCCTGGCGGCCCGTGCCGCCAGCCTGCTGCACGAGGCGGGTATCGAGGCACGGGTGGATAGTGAGCGTGGCTTCGACCATGGCCTGTTCGTGCCGTTGTCGCTGATGTATCCGGAGGCGGATGTGCCGGTGGTGGAAATGTCGCTGTTGGATTCCCTGGACGCCGGGGCGCACTGGCGCCTGGGACGTGCTCTGGCGCCGCTGGTGGCCCGGGGCGTGGCGGTGATCGGCTCCGGCTCCTCGTTCCATAACATGGCGGTGTTGATGGGGCGTGGCGATCCGCCGGGGGCATTGAATGCCAACCGGGATTTCGAGCAGTGGCTGTGGCGGACCTGTCAGAACGGAGACTGGGATGAGGAAGAGCGGGGAAAACGGTTGTGTGCCTGGCGTCAGGCTCCCGGTGGAACGTTCAGTCACCCGCGCGAGGAGCATCTGCTCCCGGCACTGGTGTGCGCCGGCGCCGCCGGCAAGCCGGCGGACCGGGTGTTCTCGGGACGCATGGGCGAGATGAGCGTCAGTTCCCTGCTGTGGCAGCCAGGGAACTGATCGGACTCAAAGCATGACGCCGATGGCCAGTACGCCGAAGAAACCGACGGTGTAGGCGACGAACAGATAGCCGGCGTAGCGCAGGTAGCTGGCGAAGGTCAGCTCCTCGACCTTGCTCATGGCGACCACTCCGGCGGCGGAACCGATGATCAGCAGAGAGCCGCCCACGCCCACGGAGTAGGTCAGGGTCAGCCATTGCGGCAAGGTCATCTCGATACCGGATTTCAGCAGGGCGGCGGTCAACGGCACGTTGTCGAACAGCGCGGAGACCATGCCCACCACGTAGTTGGCGGCGAGGGTCGGCATGATGTCGTACAGTTTCGGGAAATAGGCAAGGATGCCCAGTTCCTTGAGCATGCCCACCAGCAGCAGCACACCGAGGAAGAACAGCAGAGTGTCGAACTCGATCTTGCGGATGTAATCGAGGACCGGCTCGTCCTTGTTCATGAACTGCACCACCATGAACATCAGTGACAGCCCGAACAGGAAGGTCAGCACCGGCGGAATACCAAAGGCCACGTTGGCGCCGATGGTGGTCAGGATGGTCATGAAGAACAGTGCCGCCACCGCTTTGTCGCCGTGACCGAAGGTGATGTCCCGTTTTTCCAGCTCCAGGTCGCCCTTGAGCCCCAGGGAGAGCATGAACGCCAGACTCATGACCGCGACGAAGGCCGGCAGACTCAGTACCAGCAGATCGACGATCTCCACCTTGTCGGCGAGGAAGATCATCAGCGTGGTAACGTCACCGGTGATCAGCGCGGTTCCGCCGGCGTTGACCGAGAACACCACCAGCACCACATAGCGCAGCAACTTCTTAGCCGGCAGCCGCAGGTTCATCAACACCGCGATGCACACCAGAGTAGCGGTGATGTTGTCGGCCATGGAGGAGAACAGGAAGGCGAACAGCCCGGTCATGATCATCAGCTTGCGCTCGGACATGCGCGAGGGCATCAGCTTGTTGACGATGCCGTCGATAATGCCTTTCCCGGACAGGTAAGCGACAAACGTCATCGCCGCCATCAGGAACAGCCACAGGGTGGCAATATCGAGGAGCTGGTCGTTCAACTGCTCCATCAGGGCGTCATGGGAGAGATGAGAGGGCGGGGCAATAAAGAACAGAACCCAAACCAGGGATCCGAAAAACAGAGTGGTCTTGGCCTTGTCGATGTGAACCACGTCTTCGACGACGATGGACAGGAAGCCGAGAGCCACCAGGATAAGTAGCAATGCGGTCATAGGGGACTTCCAAGGCAGGAATCAGCGGGGCGGATTCTAGCGCTTTTGGGTCAAGCATGCGACCTTTTGGCCAAGGCCGTGGTGCGGGCCTGGACTGTCCTCATCCGCCGGGGGGAAATCGGCGTGTTCAGGCCAACGGATGCCCGCTCTCACACAACCGGTGGTCGCGCAGAACCTCGATGATCCGGCACTGTCCCACCTCGCCGCCGCCGCATTCGCCGATCATCCGGTCCAGCTCCCGGCGTAACGTCATCAGTGACTCGATGCGGGCGGTGACCGCGTCCCGGTGGCGGCGGGCCAGGGCATCCACGGCGGAACAATCCCGATGCTCATCGTCGGACAGTGACAGCAACTCGCGGATATCATCAATGGTGAAACCGAGCGACCGGGCGTGGCGGATGAAATGCAGCCGGTCCCGGTGCCGCTGCGTGTAGCGTCGCTGGTTACCGGCGCTGCGGGCCGGTGCGGGCATCAGCCCGATCTGTTCGTAGTAACGGATGGTTTCCGCCTTGCAGCCGGTGTCCCGGGCCAAATCGCCGATGGAAAACATACTGTCTCCTCTTGAAGCTGTAGCCACTACAGGTATTCAAATAGGGGGACATCGCAGCCGTCAAGGACGGAACCGCAAGAATCGCGGTCTTGTAGCCCCGCCGGGGGATAACATGACCGCCACAAGCCAGAGGAGACGCGGATGCACGCGCACCATGGTCACGAACACGGCCACTCACACCAGGCGCCGGCCAGTTTCGGCAAGGCATTCGTCATTGCCATTTCACTGAACGTGGGCTTCACCGTGGTGGAGTTCATCTACGGGTTTCTGGCGCAATCCTCCGCGCTGATGGCGGACGCCGGCCACAATTTGTCCGATGTGCTGGGCCTGGTGGTGGCTTGGGTGGGCATGTTGCTGGCCCGCAAGATACCGGATCAGCGGTTTACCTACGGCCTGCGCGGCAGCTCGATTCTGGCCGCCCTGGCCAATGCCATGTTCCTGATGATCGCCTGTGGCGCCATCAGTTGGGATGCCATTCGTCGTCTTGCTGATCCGCCGGAAGTGTCGTCGATGACGGTGATCGTGGTCGCCGCCATCGGTATTCTGATCAACGCCGCTTCGGCCTGGTTGTTCGTCAAGGGCAGCAAGGGCGATCTCAATATTCGCGGCGCGTTTCTCCATTTGGTGGCGGATGCGGCGGTGTCCCTGGGCGTGGTGATCGCCGGCGTGGCGATCCTGATGACCGACTGGAACTGGCTGGATCCGGTGGTCAGCCTGCTGATCGTGGTGGTGATCGTGATCGGTACCTGGGGGCTGCTCAGGGAGTCGCTGAAACTGGCGTTGAACGCGGTGCCGGCGCACATCGATTTGAATGAAGTGGAGGCCTGGCTGCGCGATCAGCCCGGAGTGCTGGATATTCACGATCTGCACGTGTGGGGCATGAGCACCACGGAAAGCGCTCTCACCGCCCATCTGGTGATGCCCGGCGGTGCCGATGATGCCTTTGTCGATGGCGTGGCCGATGAATTGCACCATCGTTTCGGTATTGAGCACACGACGTTGCAGGTGGAGCGCGGCGACAGTGAGCACGTCTGCGTGCTGCATCGCTGACAGGGGGCGGTTTCATGGCATGTTGCGAACCGGAATTGAAAGCGGAGGCCCCGCCGGCTTACCGCCGCGTACTGATAGCGGTGCTGCTGATCAATATCACCCTGTTTCTGGTGGAAGCGCTGGTGGGGTGGTTCTCCGGTTCCCGGGCATTACGCGCCGACGCGCTGGATTTCCTTGGTGACAGCGCGACTTATGCTTTGACGTTGTGGGCACTGGGGCAGTCTCTGGCCTGGCGGTTGCGGGCGGCGCGGATCAAGGGGGCGTCGTTATTATTGCTGGGGTTACTGGTGCTGGCGGACAGTCTGCTGGCGATGACCAATGGCGCACCGCCGCCGGGGCACACCATGACCGGCATCGGCTTGCTGGCGCTGGCGGCCAACCTGACCAGTCTGGTGTTGTTGATGCGCTATCGCCAGGGAGACGCCAATATCCGTTCGGTATGGTTGTGTTCCCGCAATGACGCCATCGCCAATGTGGCGGTGATCGGCGCCGGTCTGGCGGTAATGGCCAGTGGCAGCCGCTGGCCGGATCTGGCGGTGGCGGTGGCGATCGCCGCGTTGTTTTGTCACAGCGCCATGGCGATCCTGCGTCAGGCCAACGCCGAGGGCCGGGGAGAAGGCAGCGGTTGTTCCTCGTGCTAGCCGGGGCCGGTATGTATGCTACCGGCACGGTTGGAACAGAGGGCGTCATGGAATTCAAACCCGAGGATCTCAAAGCGGTGTGCCAACGCACCATGCCGTTTGGTAAATACCAGAATTGTCCGGTCATCGATCTGCCGGAACCCTACTTGCTGTGGTTCGCCGACAAAGGCTTTCCCAAGGGCGAGCTGGGGCGGCTGATGGCCCTGGCGATGATCATCAAGGTGGAGGGCCTGGCCGAACTGGTGGCGCCGTTCCGGGGTGCCGGGCCGGGAGTGGTATCATAGTCGTCCCGAATCCGGAGAGCGTTATGAGCAAGGCACTGGTCGTCATGGCCCATGGCAGCCGCGCCGCGGCGGCCAACGATGAATTCCGCTCCCAGGTGGAACAACTGGCACGACGTTGCCCCGGGTTCGTGGCCGTGGTGCCTTGCTTCCTGGAGTTGGCGAGCCCGTCACTGAATGAAGCGATTCAGCAACTTGCCCACCAGCCGGTGGAACAGGTCTTCGTTTATCCGATGTTCTTCAATGGCGGCAAACATGTTGCCCGGGACATTCCCGCCCAAGTGCGCGAGGCGCGGGAGCGCTATCCCGAACTAAAGATCGAACTGCTGGAATATCTCGGTAGCACCCCGGATCTGGCGGACCTCATGGCCCGCCATGTGGGAGAGCAAACGGCTTCGTAGTCTTCTCTGAATTAACGAAGATCGGATCACAAGCCATATTGGCTTACATCTACCTTGGAATAGACTTCCTCCCAGTACCGATCCGCCAGGGCTTCGGCGCTGTCGATGTCCTCACCGGATCCTCCCAGCGTTCCAGAACCGGCCGGAATTCCGGCGCTGGCAACGGGAGAAGAGGCGGGTCTTGCGTGAACTGGCTGCCGGTTCGGATCAGAAGGTATGGGCGATGACCATGCCGCCCCACAGCAGGTGGCGGTCTCCGGGGCCGTCCTTCAGCTCGGAGCTCTGCGCGCGCAGCACATAACTGAGGCGCCAGCCGTTGTGCCAGGCCAGGGTATAGCCGAGCCAGGCTTCGCCCACCAGATGACGCACTTCATCATGGTCATAGCTAAGATCGCTGTCACGGAACTGGCCTTGCAGGAAGGCGTTGTAAGCTCGCGCGGCGGTACCGATGCCACCCCATACATAGTGCTCCTGAACGCCACCGGGCGGATTGGCGTAGCTGGCGCCTTCGCCGTAGCGGGCCAGTTCCGGGTTGAACCGCCACCAGGGACTGTGTAGCCGGCCGGCGCGGAAGCTGAGGCTCCAGCGCGCCTCGGTCAGATAGCCGACCGATCCTTGCAGCGTGCTTTTCACTTCCAGATTGGGGCGGCCTGGTGTCAGGTACTTTTGCCGGGCCACGGTGTAGCGGGCGGTGGGTTCGCCGCCGTCGCTGATCTGATGATCCCAACCCCGCGCCCGGTTGCTGCCGGTGATTCGATGCACGGTGTTCTGCGCCTCGCCCACCAGTGGCAGGCCGAGGGCGCCGAGGGTGAAGCTGGTGTGCCAGGCCAGGTCGCGGGCACGGTCGATCTGCTCCCGGTGGGAAGACAAATACACCAGGCTGGCGTAGGGGCGATCACCGGGCAGCAGGTCCTTTATCTTGACCTCTTCCGGAGTGAACGCCTGCATGCCGAACTCAATGCTGTGGCCGTCGATGCCTTCCGGTGATCGATCGTCCACCCCCACCAGCCGGTCCAGCCACCCCAGCGGCCGGTCCAGGGAGAACCAGGCATCGGCGGCCCGGGCGCCGGTATAGGAAAAGCTCAGCCCGTAGGTGTAGTCCTGATCCCGGGAGCCGGGCACCAGAATGTCGTTGTCCAGTGCCACCGACCAGGACGCGGCCGGGCGCTCCTGTTTGGGTTGCGGACGCGGGCGGCGTGGACGTTGTTCTTCGCCAGGCAACATGGCCAGGCGCGGCTCGCTATCAAGACCGGGCACGGACACGGCGGGTTTGGCGTGGGCGGCGGCGGTCAGCAGAGCAAGGCTGGACGCGGCGATAAGCAATAGAAGGCCTCGCCGCGTTGAAGGCAACACGGTCATGGCGTCGTTTCTCCAGGGTTCATGGCCGGACGATGCCGGCGACGGGCACTATAGGCGCTGGCCTGATACGGGCGGTAGAACGGATCCGGAAGATCATTGCCCGATTCTGCGCAGCACCATGCTCACTTCGGCAACGGAGTATGGTTACCGGGATGGCTATAAGATGGGGGCGGACAAGGATAAGAAAAATAGAAAAAACCCGACCGGTATGATCGGGTTTCTTAATCGATGCGCGCCCTCTTGGGAAAAAACCGGAAAGGAGGGCGTGTCGAACGGAGGTTAACGCAGGCGATAAGTGAGTGTGGCCATGACGCTGCGTTCGGCGCCCATGTAGCAGTAATCGAGGGAATAGCAGGACGCCACGTATTCCTTGTCCGTCAGGTTGTTGACGTTGACGCGCAGATCCATGCCGTGCAGGCCGATACGGCTAAGGTCGTAGCCCAGGGAAGCATCGAACAGGGTGTAGGAAGGCACCGTTCGAGTATTGGTGCGATCCGCCACGATGTCGGTGACGACCCGGGCGCCCAGCCCCACATCAAGACTTTCCAAAGCGCCGTCGTTGAAGCGGTATTGCCCCCACAAAGCAGCCTGGTGACGCGGTGCCTGGTTGACCCGGTTGCCCTCAATGTCCTGTTCCGCGTCCTGGTAGCGGATGTCCGTATAGGTGTAGCTGGCCTGCAGTGCCAGTTGGTCGGTGACCATGGTCTGGGCTTCCAGCTCCACGCCGCGGGAACGGATCTGGCCGATGGGCAGATAGATCGCCTCCTGCGGTTCGCGAATGGCGACGTTTTCCTGGTCGATATGGAACAGCGACAGGGTATAGATCCCGCGCCCGTCACGCGGCTGGTATTTCACCCCGGTTTCATACTGGGTGCCTTCGGTGGGTTTGAGCGGATTACCGTCTTCGTCGGTGTAGACGCTGGGATTGAACGACTCCGAATAACTGGCATAGGGTGCCAAGCCGTTGTCGAACAGATAGAGCACACCGGCACGGCCACTGAAACGGCTGCGGTTCTGACTGGAGCGGGCTCCGCTGGCGACATCCACATTGGCGGTCCGCACCCAGTCCTGACGGCCGCCCAGTGAGAAGCGCCAGTTATCGAGACTCATGGTGTCCTGCAAGTAAATACCGGTCTGGATCAACTTGCGGTCGTTGTCGGATGGGACGAAGTCCGCCACCGGCCCCGCGCCATAGACCGGATCGAAGGCGTCGATGGGCGGGAAAGCGCCACTCAGCCAGAGCGCGTCCACGTCACGGTGCTGGTAGTCGAAACCCAGCAGCACGGTATGGCGCAGCCCCCATTTATCGAAGTCCGCCTGCAACTGTGTATCCACGGCATGGGCACTGAGGTGCTCGTCGGCGCCGGAGAAATAGCGGTTCAACTCATTGCTGTCGCCGACCCAGCCATAGGCGTAGACCTGCTGCAATTGCACGTCGCTTTCCAGATAGCGGTAGTTCTGCCGGAACCGGAAGGTATCGTTGATCACGTGTTCCAGGCGGTAGCCGATCATTTTCTGGGTACGCTCATACTGTTCATAGCCCGGCTCACCTTCGAAGAAATGCCGGGAAACATAGCGCCCGTTGTGGCGGTACAGGGTGCCTTCCGCCGGCAGGCCGCTGTGACTGCCGCCTTCCGGGTCATCCTGGTAATAGGCCATCAGATCCAGAGTGGTGCGGTCGCTCAGATCAATGGTGAACGATGGCGCGATGGCGTGGCGCTTCTGTTCCACGTGATCAAACTGGGTATCGCCGCCTTCGGTGAGGCCGATGATGCGGTAAGCGGCACGGTCGCCGAGCGGTCCGGCGAAGTCGAAAGCGGCGCCGAGGTAATCGTTGCTGCCGGCACGGAACTGGATTTCCTGACGCGTCTCGAACAGCGGTTGCTTGCTGGTCAGGTTCACCAGGCCGCCGGGCGAGGCGCGGCCGTACAGCACCGAGGACGGGCCTTTGACCACTTCCACCCGCTCCAGGAAGTACGGGTCGACCTGGATCGAATTGAAGGTCCCCGGATCGCCCATGGTCTTGAGGCCGTCCAGGTAGATGTTGTCGATGCTGTCGTCGGAAAAGCCGCGCATCACCACATAGTCGTAGCGCTTGGAAGCGCCGATCTGATCAGTGAACACGCCGGGCGTATAGCGCAGGGCCTGTTGCACGGTTTCCGAGCCCTGGGACTCGATCTGTTCGCGGCGCACCACGGAGATGGACTGCGCTGTTTCCAACGTGGGCTGGTCGATCTTGGTGGCGGCCTGGGCGGTCACCGCCACCGGAGCCAGCACGTTGGACCGGGCCGGGGACTGGGCCCGGGAACTTTGGGCCGGGGCCGGTTCCAGGGTGTAGCTGCCGTCCTCGTTGCGCCGGTAGCGCAGGCCGCTGCCGGCCAGCAACTGGTCCAGCGCCGCCGTGGTGGAGTAATCGCCGCGCAGGGCCGGGCTTTGTTTGCCCCGGATCAGGGCGGTGTCGTAGATCAGCGTGACACCGGTGGCGTCGGCCAGATCCAGCAGTGCCTGATCCAGGGACTGGGCGGGCAGGTTCAACGATGCCGCCTGGGCGGCGGAAGTCAGAATGACCGCGCCGAACAGGGCGGCACGCAAGGGGTTCAGACTCATGGGCGGTTCGGTTTCCTGTGCTGTGGCAATTCTGCGAATGAAAATGATTTAGATTGCACTGCCGGAGAAGACGAAGCCGATCCGGATTTCTGAACCCGGGAGGGGAAATTTTTTCTTCATCGTGATTCAGAGGGGGCACCCTCCATTGAAGACATAAATGCGGAGGCCCGCGCTACAAGCTCCCACAGTGGCCTTGTGGCGCGGTTGGCGGAACCTGATCTGGTGTCAGCGCAGAATGATCAGACCTGGCAGCCGGTACTGGTGGATCGAAAGGCTGGCGGCGAGCGCGGTGAGCATGGCTGCCGGATCCCCGGTGTCGAAGACACCGCTGACCCGCCGGTGGCGGGCGTCGCCGAGTACCCAGATCGGGGTGTCCTGGTAGCGCTCCAGACGGCGGACCACCTCCTCCAGGGGAAGATCGCGCACGATCAGACGCCCGCGTGTCCAGGCCTCGGCCCATGCCGCGTCGACGCTGACCGGATCCTGCAGCCCGCCATCTTTCCAGCGTACCGCCTGACCAGGGTTGAGGGTTTCCCGGTGCCGTCGATCGCTGGCCAGTACCTGTCCCTCGATGACGGTGAGCAGGACGTCATCACCCTCGCGGGCGACATTGAAGCGGGTCCCGGTGACGCGAATACGGGCATCCCCGGCCTGGACGGTGAATGGCCGCTGGCGATCCGCGGCCACCTGGAACAGGGCTTCGCCGCGCAGCAGCTCTATGCGGCGGCTGACGTCATCCAGGTGCCAATTGGCGGCGCTGTTGCCATTAAGAACCAGGTGGCTGCCGTCGGCCAGGTCACGGGAAAGCTGTTCGCCGGCGGCGGTGCGCAGGTCCGCCCGCCACAGCCGCCATGGGGACTGACCCAGGAACACCAGAGCCAGCACCACGGCGGCGGCCAGCGCCAGCGGCAGGAGCCGCCGCTGGCGCCGTGGCGCGGCCATTTCCGCCCCGTTATCGAGGGATACGCCGTCGAGGGAGAGGGCGCCCAGGTGTCGCCACAAGGTTTGCGCGCGCTGGTAGGCCGCTTCGTGGGCCGGGCTGCGCCGGCGCCAGCGGTCCAGGTCCTGGTGATCCTGTTCCCGGGCCCGGCCGGAATGCAGGTGCGCGAGCCAGCGGTTGGCTTCCTGATCCAACGGTGGAGGGCGGTGTTCCTGCATTGGGCTCATCCTTGTGCTTCCCAGGCCAGGCGCGCCTGACAATGGTTGAGGGCGCGCAGAATATACTTGCCGACCATCCGTTCGGATACCCCGAGCCGGCCGGCGATCTCCTTTTGCGTGAGCCCTTCCAGCCGATTCCAGAGCAGGGCCTGGCGCACATGATGGGGTAATTCGCCGAGCGCTTCACGCAGGCTGTCGAGCACCTGGGCGTCGCTGGCGGCGGTCTCCGGGTCCGGGGCGGGGCTTTCCAGGTCCTCGGCGGCCTCCTGCAGGGTGATGGCGGTGGGTTGGCCGTTTTGCTGGCGCAGGTGATCGATGAGCAGGTTGCGGGCGATGCGGAACAGGAAGGCGCGGGGGTTGTCCAGTGCTTGGTGGCGTGGCACCCGCCGCAGGCGCAGATACACCTCCTGGCATAACTCGGCGGCCAGTTCCGGTGATTGCAGACGCCGGTTCAGATAGCCGGTGAGTTCCGCCGCATGCTGCTGGAACAGATGGTCGCGGGGATCCGCTTGCATGGAGGTCCGCCCGGATTACGTTAAATGATAATGATTCCGAATCAGGGCGCAATTATGCCGATATCCCCTCCCGGGCGCCAGCGGCACCCGAGCAGAGAAGAGCGGAGAGTGGAGAACATCAACGAGGGGCGTGATAGGTGCGGGAGCGCTGGCCGGGCTTGCTGAACACCCATTGCCACAGCTGAATGTGGCGGGCGCGGAAGCCGCCGGCGCAGACATTCAGGTAATAGTGCCACATGCGGAAGAAGCGATCGTCGTAGCGGTCCTTGAGCTGATCCCAGTTGGCCTGGAAGTTGGCGTCCCAGGCTTTCAGGGTCTTGGCGTAGTCGGGGCCGAAGTTCTGTATATCCTCCACCACATAGAAGGGCTCGGCGGCGCGGGCGATCTGTTTGATCGAGGGCAGCTCACCGTTGGGGAAAATATACTTGTCGATCCAGGCATCATGGGCGGCGCTGCTGAGGTTGTTGCCAATGGTATGCAGCAGCATCAGGCCGCGGTCCTTGAGCAGGTTGGCGGCGGTTTTCATGAAGGTGTGATAGTTGCGGCGTCCGACGTGCTCGAACATACCCACCGACACCACCCGATCGTAGTGCCCGGTGACGGTGCGGTAATCCTTGAGCATGATCTCAACCGGCAGTTCCTTGCAGCGCTCGCGGGCTAGGTCCGCCTGTTCGCTGGAGACGGTGACGCCATGGGCGCGCACGCCGTAATGGCGGGTGGCGTGCTCCACCAGTGAACCCCAGCCGCAACCGATGTCGAGCAGGGTCATGCCCGGTTCCAGCTCCAGCTTGCGGCAGATCAGATCAAGTTTGGCCTGCTGGGCTTCGTGCAGGGTGGCTGCGTCCTTCCAGTAGCCGCAACTGTAGGCCATGGTCGGATCCAGCATCAGCTGAAACAGATGGTTGTCCAGATCGTAGTGTTTCTCCGCCACTTGCCGGGAGCGGCGCAGGCTTTGCCGGTTGCGTAGCGCATAGCCCGCCAGCTGTACCGCCACCATCCAGCGCGGCTGACTGATGCCGTCGGCGCCGGCGCGCAGGATGCGGGTGATGAATTCATCAATGGCGTCACAGTCCCACCAGCCGTCCATGTACGATTCGCCAAGCCCGAGGGAACGTTGCGCGGCGAATCGGGACAAAGTATCGGGATGGTGAAGATGCAGATCCCAGGGACGCCGGCCATTGATCTGAATGTCGGCGTTGGCGAGGATCTCGGAAATCATCGCGTCGATGGAGCGGGAACCGGTGTGGGTGGTGTCGTCCCGGCTGCGTGAACCTAACATACAGTGCCTCCCTTCGGGTGATGAACTGCATGGGTCACGGGCTGCAGCTTGGCTGCCCATTGCCCTGATTATTGTGCGACGATGAAGCGTGTTTCCCTGCCGGATGTCACCGTCATCCGGGAACGGCGGATGCAGTACTACACGGCTCCGGCCTCCCCGGGGTCGTGCCAATCGTCGATTGGCGGTGGCCTCTCCCTGTGCCATGGCGCAATAATCCGATTCTTCGCACGGGCGGATTAAACGCGCGTTCCCCATTCTTTGACGGTCTGATCACGGGTGCAAGCCCTTCGTTATCGCTTCGCTGTTTGAGTGCCTGATTTTTTTCAAATTAATTCATGGGGTTATCGCCGTTATGTATCAAAACTATGGGATTCATAGGCGTGGCCGTCCGAGCCGGAAAAGGCAAGAGAGGAAGGAAAAGCAATGGATTCTCTGACTCAGGCGGTCCTGGGGGGAGCCTTGGGCGGCGCCGTTTTGGGGCGCCGTTTCCCGCGTGGCGCGATCCTCGGCGGGGCGCTTCTGGCGACCTTGCCGGATCTGGATGTGTTGATCGACTACGGCAGCGCGGTGGCGAATTTTTCCGAGCATCGCGGGTTCAGTCACTCCTTGCTGGTGCTGACGCCTTTTTCGCTGTTACTGGCGATCCTGTTGTCTCGCCGTTGGCGTGATGTGTCGCTGGCGCGCTGGTGGGCGTTCACCGCTCTGGTATTGCTTACCCATCCCCTGCTGGATGCTTTTACCACCTATGGCACCCAATTGTGGTGGCCCCTTGGTGAACCAGTGGCGTTGAGCAGTGTGTTCATTATCGATCCGTTGTACACCCTGCCATTGCTATTGGCGGTGTTGGTGGCGCTGTGGCGGCCGCCGTCGCGGCGGGCGTTGGCGTTGGGGCTGACGCTGTCCAGCGCCTATCTGATCTGGAGTCTGGCCGCCCAGCATTGGATGACACAGCGGGTGCGCGCCGAACTGGCCGGTATCGGCATCACGCCACAGCGGCTGCTGGTGCAGCCCATGCCGTTCTCGACTCTGCTTTGGCGGGCCACCGCACTGACCGACGATCAGCGTTTGGAAATGGTCACCGGTGTATTGGATCAACCCGGCAGCATGACGCTGGAGCGATTTCCTCGTCATCGGGAGCTTGAGGCGGTCGCCGCCGGGCTGCCGGAAGCGCGGCGGCTGGCCTGGTTTACCGGCGGTCTGCTGGATTATCAGCGCGAGCAGGAGCAACTGGTGGTGACGGACGTCCGCCTTGGGGTTCCGGGCGCGCATCCGTTCCGTTTTGTGCTGGCGGCATTTGATGGTCATGACTGGCGGCCATTGCCAAGCACTCGTCTGAGCGACGTCAGAATCCATGATGGAATGTGGTCGACATTGTGGCGGCGCACGTTCGCCATCAAGCCGGTGCTTTGTCTGCGTACCCTGCAACTGGGAGAGGCGCCGACGGATTGCCTGGACACGGCACTATAACGGTTTCAGCGTGGTCATGGCGCGATCCACCAACTGTTGGCAGGCGCGCGGGGTGAGGCCGGTCCAGCGTTTGAACGAGCGGCGGAAATTGGTGTTGTCGTTGAAGCGTAAATAGCGCGCCACCTGCTCACTGTTGTAGCCGTAAAACTGCAAGAGATGCAGAGCGGTATGCTTGCGCGCCCGATCCAGCAGATCCTGAAAGTGAGTGCCGTGGTGTTTGAGTTTGCGTTTTAACGTGGCTGGACTCAGGCCCAACTCCCGCGCGGCGGTATCCAGGGACGGTGGCTCGCGGATACGCTCGATCAGCGTCAGATAGAGTTGGTGAACCAGACTGGTGTCGCATCCCAGGGCCAGCTGTTGTTCGCGGCATTGTTGCTCGGAAACCGCCCGCGCGGTGTGCGAGCCCCTGGGCCAGGGCTGATTCAGATAATGGGCGGGAATCAGCATGGCATCCATTTGCGCTTCGAAGTACAGCTGGGAGCCGAGGTAGACCTGATAGTGCTCCGGATAGTCCGGTTGCGGGTAGCTGAATTGGAAGGTCCACGGCAACGGTCCGCCGCTGAGCCAGCGGGTCACCGAGGCCAGGGCCGACATCATGCTCTCCACCAGAAACCGGTACTCATTCCCCGCGCCACAGCTGTCCAGCCACTGCACGCAACAATATTCGCCGGTACGGATGATGCGGGGCGCCAGTAGTGGTGTGATCAAAGGCTGATAATCCTCCAGCGTGATGAGCGCCTGATCCAGATGGGCGGCGTTGCCGAGCAGCGTGCTGATCGCGCCATAGTGGCCGGGAAGCAGTGTCTGCCCATAGCGGAAGCCGAGCTCGGGATCAGGGTGCAGGCGGCGAATGTTATGCACCAGTTGCAGGTATTGGCGCGGCGACAAACGCGCGTTGGTATTCAGAAGATCTTCGGGAAACAGGCCGGTATGTCTGAGCGCCTTGTGATCGTCCAGCCCCGGTTCGCGCACCATCTCCAGCAACAGCGCCGGGTGATGGTGACAGGGGATGAAACGGTCGTCCCGCTGATAACCGATATGGTGGTGAGAGCCGCCGCGCATGATCAGGCCGCGACGTTCGTCGCCCGCCGCCGGCGGACTTCATCCAGATCCCGGTTGGCGCGTTCCAGCCAGGCCTCGGGGGTGTCCGCGCCGGCTTCGATGACGGCCGTCACCAGCCGTGAATAATGGGTGCCGCCCTGGCCGCTCTTGAAGGCGAAAGCCGCCACCGCCTGCTCCAGTTCCCGCGCCATATCCAGCGCCCGCCTAGCATCGATATCGGTCAGTAACGCCGCGAAACGGTGGCCGGCGTAGCGGCACAGCAGGTCGTTGCGGCGCAGGTTCAGCAACAGTAATTCGGCCACTTCCTGCAGCAGCCGTTGGCCGTCCCGCTCGCCGAGATGACGGCGAGCGGCATCGAAGTCCGGCAATTCCATCATCAACAGAACAGGAGGGGCGGCACAACGGGACGCGAGGGCCAGATGCTCGCGCAGATAACCGGCCCGGGTGAGCGGGGTCAGACGATCAAAATCCCGATGCTCCCGGAACAGCTTTTCCCGCTTGCGCAGTTGATCGCAGATCGCCTGTTGCTCCTTGTGCCAGTGATACAGACCCAGCGTCAGCAGCAACATGCCCACCGGCATGGCTCCGGATTCCAGCCAGTGATCCCAGACTATGGTGGCCGGCAGTTGAATGACCTCGTCCATGACATCCTGCCAGTAGGCCACGAAAATGCCGCTGAGCCCCAGTGCCAAAAGGTTGGTGACACGGCCGGCGGGCCGGCTGTTGAGCATCAGGGCCAGCCAGATCAGAACCAGCAGGGCGGCGCCGCCTTCGCCAGCGATATCCAGCCAGACCACCTCGGCCATCGGTTTCAGGGTGCCGGTCAATGTATTGAGCGCCAGAATCGCCGAGGCGATGGTCAGTAGACCGAACCACTTCCATCGATGCAGTGCGAATCCCCACATCCGTCATTACTCCTTTTTGAACTAGGGCCTGTTCACACTATTTCCACCGCGCCTGCTGGAGCCCTTTTTGCCTCCAGCTAGGCGGAGGGCGCGCGGTTTGGTCATTCCAAATGAGCAACCGACAACGACTCTGGAGGTAAAAAGGGCTCCAGCCCTTCGGGTTGCGGCTAAAACGTCACCACTCCGCGTTACTCGTCGTTCATTTGGAATGACCAAACTTCTCTCCTCGTGCCTGGATTGGTGACGTTTTAGCCGCAACAGGCGCGATGGAAATAGTGTGAACAGGCCCTACCACCCTTCCTACGCCGTGGGCATTGCACCGGCGTGACAGGATCGGTGCCGTCGACGCAGGGGGTCGGATCAGCTCATGGCATCGGTGTTTTCGCCGTGCTGGACCGAGCCTGAGACGGCGTCAATGCCGGTAAATCGTCCGGACGGGAGGGTGTGATCAGCTCAGCGCGGGCCGGAAATGCCGCTCGGAGCCCCGATAGCCAGGGGCCTGACCATGGGGTGTAACGGAAGTGACATGGCCTCTGCCTAGGTTCCGTGCAACGCGGATGACGTTGCTGACTGCCTTGGGGGACCCATGACCCGCTATCAACGGAATACACCTGTTTTGAAACGTACGTTACTGGCCTCGGTGATCGGTGCCCTGGCGCAGGGCGCCGGCGCTGAAGAGAGCGTGGAGAGCCACCGTCTGCAGGCGGTGGAAGTGGTCGGCCAAAGCGCCAGTGTGGAAGAGGCGCTGGCCAGCCAACGCGCGGCCGACAACATCCAGACCACGGTGAGCGCCGATGCCATCGGTCAATTGCCGGATACCAACGTGTCGGAATCACTGCAACGCCTGCCCGGTGTCTCCATCGAACGGGACCAGGGCGAGGGCCGCTTCGTGCGGGTGCGTGGTCTGGCGCCGGACTACAACGCGGTGGATGTGGATGGCGTGCGGATTCCGGCGCCGGAGGCGGGGCGCCGGGCGGTGGCTCTGGATGTGGTGCCGGCGGATCTGTTGGAATCGCTCACCGTGGTGAAGACGCTGACCCCGGACATGGACGCCAATTCCCTCGGCGGGACGGTACAGGTGCGCAGCCTGTCCGCCTTCGACCGCCCGGGCCTTTACTATTCGGTGACCGGAAAGGGCAGTTACAACGAACTGATGGATGAAACCAGCCCGGAATTGTCCGCCGCTTTCAGCAATCGCTTCAGTATCGGCTCCGGTCAGGATAATTTCGGCGTGGCGGCGGCGTTCAGCTGGTCCGAGCGCGACTTCGGTTCCGATAACGTGGAAACCGGTGGCGGCTGGGACTTTGATGACGGTGATGCGCGGCTGGAGGAATTCGAACAGCGGGATTACACCATCACTCGGGAACGGCTCGGTCTGGCGTTGAACTTCGATTACCTGCCCAACGACAACAGCCGCTATTACTTGCGTACCCTGCACAGCCGTTTCCGGGATGAGGAAATCCGTCAGGCCAACGTGTTCGGCTTCGAGGAAGCCATGGCGCCCAACGAAACCGGCGCCGTGGAAGTACAGAAAGAGCTGAAGAACCGCGAGGAAACCCAGAAGATCACCTCGGTGGTGTTCGGCGGTGAGCAACGCTGGAATGACTGGGCCATGGAGTACCGTATCGGTCACAGCCGGGCCAGCGAGGACGAGCCCCGCCATACCGGTGGCGCCGTGTTTGCCGCCGAGTTCGACGATGGTGGCTATTATGGTAGTCGTAAACCCCGCCCGGTTTTCCCGTCCGGTTTTTTCGACGATGCCTTGTATGAGCTGGACGAAGTGGAGGTCGCCCAGAGTGACACCAAGGACCGGCAAACCGACCTGAAGCTGGATTTCACCCGTGATCTGATGTGGAACCAGCACTTCGCCACCCTCAAGTTCGGCGGCAAGGTGGCCCGCCGGGACAAGGAATCGGACGCCGAAACCTGGATCTACGAGCCCGAGGGCAATCTGTCGGATTTTGCCAAGGACGTGGACTATGGGCTGGGTGAGATGGGATCGGGCATCGATACCAGCGTGGACAATCTACTCAGTGGACCTGGCGAGCGGGACGATGAGGCCTCCGCCATCGAGGACTACGACATCTCCGAGGACAGCCGGGCAGCCTATGTGATGGGCACCGTGGATGTGGGGGATCTGCGTGTCCTGGGTGGGGTGCGGTACCAGAGCACCGACTTTTCCGCCCGAGGGTACGGCGTGGAAGATGGCGATATCGTCGCCAATCGCTTCAACGAGGATGAACAGCACTGGCTGCCGGCGCTGCATCTGCGTTACCGGGTGGGGCCGGATACCCAGATCCGGGCGGCGTTCACCCAGAGTGTAGTGCGACCCACCTTCGAGCAATTATCGCCGGGTTATGAAATCGATGGTGACGAGGCCAGTTTCGGCAATCCGGGGCTCAAGTCCCTGGAAGCGGACAACTACGATCTGGGCATCGAGCATTACATGGGGCGCGCCGGCGTGGTCTCCGCCTTCCTGTTCTATAAGGATCTGAAGAATTTCGTTTATCGCACCGATGTGGGCGGCGCCAGCGGTTACGAAATGTACGATGAGGCGGAGACATTTGAAAATGGCGACAGTGCTTCCCTGTACGGTCTGGAGCTGGCCTACTCGAAAACCTTCAGCGGCTTGCCGGCGCCGTTCAATGGCCTGTTGGTCGGTGCCAACGCCACTCTGGTTGATTCCGAGGCGCGCATTCGCGCTTATGACGAGGATGCCGGGGGGTACCGGGATCGCACTATCGCCTTGCCGAGCCAGTCGGACCTTACCGCCAATCTTATGGTGGGGTACGAGACCCGCAAGCTCAGCCTGCGGCTGGCCGCCAACTACACCGGAAACTATCTTCAGGAAGTGCAGGATCCTTTGGACAAGCGCTACGACATTCACGTGGACGATCACGTTCAACTGGATTTCACCGGCCATTATTTCCTGACCGAACAGCTGCAACTGACCTTCGAGGCGATCAACCTGACCGACGAACCCTTCTATGCCTACACCGGCAGGGAACGCTACAACGCGCAGTACGAAGAGTACGGTGCCACCTACAAACTGGGCCTGTCCCTGAAGCATTACTGAGGAGCCGTTGAATGAAACGGATGGGAACGAGAAGACGGTTTGCGATATTGCTTTGTGGTGGTCTGGGATTGGCGGGTTGCGCCGTGGATAGTGTGGCGGAATCCGACTGGCGGAGCTGGGAGCCGGAGCGGCGATTTCAGGATCTTTGGTATGCGCCGGGCACCACGCAGTGGGCGGCGCTGGATCAACGGGGCGGTCTCTGGATCAACGGCGAACGGCAGTCAAGCGCCGCCCAGGGCTATCAGCATCTGGATGGCCGGGTTGTCGCTTCGGGAGATTGGCGCCTGGCGTTGGCGGAGCAGAGCAGCAATGAAGTGCATGTGCTGACCGTCCGCGATGGTCAGGTCATGGCAGGCAATACCATCCCCGCCCCGGACTATGAAGTGGCCGGTCTCTGTCTGTATCAGGACCGGGACGGCCTGTTGTCGGTGTTTTTGCTGGATGAGCGGGGCGGTGCCGACCAGTGGTTGATCAACGAGATGGTGGCGCCGCTGCGCCATCTGGTATTGCCGCCGGAGGTTCAGGCCTGCCGGGTGGACGACGACGATGGCGACCTCTACGTCAGTGAGGAGCGAGTTGGTGTCTGGCGTTATGCCGCCGATGCCGAGCGGGATCCCGAACGCCGGGTGGTGGATATGGTGGCGCCCCGAGGCGGGCTGCGGCTGGGCGCCGCCGGTCTGGCGGTGATTCCGGATGGGCTGGCGGTACTGGACAAGGACGCCGGGACCTTGCACCTGTATCGCGACGGCGAACCGGTGGGAGCGGCGATAACGGTGCCGGCTCAGAAGGAACCGGAAAAACTGGCGGCGCTTTGGCGGAACGGAGAGTTGACTCTGGTGGTATTGGACGACGAAGGAAGTGCCGCTCGGACCATGACGCTGCCCTGGCGGGCGGCGAACCCAACGTTCGGGGACACGGATATGGCGGTGGTGCACGCGGCGGCACAAACCGATCCGGTGGCCCGTTTCGGTGACGCCGCGGATGATCCGGCGATTTGGTTGCACCCGGAAAAACCGGAACATGGCCGTGTGCTCGGTACCGACAAAAAAGCGGGTTTGTACGTTTACGATCTGCTCGGCCGAACCCGGCAGTTTCTGCCCGTGGGGCGGCTCAACAATGTGGACGTGCGCGGTGACTGGGTGGTGGCCAGTAACCGGGATCATGACAGCCTCCAGGTGTTTCGTATCGACACCGAAGGCAACGTCTCCAACGCCGGTGAAATCGAAACCACGCTCAAGGACATTTACGGGGTGTGCCTTTATCAGGCCGGTGCCGATGAGCTGCATGCCATCGCCAACGGCAAGAATGGCGAGTTCGAACAATACCGCCTGGACCTCACCGGCGAGGCGCCCTCGGCGACCCTGGCGCGGCGTTTCCGGGTGGACAGCCAGCCGGAAGGGTGCGTGGCCGATGAAGTGACCGGCCAGTTGTTTGTCGGCGAGGAAGATCAGGCGGTGTGGACTCTGCCCGCCGACCCCGAAGTGCCCGCCACGCTGACCAAGGTCATGGCCGTGGGGGAGAAACTGGTGGCCGATATCGAAGGGCTGGCGATCTACGCCGGCGAGGACCACCGTTACCTGGTGATTTCCAGTCAGGGCAACGACAGCTATGTGGTCCTGGATGCCTTGCCGCCTTATGCCTACCGGGGACGATTCCGTATTGCTTTGGATTCACGGCGTGGCGTGGACGGGGTGTCGGAAACCGATGGTCTGGAAGTGACATCCGCCAACCTGGGAGGCGCTTACGAAGAAGGGCTGCTGGTGGTTCAGGATGGGCGCAACCGGTTGCCGCAGGCGCCGCAGAACTTCAAGTACGTGCCCTGGTCAGCGGTACGTAAGGCGTTGAACCTGACCAGGGAGGCGCGGCCATGAGCGGGGAATGGCGAACCGATCCCGAGGACTGGGAAGCACAGGACGATCATCCGGTGCTCCGGAGTAGCGAGGGCCACTGGCTCAGCCTGACCCGGCGCGGTGTGCTCAAGGGTGGCCTGGGGTTGGCGGCGGTCTTTGTCGGAGGCTGCGCGGTGACCGGTGGCGCGCGGCCACGCATCGGATTCACGCCGCTGCCGGCGCAAACCGATCCCGGCTTTGACGCGGTGCGGGTGCCGGCGGGATATCGCGCGGTGCCTTTCTACAGCTGGGGGGATCCGATTGATGCCGAGGCGCCACGGTGGCGCGCGGACGCCGGTAACGACTGGCGTGATCAACTGCGGCAGGCCGGAGATAACCATGACGGGATGCACTATTTCCCTTTTGCGGATAATCCCAACGGGCACGGCCTGCTGGTGATCAATCATGAAAAAGTGGCGACGGATTTTCTGCATCCACGGGGTGCCACGGTGCTGCATGACGAACAGGGCAGGCCGCGCCGGCCCGGCGAAGAAGTGAACAAAGAACTGGCCGCCCACGGTGTCAGCGTCATCGAGATCGCCAAGGACCGTGACGGCCAGTGGCGGCGAATCATGACGTCTTCCTATAACCGTCGCATCAGCGGTTTGACGCCGATGACACTGAGCGGTCCGGCGGCGGGGTCCGAAGCCATGCGCACCGCCTCGGATCCCACTGGGCGCCGGGTGATTGGCACGTTCGCCAATTGCGCGCTGGGCCACACCCCCTGGGGCACTTATCTGGCCTGTGAGGAAAACTGGCCGAACTACTTCGTCAATCGGGACGCGGAGGATTATCAGCGGCGTCCGCAGCAGGCCCGCTATCGGCTCAGTCAGGGAGAGCGCAGTAACTATTATTTATGGGAAACCGCGCAATCCCGCTTCGATGCCACACCGGACCGTTCCCTGCCTCACCAGGGGGAGGTCAATGAACCAAACCGGTTCGGCTGGGTGGTGGAAATCGATCCCTTCGACCCGGACAGTACGCCGGTGAAGCGTACCGCCATGGGACGGCTGGTGCGCGAATGCGCCACGCCTTCGCTGGCCGATGACGGGCGCATGGCGTTTTACTTCGGGGATGACACCCGCGGTGAGTACATCTACAAATTCGTGCCCCGTGATCGTTACCGCGCGGATGATCCCGCCGCCAACCGGGAGCTGCTTGATCACGGCACTTTGTACGTGGCGGTATTCCATGATGACGGCCGAGGTGAATGGCGGCCCTTACGGCACGGTCAGGGGCCGCTCAACGCCGCCAATGGCTTCCCGGATCAGGCGGCCGTGCTGATCAACGCGCGCGGCGCCGCGGATCTGCTCGGCGCCACCCGCATGGACCGGCCCGAATGGGTGGCGGTGCGGCCCGGCAGCCGCGAGGTTTACGTTACGCTGACCAATAACGATGAGCGCGGTGTCGATGACGGGCAACCGGTGAACGCCGCCAATCCCAGGCCCAGGAACCTGCACGGACAGATTCTGCGCTGGCGGGAACGGGACAATGATCCCGCCGCCACGGTTTTTGATTGGGAGCTGTTTTTATTGGCGGGTTACCCCGCCGGCGGCGAGGCGCCGGCCCATCAGTGGGGTACCATCCAGGGCGACGTGTTCTCTTCGCCGGATGGCCTCTGGTTCGATCCGGCGGGGCGCCTCTGGATCGAAACCGATTACGACGACGAAAGCCCGGACCATCAGGCCATGGGGACCAACCAGTTGTTGTGCGCGGACCCGGACAGCGGCGAGGTGCGTCGTTTTCTGGTCGGGCCACGGGGATGCGAAATCACCGGCATTACCGGTACGCCGGACGGGCGGACCTTGTGGGTCAACGTGCAGCATCCGGGGATCAGCTATCCGGCCAGCGATGGCCATACCCGCCCCCGTTCCACCACGGTGCTGATCACACGCGACGACGGCGGCGAGATCGGCACCTGACCAACACCTACTCGATGCCCATGTACCGAAACCACAGCGTGCGGCCGGTACTGATGAAGTGCGGCAACAGGCGGATCACCTCGCCACGCGGGGACGGACCGGTCCATTCTTCCGGCAATAACGGGTCGGTGTTGAGGATCTTGGTGGCGGCCCGGCCCACGCGCAAAAAACGCGCGCACAGGACTTTGTCGGGGGCGGTGCCGGCGGGGGCCTGGTCGAGCAGCCGGCACATTTCATCACGGACCTTCTCGAGCAGGGTGTGGCGGCGCCGAAAATCCCACAAACCGGGCCTGGGGGTGACCGATAACTGATCGGCCCGCAGCAGCACGGTTTGCGGGGCCATGCCCAGGGCCCGCAGTTCCTGCCGCAGGGCGGAAAAGGCCAGTGACAGGTTGGCGGGGCGGACGAACAGATCCCGTTGCACCTCGGCAAAACCCCTTTGCCAGAGGGCTCTCTCATGTTCCCGCCAGCCGCTGCGGTTGGAACGCGATACCTGATGGGTGACCGCCACCCACCAGTTTTCTCTCCAGGGGCACAGCAACTCGCTCAGACCCCGCCAGCGGCCCTGTTCCCGGGCCCAGGGGGCGTTTTCCGCCAATTGCCAGCTGCCGCGTTGAGGGCTGATGATGGCGCCCTGCGTGGACAGGCGGCTCACCGCCACGCGAATGGCGCCGGCCTTGAACCCCATGATGTCGCCACCCTGGGCCAGCGCCACCGAGGTCAGCGCGGTATCCGCGGCCACGGCGAGCATATCCAGGACCAGTGTTCTGGGAGTCAATTCCGCCAGTTTGGTGAGCGAGGGGATTGACGGTCGTCCCTGGGGAGTTACATCATCTTTCATCGATTCCACTTTTGAGTAACAAGTAGGGTGTGGCCAACGGGTATTATTCCATGAAATCCAGCCGTCTTACTTACCCGCATGAAGGCCCGCTTGCCAGTTGGAATTGAAACAAGACGCCGATGCTCGTGTTCCGGGTCGAAGGGGCAGGGGCGATGGGCGCGCGGTATTCGCCGAGGGAGCGTGAAAATAACAGGATGTGATGATGGAACCAGCTATCGCGAACACCAGTAGTGCGGTTCGGGCCTGTCTGGAGCGGGCGCCAACGCCGCTGCGCTTGCTGCGTCAGGCCGCGGCGCGCTATCCGGATCATCCGGCCCTGGTGTATCTGTGCGATGCCGATAGCGACCAGCCGGTGACGGTCAGTTATGCTCAATTGCTGGCCGAGACCGAAGCAGTGGCCCGTGCCCTGCGTGCCAGCGGGGTTACCCCGGAAGATGGCGTGGCGATGTTTTTGCCTCTGGTGCCGGAGGCGGTATCGGCCTTGATCGCCGCGTGTTCGGTGGGGGTGGCGTTTCCGGTGAATCTGCTGATGTCGGAACAGGCGATCGCCTCCCAACTGGCGCTGGCCCGCTGCAAAGTGGTGATCACCGTGGGATCCCATGCGGAGTCGGATTTGAGCGAACGGGTCAGCGCCGCCGCCGCGAGTCTGCCGCGACCACCCCATGTGGTGGTTTTGCCGTTGGGGGAAGCGGGGGACGCGGTGTTCGACGGCGAGCCCTGGCCGGCGTTCGTGGCGAAGGCGGGCGATGCCGGTCTGGCCGCGGACGATGATCCGGAGCGGGTGGCCGCTCTGCTGCATACCGGAGGCACCACCTACGCGCCGAAGCTGGCGGAATTGACCCTGGGTAATCTGGCCGCCGGCGGTGTGATGACCTGCGCCGGGTGCGGCTACAGTCAGAGCGACCGCCTCCTGAACGGTCTGCCCCTGTTCCATGTGGGCAGTTCGGTGGACGCCGTGCTGGCGATCATCGCCGCCGGTGCCACGCTGGTGCTGCCCACCGCTCTGGGGTTAAAGAATCCGGCGGTGATCCGGCGTTTCTGGTCGATGCTGGAGGCGTTGGAGGTGACGCTGGTGGGCGGCGTGCCGGCCACGCTTTCGACCCTGGCCGACGCCCCCCGCCAACAGCAACGATGCGCTTCCCTGAGAGCCTTTCTCACCGGTGGTTCGGCGCTCAATCCGCAGTTGGCCCGGCGTCTGGAAACCATCAGCGGCGCCCCGGTGTATCAGCTTTACGGCATGACCGAGTCCGCCGGTATCGTTACCGCCCAATTCATCGACGGGATGTTCCGGCCGCCGCTGGCCGGGCATCCGGTGCCGTTGGTGGAGGTGGCCATCGAGGAGCCGGGGCGGCCGCTCAGGGCCGGCCAGCGAGGCGAACTGTGGGTCCGGGGCCCCAATGTCTTCGCTGGCTATCGTACCGCCACGGGTACACAGGACCGGCCGCACAACGGCTGGATTCCGTCCGGTGATCTGGTGGCCGTCACCGATGACGGGCAATTGCGGATCGTCGGTCGTACCAAGGAAGTGATCATCCGCAGTGGCCACAACATCGATCCGCAAATGCTGGAGCAGGTGGCGGAAGAACACCCGGCGGTGCTGGAGGCGGCCGTGGTGGCGATGCCGGATCAGTATGCCGGGGAACTGCCGGTGCTGTACGTGACACTGCGAGCCGGGGCGGATGAGCGCAGTGTCGAAAGCATCAATGCCTTCGTGTGTGATCGCATTACCGTGCCGCAGGCCCGGCCCCGCCATGTGTTCGTGTTGCCTTCGATGCCAATGACTCCGCTGGGCAAGGTGGCGCGCTATCAATTGCGGCAAAAGGCGGTGAGCTACCGGGCCGGGCAATTGATCGCCGAGCTGGATACCGGTGCCCGGGTGAGCTGCCCGCAGCCGGACGCCAAATCAATCGTGATTGACTGGTCGTCGTCGTCGGCCGCGGCCATGCATGACCGGGCGCGGGAGCGGCTGGCGGAACTCGGGCTGGTGCTGATGTCGGCCTGACATGGCGGCTCGCGGTGCGTTCCTGCGGGTACAGTCATGCAGGAACGCGCCGCGAGTCCCTGGATTATTCCTCCCAGCCGGCCAGTACCAGCTTGCCGATGGTCTGGCCGTCCTCGATACGGCGGTGCGCCTGTTTCAGATTGGCGGCGTTGATCGGGCCCAGGGACTCGCCCAGAGTGGTTTGCAGTACGCCTTCATCCACCAGCTTGGCGGCCTGGGACAGAATTTCCCCCTGGCGTTCCATATCCACGCCGAACATGGCCCGGGTAAACATGAATTCCCAGGCGAAGCGGGCGCTTTTGGGCTTCAGCGCGTTCAGGTCCAGAGGGCCGCGGGCATCGACAATGGTAACGATGCCGCCCAGCGGTTTGACCAACTCGCAGGCTTCGGCCCAATACGGATCCGGTTCCTGGGCCAGCAGAATGGCATCCACGCCGTCGATACCGAGGGCTTTTACCGGTTCCACCAGCCCCTGGCGGTAATCGATGGTGTGGGCGGCGCCCATGGATTGACACCAGCGGGCGGATTCATCGCGGCCGGCGGTCGCGATCACGGTCATGCCAAAATGGCGGGCGGCCAGTTGAATACCGATGGAGCCGACACCACCGGCGCCGCCGACCACCAACAGGGTCTTGCCCTTGGCGGTGTCCGGGGTCAGACCGAGCTGGTCTTCGAGGGCTTCCCAGACCGTCAGCGTGGTCAGCGGCAAGGCGGCGGCTTCCTGCATGCCCAGACTGTCGGGTTTGTGTGCCACCAGCCTTTCATCAACGCATTGGAACTGGGCGTTGCTGCCCTGGCGTTGCATGGCGCCGGCATACCAGACCCGGTCGCCGGGTTTGAAACCCCGAACCTCGTCACCCACCGCCTGTACCCGGCCCGCGGCGTCGTAACCGAGCACCCGGAAACCGGGTTCAGCCAATGGTCGTTGGCGCACCTTGGTGTCCACCGGATTCACCGACACCGCTTCCACCGCGATCAGCAGATCACGGGGACCGGGAACCGGTGTCTCCAACTCGATATCCTGTAACGCGTGCAGGTCTTCAATGGCTCGGGGGCGGTCGAAACCGACAGCTTTCATCCTCTCCTCCTGGTAACGCAGTTTGGCGCAAAGTGAGCCCGCGCGAACCGGTCGCCGCCGTGTAGGATGACAAGCGGGCTTCGGGGCGGCACGGCAATGGGCCGCGGACTTCAGAGAACAAGGATACCATCATGGATTTCGACGAATACCGTAAGTTGGATGGCGTGGCCCTGGCCGGGCTGGTGGCCCGGGGAGAAGTCAGCGCGGCGGAATTGCTGGAACTGGCCATCACCCGGGCGGAACAGGTCAATCCCAGGCTCAACGGCCTGGTGATTCCGCTTTACGAGGAAGGACGGCGCACAGCGGCGGGACCGCTCTCCGGGCCGTTGGCGGGGGTGCCCATGCTGGCCAAGGATCTGTTCCAGGAGATGGCCGGAGCGCCCTGTTACATGGGTAACAAGGCGCTCAAGAACATGGGCTTCCGCGCTCCCCATGATTCGGAGTTGGTGAAGCGCTGGCGCCAGGCTGGTTTGGTGCTGTTCGGGCGCACCAATACGCCGGAGTTTGGCGCCAAGGGGATCACCGAACCGGATTCGTTCGGCCCCTGCCGCAACCCCTGGAATCCCGATCACACCCCCGGCGGCTCTTCCGGCGGTTCAGCGTCCCTGGTGGCCGCCGGGGTGGTGCCCTTCGCCGGCGCCAACGATGGCGGCGGCAGCATCCGTATTCCGGCGGCCTGCTGCGGCCTGTTCGGGCTCAAGCCCGGTCGTGGCCGTACCCCCTGGGGGCCGGATTTCGGTGAAGCCTTGCATGGACTGTCGGTGAATCACGCGGTCACCCGTTCGGTCCGTGATTGCGCGGTGTTGCTGGATGCGGTGGCCGGAGACGAGCTGGCCAGCCTCTATCCGCTGGCGCCGCCCGCGCGGCCTTACCGGGAGGAGACCGAACGTGACCCGGGGACTTTGCGTATCGCTTTCTCCAACCGCTCGCCCATTGGTACGGCGGTGGATCCCGAGGCGGTGCGGGCGGTGGAGAAGACGGCCCGTTTGCTGGAATCCCTCGGCCACCGGGTGGAAGAAGCGGAGCCGGATATCGATGTCATGGCCATGAGCATGGACTGGCTGATGGTGTGGTTCGCCAAGTGCGCCGACAGCGTCGACGAGATGCGCCGGCTCACCGGCGCCGGTGATGACGGCTTTGAATTGGATACTCTGGCGATGGCGGCGTTCGGGCGCAGCCTGAGCGCGCCGGATTATCTGCAGTGCTATCAGCGCTGGCAAACCTACACGCGTCAGTTGATGGCGTTCCTTCAGGGCTATGACTTTCTGATGACGCCGACCCTGGCCATGCCGCCGGCGCGCATCGGTGCCTTGGCGACACCATCCTTGCAGCAAGCGGCGCTGAAGCTGGTGCTGAAAGTTGGCGCGCAAAAGTTGCTGATGAAGACCGGGCTGGTGGAGCAGATGGCGCGGGAAAACCTGAAATACACGCCGTTCACGCAACTGGCCAATGTCACCGGCGTGCCGGCCATGTCGGTGCCGCTGCACTGGTGTGACAACGGCCTGCCGCTGGGCGTGCAGTTTGTCGGCGGCCATGGCGACGAAGGCAAGCTGTTGTCCCTGGCGGCACAATTGGAACGGGCGGAACCGTGGTTTGACCGGGTGCCGCCGGAGTTATAAGCGCTCCTTGCGCTTTGGTGGGGCACTCCCTCTATCACGGCTCCGCTACGAAGCTCCCACAGTGGCTTCGCGGCCATTTCTTTGCCTGTTAACAGGTTGCCCGGCAACATTCCGCGAGGATTCTCTTTAAAAGCCATAAAGGCGGGCGGGATTGTCGACCAGGATCTTGCGGATGATGGTCTCGTCATGCCCGGTCCACTGGAAAAATTCTTCCAGCAGGGTGGTGTCGTCCGGCATCGGTACGGAAATACACACGTGGGGCCAGTCGCTGGCCCACAGGATCTGATCGGGATTGGCTTTGATCAGCGCCTTGGCATACGGAGTGACATCGGAGTAGGGCGTGTCCGGCTGGTTGGTGAAGCGGTACGCGCCGGATAATTTCACCCAGGCCTTGCCGTCCCGGGCCAGGCGCAGCAGATCGCGGAATCCCGGATGCTTCACGCCGATGCTGGCCGGCATGTGTCCCATGTGATCGATCACCACCTCCACTGGCAGATTGGCCACGGTGTCGTAGAGATCGGCGAATTCCGAGATGTCGATCAGCAATTGCAGATGCCAGCCCAGCGGTGCGACCTTGCGTGCCAGATTGGTCACGTCCGAGACCTCGACACCGCTCTTGTAGATCAGATTGACGCGCACGCCGCGTACCCCGAGGGCGTCCATGTCCCGCAATTCCTGTTCGCTGGTCTGATCACTGATCACCACCACGCCGCGATAGTTGTCGCCGCCTTGACGCAGAGCTTCCAGTGCCACCCGGTTATCGTAGCCGTAGACGCTGGGCTGCACGATAACCCCCCGGCTCAGCCCCAGCGTGCCCTGCATTTTCCGGTAGTCGTCCAGTGACGCGGGCGGCGGTGTATAGGAACGATGTGGCGTGAAAGGGTGGACCGCGGCGTCACCGATAATATGGAAATGGCAATCGCAGGCGCCGTCGGGAAGCGGCAGCGACGGGGTGGCGCAGCTGGATACCGGCGGCGCACAGGGTGGGGCGTAGGTCTCGCCAAGCGAGGTCATGCGCGTGACCTCCCAGCCTTGCAGACCACGCAGACCGTTGCGCTCGGCGGAATTGATGATCTGGGTCCAGGCCGCGCGGCGGGCGAGGTCCGGGTCGCCCACGGTGATGGCCTCGAGGATCGACTCGTACTCGGTCAGCACGGTTTCGCGCAGCGCTCCGGAAGTGGCGATGCGCCGTTCGAAAGAGGCGGCCTCAAAGATATGGGCGGTCAGGAACAGCACGAAGTTCTTGAAGTATTCGTTGCCGGTGGCGTCGGCGATAGCGCGTTTGAAAGCCAGGCTGCTCTCGACCATGCCCTGACCGTTGGCAAGGGCGTCGCGTAACGCGGACAAGGCGGCCTGGATCGCCGCGAGCTGGCTGCGGGAGCGGCGGCGGGCAGCCATGCCGGCGGCGGAAACCTCGAGATCAAGACGCAACTCATAGAGCTGACGAAGTTTTGGCAAATGGCTCAGTTCATCGTGGTCGATGCGAAAGCTGTTGCGATGGGCTTTGCTGGATACGAAGGCACCGAGGCCCTGATGACTCTCCACCAGACCTTCCGATTTGAGCCGCGCTATCGCTTCCCGGACCACGTTGCGGCCGACACCGAACCGCGCCGTCAGTTGCGACTCACTGGGGATGCGGTCGCCGGGCTTGAGGCGGCCGGCGGAAATCTCCGCCTCCAGATGGCGGGAAATCTTGACGGAAAGCTGGCTGCGTCCTGCAGCGGCAGCTTGTTTCATAGGACTCATCCTGTTCGGTACAAACGGTGTTGGCTAAACGGCAGCGGTAATAGTACCTCTGCGGAGGGCTTGCCGCTCCATGTACGGGCCGGTTCCGGGCCTGGGCCGGAGATTACGGGCCTTGATGCGTGGCGTGATGACTGACTTTACAGCACTGGTAAAATTATGATCAACTTGTAGGACAAGTTTGGTGGGGCGCGCTTCGCCCCGCCTGCCTCCACGCCATCAACCCCATCAAAACAAACAGGAAAGCCGTGATGACGCCCTTACTCCGATCCGTCAAAACGTTGATGCCCGCTGCCATTTTGGCGGCGGCCCTGACCGCGGTGAGCGTGGCTCAGGCCGCCACCGTGATCCGCCTGGGATGGACCACCGCCGACAGCGAAGTGGATCCCTACGCCATCGCCGCCCACTACTTCCAGGAAGAGTTGGAAGCCGCCGCGCCGGGACAGTTCGAGATCAAGTTCTTCCCCAACAACCAGTTGGGGAACGACACGGATATGCTGCAAGGGATGCAGTTCGGCACGCTGGATGCTGGCGTTATCACCGGCACTCAGTTGGGTACCCTGGACAAGAGCTTCCAGCTCCTTGATCTGCCTTTCCTGTTCAAGGACCGGGCCCAGGCCCACGAGGTTCTGGATGGCGAGGTGGGGCAGGAGCTGTTCGCCCGATTGGAGAAACAGGGCCTGATCGGCCTGGGCTTCGGTGAAGCCGGTTTCCGCCATGTCATCAACAATAAGCGGCCGGTGCGGGCACCGGGCGATTTGCAGGGCGTGAAGCTGCGCGTGCAGCCGAGTGATCTGTTTATCGCCAGCTTCCGGGCTTTGGGCGCCAATCCGGTTCCCATGGCCTGGAGCGACGCCTACATGGCGGTGCAGCAAGGTACGGTGGACGGTCTCGAGATTCCGCTGGCGGTGATTTACGCCAACAAGTACGCCGACGTGGTGAAGTACCTTTCCCTGACCAATCACACCTATAACGCCTTGCCGCTGCTGATGTCCAAGCAGGCTTTCTCCCGTTTGTCGTCCGAACAGCAGAACGCGGTGCGTACCGCCGCGCGGAAAGCCATCGAGCGGCAACGCGCCGAGGTGGCGAAGAACGAGCAGGCGCTGATCGAGAAGATCAAGGCGAAGGGCATGGCGGTTACCGAGATTGCCGATACCGGCGCCTTCCGTGACGAGGTGCGCCCCGTCTATGAAGAATATCGGCCACGCATCGGCGAAGACCTGGTCGACCGCGCCATGGAACTGGTCACGGAATAACGCTGGCATGGGGCTCCGGCAAGGTCCCGGAGCCCTGTCCCTAGAGCCCTAGATACCGGTATGTACAGATATCTCGAAGCAGGCAGCAAACACCTTGCCGCCGTGACGGCCGCGCTTGGCGCGGCCAGCGCGTTGATCATGACCCTGGCCCTGCTGGCCGGGGTGTTCTGCCGCTATGTGCTGAACTCGTCCTTGTCCTGGAGTGATGAGGTCGCGCTGCTGGCGTTCAGTTGGACGGTGTTTTTGTTCGCCAGTGTTTTGACGCGGGAGTTCGGACATGTGCGCGTCTCCATCGTGGTGGACGCCTTGCCCGGCCTGCCCAGGCACCTGCTTGAACGGGGCAGCGTGATACTGATTCTGCTGTTTGGCGGATTGATGTTGTGGGCCGGCTGGCAATTCACCGCCTTTACCGCGCACCAGGTGTCACCGGCGCTGCGCTATCCCTTGTGGCTGCAAGGTGCGGCGGTGCCGGCGAGCGGCGCCTTGATCGTCTTCCATGCCCTGGTGTTGCTGTTCCGACCCGGGCAGCTTGGTGAACACGGAGGCGCCGTCGATGAGTGAGATTGGCGTTGTTCTGATTGTCGGGCTGTTCGTCCTGTTGCTGCTGGGGGTTCCCATCGCCTTTACCCTGGGCCTGCTCACCGCCGTGGGTATCTGGATGGCCGACTACAATCCGATGATCCTGGCCCAGCGCCTGATCGCGGGTAGCACCATCACCAGCCTGTTGGCGATTCCCGGTTTCATTCTGGTGGGGGATCTGATGAGCGCGGGTGGGCTGTCCAAACGCCTGGTCAGGGTGGCCTCGGTCTGTTTCGGCCATTTAACCGGCGGGCTTTCCATGTCCACCGTGGCGGCGGGTACGTTTTTTGGCGCCATTACCGGATCCGCGCCGGCCACCACAGCCGCGGTGGGATCGGTGATGATCGACGAACTGGAAAAGCGCGGTTACTCACGGGGCTACGGCGCGGCGCTGTCCACTTCCATCGGGCCGCTGGGGCAAATGATCCCGCCCTCCATTCCCATGATTATCTGGGGGGTGCTGGCGGAAGAGTCGATCTCCAAGCTGTTTCTGGCGGGGGTGGTTCCCGGCTTGATCGCGGCGGCGGGGTTCTGCGTTGTCAGTTATGTCTACGCCCGGCGCCTGGGTATCGCCAGGGAGAAGCGCCCCGGTGTCCGGGAGATCCTGGCGGCGATACGTGAAGGGATATGGGCGTTGTTGGCGCCGGTGGTGATCCTCGGAGGTATTTACGGGAGCGTGTTTACCCCCACCGAGGCGGCCATGGTGGGCGCCTTGTACAGCCTCGTCATTGGCCTGTTCATTTATAAGGATCTGCAATGGAAATCGCTGATCCCGTTGTTCATAAAGTCGATGCGTACCACCACGGTGATCATGTTCATTATCGTGGTGGCCTACGGCTTTGCCTGGATCATCGCCAGTGAGCAGATTCCCTCGCAGGTCACGCAAGTACTGCTGAGCATTACATCGAACCCGTTCCTGATCCTGCTGTTGCTGAACATCATGTTGCTGGTGCTCGGCGCGGTCATGGACACCGTGTCCGCGATGGTCATCCTCAGCGGGGTTCTGACCGCGGTGGGTACCCAGGTGGGCCTGGATCCGGTTCAACTGGGTGCCATGGTGGTGATCAATTTCGCCGTGGGCATGATCACCCCTCCGCTGGGCTATTCCCTGTTCGTCGCCTCCACCATCAGTGGTTTGAGTATTGAGAAAGTGGCCCGCAATCTTTGGCCGTTCTTCCTGGTCCTCATTGGCGTGGTGGCACTGACCGCCTATGTGCCGGCGGTGACGCTTTGGCTTCCGGGCCTGTTGGGCTAGGAGATGGTATGACCGTGAATCAGAAACCGACGTCCGGGATCAGTGAGCCGACGATCCCGGGACCGCACCCGGCGCCAAGCAAGCCCCTGAGCGCCTTGCCCCTGGGAGCGTGTGATACCCACGCCCATCTGTTTGGGCCGCAAAGTCGCTACCCGTATCAGCCCAATCGCAGTTACACACCGCCGGACGCTTCCGAGGAAGCCTATCGGGATCTGTTGCATACCCTGGGCTTTCAGCGCGCGGTGCTGGTGCAACCCAGTGTGTACGGCACCGATAACCGGCGCATGCTGGATGCACTGGCCCGTCGGCGCGCTGACGATGATATCCAATGGCGTGGTATCGCCGTGGTGGATAACCGCATCAGCGACGCCGAGCTCGAGCGGATGCATGAGGCCGGGGTACGCGGGGTGCGTGTCAATCTGGTATTTCCCGGCGGCCTGACGTTCGCGGACGTTGAACTGCTGTCCCGGCGAATCGCCGGTCTGGGATGGCATGTTCAGTTGCTGGTGGACGTATCGCGCTTCGAACGGCTGGTCGAGCGCCTGGACCGGCTGCCCACCGACAGCGTGGTCGACCACATGGGCCATATTCCCACCCACCGGGGAATCGAACATCCCGGATTCCGGGCTCTTCTGGAGTTGCTGCAAGGTGGGCGCACCTGGGTGAAGCTCACCGGACCGAACCGCATTACCGCCCTGGAACACGCGCCGTTTCACGATGTGGACCCGTTCTTTTCCACGCTGTTGGAGGCTCGGGCGGATCGCTGCCTGTTCGGGACGGATTGGCCTCACGTGCAACTGCCAGGGCCAATCCCGGACGATGGGGATCTGGTCAATGAGTTTCTGCGCCTGGTTCCGGACCCGTCGATCAGAAAACAGGTGCTGACCGATAACCCCGCCCGTCTTTACCAGTTCGACGGCTGAGCCGGGAAGCGCGGGGCTTCCCGCACTTCCTGGCCGTCCCGGGGCGGTCAGTCTTCCAGGGCGAAACGCAGCCCGGCGTTCTGTTCCAGGCGGCGGATCAGCTTGTCGCCCATGGCCGGCGCCGTGGTCCAGATGCCGCCGGGGGTGTCGGTGGCGTCCCGCAGCAGACACAGGGCGCTCTCGGTGATCATGCGCGAGGTGGAGCCGTAACCGGGATCCTTGTCGCCGGAGACACTGGCGGCGAGAGTCTGGCCGTCGGCGGTTTCACCCAGGAACAGTACATCGTAGAAACCGTTTTCCCGCTCCTCCTTGCCCGGTCCCTCGCCGGGCTTGGGCGCTTTGTCACCGGTCAGCGAACGGTCGTTGGCGACGGCCTGGGCGGTGGCCTCGCCTTTGTCGCCGGGGCCGGTGAGGATCATCTCATCGTAGACGAAGTCTTCGCCGTAGGGGTGACCGAGCAGGAAGTTGGAGCGGTGCACGTTGCGGGTGTTGATGGCCGCCATGATGAAAGGCGCCGCCCAGCTGCCGAGGGTCTGGTCATATTCGATCTCGGCGGCCGGTGGCTGCTTCGGGCCCTCGAAACCCGGGGTCAGCGCGAACGGGTTCACCAGCAGCTTACGGACTTCCGTGTCCCGCGCCGCGGCCAGGGTGGCCTGCAGGCTGGCGGCGGTGCCGCCGGAGAAAGTGCCCTTCATTCGCCGTACCCGTCCCTTGACGCGGGGCAGCGGCGCGCCCAGTTTGGCCCGCGCCTGCTCCTGCAGGAACCAGACGCCGAGGTCGAACGGGATGGAGTCGAAGCCGCAGGAGAAAACGATGCGGGCGCCGCTGTTTTGCGCCTGCTCCTGGTATTTATCGACCATCCGGCGCATCCACGCCACTTCGCCGCACAGATCCACGTAGTCGGTACCGGCGCCGGCACAGGCGGCCACCAGGGGCTCGCCATAGAGCTGATAAGGCCCGACGGTGGTCAGCACCAGCCGGGTCCGCCGCGCCAGGGCGCGCAGGCTGTCGGCGTCGGTGACGTCGGCCTTGAGGATCGCCACGCCGGGATCAATGCCGAGTTCGTCGCGTATCTGTTCCAGCTTGCTTTCGTTGCGGCCGGCCAGCGCCCAGCGCAGCCCGCCGTCTGCGCCATAGCGCTCCTGTACGTACTCCGCCACTAGGCGGCCAGTGAAACCACTGGCGCCGAATACAATCAGATCAAACTCCCGTGCCTCGCTCATGATTCTTCCCATTCTATTGTTTGCCAGCGGGCTCTCGGCCCTCGCGAGCCTCAACCGTAAGCCGTCAGCGGCGTTCAGGGCAACCGGTAGCGGTGTCGGTGGTATGATGGGCGCGATCCAGAGAAGGGGGTGCCCGGTGACGGAACACATTTTGATTGTCGATGATGAGCCTCGGGTGGCGGAGCCGCTGATCTTCGCTTTGCAACGGGAGCATTTTCAGGTCACCCATGTGGAACGTGGCGAACAGGCCTTGGCGCGGTTGGACGGCGACAGCCCGGCGCTGGTGGTGCTGGACGTGGGGCTGCCGGATCTCAATGGCTTCGAGGTTCTCAAACAATTACGCCGCTCCAGCGAAGTGCCGGTGTTGTTCCTTACCGCCCGCCAGGATGAGGTGGATCGCATCCTTGGTTTGGAACTGGGCGGTGACGACTATGTCACCAAACCATTCAGTCCGCGCGAAGTGGTGGCGCGCATCCGTGCCATTCTCAAACGTCTGGACAAAGGCGCGCCGGCGCCCGTGGCGGAAGGAAGGGAATGGCGGGTGGACGAACAGGCGGCAAAAGCCTGGTTTCGGGATCAGGCGTTGTCGTTGACGCGCTCCGAATTCCTTATTCTCGAAGCGCTGGTGAAACATCCGGGCCAGGTGTTCAGCCGCGCCCGGCTGCTGGATATCTGTGGCAGTGACGAGGACAGCTTCGAGCGGGCCGTGGATACCCATATCAAGACTCTGCGCGCCAAGCTGCGACCGCTGGGCGGGGACGCCTGGATCGTCACCCGGCGCGGTCTCGGCTACGTGCTGGAGCGGCCATGAAACTCAGCGGTCAGTTCCTGCTGATCTTCTTCCTGATCATGGGGCTGGTGAGCTGGTTCACCATGGATCTGGTGCTGGATGAGGCCCAGCCGCTGGTGCGCCAGTCCGCGGAGGAAACCCTGGTCGACGCCGCCAACCTGCTGGCGGAGGTGATCGCCATGGATACCCGGGGGGACGAACTGGCGGTTACCCCGGCGCTGCGCTCGGCGCTGAGGCGGTATGCTCAGCGGCTGCCGGGCGCCAAGATCTGGGGATTGAGCAAAAATCGCATCGATACCCACATCTATATCACCAGCGCCGATGGCATCGTGCTGTTCGACTCGCGCGGGGAAAACGAAGGTAAGGATTTTTCCCGCTGGAACGATGTGCATTTGACCTTGCAGGGCAAATACGGCGCCCGCACTACCCGCACCGACCCCAATGACCCGGCGTCCTCGGTGTTGTATGTGGCGGCGCCGGTGCGCCATGACGGGACGCTGATCGGTGTGGTGACCCTGGGCAAGCCGGGGGCGGCCATCGAGCCGTTCATCGAGCAGGCGGAGCAGCGTCTGATTGGTTACGGCTGGCAGGCGCTGGTTGCCTGTCTGTTGCTGGGTATCGGTCTGGCCTGGTGGATCAGCCACCGGGTCGGGCGGCTGCGCGGCTATGCCCTGGCGGTGGCCGATGGGCGCAGGCCATCGCCGCCCCGTTTCCGTGTGCATGATGAGATTCGCGAACTGGCCGATGCCGTTACCGCCATGCGCCGCCGCCTGGAGGAACGGGCGCGGCTGGAGAATCACATCACCATGCTGACCCACGAAATGAAGAGTCCGCTGGCGGCCATTCGGGGAGCCGGGGAGATTCTGGCCGAGGAGGTGAGCGAACCTGCCCTGAGCCGGCTGACCGGAAATGTGGTGCACGAGAGTCAGCGGCTCAGTGATCTGCTGGATCGCATGCTGGCGCTGGCGCGGCTGGAAAAACTGGAAAGCCTGCCGCCAAGGGAACAGCAGCGGCTGGCGTTGTTGCTGGAGGAATGGCAGCTCAGCCGCCAGGTGTTGTTGGATGAGAAACGGCTGAGTGTGGCGTTGAGCGGCGAGCCGGTGTTGCGGGTGGAACCAGATACTACCCGTCTGGCCCTGTTCAATCTGCTCGACAATGCCCTTCGGTTCGCCGAACCGGGCTCCACCATCGACGTCCGCGGCTGGCGGGAAGAGGGCCAGCAAGGTATCGACGTCAGCAATCGGGGGCCTTGTATTCCGGACTACGCGCTGGCCCGGGTCACCGAGCGATTTTACTCGCTGCCGGCGCCGGGGGAGGAAAAAAGCTCCGGGCTCGGACTGGCCATGGTGGAAGAAATCGGTGAGCTGCACGGCGGCTGGTTGCAGGTGGAAAACCTGGAGCAGGGCGTGCGGGTGCGGTTGTGCCTGGGGTAGCAGGAGGTCGCTACAAGGCCGCTGTGGGAGCTTGCCTGCAAGCGAATTGGGTTCCTGGGCCTAAAAGATTCGCTTGCAGGCAAGCTCCCACAGACAGGGCAAAGCTCCCACAGCAGCGAATCGGCGTGTAAGCACCCCATCCTCACAAAACCCCCACACTCCTCTCAAACGGCGCGGGCAAGCTGGGCACTCCAAAGAGGGGAGTGACCCATGGCTTCTTACAGTCCACTACGGAAAATCCTGATGATTTGCGGCCTGATGCTGGTGCTGGTTGGTCCGCTGCTGATGATTCAGGTGAAAATCGATGAGCGCCAGAACCGCGCGCGGCTGGTGAGCTACGAAATCAGCAACCAATTCGCCAAGGAACAGACGTTGGTCGGGCCGCTGTTGATGGTGCCGCGCGTGCGCGAGTACTGGGCGACGGAGAGCACCCGCGATGCCACCGAGGAAGAAGCGGTGAGCCCGCGCCGCAAGCTACGCCGTGATCTGGATCGTTATCTGCCGGATACCCTGGACATCCAAGGCAATCTGCAAAGCCGCATGCTGTACCGTGGCATTTACGGTACACCGGTGTATCAGAGCGTGATTGAACTGGAGGCGCGTTTCCCGGCGGAATGGCTGCAGGCCGCCAAAGCGGATGCCTCCATCGTATCGTCCGGCACGCCGCTGCTGGTGTTTCGGGTTGGTGACCTGCGCGGCCTGGTGGAGCGGCCGGCGTTACGTATCGGCGAGCGCACCTTGCCGTTGGTGGAGCCGGCGTCGATGCCCTCGGTGCTGCAGGGCGGTGGTGTGGTGGCGGCGCCTTTGCCGGAGGATCTGTCCGGCCCCTTCACGGTGCGTTTGCGTTTGAACCTGAATGGCAGCACCAGTCTGGCGGCGCTACCGATGGCCAAGGAAACCCGAATGACCCTGCGTGGCGACTGGCCCCATCCGAGCTTCTCCGGACTGATGCTGCCGGCGGAACGGGAGGTCAGCGAGGACGGTTTCATCGGCCGCTGGCAGACCAACAGCCTGGCGGCTTCCAGCGCCATCGACTGCCTGCAAAGCGATGGTCATTGCAGGGATGACAGCCAGCTTTTACGCGTTGACCTGGTGCAGCCGGTCACCGGTCTGCTTTCCAGTGAACGGGCCTTGAAGTACAGCTTTCTGATTGTTGGACTGACGTTCGCCGCCTTCTTCCTGTTCGAAGTGATGCGCCGGGTGGCCATGCACCCGATGCAGTATTTGCTGGTGGGGCTGGCGCTGGCGATGTTTTACCTGCTGCTGGTGGCGCTGGGTGAGCACGTGGACTTTGTCTGGGCCTATGTCTCGGGCGCGGTGGCCTGCGTGGGGCTGATCGGGGTGTACCTGAGCGCGGTGCTGAAGTCGAAACTGGCGGGCTGGGGATTCGCCCTGGCGCAGTTGATCGTATTGGGGTTGTTGTTCGGCATCCTGATGGCCGAGGACTACGCGCTGTTGATGGGGTCGTTGTTGCTGTTCGCGGCGCTGGCCGCGGTGATGATTCTGACTCGCCGGGTCGATTGGCACGGGCTGGCTCAACGGGGAGGGACATCATCATGAGCGTGCGATGCGAACACGCGCTGCGCCTGCGCGGCCTGATCGATGGCGGGGGCTGGCAACAGGCCGAGGAAGAGCTGCAGGGGTTGCGGCAACGTTACCCGGAGAACGCGGCCTTGTGCAGTATCGAGGGAATCTATTGGGCACGGCGCGGGGACTGGCCCCGCGCTCTGTGCCGCTTCCAACGCGCATTGGTATGGAACCGGGATGACGCCAACACCGTATTCAATCTGGGCGTGACCTGGTGCCAGCTGGGCGCGCCGCTCAGAGGACGGCTGCTGATGGACTATGCGGACCAGATGATGGCCGCTCAAATGCCGGCCGGTCAGTCGCTGCCCGCCGCGCTTACGTGGCGTCTGCCGCGCCCGTCCTTGCCGCAACCGGAGCGGTTTCCGGCTGTTGCGGGAAGGGCGGCCACCAAGCGTGTACCCGGCCTTGTTCGATAACCGCCAGGTCACCGAACTGCAGCAGCACGAACTCGCTCTGGGTGGGACGGAAAAAGATCTGGTCGTCCTCGCGCAGGGCGGTGGCGGGGGCGCCGTTGAACATCATCTGGTTGGTGCTGATGCCATACACTGGATTGGCGCGAATGCCTTGCGGGGAGGCGGGTTCGGCTTTCCAGGCACCGCCGTAGATAAAATAGGTTTGGCGCCGGTTCGGATCCCACCAGGACCAGATTTCGCCGAGGGGCAGCGGCCCAGGCAATTGCAGCCCCGGTAGTCTTTTCAGAACCGGAGCGGCGATGAAGGTGGCGGGCTGGAAGTCCTCCAGGGTATCCAGGTCGAAGTCGGTGGGCTTGAGCAGACAGGAACCGGCGGCCAGTTCGTTCAATGGCGTGTCGTCACCGTGCAAGCGCAGCGTCGGACTGCCGGCGCCGTTGAAGGTCAGCGATTGTTTCCGGTAGGCCGGTTCCAGCTGATACAGACGCTCGACGAAAGCACGATAGCGATCCTGGGATTTGCGCAGACTGGTGTCGCGGTCCTCGATCCAGCCGGGCAGTTTCCCCACCTGAGCGTCGTAACCCATGAAGCCGCTGAAGGCCAGGTGTTCGGGGTGGGCGTGGATCAACGCCAGCAACTCGTCCAGTTGTTCGGTTCCGGTGAGGCCGCCACGATGCAGGCCCACGTCGATTTCCACATTGATCAGCAGCCGCCGGTTCAAGCGCCGGGCCAGAGCGAGATACTGTTCCAGGCGCTCGCGGCTGTCGATCAGCCACTGCAATTGCCGGTCCGGATCAAAACCGTTTGCGGGCAACGTCTGATAAAACAGAGCGGCGGCGCTCACGGGCATGGGCTTGCCCAGCAGCAGATCACAGTCCGGCTCCGCCGCCGCCATGGCGGTGATGAACGGTTGGTGAAACACCATCACCCGGCGTGTTCCGGTCAGCGCCATGACTTCGCGTACCAGCGGGACACTGGGCAGAGACTTGGCAACGATGCGGTAGTGGCGGCCCGCCGGCAGTCCGGCCATCAGTTGCGCGCAGTTGGCGGCCAGTCGTTCCCGGTCAATCAGCAGTAGCGGCCGCCCCGGGCCTTCGCGCAGAGTATCGTTGAGCGTCTGAAAGTAGGGCGCGTGGGGGTGGCCCTGATCACCGGGTTTGAGCCACCAGGCCAGCGCCGCGCCGCCGGCCAGGGCAAGCAGGAAATGGCGTCGTTTCATTGGCGGCCTCCGGTTTCGATACCCAATACCCGGCGCAGATAGGGGTTGAGCATTCTGCCCTCGGGGTCGAACTCACGACGCAACGCCAGGAAATCGTCGAAGCGCGGGTAGAGGGAGCGCAGGCGCGTCGCGTCGAGGCTGTGCAACTTACCCCAGTGAGGCCGTCCGGCGAAGCGCTGAAAGATCGGTTCCACCGCGTCGAACAGCGGCTGGTAGTCCTGTTTGTAGTACTGATGCACGGAAATACTGGCGCCGGCACGTTCGCTGAACATGGACAGCAGGGTGTCGTCGGCGGCGGTGTAGCGGTATTCGATGGGAAAGAACACGTTGATGTCCTGATCGCGGATCCGCTCACAGACCTCGCGCAGGCAGTCCAGGCCATCATCGGCGGGCACCGTGTATTCCATTTCATTGAAGCGGACCGTGCGGCGATTGGCGTAAATTCGATGGGCCGGTCCCTGGCGTTCCTCATCGCTGACGAACAGCGTCACCAGTTTCTGCAGGGTGCTGGTGAGCCAGGGGGCCCGCAGACTCAGCTCACAGACCTTTTCCAGCAAGTCGTTGCTGTCGTCCTGCTCCAATGCCTCCTCCGCGCTGTCAGTAAGTTCCATGGTTTTGATAATGGCGGTGCGCCCCAGAGGGAACGCAAAGAATTCGATGTTGCGATAGCGGTGCCGGTTGGCGTTGACGAAGTCGATGGCCTCATCCAGCGGCAGGGTCCAGGTGTGCTCGCGGAGACGGTAGGCGGGGTCGGCGCGCAGCGTCACCGCGGTTATCACGCCCAGGGCGCCAAGACCACAACAGGCGGCGAGGAAAGCGTCGCCGTCGGCGGCCGTAAGCGTGACTTCCTCGCCATCCGGACGCATCAGCTGCAGCCCCGCCACTTGCCCGCTGAGGCAGGGCAGAGTGATGCCGGTGCCATGGGTGCCGGTGGCGATGGCGCCGGCCAGGGACTGCAGATTGATGTCCGGCTCGTTGCGAAAGCTGTAACCCGCCTGCCAGGCCTGGGCGGACGCCGCGCCCAGGCGGGTGCCGGCGCCGAAGGTCAGATTGCCGTTGTCATCCTGGTCGCGCAGACCGTTGAACGCCTCCAGTGAGATCAGGGTGTCCTCGGTGGGGACGATCGGACTGAAGGAATGACTGCCACCGAAGGGCCGCACGGTGCCGGTACTGTTGACCAACAGCTGGGACAGCTCGCTCGCCTTGGAGGGGTAATGGAGTTGTTTCGGTGCGGCGCTCTGGTTGCCGGACCAGTTGTGCCAGGAGGCGGCTGATCCGGCCAGGGCACGGGAGCTGAAGGGCAGTACGGCGGCGCCAGTGGTGGCCAGCAGAGCTTGTAGCAGGGTGCGTCGTGACAGTGTTGGCAACATGGATAATCCTTGTTTTTCTTTTTAATGGTACTAACGTGCCATAAAAGAAAAAAGGAAGCCAGCACCAGCAGCTGCGTGGCACGCACGCCCACCTGCCAATTCGTTGCACGGTTTCCCTCGGACGGGCCGCGGGACCGCGATAGGCGCCGGTCACCAATAATGCGGTTCTGATCAGGGGTAGCGGACGCCGGTGAGGGCCTCGGATTGCTCCCACAGGCGGGCCGCGACGTCGGCGTCACGGGCGCGGCGGCTGGGGTGCACCAGTGTTGGCGGGCCCACCGCTTCCTTAAGGTAAGCGGGGCCGTAATAACCGCCGCCCTGCACTTGCGGACTGGTGGCGGCATAGAGTGTGGGCGCGGCGCCGCGGGCGGCGTTCTGGGTGAAGAAGGGCCACAGCCAGCGAGCGATATAGCCCACCCCGAACGGGCTTTCCCGGGCAACGCCGGATTCCGCCAGATTGGTATTGGCGAAGCCAGGGTGGCAAGCCACGGAGAGCGTCGAGGCCTCCGCCGCGCGCAGCCGTCTTTCCAGTTCCAGGGAGAACAACAGATTGGCCAGTTTGGACTGGGCATAGGCCCGTTGCCGGCCATAGCGGCCATCCAACTGCAGGTTATCCAAATGCAGCCGGCCGGCTTTGTGGGCCAGGCTGCTGACAGTGACGATGCGGGAATCCGGCACGTCGCGCAGCGCCGGCAACAGCAGACCGGTCAAGGCGAAGTGGCCGAGGTGATTGACGCCGAACTGGCGCTCGAAGCCATCCTCGGTGCGGCCTTGACGCAGCCACATGACACCGGCGTTATTGATCAGCAAATCCAGCCGGGGATAGCGTTCGCGCAGCGTATCGGCGGCACGTCGCACGCTGTTCAAGCTGGCCAGGTCCAGTTCCACGATCTGTATTTCGCCGCGTCCGCCGGTCTTCTCATGGATCCTTTCCCGGGCCGCTTCCGCCTTGGCCAGGTCGCGGCACGCCAGAACCACCCGGGCGCCCTTATCGGCCAGCGCCAGGGCGGTTTCGAAGCCGATGCCGCTGTTGGCGCCGGTCACCACGGCGGTGCGGGATTGTTGCTCCGGCATGTCTTGCGGGTTCCAGCTCATCGTCGCGTCCTCCTCGGTGCCGGGCAACGGGCAAATCGCGGCTTATGAGCCGCGATCTCCGAGGACAGACCGCTAATCGATGCCGAGGCTGTCCCAGATCTCGTCCACCCGCGTCTTCACGGTTTCGCTCATGGTAATGGCTCGCCCCCATTCGCGGTCGGTCTCGCCGGGCCATTTGCTGGTGGCGTCCAGTCCCATCTTCGAGCCCAGTCCCGCCACCGGGGAGGCGAAATCGAGATAGTCGATTGGGGTATTGTCCACCAGCACGGTGTCACGTCGCGGGTCCATGCGGGTGGTAATGGCCCAGATCACGTCCTTCCAGTCGCGGGCGTTGACGTCGTCGTCGCAGACAATGACGAATTTGGTGTACATGAACTGCCGCAGGAACGACCACACCCCCATCATTACCCTTTTGGCATGGCCGGGGTATTGCTTCTTCATGGTCACCACCGCCATACGATAGGAGCAGCCCTCCGGCGGCAGGTAGAAATCCTCGATCTCCGGGAACTGCTTTTTCAGGATCGGAACGAAGATCTCGTTCATCGCCAGACCCAGTACCGCCGGCTCATCCGGGGGGCGGCCAGTGTAGGTGCTGTGGTAGATCGGGGCGCGGCGGTGAGTGATGCGCTCCACCGTGAAGACCGGGAAACGCTCCACCTCATTGTAATAGCCGGTATGGTCGCCGAAGGGGCCCTCGTCGGCGTATTCATTGGGATAAATATGCCCTTCCAGCACGAATTCGGCGCTGGCGGGAACCTGCAGGTCGGAGCCGATGGCCTTGATCAGTTCGGTCTTGCCGCCGCGCAGCAGCCCGGCGAAAGCGTATTCGCTGAGGGTATCCGGCACCGGCGTCACCGCGCCCAGAATAGTGGCGGGATCAGCGCCCAGCGCCACCGCCACCGGGAACGGCTCCCCGGGATGGGCTTGACGCCATTCCTGGAAGTCCAGGGCGCCGCCGCGGTGGCTCAGCCAGCGCATGATCAGTTTGTTGCGGCCGATCAGTTGCTGGCGGTAAATCCCCAGATTCTGACGCTCCTTGTTGGGGCCACGGGTAATCACCAACGGCCAGGTCACCAAGGGGCCGGCGTCCTCCGGCCAGCAGGTCTGGATCGGCAGTTGGAACAGGTCCACGTCGCCGCCTTCGAGGACCTGTTCCTGACAGGGCGCGCTGCTCAGCAGCTTCGGCCCCATACTCAGGACTTTGCGGAAGATGGGCAGCTTGCTCCAGGCGTCACGGAATCCCTTGGGCGGCTCCGGCTCCTTGAGAAACGCCAATAACTCTCCCAATTCTCTCAGTTCGTCAATGGAGTCCCGGCCCATGCCCAGCGCCACCCGGCGTTCGGTGCCGAACAGATTGCCCAAAACCGGAATGGAAAAGCCCTTGGGGTTTTCGAACAACAACGCCGGGCCGCCGGCCTTGAGGGTGCGGTCGCAGATTTCCGTCATTTCCAGGCGCGGGTCCACGGCGGCTTTGATCCGTTTTAATTCGCCTTGCTGTTCCAGTTGCTGAATGAAGTCGCGCAGATCGCGGTATTTCATGGGCGATTTACTTTCCCGGTCAAGGTGATAGAAAAATGTGAACACTATGTTGCCACAGTCCGGGTGTACAATACCCGTTCGTACGCCGCCACCAACCCAGGGGAGGATGACTCGTGGCATGGTTATGGTCAGGGAAGATGCTGGTGCTGTACACCTTCATTGTGTGCGGGACCTATGTGCACTTCCGCGGTCGGATCCGGCATTCATTCAGCCGCCAGTTATTGGATCATTCCACCATCATGGGGCCCTATAACTGCTTCGTATACGCCACCAGCGATGTGGAAAACACGCCGCTGCTGGATCGCTCCGCCTTTCCCGATCTGGATCTACTGCGCGACAACTGGGAAGTATTCCGCGACGAGGCCATGAGGCTGTTCGACGAGGGCTATATTCGCCAGGCCGCCAGCGATAATGACCTGGCGTTTCATTCGTTTTTCCGTACCGGCTGGAAACGCTTCTATCTCAAATGGTACGACGATTCCCAGCCTTCCGCCGAAGCGCTCTGCCCCCGTTCGGTGGCGCTGGTCAACCAGGTGCCCAGCGTCAACGCCGCCATGTTCGCCATGCTGCCCGCCGGCGCCAAGCTGGGAAAACACCGTGACCCGTTCGCGGGCTCCCTGCGTTATCACCTGGGCCTGGTGACCCCCAACGACGACCGTTGCGCCATCTACGTCGACGGTGAGCGGCATGTCTGGCACGACGGTGAGGACGTGGTGTTCGATGAAACCTTCATCCATTGGGCGGAAAACAACACCGATCAGGATCGGCTGATCCTGTTCTGCGATGTGGAACGGCCATTGCGTTACCGTTTTGCCACGGCCATCAATCGGGTCTTCAAGACCGTGGTGGTGCGTGCCACCAGCACGGAAAATGTGGCAGGCGACCGTGTCGGCTTGCTCAATAAGGTGTTCGATGTGGTCTACAAGGCCCGGGCCAGAGCCAAGGATCTGAAAAAGCGCAACCGACGCCTCTACTACATTCTCAAGTGGCTGATGATCGGCGCGCTGTTCTACTGGCTGTTTATCCGCTGATTCCGTCCGCGGGTTGTGATGTCACGGCCGGCCATTCGCTCAGCGTTCCTCGAAGGACTGGTAAAACAGAGCCAGCTCGTCGATCAGGGTCCGCACCGCGGGTAGCAGCCCCCGTCGTGATGGAAACACGGCGTGGATGATATCCCGGCGCGGTGCCCAGTCCGGCAGCAGATGGATCAGGCTGCCGTCATCCAACTGCCGGCGCACGGCCAGTAACGGTAATTGCACCACGCCGACTCCCGCCACCGCGGCCCGACGCAGGGCGATCATATCGGTGGTGACGAAGCGGGGATGGTGGGGCACGGTGGCCTGGTGCTCATTGGGACCGTACAGAACCCAGACATAGCTGGATTGCGGATTGCTCAGCGCCAGGCTCGGCCATTCGCTCAGCGCCTCCGGCGTCGCCGGCAGACCGTGACGCGCCACCATTGCCGGGCTGGCCACCATTGCAGGGTGGCGGTCCGAGAGCACCTTCAGCACCAGATCGCTGTCTTCCAAAGGCGGGGGACGCACGCGAATCGCCACATCAATGCCCTCGTTGATCACATCCACGCGCCGATTGGTGGCTTCCAGATGCACGGTGACTTCCGGGTAGCGGGTCATGAAATCCGCCAGAAAGGCGCCGATATGCACATGCAGCAGGGTTACCGGGCAGGTCAGCCGGATGACGCCTTTGGGACTGGCGCGTACGCTATCTATGGCGTCCTGGGCGGCTTCGGCTTCCACCAGCATTGCCTTGCAGTGATCGTAGTAGGTGCGTCCGATCTCCGTGACGGAGAAATGCCGGGTGGAGCGGTGTAACAGGCGCACGCCCAGGCGTTCCTCCAGCGCCGCCACACGCCGGCTGAGTTTGGACTTGGGCAGGCCAAGGGCGCGACCGGCGGGGGCGAAACCGCCGTGCTCCACGGTTTTCACGTAGTAATAGAGGTCGTTGAGGTTTTCCAAGATCAACCCTGTTATCGTTCCATTAATGGAACACTGAGTGGCAAATTTGCTATCTACACGACTCGGAGTCCTATTAATAACATGATCATCAAGATGTTCGCATCCGCGACATCTTGATCCTTCGACGAGGTTGTCGGCAGCGATAACCCAACGGGCAAGGCAAACCAATTGAGGAGATTGATCATGGGTAAGCAATACAACCGTTTGAATAAAGACGATGCCGCCGTGTTATTAGTTGATCATCAGGCGGGCTTGTTGTCGCTGGTTCGGGACATCGAGCCGGACAAGTTCAACAACAACGTGCTGGCACTGGCGGACCTGGCCAAGTACTTCAATCTGCCCACCATTCTGACCACCAGCTTCGAGGATGGTCCCAACGGCCCGCTGATCCCGGAGCTGAAAGCACTGTTCCCCGATGCGCCCTATATTGCCCGGCCGGGGCAGATCAACGCCTGGGATAACGAGGACTTCGTCAAGGCGGTGAAAGCCACCGGCAAGAAGCAGCTGATCATCGCGGGTGTGGTGACGGAAGTGTGCGTGGCCTTTCCGGCGCTGTCGGCACTGGAGGAGGATTTCGATGTATTCGTGGTTACCGATGCCTCCGGTACCTTCGATCCGCTTACCCGGGATGCCGCCTGGGACCGGATGTCCGCCGCCGGCGCCCAACTGATGACCTGGTTCGGTACCGCCTGCGAATTGCACCGTGATTGGCGTAACGACGTTGAAGGCCTGGCAGCGTTGTTCTCGAAGCATATCCCGGATTACCGGAATCTGATGACCAGCTACAACACGCTCACCGCCGGCAAATAAGCCGGTGTAAAAACGCGAAAGGCCCGTCTCCGGCATCCGGGACGGGCCTTTCGTCGTCTTCTTCGAGGTGAGCGCGGGTTATTTGCGCTTCATGGACTCGAAGAATTCCAGATTGGTCTTGGTCTGTTTCATGCGATCCAGCAGGAACTCCATGGCACCGATCTCATCCATCGGATGCAGCACTTTGCGCAGGATCCACATCTTCTGTAATTCGTCTTCGCTGACCAGCCGCTCTTCGCGACGGGTACCGGACTTCCTGATGTTGATGGCCGGGAATACACGCTTTTCGGATACCTTGCGGTCCAGGTGCAGTTCCATGTTGCCGGTGCCCTTGAACTCCTCGTAGATCACCTCGTCCATTTTGGAACCGGTTTCCACCAGCGCGGTGGCGAGAATGGTCAGGCTGCCTCCTTCCTCGATGTTCCGGGCGGCGCCGAAGAAACGTTTCGGTTTCTCCAGGGCGTGGGCATCCACGCCGCCGGTCAGAACCTTGCCGGAGCTGGGCTGCACGGTGTTGTAGGCGCGCGCCAGGCGAGTGATGGAATCCAGCAGGATGATTACGTCCTGCTTGTGCTCGACCAGACGCTTGGCCTTTTCGATCACCATTTCCGCCACCTGCACGTGGCGAGCGGGCGGTTCGTCGAAGGTGGAGGCCACGACCTCACCGCGCACCGTGCGCGACATCTCCGTCACCTCTTCGGGACGTTCGTCGATCAGCAGCACGATCATGTGGGATTCGGGGTTGTTGCGGGCGATGGAGTGGGCGATGTTCTGCAGGAGCATGGTTTTACCGGCTTTCGGCGGGGCCACGATCAGGCCGCGTTGGCCTTTGCCGATCGGTGCCACCAGATCGATCACCCGGGCGGTGATGTCCTCGGTGGAGCCGTTGCCCACTTCCATGACCAACCGCTCGGTGGGAAACAGCGGCGTCAGGTTTTCAAACAGAATCTTGTTCTTGGCGTTTTCCGGCTTGTCGAAGTTGATCTCGTTGACCTTGAGCATGGCGAAATAGCGTTCGCCATCCTTGGGAGGCCGGATCTTCCCGGAAATGGTATCGCCGGTGCGCAGATTGAAGCGGCGAATCTGGCTTGGAGACACATAGATGTCATCCGGTCCCGCCAGATAGGAGCCTTCGGCGGAACGTAGAAAGCCAAAGCCATCCTGAAGAATCTCCAAGACGCCGTCGCCGTAAATGTCCGAGCCGTTTTTGGCGGCTCTCTTCAGAATCGAGAAGATGACGTCTTGTTTGCGGGTACGGGCCAGGTTTTCCAGGCCCAGTTCCTTGGCGATGTCCAGGAGTTCGCCAATAGGCTTCTGCTTCAGTTCGGTCAGATTCATTGGTGTGTTGGGTGTCTAGAGAATGAATGATTGGAAAACACCTGGGGACGGTGTTGTTTTATGAAAGTCCGGTTACCGGATTCGTTGTCCCTACGATGAGGGCACGTCGTTCTGGAGCGCTTAGCCGGCAAAGCCGTGGAAATCTCTAATTGATTGGTTCGTGAGGTTTCGGTGGGAAATATCAGGACATCCGGCCGGCGTGCTCAGGCCTGTTGTCGAATCATGGGTAATGAAGGGATGTCCCCCTGCCGAAAATCACCCACCGATGCCGCCCCTGACGCGAGGCCATGGGTGAATCTTAACTCAAGAACAAATGAATTAGAGATCCCCTGCTTGAGGGTGCGAAAACGCTGGTTTTGGAATGTACCACCGTGGGTCGGCGCCTGTCCAGCCCATAATCAAACGGATAGGGGACGAATTGATTACGGGCTGGCCGGGACTGACAGCGTACTACAGGGTGCTGTCCAGGAAAGCGGAGAGCTGGGACTTGGACAGCGCGCCCACTTTGGTGGCTTCGACGTCGCCGTTCTTGAACACGGTGAGGGTCGGGATGCCCCGTACGCCGTATTTGCGCGGGGTATCCGGGTTCTCATCAATGTTCAGCTTGGCGATGGTCAGCTTGTCGGCGTATTCCTTGGACAGGTCTTCCAGGATCGGCGCCACCATCTTGCACGGGCCGCACCACGGTGCCCAGTAGTCCACCAGAACCGGACCGTCCGCCTTGAGGACCTTGTCCTCGAAGTCGGCGTCGGTCACGTTGATAATCTCGCCGCTCATGAATATCTCCTGCTTAAGGGTTTCGCGGGATTGATACTATCGGGCCGCCAACGTGGGATTTCAAGCGTGAAGGTCGATTACGCTGACAGCCGGACCCTATGACGGGGGCGATTGCTGGTTGCGGCGCGCCGTTGCGGCGCCGAAAATCAAACCACGGGGCGCGCCGGTGACGGTCGCCATTTCCGCAGCTTGGCAGAGAGGGAACAATTTGCGACAAGGCGAGCAACTGGCGGCCATCGATCTGGGCTCCAATAGCTTTCATATGGTGGTGGCGCGTCAGGATCAGGGAGAAGTACGCCTGCTGGAAGGTCTCTCGGAAAAGGTGCAGCTGGGCAGCGGTCTGGACAGGGACAACCGACTGGATGAGGAAACCCAACAGCGGGCACTGGAGTGTCTGGCCCGGTTTGCTCAGCGGATCACCGGAGTGCGCCGGGGCAATGTCCGGGTAGTGGGCACCAACACCCTGCGCATGGCGCGTAACGCCAAGGCGTTTATCGCCCGTGCCGAGCAGGTTCTTGGCCATGACATCGAGGTGGTGGCCGGCCGTGAAGAAGCTCGCCTGATTTACCTGGGGGTGGCTCACAGTCTCGCCGCCAATGGCGGCAGCCGGCTGGTGGTGGACATCGGCGGCGGTTCCAGTGAACTGATTATCGGCGAAGGGTTCGAGGCGGTGGAGACCGAGTCCCTGCATATGGGCTGTGTCAGTTTCCGCCAACGCTTCTTCGCCGATGGCCGTATCACCGAGGCGGGCATGGCCAGAGCGGTCACCGCCGCTCGCCAGGAAGTGCTGTCGATCGAGGCCAATTACCGGCGGATGGGATGGACTCAGGCGGTGGGTGCCTCCGGCACTATCAAAGCCATTGCCCAGGTGTGTGAGGAAGGAGGCCTCACTGATCATGGCATTACCCTGGAAGCGCTGGAGAAAATCGCTCGCAAAGTGGTGAAAGCCGGGTCCGCGGACGCCTTGTCCCTGAAAGGTTTACGCGAGGACCGCAAGCCGATTTTTGCCTCCGGGCTGGCCATCCTGCTGGGGATCTTCCGGCAGCTGGGCATTACCCATATGACGGTATCCGCCGGCGCCCTGCGCGAAGGGTTGCTCTATGACCTGCTGGGGCGTTTTACCCATGAGGATGTCCGTGAGCGCAGCGTGCAGGCGGTAATGGACCGCTACCGGGTGGAGCCGGCCCAGGCGCGCCGGGTACACGACACCGTGATGGCGTTGCATCGGTCGGTGGCGGAGGCGTGGTCGCTGGATGATGAGGCGCTGCTGGATACCCTGCGCTGGGCGGCGTTATTGCATGAAGTGGGCCTGACCGTCTCTCACAGCCAGTTCCACAAGCATGGCGCTTATATGCTTTCCAACGCCGACCTGCCCGGTTTCTCGCGTCAGGAACAGGCGGCGGTGGCGCTGCTGGTGCGCGGCCACCGCCGCAAGTTGCCGCTGTCGGCGCTGTCGGAATGGGACGATGAAGAACGGGAACCGCTGCTGCGCTTGTGCCTGCTGCTGCGTCTGGCCTGTCGCCTGCATCATGCACGCAGCGCCGAGCCGCTGCCGCCGTTAAGCCTGGTCGCCGACGGCAAGGTGTTGACGCTGAGCTTCCCGCAAGGCTGGCTGGAGGAACACCCGCTGACCCAGGCGGATCTGGAACAGGAGCAGGAGTTCTTCCAGAGCAGCGACTACCGTCTTGTGGTGATCTGATCCACCGGGGCGCGCGCCCCGGTTTTTCCCCGAAACTCAGCAATTTCGGTCAGGATGCCGCCGCCGCCCGCGGGCATAGTGGCCGCGTGTTGAGGAGGTGCGGTATGGCTGAAAGTAAAGCGGTGAAGTATGACGACCGCTTCGGGCTGGTGTTTGATTACATCAATGACCATTTGTCCGAGGATCTTTCGGTCGATCATTTGAGCCGCGTGGCGAACTTTTCCAAGTTCCACTTTCACCGCCAGTTTTCCCTGTACGCCGGAATCAGCGTATGCCGCTATATCCAACTGATGCGGTTGCGCCGGGCTTCTTACCAACTGGCCTTTGAAGATGATACCCGCGTTATTGATATAGCCCTGGAGGCGGGCTTCGAAAATCCGGAGTCGTTTTCACGGGCGTTCAAGCAGGCCTTCGGGCAAACACCGACTCAATTCCGTCAAGACCCGGCCTGGGAGCCGTGGAATCAACAGTATCGTTTCCCGATTCGAACAAGGACAGCCAATATGCAAGTGAAGATCGTTCATTTCCCCGAGACCCGCGTCGCGGCTCTGGAGCACATAGGGCCCCCGGAGACCGTCAACGACACCGCCAAACGGTTTATGCAGTGGCGCAAGGAAACCGGTCTGTCGCCGGTAAAAACCAGTGCCACCTATGGCCTGGCGCACGATGATCCCGCTTTGGCGGCGCCAGAGCAGTTCCGCTTCGAGGTGTGCGGGACGGTGGGCGCGGAAGTGCCGGAAAACCCTCAGGGCGTGAGGAACAAAGTGATTCCCGCCGGCCGTTGCGCCGTGGTACGGCATTTCGGTTCCCATGATCGTATCGGCGATGGCGCGTACTTCCTTTACCGGGAATGGCTGCCGGAAAGCGGCGAGGAGCTAAGGGATTTTCCGTTGTTCTTTCACTATCTGAATCTGATGCCGGAAACCCCGGAGCACGAGCTGATAACGGATCTCTATCTGCCGTTACGAGATTGACTCGGGTACTAATGGCGCGGCGGAGGCAGAGTCTCCGCCGCGCTCCACCAAGGAAGCAAGGGTGGTTTCAACCGTTGCTGAGTGCTTCCAGCAAGGCCTGTTGAGCCAGGAACGGCTCCTCGCCGGGGGCGGGTTCGGCCCGCCGGTAGCTGCCGTCCGCGCTCAGCAACCAGGCCTGGGTATTGTCGCGCAGATAGAAGTGCAGGCCTTCCTCCAATATCTGTTTCTTGAGTTTGGGGTCATTGACCGGGAAGCAGGTTTCCACCCGGTTGAACAGATTGCGGTCCATCCAGTCGGCACTGGCGCAGTACACAAGATCCTCGCCAGCGTGGTGAAAATGATAAATACGGGTGTGTTCCAGGAAGCGGCCGATGATGGAGCGGACCCGGATATTTTCCGACAGGCCGGGAATGCCCGGTCGCAGACAGCAGATCCCGCGCACGATCAAATCGATCTCCACCCCTGCCTGACTGGCCCGGTACAGCGCCTGCATGATGTGCTCTTCGGTGAGGGAGTTGAACTTGGCGATGATCCGCGCCGGTTTGCCGGCACGGGCCTGCTCGGTCTCGAACTCGATCCATTCCATCAGGCTTGGATGCAGGGTGAACGGCGCATGCTTGAGTTGCTTGAGCCGTGCCGCCTTACCCATGCCGGTGAGTTCCTGGAAGATCTTGTGCACGTCCTGGCAGATTCCCGGCTCGGCGGTGAGCAGCCCGTAGTCAGTGTAGAACTTGGTGGTCTTGGTGTGATAGTTGCCGGTGCCCAGATGCGCGTAGCGTTTCATGCCGTCGCCGTCCCGGCGCAGCACCAGCAGCATTTTTGAGTGGGTTTTATAGCCCACCACGCCGTATACCACGATGGCGCCGGCCTCCTGCAGGCGGCGGGCCCCCTCGATGTTGGACTCCTCATCGAAGCGGGCGCGCAGTTCCACCACCGCGATGACTTCCTTGCCATTACGGGCGGCGGTCTCCAGATGATCGAGAATCTCCGAGTTGGTACCGGTGCGATACAGGGTTTGTTTGATCGCCAGAACCTTGGGATCCCGGGCCGCTTCGGCCAACAGATTGACCACCGGGCTGAAGCTCTCGAACGGGTGATGCAGCAGGATATCGCCCTGGTCGATGGCATCGAAAATGCTTTCGTATTTGCGCACCGGTGCCGGCACCCGGGGCGTGAATGGCGGGTAGTGCAGGCGCGGCCGGTTGACGCTGGTGAACATGCGCGCCAGGTTCACCGGCCCATTGGCCTTATAGGCATCCACCTGGCCCAGTTCGAACTGTTCCAGCAGATAGTCGATCAGATGCTGAGGGCAGTTATCCGCCACTTCCAACCTTACCTCGTCGCCGTAGCGCCGGGACAGTAACTCCCCTTTGAGCGCGCTGGCCAGATCCTCCACGTCCTCGTCCACCTCCAGATCCGCGTTGCGGGTGACGCGGAACTGGTAGCAGCCGGTGGCTTTCATGCCTGGAAACAGATCGCTGACGTGGGCATGGATCATGGAAGAGAGGAAGATGAAATTATCGTCGCCGTTTTCGCACACCTCATCGGGCAGCCGGATCAGGCGAGGCAATGATCGTGGTGCCGGCACGATGGCCAGACCGGTGGAACGGCCGAAGGCGTCCTTGCCGTCCAGTGGCACGATGAAATTGAGGCTCTTGTTGACCAGTCGCGGGAACGGGTGGGCCGGGTCCAGGGCGATGGGCGTGAGCACGGGGTAGACCTGGTCACGGAAGTATTTCTTGACCCACTCGGCCTGGGCTTCCGTCCAATGCTCGCGGCGCAGGAAGTGGACGCCTTCCTCGGCCAGGGCCGGCAGCAGGATGTCCTGCAGGATGTGGTATTGGCGCTGCACCGCTTCGTGGGTAATGCGCGAGATCTCCGCCAGCACCTCTTGAGGCAGCATACCGTCCGGTCCCGGCGTGCCGGTGCCGGTTTCCATCTGATTGCGCAACCCCGCGACCCGGATCTCGAAGAACTCATCCATGTTGGAAGAGAAAATCAGCAGGAAGTTGAGGCGCTCCATCAGGGGATGGCGCTCATCCATGGCCTGCTCCAGCACCCGCAGGTTGAACTGCAGCAGACTAAGTTCGCGGTTGATGTAGTTGTCGGGGTTGCTCAAGTCCATGGACGGCTGATTGGCGTTGGCGTTCATGATGACATCCTGGCCCGGGGAGAGGCCCTCTATTGGATGACACTAATATGACATGGCAATGACAGCCACCAAATAGATTTTCGTTCAGACCATGGATTGTGGTGGTCACGCCCGGGGTAGGTGGCAGGGGGCATCGCCAGCAGCGTCAAGAAGGATTAATGCAAGTTTGTGAAATTAATATACTAATGCTTATCGTATTGATAATTGTTATCATTTGATGATCTTGCCAATGTCCATGCAGTATGGGAGTCATCATGAATCATCACACAGTGACCGGGGTGCGCGGTGGGGGCCGTCCCCTTGGTTTGACCGGGGTATTGCTGCCCCTTTGGGCTTTTTCACCATCCCTGGCCCTGGCCGAGGCGGCCACCAATGTACTCGACCCGGTGGAGGTGAGCACGGACGCTCCCGAGCGCGAAAACTACATTACGCTGGACCGGCCCGCCGCGGGCGGCAAACTGCCGGTGGCGGTGGAACGCCAGCCGTTCGCCATCGAGGTGGTGGACCGGGCAACCATGGAAGATACCGGCGCCAAGAATATCCAGGATGCCTTGCTGTATTCGCCCGGTGTGCATAGCGGTAACTTCGGCTTCGATACCCGGATCGACTCGGCCAAGGTGCGTGGGATGGAGCCGTCGTTCTATGTCGACGGGCTGCGTTATCTGTACGGTTCCTACAATACGGTGCGCCCCAACCTGTACGCCCTGGAAAGTATCGAGGTTCTCAAGGGGCCTTCTTCGGTCCTGTATGGACAATCGGAACTGGGCGGTATCATCAATGCCGTTTCCAAATTGCCGAAGGCGGAAAAGCAGGGGGAGCTGTGGGCGCAGGTGGGCTCGTTCGATCGCAAGCAGATCGCCGCGGATGTCACCGGCCCTCTGTCGGAAGATGGCAGGCTGCTGTATCGACTGGTGGCCCTCAAGCGTGACAGCGGCACGCAGGTGGACCACGTCGACGACGATGGCTATTTGTTCGCGCCGTCCATCACCTGGCTGCCCACCGATGACACCACCATCAGCCTGTTGTTCAACAGTCAGGAGGATAACGGGGCGGTGTCCGCCCAGTTTCTGCCGTCCGAGGGCACCATCGATCCCGGTCCGTTGGGTGATATCGGGTCCGAAACCTTTGTCGGTGAGCCCGACTGGGACCGCTATGACCGCCGCCGGGATGAGGTTTCGCTGCTGGTCGATCAGCGTCTTGACGAGCAATGGTCCATCGGCCTGACCGCACGTTATTCGGAGAGTGACACCGAGACCCGGGAGCATTGGGCCGCCATCGGCTCCCCGCCGGATGCCGACGGCATGATCAACCGGGCCATCTACATGTCCGACAAGGGCACGGAGGTGTTGAACTTCGACGTCCGCCTCAAAGGTAACATCGACGTGGGCGTTACCCACCACAACATCGTAATCGGAGTGGATCGGCAGGACGCGCTCTGGACCGAGGACAACACCTTCTCCGGGGTGGGTACGCCGATCAACGTCTACGATCCGGTCTACGGCGACGTCAATTACGCGGCCCTTGATCCTCAGGACATGAACGACAATGAGCTGAAACAGACGGGCGTTTACCTGGTCGATCACATGGAAGTGGGCCGCGTGGTGGTGTCCGGCGCCCTGCGTTATGACGACACCACCAGCACCACGCTGGTGGTGAATGGCGCGGACACCGACAAGGACGATCACGCCACCACCGGCCGTCTCGGCCTGATGTACCGGTTCGATTTTGGTTTGTCACCCTACATCAGCTATTCGGAATCGTTTGTTCCCAATCTGGGGACCTCCGGTGGTCAGTCGCTCGATCCCACCACCGGTGAACAGCGCGAGGCGGGCATCAAGTACCTTTCACCCGCCAAGGATTGGGAAGTCACCGCCGCCTGGTTCGATATCGAGGAAACCAACCGGGTCATGACGTCGGGGACCAACCCCCAGGAGGTGGATCAAACCGGTGCCACCGCCGACGGCTGGGAAGTCGGTATCAAGAAGCGGTGGCGCAACCTCAGCCTGTTGGCGAGCTACACCAAACTGGACGCCAAGCAGGATACCAGCGGGGAGCGGCTGCCCTTCGTCGCCGAGGAAGTTGCCTCCGCCTGGGGTAAATACGAAATGGAGAACGGCTTGCGCTTCGGTGCCGGTGTCCGCTACCAGGGCACGACCGTTGGCTACGATTACGGAAATGGTGTTGGGCCCGAGGTGCCGTCGGTGACGTTGTATGACGCCATGATCGGTTACACCACCGGGCCCTGGGATTTCACTCTTACCGGCAAGAATCTGGCGGACAAGGAATACGTTTCCTGGTGCCGGGGCGAGGGCTATGACTGCGGTTATGGAGAGCGGCGGATGATCCTGGGGGATGTGCGTTACCGGTTCTGATATGGAGAAGGGGAAGGCCGGCGTGTTTCCGGCCTTCCTTCACCAGAGTCTCAGTTGCGTTCCGCCAGTTTTTGCGCCGCGCGTTTGGCGAAATAAGTCAGGATGCCGCTGGCGCCGGCCCGCTTGAACGCCAGCAGGGACTCCATCATGACCTTGTCCTCGTCCAGCCAGCCGTTCTGGAAGGCGGCCATGTGCATGGCGTACTCACCGCTCACCTGGTAGGCGAACACCGGCACCTTGAACTCGTCCTTGACCCGCCGGATGACGTCCAGATAAGGCATGCCCGGTTTCACCATCACCACGTCGGCGCCCTCGGCCAGATCCAGGGCGATTTCGTGCAGCGCCTCGTCGGAGTTGCCCGGATCCATTTGGTAGGTGTTCTTGTCCGCTTTGCCCAGATTGCCGGCGGAGCCCACCGCGTCGCGGAACGGACCATAGTAGGCGGAAGCGTACTTGGCGGAGTAAGCCATGATGCGGGTGAGGATATAGTGGTTGTCTTCCAGTGCCTGGCGGATCTCGCCGATGCGGCCGTCCATCATGTCCGATGGCGCGACGAAATCGGCGCCGGCCTCGGCATGGGACAAAGCCTGGCGCACCAGCGCTTGCACCGTTTCCTCGTTGAGTACATAACCGTCTTCGTCGAGGATGCCGTCCTGGCCGTGGATGGTGAACGGATCCAGGGCGACGTCGGTGATCACCGCCATTTCCGGCACCGCCTTCTTGATCGCGCGGGTGCAGCGCTGCACCAGGCCGTCCGGGTTCCAGGCTTCCGCCGCGTCCAGGCTTTTGGCTTCCGCCGGAGTGGACGGGAACAGCGCCATTGCCGGTACTCCCAGGGCCGCCAGTTGCTCCGCCTCACGGCACAGCAGATCGATACTCATGCGTTCCACGCCGGGCATGGAAGCCACCGTTTCTGTACGGTTCTCGCCTTCGATGATGAACACGGGGTAGATCAGGTCGCTGGGAGTGAGCACGGACTCGCGCATCATGCGGCGGGAAAAATCGTCTTTGCGCATGCGACGCATGCGGGTGTGCGGCCAGGGTGCACGGGGAAAGGACATAGGGCGTTACCTTACAGTGAGAGTCGTGTTTGAAAGCCTTGGTTCATCAGCCTCGATGGGGACTCGGTAAGCCGATCGGCGCCAGGGCGGCGGGGCGCCGCTGGCTGTGACGTAACAATCGCGAGATGATAGCGCGATGTGCGCCGGGCAGTTTACCAATGCCGGCAAGGTTGATCCATTGAGGAAGGCTATGGGACGTTGGCGACCCCGGGGCACCCCGGGTTCCAAATACATCACGCCCGAGGGCTATCAGGCCATGAACCGGGAATTGCAGACCCTGTGGAAAGAAACCCGTCCCCAGGTGACGCAGGCGGTACAGGAGGCCGCCGCCCAGGGGGATCGTTCGGAGAACGCCGAGTATATCTACGGCAAGAAGCAGTTGCGCGAGATCGATCGCCGGATCCGCTTTCTCAGCAAACGCCTGGACGGCATGGTGGTGGTGGACCGGCCGCCGGAGGATACCGGCAAGGTTTTCTTTGGCGCCTGGGTGGAAGTGGAGGACGAGGATGGCAACACTCATCGGTACCGTCTGGTCGGGCCGGATGAGGCCGACGGTGGACAGGGTTACATCAGCGTCGACGCGCCCCTGGCCCGCGCTTTGCTTGGTAAACGGGAGGATGACGAAGCCTGGGTGAGAACCCCCGCCGGGGAACGTTGTCTTTACGTCAACAAAATCTGGTATCAGTTTCCGGAAGCAGCCCCATGAAAGCGGATCGAGGTTTCTGGTTTTTCGTGCGCAAATCGTTGATCGGCGGCGTCATCATTCTGCTGCCGATCTCGATCATCGCGTTCTTCTTCAAGTGGCTTTACGATGCGGTCACCAGCCTGATCGCGCCGTTCACCCGGTTCGTGGTGCATACCTTCGGATTGCCGAAGTTCGCCGCTGATTGGGTGGTGGTGGCGGTGCTGGTAGTGTTCTGTTTCCTGGTGGGCACCCTGGTGGCGACCCGCCTGGGAAGCTGGTTGTGGCAGCGCTTCGAGGCGCGCACCATGATCCGGCTGCCGGGCTACCGGCTGGTCAAGGAAATCATTCTTCAGGTTTTCGGCAAGGATGAGGACAGTCCTTTTCATCGGGGCGAAGTGGCCCAGATATGGCTGTACGGACGTCAGGCGGACGTCTCGGTGATGGGTTTGATAACCTCGCACCATGGCAATGGCCGGGTGACCGTGTTCGTGCCCACCGGGCCCAATCCCACCACCGGTTTTATATATCATGTGCACGAAGATCTGGTGACCCGGCACCCGCAAGTGGGTGTCGAGCAGATGATGAAATCCGTGGTGGCCTGCGGCGCTGGCAGTGGTCAGTTGTTGCGGGGTGACAGTGACGGATCCGAAATACGAGGAGAGCAATCATGAAAGTGGCCGTATTACTGGCAGGCTGTGGCGTCTATGACGGCAGCGAAATCTATGAGACCACCATTACCCTGCTGGCCCTGGACCGGGCCGGTGTGGCCTATCAATGCATCGCACCGGACATCGATCAGGCGCATGTGATCAATCACCTCACCGGTGAAGTGGATGAGGGCGAGACCCGCAATGTGCTCAAGGAAGCGGCGCGGCTGGCGCGTGGTGAAGTGATCGAGCTGGGTCAGGCGAAAGCGGAAGACTATGACGCCCTGATCGTGCCTGGCGGTTTCGGGGTCGCCAAGAACCTGTGTGACTTCGCCTTCAAAGGGGCGGAGATGAGTATCCACCCGCCGGTGAAGGACTTCATCCAGGCCGTGCACAAGGCCGGCAAGCCCGTGGGCCTGATCTGCATTTCTCCGACCATGACCGGTCTGCTGTTTGGTGATGCCACCTGTACCATCGGCTCCAACACCGAAGTGGCCGCCGCCATTGAACAGATGGGCGGGCGTCATCAGCCGTGTCCGGTGGACGATTTTGTCGTTGATGAGGAAAACCGTTTGGTGACCACGCCGGCCTACATGGAAGCCGGCAGCATCAAGGAAGCCGCCGCGGGGATCGAGAAGCTGGTGGACAAGATTCTGTCCATGGCGGGTTAGCCCCGGGAGTGGCTCCCGCATTGATGCGAAGCCGCTGTGGGAAGCTTGCTCGCAAGCGAAGTCCTTCCAGCATTTTGGAAACGCCTTCGCCGGCAAGCCGGCCTCCCACAGTGGCTTCGTCGCCATGCTGAGGGATCGGAGAAAGTGGGGATTCTACCCCGGAAAGTGGTCGTCGAATTCCTTCAGCACCGTCACCAGCGCCTCGGTGTCCTGAGGCAGATCCTTTAGCGCTTCCTCCGCCATCGGTGCCACGTCGCACTGCGCCGGCAGCGGGTATTCCCCTTCCAGCAGGGCCCGGAACCGGGCAATGAACACCCATTGCAGCCACTGGCTGAATACCATGGTATCGGCGAAGAACGGGGCGACGCTGTCGAACGCCTCGGGGGCCGGTGGCTGTGTTTCCCACAGATCCAGCCGTTGCAGTTCCCGTTGCAGTTGGTCGAGCAGGGTGGTGAGGCGTTGCGTTTGATCAGTCATCGAACAGGGGCAGCAGGTCGGTAAGTTCGTGAAGGTTGTGAATGTAATGGCTCGGTTGATCCAGGTCCGAAGGCCAGGACAGATCGATCAGATTGGCCCACACCGCATGGAAACCATGCTGGCGCGCCGCGTCCACATCCTCCAATGGATGGTCGCCCACGTGCACCGCCTGGGTGGCGCTGACGCCGGCGCTGTGCAGGGCGGCATGGAACATGTCCGCTTCCGGTTTGCGTTTGCCGATGCTTTCCGCGGAATGATGGAAAGCAAACAAATCACGAATGCCGATTTGCTTCAGGTCGGCGTTGCCATTGCTGAGCGCGCCCAGGGTGTAGCTGTCCGCCAGGGTTTCCAGCACTTCCAGCGCGCCGGGGAAAAAACTGACTTTATTGCGTGCTTCGTGGAATACCAGAAAGGCATCCTGGGCAATGTGGCGGGCCTCGCGCTCGGCGAAGCCGGCCTCGATAAAGGCCTGGGCCATGGCGTCCCGGCGCAGCCGGGTCAGATTATTGAGATAGTCCGGTTGCTCGCCGATCAGCCGGTCACGTACCGAGCGGATGCGCTCGGCGGTCAGAGCCGCGGACGCCTCCGGATGATGCTCGGCGATCCAGGCACTGCAGGTGCGTTCCGCCTGACGAATCACCTCATCCACCGGCCAGAGGGTATTGTCCAGGTCGAAGGTGATCAGTTTCAGTCCAGTCATAGGGAATCGGAGAGCAGCGGGTTGATCGGGGCAGCAGGCTATCCACTATCCCCGATCAACCCGCCGTGATCAATCGTCTTTCTTGCGCTGGGCGCGTGGATGGGCGTCGTCGTAGATCCGTGCCAGATGCTGGAAATCCAGGTGGGTATAGACCTGGGTGGTGCTGAGATTGGCGTGGCCGAGCAACTCCTGCACCGCGCGCAGGTCGCCGGAGGATTCGAGCAGGTGGGTGGCGTAGGAATGGCGCAGCTTATGCGGGTGCAGATGCTCGCCAAGGCCCCGCTTAACCGCCGCCTGACGCAGGCGCTGCTGCACCGTGGCCGGTGACACCCGCCGTCCGCGCTGGCTGACGAACAAAGCCGGCTGGTCCGGTGAGGTGAGCTGGCCTCGCACCGACAGCCAGCGGCGCAGGGCGGCCAGGGCCGGCTTGCCCACCGGCAGCAGGCGGGTCTTGTTGCCCTTGCCGGTGACCCGTACCTGGCCGGCGGTGATGTCGATGCTGTCCAGATTCAGGCTGATCAGTTCCGCCAGCCGCAGGCCACAGCCATAGAGCAGCTCCATCATCGCCTGGTCGCGCCGGTCCAGCGGCGTGCCGCTGGCCTCTTCGCTATCGAGCAAATGGCGGGTTTGGTCGGCGTCCAGGGCCTTGGGCAGCCGTTTGCCGCTTTTCGGAGCACGAATATCCAGGGCGGGATTGTCGCTGACCCTGCCTTCCCGGATCAGGAAATGAAAAAAAGTGCGCAAAGTGGACAGCAGACGCTGCAGGCTTCGCCCGCCGAGACCATCCCGGTGCAGCCGCGCCACCAGGGCGCGCAGATCGTGCACCGTGACGTGGCGCCAGTGGAGGCCGTCCAGGGCCTGACGGGCGCGTTCGAGATCGCGGCGGTAATGTTTGACGGTGTTGGCGGAAAGCCGCCGTTCGCTGTCCAGATGACGGATAAAATCCGCCACCCAATCAGCGTCGCTGGCGGCGGTCATGGGGTCAGGCCCGTTGCGCCTGGCGGGCGGTACTGGAACGGCCCACTTCGCTGAGACGGCGCGCCAGGATATCGCCCAGGTGGTTGATGAACAGAGTGTCCATGCCGCTGCGGAAGTGCATGGCGTCACGGCTGCCGATGGCCAGCAGACCGACCGGGCCATGGAAATCCAGCGGGATCAGGGCGGCGGATTGCACCTGCTCGCTCTGCTCCTGGAACAGCGCTTTCAGTTCTTCCTGGCGGAACACGCCGCACACCGACTTGCCCGGACGCAGCATCGGCGCCAGGCCGGAGGGCAGCGCTTCATCGTCGATCAGCCGTACCTGCTTGCGCAATTCGCCGAGAATCGGGATCTCGCGGTCGTGCAGCAGCAAAGCCACGGCGTCGCAATGGAAGTCGTCTTCCAGGGTACGCACCAGGCCCCGGAACAGCTTGTCGGGGGTGCGTGCTTCCAGCAGGGCCAGGGTCAGGCTTCGCGTCAGTTCGAACAGACGGTCATTTTCCCGCGCCACGTCAAGCAGGCCGTTCAGGCGTTCGCGTAACTCCTGATTGCGTTCGCGCAGGATCGCCGCCTGGCGTTCCAGCAAGGAAACCGCCTGGCCGCGGGCGTCCGGCAGACGCAGCAGTTCCAGCAGCTCCGGCCGTTGCTGAAAATAGTCCGGGTGCTGGCGCAGGAAAGCGGCGACCTGGTCGGCGCTGGTGGGCTTTTGCTCGCTCATGAAATTATCCCCGTGGGTTGGCTCAACGGGCTTTGCTCGGCTGCGGAATGTCGATGGCGCCATCATAGACACGGCTTGCCGGGCCTGTCATCAATACGCCGCTCTGGCCGTCCTGGCTGCTGTAAGGATAGTGGACCTGCAGGGTGCCGCCGAGCAGGTGCACGGTGACGGTGTCGTCGAGCAGGCCGCGGCGCTGGCCGCACAAAACCGCGGCGCAGGCACCGGAGCCGCAGGCCAGGGTTTCACCGGCGCCGCGCTCGTAGACCCGCAGCCGGATCTCATTACGGCCGATCACCTGCATGAATCCCACGTTGACCCGCTCGGGAAACTGCTCGTGGCTTTCCAGCAACGGCCCGACGGTGTCCACCGGGGCGTTGTCCACATTTTCCACCAACAGGACACAATGGGGATTACCCAGCCCCACGGCGGAGACTTCATAGCCGTTGTTGCCGGCCACAAGAAAATAGCTGTCCGCTTCCGCCTTGGCGGTGAAGGGAATGGCTTGCGGAGCCCAGCGCGGCGCGCCCATGTCCACGGTCACCAGGCCATCGTCGGTGACCCGCAAGGTCATTTCGCCGGCGGCGGTCTCCACGCGGATCTCGTGTTTGTCGGTGAGTTCCTCGTCACGGACGAAGCGGGCGAAGCAGCGGGCGCCGTTGCCGCACTGGCTCACTTCGGAACCATCGCTGTTGAAAATGCGGTAGCGAAAGTCCACGCCCTCTTTACGGGCCGGTTGCACCACCAGCATCTGATCGAAGCCAATGCCGAAATGCCGGTCGCCCAAGCGCCGCAGCTCTTCCGCCGGTAACGGCGGGCCGTTTTCCGGCAGCGGCTGGCGCACGCCATCCACGACCACGAAATCGTTGCCAAGCCCGTGCATTTTGGTGAATTTCAGTCGCATGCGACGCATCCGCGCAGATAACGAAAACCACCATTGTACGGGGATTTGCCGGGGAGCAGTAGGGCGGGGATTATTCCAGCAGGGCGGCGCAAATCTTCAGCGCGGTTTCCGTCACCGTGTCCACCGGCTGGGCATAACCGGTGGCCATCCAATATAGCGCGATATGAATGAAGCCGCCCTGGAGGCCGGCCTGGAGCATGGGGTCGAACTGCTGACCGGGCCGGGCCAGGGCCTGGGTCATGTTCTGGATGCCGGCCCGCAGGGCGTCATCGATGGCCCGGTCCACCGCCGGGCTGATGCCGCGAATATCGATCAGCAACAGCCGGGCCACATTCGGTTTGTCTTTCAACTCCTGGAAATAGGAGCGCAGCATGGCGCGGCAGCGGGCCAGCGGGTCGTCCCCCGCGGCCTCGGCGGCGGCCATGTTGTGCGCGCGCAGGCGTCGGGTGGCCTGCTCATAACAGGCGATCAGCAGCTCATCGCTGTGGCCGAAGGATTCATAGAAATAGCGCTGGGTCAGGCCGGCGGCGTCGCACACCTGTTTGACACTGGAATGCCGGTAGCCGTTGTGGCCGTAGACCTCGGTCGCGGCATCGATCAACTGCTGGCGGCGCAGTGCGCGCCGTTCCCGTGCGGCGGTGCCCCGGTACGGTCGCTTGCCTGTGGTTTCTGTGGCCATGAGGATTCTGAAAAGCGGCGTTGTCAAATTATAAGTGACAATATAAATTGTCACTCATGCTTACCAGCAAAGGCCCGCGGCCGTTTCATCGCAAACGCGCAAGCCCGTATTGGCGCGAGGCACAGAGGATATCAGCATGAATAAACAACAAGAACAATTTCAGCCCGCCCCCCTGGATGTCCTGATCATCGGCGCGGGCCTGTCCGGCATCGGCGCGGCCCGGGCCCTGATCGACAAGTGTCCGGACAAGCGCTATCTGATTCTTGAGCGGCGGGATGCCATTGGCGGTACCTGGGACCTGTTCCGCTATCCGGGCATACGGTCGGACTCGGACATGTATACCCTGGGCTACAGCTACAAGCCCTGGACCGGCCGCAAGGCGATTGCCGATGGCGCGGACATCAAGCGCTATATCGAGGAAATCGCCGAAGAGTCCGGAGCCATTCACAACATTTGCTTCCGCCATCAGGTTATGTCGGCCAGCTGGTCCAGTGACGAAGGGTTGTGGACGGTGCGGGTCAAGGCCACCGACCGGACCGGGGAGACGCGGGAGGAGCGCATCCGGACCCGCTTCATCGCCTCCTGCTCGGGCTACTACAGCTACGACGAGGGCTATCGGCCGGAGTTTCCCGGCGAGTCGGACTTTACCGGACAAATCATTCATCCGCAGTTCTGGCCGGAGCAACTGGACTACCAGGGCAAACGCATTGTCGTTATCGGCAGCGGCGCCACCGCCGTCACCCTGGTGCCGGCACTGGCCGAACAGGGGGCGCGGGTCACCATGCTGCAGCGCTCCCCCAGCTATATCTTCGCGCGCCCCCTGGTGGACCGGCTTGCCCACGCCATGCAGCGCTGGTTGCCACTGCCGCTGGCCTATCGCCTGACCCGCTGGAAGAACGTGCTGCTCGGCCAGCGTTTCTTCCACAATGCCCGTACCCGGCCCGGCCCCACCCGGGAATACCTGTTGCATCTGGCACAGCGTCAGATCGGCTCGGGAGTGGACATGAAACACTTCACGCCGGACTACCGTCCCTGGGATCAGCGTGTTTGCGCCGTGCCGGACGGCGATCTGTTTCATATGTTGCGCTCCCGGCGGGTGGATATCGTCACCGATACCATCGACCGCTTCACGCCGGGCGGTATCCGCCTTGCTTCCGGCCAGGAGCTGGAGGCGGACATCATCGTCACCGCCACCGGGCTGAAATTGAACGCCCTGGGCGATGTGCGGCTGGAAGTGGACGGCAAGGCAATGGCGGTGGCCGACTGCATGGCTTACAAAGGCATGATGCTCAGCGATGTGCCGAACCTGATGCTCACTTTTGGTTATACCAACGCGTCCTGGACGTTGAAGGCCGAACTGACCTGCAACTACATGACCCGCCTGTTGCGTTACATGGACAGGAAGGGCGCGCGGATGGCGGTGGCGCGGCGCGATCCGGCCGTCAAGGCGCTGCCGTTCCTCGATTTCAGTTCCGGCTATGTCCAGCGTGGCGTGGATGTCATGCCGCAACAAGGCGACCGCGAATGCTGGCGCGTGCATCAGAATTACCTGAAAGACAAATACATGATCCAGTACGGCAGACTGGATGACGGCGTGCTGCAGTTTCAATAACCACGCTGTTTCAATAACGGTAGGGAAGAAAAACGAAGGAAACGGCTATGGGGTATGTGCTGAGCGGCCTGTTGATCGTGGTGATTCTGATCGCGGCGGGACTTTTTGTTTTCACCTGGATGACGGTGCGCAAAGTGCAGTTTGGCTTGCCGCCGGAGGGCCGTTTCGTCACGGTCATGGGCAACCGTATCCACTACATCGAGCAAGGCAGCGGGCCGGAAACCCTGCTGCTGATTCATGGACTGAGCGGGGTCTCCCAGCACTTCTCCTACAAAGTGCTCGGCGAACTGGCCAAGGATTATCGGGTGGTGGCCATTGATCGCCCCGGCAGCGGCTATTCGGAACGCGCCGCGCGTTCCTCCGCCTCCCTGGTAGTTCAGGCCGATGTGGTGGCCGGCGTCATCGACGCCTTGCAATTGGGTAAGCCGATGTTGGTGGGGCACTCGCTGGGCGGGGCGCTGTCGCTGGCCACGGCGTTGCGGCATCCGGACAAGGTGCGGGGGCTGACGCTGATCGCGCCGCTGACTCATATGCCCGCCGCCGGTCCCTCCAAGGCGTTCGCGGCGCTGGGCATACGCCAGTCCTGGTTGCGCCTGTTGGTGGCCTGGACGCTGATGGTGCCGATGACCATGCGTTATCGGGAAAAGGTGTTGGATATCGTGTTCGGGCCGGAAACAGTGCCAGCCGACTATGCGATACGCGGTGGTGGCGCGCTCGGGCTGAGACCCAGTCATTTCATCGCGGCGTCACGGGATTTGCTGGCACTGGATGGAGTAGTGCCGGAGCTGCAGCAGAGTTATGCCGATCTGCAAGTGCCGGTCCGGATTCTCTATGGCCGCGACGACCGCATTCTCGACCCCCGGGAACAGGGGCAGGGGATGGTGGACCGGTTCCCGGACAAAGTGGAACTGGAGCTTATCGAAGGCGGCCACATGTTGCCGCTGACCCAGCCGGAGGTGACCACGGATTTCATCCGGCGCGGCATGCGGGCCTTGCCGCCCGCCTGATGGAGGGAAAGCCGGGGCCGCACCGAGTATAGGCGTGTTGGTTGCTCCCCGCGTACAATGCCGGTTTGCCGCCTCGGGACCCGCCATGCTCAGTTACCGTCACAGTTATCACGCCGGCAGTTTCGCCGATGTCCTCAAGCATTTGGTGGAAGTGGCGATCCTCGATCATCTGCGGCTCAAACCGAAGCCGTTCACCGTGCACGATACCCATGGCGGCGCCGGGCGCTATGCCATTGACGACGCGCACATGCAGAAGACCGGGGAGTACGTGGATGGTATCGCCCGCCTGTTCGGTGAGCGTACCGGCGTGGCCGCGGTGGACCGCTATCTGTCGGTGGTGGCGCAACTCAATCCGGTGGGGCGCCTGAGTCACTATCCCGGATCGCCCCTGATTGCCGCCCACCTGCTTCGTGAGCAGGATCGTCTGCAGTGTACCGAGCTGCACAGCACTGACTTTGAGCTGTTACGGCAGGAATTCGCTGGTGACAGACGAGTCCGCGTGGAGAAGCTGGACGCCTGGCAGGGTCTCAAGGCGTTGCTGCCGCCGCGGCACCGTCGTGGACTGGTTCTGATCGACCCGTCCTATGAACTGGAAGCGGACTACACCCAGGTGGTGGAAGCGGTGCGCCAGGCGTTGCGTAAATTCGCCACCGCCACCTACGCGATCTGGTATCCGGTGTTGGAACGTAACCGTACCGAGCGCTTCGTGCGCCGGTTCGTGGAAGCGGACATTCCCAACCTGCTGCGCCTGGAATGTTGCGTGCGCGCCGACGCCAGCGGACGTGGCATGACCGGCTCCGGGCTGCTGGTGATCAATCCGCCTTATACTCTGGCGGCAAACATGAAGCAGGCGATGCCGGTGTTGCAGGCGGCGCTGGGAGACGGTCACGGCCACCACCGGGTGGCGCAGCTTACTGGAGAGTGAGCGGGCAGCGGTACCAGTGTGCCGCGCGCCAGCGGCCTGCTCCGGTGGTGCTCGGTCCCCGATGGCTGGCGCCTAAGTCCCTGTCAGGGCAGCAGCGTTTCCAGCTTGAGCTGATCCTCGATGGTTTCCCGCTGGCGCACCACGAAGGCCTGATCGCCGTCCACCAGAATCTCCGCCGGCCGGCCACGGCTGTTGTAGTTACTGGCCATGGCGAAACCGTAGGCGCCGGCGGAACGCACCGCCAGAAGGTCGCCGGCCTCCAGGGCCAGGGCCCGGTCCTTGCCGAGAAAGTCGCCGGTTTCGCACACCGGGCCGACGATGTCCCAGTCCCGGCAGTCCGCCTCATGGGGCGTCACCGGCACGATGTCCTGCCAGGCGGAATAGAGGCTGGGGCGGATCAGGTCGTTCATGGCGCCGTCGACGATGGCGAAGTTGCGATGCTCGGTGGGTTTCAGGAACAGCACCTGGGTCAGGAACACGCCGGCATTGGCGGCGATGGCGCGGCCCGGTTCGATGTGTACCGGTAACTCGCCGGGAATGTGCCGCAGCAGGGCGGCCACGTAATCCTCGTGGGCCGGTGGTGTTTCGTCGTTGTAAGTGACGCCGAGACCGCCGCCCAGATCCAGGTGGTGGATCTCGATGCCCAGTTCCTGCAGTTCGGTCAGCAGTGCCAGCACCCGCTCCAGCGCGTCCTCGAACGGCTCCAGACGGGTCAGTTGGCTGCCGATGTGGCAGTCGATGCCGAGAATCCGGATGTGCGGTAGTTCCGCCGCTCGTTGATACAACGCCGGCGCCTTGCGGATGTCGACACCGAATTTGTTTTCCTTGAGGCCGGTGGAGATATACGGATGGGTCTGGGCGTCGACATCCGGATTCACCCGGATGGCGATGGGCGCTTCCTGGCCCAGTTCGCCGGCCACCAGGTTGAGCAGTTCCAGTTCCGCCGCCGATTCCACGTTGAAGCAATGGATGCCGACCTGCAGGGCACGGGCCATCTCATCGGCGGTCTTGCCGACGCCGGAGAAGACGATCTTGTCCGGATCGCCGCCGGCACGCAGCACTCGCTCCAGCTCGCCGCCGGAGACGATGTCGAAACCGGCGCCGCAGCGGGCCAGCACATTGAGCACCGCCACATTGCTGTTGGCCTTCACCGCGTAGCAAACCTGATGGGGATGGTCGCCAAAGGCGTCATCGAAGGCGCGGTAGTGCGTCTCCAGGGCGGCCCGGGAATAGACATACAACGGCGTGCCAAAGCGTTCGGCCAGCAGTGTCAGCGGCAATTCCTCGACGTACAGGGTACCGTCGCGGTAGGGAAAGTGATCCATGGGGCTCATCCTGTTAATGCGGGTCCTGGTCCGAATCGTCGTCGTTGTCCACGGCAGGGGCCGTCTCCGTCGCCGGTGGTTGATCCTGGGGCTGGGGCGGCGGGGCCGGCTCGGCGAAGTAGAGCGGGCCTTTCTGGCCGCAACCGCTCAACAGCACCAACACCAACAGGCTCAATGCACGCATGAAAGGCTCCGGGAAGCAGGGTTGAATGCGGCGAGTATAGCGGGTTACCGGGGGTGGATGACACCGCCGCCGGTCACTTTGACGGCGTTCGGCAAGGGATTCTCTCCCCCGGGCTTGCCAAAAAACACCACTGGCCTAATATCAGGGAACAACAACCCAACGGCGTTCCCATCGGAACGCCGTTTTTATAGTGACCGCCGTCCATGGCGGTCATTCCCGGACCGTTGCCGGGCCGATAGAAAAAATCGTTGCCGGTGATGTTATGCCCGCGCCCCGCGGAAGGGGCGCTTCCACAGGAGTATGAACATGTTGCCGCCGCCTATTACGGTGTCGCGATTGGATGTCAGCCGCATTGAGCCGTTGCTGGAGGACCTGGATGACGACCAGGTACTGGGACTGGAAGACGAATTGCTGCGAGCCACGGTGGTGGAACCCCGCAGCATGCCGGCGGATGTGGTGACGATGAACTCCCGGGTCCGCTGCCGTGAGGAAAACAGCGGTCGGGAATGGTCGGTGACACTGGTGTACCCGCAAGACGCCGGCAAGCCCGACACCGTGTCGATATTGGCGCCGGTGGGCGCGGCCTTGCTGGGACTGGCCAAGGGCCAGAGTATCGACTGGCCGGGCCGCAATGGCCGAACCCTGCGCATCGTCATCCTTGACGTCGAGTACCAGCCGGAAGCCGCCGGCGACTACGACCTGTGATCGCGCCGGGCCTGTGCCCGGCGTTCCCCACCTTGCCGCTTTCATTACCTGAAGAGATAGCCGCCATGAGCCTGGATAGCGTGCGCGCGTTTTTCGCCGAAAAAGCACCGGAGATTCGTATCATCGAGCTGGACACCAGTACCGCCACGGTGGCGCTGGCCGCCCAGGCTCACGGTGTCGAGCCCGGGCAGATCGCCAAAACTCTGGCGTTCCGGGTCGGTGAACGGGAAATCCTGGTGGTGGCTCGCGGTGATGCCCGTATCGATAACCGAAAAATGCGCGCGGTATTCGAGGCCAAAGCGAAAATGCTCGACGCGGAAACCGTATTGGCGCTCACCGGCCACCCGGTCGGCGGCGTCTGTCCTTTCGGATTGGCCACGCCACTACCGGTGTACTGCGATCAATCCCTGCGCCTTTACGACGAAGTGCTTCCCGCCGCCGGCGCCACCCACAGCGCGGTGCGTATCGCGCCGCAGCGGCTGGCGGAGCTGGTGGAAGGCGAATGGGTGGACGTTTGCCAACTGCCGGAGCCGGCCAACGGGATGTGACGGTGGCTGCTCACATCACCGGCACACCAATCAACCAGGGATGCAGGAAAACAGCGAACAGGCCATAGGCCACCAGCCCCACCACCACGGTGGTAATGGTGGCGCTGGAGCGGCCGCCGGTCCGGCTGGCCGGTTCCCGCCGGCGGGCGGCGCGGAATGCCAGAATCGCCCAGACCAGGAAGGCGGCGAACAGAACGATGTCACCCAGCCGGCCATTGGACAGCAGGTGGGCCAGGGCCCAGACCTTCACCGCCAGCATCATCGGGTGGCCCAGGCGGGCCTTGATGGCATTGCCGGGCACATAGGCCGCCACCAGCAGAATCAGCGCCGGTATCATCAGCAGCACGGTGAGATGGCGCAAGGCCACCGGCGGGTTCCAGACAAACACAGGATCAAGCCGGGTCTGACCATACCCCCAGATCGTCAATACCAGCCCGATCAGGGCCACCAGTGAATAGATCCCCTTCCAGGCGGGTTCCCCCAGCTGTTGAATCCGGGCCTGGCGCCAGGGCTCGGCGAAGATACGTACGGAATGGACGCCCAGAAACAGCACGAGTCCGATAATCATTATTGTCATGACTGGCTTCCTTTTAAAAAGGTGGCTATGTCGGTGTGGCAATGCCAATGGAACACTGACCCGGAGCATAGCGGACATGGCGGCGTGGGGTCACCGGGGGTGCCCACTTCGTAGTGCGGTCAGCCACAGAGCCTTGATTTCTTCCACCAGAGTGTCGCTGGAGAGACCTTCGGGAGGTGCCAGCACGGCGCCGTGGACCTGTGCCTCCACACCTTGCACCAGCAGCAGGGCGCGGGCCTCGGGATGGGGGCCGCCAACACCAAGACGGGTCAATTGCCCAGCCACCGCCGTGGCCATCAACGTTTCCAGGCGCCGGAACCTCGACATCAGTGCCGCCGATCGGGGTGTTTGCTCGAACAGCAAGCGATGCATGGCGGGGTTGTGCCGGTGCAGTGCCACGGTGGCCTCGATCAACGAGGTCAGGGTTGTTTCCAGGTCCGGACGTTCCTGCTCCAATTGTTGGAAGACGGCGCTCAAGGTCGCGCCGCTTTCCTCCATATGCCGCTCGCTCAACGCCAGCAGCAGCGCCTCCTTGTTTGGGAAATACTGATACAGCGAGCCGATGGACACACCGGCCCGCTCCGCCACCTTGTTGGTGGTGGTGCCGGTATAGCCCCGTTCCCCGAAAAGCTGAGCCGCCGCCTCCAGAATCGCGTCCCAGGTGGCGCGGGAGCGCTGTTGGCGGGGCTTTTTGCGGATGCCGGTCATGGCGGTGAATGCGAGTAGCGGCGGACGGCCTGAAATGTGAGATTTACTCGTGTTTGTGCCGATGTGCAATACGCAGCCCACCGATAGCCGGTAAGGAGCAACCATGAGCGACCCGATCACACTGCGATTTGCATCCCGCTTATCCGTACCGGAATCCCGAATCTGGCAATGGATCACTTCGGTGGACGGTATTGCCGCGGAACTGCGCCCGTGGCTACGCATGACGGCGCCGAAGGGGATTCATTCTCTGGATGACGTTGAGGTGCGTTGCGGAACACGCCTGTTCCGCAGCTATATTTTTCTGTTCGGCGTCCTGCCCATTGATTATTCGGACATGACGCTGCTGGCGCTGGACCCGGGCCGGGGCTTCCTGGAACAGTCGCCCATGGGATCCATGGCGCTGTGGCGTCATGAGCGGCGTATTCTGCCTTGTGAGGATGACCCGGACAGCCATCTGCTGGTGGACCAACTGACGTTCAAGCCCCGCCTGGCGGCCCCCTTGACGCGATGGTTCATCCGCCGGGTCTTTACCCACCGGCACCGCGTATTGCGGCGCCGGCTCCGCACAGCCGCCTAGCCGGCGCGGCCATCGACCATCGGGAATGATGGAGGAGGTTTCCACCAAAGTGATATAATGATAACAATTCGCATTATTGACTGGGGTGGGGACTGCTATGACGATCGCCGGTGAGAAGGAGGCCTTCGAGCGCCGTATCGACCAGTTGTATCACTCCCATTCCGGTTGGCTGAGAGGGTGGCTGCGGCGGCGCCTGGACTGCTCACATAGCGCCGAGGATCTGACCCAGGATACCTTCATGCGGCTGCTGACCGCCCGTGACCGGGACGGGGTGCTGGCGGTGCGCGAGCCGCGCGCTTACCTGAGTACCGTGGCCGGTCGCTTGCTGGTGAACCATTATCGGCGCCTGTCCCTGGAACGGACCTACAAGGAAACCCTGGCGCTGCTGCCTCCGGAGCAGGCGCCTTCGCCGGAATGGCGGCTGGCCTTGCTGGAAACGCTGCAGGAAGTGGATGCTCTCCTGGACCGGTTACCGGAAAAGGTGCGCACCGCTTTTCTCCTGTCCCAATTGGAAGGGCTGACCTATGCCGCCATCGCCGAACATCTGGTGGTGAGCGAGCGCACCGTGAAACGCTACATGGCCCGGGCCCTGGAAGAATGCATTCTGCTGATGGACTGAACTCTGATGGGGTAAACAAGGACGGCAGCCAGTCGTTGCAGCGTGAGGTGGCGCGCCGTGCCGCTCACTGGTTCCTGCGCTGGCGCGAAGCCGATCTGGACGACGCCGAACGCGCCGACCTGGAACGCTGGCGGGCCGCGCATCCGGATCACGAGCGGGCCTGGCAGCGGGCCTTGCGTCTTGCCGAAACGTTCGAGCGGATCCCCGCCGAAGTGGGTATGCGTACCCTGGATCGCCGCCAGCGTCTGGACCGCCGCGGCGCGCTCAAGCATCTGGCGGTATTGATCGGTCTGGCTCCGGCGGCTTATCTGGCGGCGCGCGCGCTGCCCTGGAGCGAGTGGAACGCCAGCTATCGCACCGGTATTGGTGAACGCCGCGAGCTGGTCCTCGATGACGGCTCCCGTGTCATGCTTAACGCAGGCTCCGCTCTGGACGTGCTGTTTGATCGGGAACAACGGCTGTTATTGTTGCGTGCCGGTGAAATTCTGGTGACCAGCGGCGACGATGGCTTGCCACCGTCGCAACGGCATCGGCCACTGCGGGTGCGCACCAGCGAGGGCCTGATCGAGGCTCTGGGCACCCGTTTCCTGGTACGGCGCGGCTCGGCGGCGTCCACCCGGGTGGCCGTGTTCGAAGGCGCGGTGGTGATTCGCCCCGGCGATGCCTCGGCGTCGGCGTCACCGCGAGTGTTGCATGCCGGCCAGCAGGCCCGTTTCAGCCATGAGGCAATTGGCTCCACCAAGACCGCACCGCCAGAACTGGCGGCCTGGACCGAAGGGCGGCTGGTGGCCGATGACATGCCGCTGAGTCGCTTCCTGAAAGAACTGGCGCGCTATCGTCATGGCGTGGTGCGTTGCGATGAAGATGCCGGCGCGCTGCGTATCAGCGGTACTTTCCAGCTTGATCACAGTGACCAGATCCTGGCGGCGCTGCCGGCCACGGTGCCGGTGGACGTGGCCTTTCTGACGCCCTACTGGGTGACGGTGCGCGCCCGCTGAAATGCGCTGTCCCCTTTTTCCGTTTCGCGTGTCCTTACTGGCAAAGACCTCGCACTGTTTCAGGAAACCCAGTAATGACCGTGATGCTTCCGTTTCTCCGTGTTCAACGCAGCGCCGTGTGGTCACGGCCGTGGTGGTCGCTGCTCCTGCTGCTGCCGCTATTGGCGATGGCCGATCCGGCAGCGCGCCAGCCCTATGATCTGCCTCCCGGAGCCCTGGCACCGGCGCTGTATCGTTTCGCCGATATAGCCGGCATCAGTGTGCAGGCCGGGGCCGGCTTGCTGGATGGTAAAGACTGCGCCGGTCTGCGCGGTGATTACACCGTGGACGAGGGCCTGCGCCGGTTGCTGGCCGGCACCGGACTGACCGCCCGCCGCGCTTCCGAAGCGGTGTACGTGATCCGTGCCGAGCAGGCACAGGTGTTGGACCAGGTGGATGTGAGCGCTGGCATCGGCGGCTCGCCGGCGATGGCGCTTCCGGTCCCCTACGAGGGCGGCCAGCTTGCCAGCGGCGGTCAGGTCGGCATGCTCGGCAACAAGGACTACATGGACGCGCCGGTGAACATCACCAGCTACACCCGCGAAACCATCGACAATCTCCAGGCGCGCACGGTGGCGGAAATGGTCCGCAATGACCCCTCGGTGCGTAATGCCAGCGGTCCCGGCGGCATGCTGGATTCCTTCTTCATCCGCGGCTTTGCCATGAACGAGGGCAACTCCGGAGAGGTCTCCTACAACGGGGTGTTCGGGGTGGCTCCCAACTATCGGGTGCTGACCGGTTACGCCGAGCGGGTGGAGGTGCTCAAGGGGCCGTCCACCCTGCTCAACGGTCTGTCTCCCAACAGCAGCGTCGGCGGCACCATCAATGTCGTGCCCAAGCGCGCCCAGGACGCCGACCTAAACCGGGCGGAACTGCAATTTACCCAGGACCAGCAATTCGGGGGCGCCGTGGATGTGAGCCGCCGGTTCGGGGAACAGCGCCGGTGGGGCATCCGCTTCAATGGCGGTCACACCGACGGTGACACCCGTTTGGATAATCAGGAGCGGACCTCCGGCTACGCCGCCCTGGCGGTGGATTACCAGGGCGACCGGTTGCGCGCCAGCCTCGATCTGCTGGATCAGCGCGAGGACAACGATGCCCCGTCCCGGGAACTGATGATCGCCGCTGGCCTACCTTTGCCCGGTGCGCCTGATGGCCGGCGCAACGTGACCCAGCCGTGGGAATGGTCCCGCGTGGACGATCAGTCGATGCTGCTGTCCGTCGAATACGATCTTGACGATCAGTTGATGCTGTTCGCCAACGTGGGCGGTGGTGACAGTGAAGTGGACCGTTTGTTCGGCTACCCGGTGATTCAGAACAGCGCCGGGGATGTGAAGGATTCGCCGTCCTATATGCTGTTCCGCAATCAGCGCCGTACCGCCGATGCCGGGCTGCGGGCCCTGCTCGACACCGCCCTGGTGAGCCATGAGATGTCATTGCAGGTCAGCCGTTACCGGGAAACTTACCGGCGTGGCGCGGTTTACGCCACCGACGACTGGGACTCGAACATCTATGACCCGGTGGATCACCCGGAAATCCCGGTGGCGCGACCGGACAGCATTCCCAAGTTGTCCGAATCCGAATTCAGCGGCGTGGCGGTGGCCGACACTCTGTCGTTTCTTGATCGGCGTTTGCAGGTGACGCTGGGGGCCCGCCGCCAGCGTATCGAAACCGACAATTACAATGCCGGCGTGCGCGGCAACCGTTATGACAAAGGCGAAACGGCGCTGTTTGGCGGGGTAGTGGTCTCGCCCTGGTCCGGCGTGTCGTTCTATGGCAATTACACCGAAGGGCTCAGCCGCGGCGACATCGTGCCGGAGGGGGCTGATGGCGCCGGACAGGCACTGGCGCCGTACGTGGCCAAGCAGTACGAAGTCGGCGTCAAACTGGACCGGGGCGGGCTCGGTGCCACTGTTGATGCGTTTCAAATCACCAAACCGTCGGCGGAGCTGGACGGTAGTGCCTACCGGCGCAGTGGTGAACAGCGCAACCGGGGTATCGAGGCTATGGTGTTCGGTCGTCTCTCTGATCGTCTCCGGTTAATGTCCGGGCTGATGCTCATGGACGCCGAGTACACGCGCAGCGAAGACACCGCCAAAAAAGGCAACACGCCGATCGGTGTTCCGGACTTTCAAGCCAATATGACCGTTGAGTGGGATCCGGCCCCGTTGCCGGACCTGACCTTGTCGGCGTCCGCCACCCATACCGGAGAGCAGTACCTGGACAGCAGCAACGACCGCGAACTGCCGTCCTGGACCACCTGGGATGTGGGCGCGCGTTACCGGGCGGACCTGGCCGGAACCCCGGTGACGGTGCGATTCACCGTGCAGAATGTGGGGGACAAGGCTTACTGGGCCAGCGTCAACAGCTGGAGCATGCTCACCGTGGGTGCGCCGCGTACGGCGATGCTGTCGGTGAGCGCGGATTTCTGACGGTCCTGGAACGCTGACCGCGGGCTCTCCACAAGCTCTGAAACCGCTCGCTTCGAATCAGCCTCGGGACCGAGATTTTCTCAATTTGCGTTTAAAAAACAACCAAATATAATTGAACATATAAGTGGTTGGTGGAGAAGCCTCGATGGGACAAGTGACGATCTACCTGGATGACGAAAGTGAAAAATCGTTGCGCGCGGCGGCGGCGTCTTCCGGTGTGCCGGTGAGTCGATGGATAGCGGAGCTGATCAAGGAAAAGACCAGGACGGACTGGCCTAAGGAGGTCCGTGACCTGGCGGGCGCATGGCCGGATTTCCCCGATGAAGCCGAATTACGCCCGGACGGTGGCTCGGACGTGCCGAGAGAACCGCTCTGATGTACGCACTGGACACCAATACCCTGATTTATTTCTTCAAAGGGAAGGGGCGGGTGGTTGATCGGCTGTTGGCCACATCACCGGCGAATGTCGCCATCCCCGCGGTCGTCGCCTACGAAATCGAAACCGGAATCGCCAAATCAACTAACCCGGACCGGTTACGAAACCAGTTTGATGGCCTGCTGAGCGTGGTCAGGCTGTTGCCTTTCGCGGCGAATGAGGCCCGTCATGCGGCCAGGGTGCGCGCGTATCTGGAAAACGCGGGCACGCCCATTGGCCCTCTGGATACTCTGATCGCGGGTACGGCGTTGGCGAATGGGCTGGCGCTGGTGACCCACAACACCAAGGAATTCGATCGGGTGCCGGGACTGCAGCTTGAGGATTGGTTCTGAGCCGGGAATCGCGGTCCTTTCCTTACAGGGAAGTCCTACAGGAAAGGACCGCGATAGCGCGGATGTCTCAGGCGCCGAGCGCCTGGCGGGCGCGGGCCACGGCGGCGCGTACCTGTTCCGGGGCGGTGCCGCCGATGTGGTTGCGGGCGCTCACCGAGCCTTCCAAGGTGAGGACTTCGAACACGTCGTCATCGATCTGGTCGCTGAACTGGCGCAGCTCGGACAGGCTCATGTCGCCCAGGTCCTTCTTCTTGCTGACGCCATAGGCCACCGCTTTGCCGACAATTTCGTGAGAGTCGCGGAATGGGATGCCCTTGCGCACCAGGTAGTCGGCCAGGTCGGTGGCGGTGGCGAAGCCGCGGCGGGCCGCTTCGCGCATCACTTCCCGGTTCGGTTCCAGCGCCGGGATCATGTCGGCGAAGGCGCGCAGGCTGCCGGCCAGGGTGTCCACGGCGTCGAACAGCGGTTCCTTGTCTTCCTGGTTGTCCTTGTTGTAGGCCAGGGGCTGGCTTTTCATCAGGGTCAGCAGGCTGATCAGGTGGCCGTTGACGCGGCCGGTCTTGCCGCGCACCAGCTCCGGCACATCCGGGTTTTTCTTCTGCGGCATGATCGAGCTGCCGGTGCAGAACCGGTCCGGCAGGTCGATGAAGTTGAATTGGGCGCTGGTCCACAGCACCAGTTCCTCACTGATCCGAGACAGGTGGGTCATGGACAGCGCCGCTAGGGCACAGAACTCGATGGCGAAGTCGCGATCGCTGACCGCGTCCAGGGAGTTTTCGCACACGGCGTCGAACCCGAGCAGCTCGCAGGTGCGTTCGCGCTTGATCGGATAGGTGGTGCCGGCCAGCGCGGCGGCGCCCAGGGGCATGCGGTTGACTCTTTTGCGGCAATCCAGCAGCCGCTCGCGGTCGCGCTTGAGCATCTCGAACCAGGCCAGCAGATGGTGGCCGAAGGTCACCGGCTGGGCGGTCTGCAAGTGGGTGAAGCCGGGCATGATGGTGGCGGCTTCGCGCTCGGCCAGGTCCAGCAAGCCGTTCATCAGACGCAGCAATTCGGCGTCGAGCTGGTCGATCTCATCGCGCAGCCACAGACGGATGTCGGTGGCCACCTGGTCGTTGCGAGATCGGCCGGTGTGCAGCTTCTTGCCGGTGATGCCGATTTTGTCGGTGAGCCGTGCTTCGATGTTCATGTGCACGTCTTCCAGCGCCACCGACCAGGCGAATTCCCCGGCTTCGATCTCCTGGCGGATTTCATCCAGCCCCTGGAGGATGGCGTCGCGCTCCTCGGTGGTGAGCACGCCAACTTCCGCCAACATGGTGGCGTGGGCCTGGGAGCCCTGGATATCCTGCCGGTACATGCGCTGGTCGAACAGCACACTGGCGGTGAATGCCTGCACGAAGGCATCGGTGGATTCGCTGAAGCGGCCGCCCCAGAGTTTGTTTTGCTGCTGCTTGTCGCTCATGTTGCTGCTCGTCTGTTCGTTGATGCGCCGGTACCCACCACCGGACCGGATAACGGGCGCGCAGTATAACACCGGCGGGCTGGCTGTGGGGCTCCCGGCAGGGTATAACCGCTAGGGCCTGTTCCCCCTATTTTCATCCCGCCTGTTGCGGCTAAAACGTCACCAATCCAGGCAGGAGGAGAGAAGTTTGGTCATTCCAAATGAACGACGAGTAACGCAGAGTGGTGGTGTTTTAGCCGCGGCCCGAAGGGCTGGAGCCCTTTTTACCTCCCGCGTCGTTGTCGATTGCTCATTTGGAATGACCAAACCGCGCGCCCTCCGCCTGGCTGGAGGTAAAAAGGGCATCCAGCAGGCGGGATGCAAATAGTGTGAACAGGCCCTAGCATGGATACTTCCTCGCAAAACGCCTTCCTGCCTGATCTGTGCTCCGCCCGGGCGGTGCTGGTGGTGGTGGTGGTGGCGGAACTGATGGCCATCGTGGTGGCGTTGGTGGCCAGTTACTATCAGGCGTTCGGTCTCGGCCGGCTGGCGCTGACCTCGCTGTTCATCCAATGGGTGGCGCTCAGTTCGGCGGCGCTGATTTGTATGCTGCGCCGCTGGCTGAACCGCCTGCCTCATTCCTGGGCGGCCCTGGCGGTGGTGGCGGTGGTGTCGGCGAATACGCTGGTCTTCAGTGCCGCCGCCAATCTTCTCACCGGCTGGTTGTCCTGGGCACCGTCGGGCAATGCCCTCTGGCACCCGAATATCCTCATCAACGTGCTGATCGCCACCATCCTTGCCGGGCTGGTGATGCGTTACGTCTATGTGCAGGAGCAACTGCGGCGCCAGGGGCAGGCCCAGTTGCAGGCTCGTTTACAGGCGCTGCAGTCGCGGATCCGGCCGCATTTCCTGTTCAATTCCATGAACATCATCGCCAGTCTGATCAGTATCGACCCGGATGCCGCCGAGCGGGCGGTGGAGGATCTGTCCAGGCTGTTCCGGGCCAGCCTCAAGGACAACGCGGACCCGGTGCCCATGACCGAGGAATTGTCGCTGTGTGAGCGCTATATCAATATTGAGCAGTTGCGCCTCGGAGAGCGGCTGCGGGTGAACTGGCGTGTCGAGCTGGATCCCCGGCATCAGGAAATGCCGCTGCTGACGCTGCAGCCCTTGTTGGAAAACGCCATTTATCACGGTATTCAACCGCTGCCCGGCGGGGGTGTGATCACCATCAGAGCCCGGTGCCAGGAAGGCCGTATAGTGTTGAGCGTGCGTAATCCGAAGCCGGAAGGGGAAGGTCATCACCGCGGTAACCGCATGGCGCTGGAAAATGTGCGTCACCGTCTGGAAGTGCTGCATGGCAATCAGGTGGAGGTGCGCGCCCGGGATCTGAAGCGGCATTATGACGTGGAAATCCGTTTTCCCGCCCGCCCCGGATCGGTAACCGGACAGGAGCGGGAAAGAGTGCAGGAAGACATAACGATAGAATGAAGCACGGACAGGAAAAGGGGGACGCATGCGCGTATTGGTCTGTGACGACGAAGCCCTGGCCCGAATGCGACTGAAGCGGCTGGTGGAACGATGCGACATGGAGGTGGTGGCGGAGGCCGGCACCGGGCGTGAAGCCTTGGCCAGTGCCAGCCGTTTGCACCCTGATGTGGTGCTGATGGATATCCGCATGCCGGATATGGATGGCCTCGAGGCCAGTGCCCACCTGACCCGCCTGGAACCGGCCCCGGCGGTGATCTTCTGTACCGCTTTCGAGGAACACGCGCTGCAAGCCTTTCGGGTCCACGCATTGGATTATCTGCTCAAGCCGGTGAGCGAGGCCGATCTGCGCCAGGCCCTGGAGAAAGTCCGCGCCCTGAACCAGGTGCAACTGGCGGAAGTGCAACATCGCATGGCCGCCAACCGGCCGCGTCAGCGTCGCCATATCAGCGCCCGCACCTACCGTGGCCTGGAACTGGTGCAGGTGGAGGACGTGCGCTATTTCCAGGCCGACCAGAAATACGTCACCGTCCATCACACCGGGGGATCGGTGGTGATCAACGAACCGCTCAAGGACCTGGAGAAGGAATTCGACGGCCTGTTCGTGCGCACCCACCGCAGCACCCTGGTGGCGCTGCATTACATCGAGGCGCTGGAGCACAGCGGTTCCGACGGCGGCTATGAAGTGCGCCTGCGCGATCTGGACGCGCGCCTGCCGGTCAGTCGCCGCCACTTGTCCGCGTTGCGCCAGGCGCTGCTGAATCGGCATTGAGGGAGTGGTTCACGCCTGCCGCCTTCCCACGGACCGGTGACGAAGCCGCCGTGGGACGCTTGGTCCGGACGGCGGGCCGCTGCAAGCGAATTGAGGGATACCCGCCCGGCAAACCCGCCCCCGTTTCCGGTAGAATGTGCGGCCCACGGTTCCTTACCTGTTCAGGAGAGCTTCATGAGCCGCATTCTGCGCATCGCCACCCGTTCCAGCCCCCTGGCCATCTGGCAGGCCGAGTATGTCCAGCGGCGGCTGGAAGCCCTGCACGAGGGCCTCTCGGTGGAACTGGTGCGGATCAAGACGCAGGGCGACAAGATCCTCGATACGCCGTTGGCGAAGATTGGCGGCAAGGGCCTGTTCGTGAAGGAACTGGAGCAGGCGATGATGGACGGCCGCGCCGACATCGCCGTGCATTCCATGAAGGACGTGCCGATGGAACTCCCGGAAGGCATGGCGCTGCCGGTGATCTGTGAACGGGAGGACCCCCGTGACGCCTTCGTTTCCAACCACCACGATGCCCTGTCCGCCTTGCCGGAAGGCGCCTGTGTCGGCACGTCCAGCCTGCGCCGTCAGGCCCAGGTACTGGCTAATCGGCCGGATCTGAAGGTCTCAAGCCTGCGCGGCAACGTACAGACCCGGCTCGGTAAGCTGGACAGTGGTGACTTCGACGCCATCATTCTGGCCGCCGCCGGTCTCAAGCGGCTGGAGATGCATGACCGCATTCGCTATGAAATGCCGCCGGAAGAGTCCCTGCCGGCGGTGGGCCAGGGCGCGGTGGGTATTGAATGCCGGGCTGGAGATGAGCCGGTGCAGACTCTGCTGGCACCGCTCAATGACCCGCTTACCTGGGACCGGGTCAGCGCCGAGCGGGCCATGAATCGCCGCCTGGAAGGCGGCTGCCAGGTGCCGATCGCCGGTTTTGCCCTGCTTGAGGACGATACCCTTTGGCTGCGTGGCCTGGTGGCCAGCGAAAACGGCGACACCGTGCTGCGGGCCGAGGCACGGGCGCCTCGCGAACAGGCCGAGGAACTGGGTGCGCGGGTGGCTGAGTCATTACTGGAGCAGGGCGCCGAGCGCATTCTGGCGGAGCTGTATCAACGCTCATGAGTACGGTGCTGATCACCCGGCCGCGGGGGCAGGGCGAGACGCTGGCGGCGCTGCTGCGCGATGCCGGCCATGTCCCCGTCCACCAGCCGGCGCTGGCCATCGAACCGTTGCCACTGTCGGCGGCGGACCGGCGGCGAATCCTGGATCTGGACCTTTACCACGCGGTGTTCTTCGTCAGCGCCAACGCCGCCGAGCTGGCCCTGGAGGCGTTCGCCGATGTCTGGCCGCAGTGGCCGGTGGGCGTGCACTGGCTGACGGTGGGGGAGGCCACTGCCCGGGTGCTGGCGGCGGCGGGGATGACGCCGGAATATCCTGGCGCCGGTTTCAATTCCGAAGCGGTGCTGGGGCTGCCCTGTCTGGCGGACGTGGCGGATCGGCGCATTCTGATTTGCCGCGCGGACAGCGGCCGTGACTGGCTCGCCGCCCGACTGCGGGAACGCGGTGCCGAGGTCGACATCATCCCCTTTTACCGGCGTCGTCCGGATCCGTCCTTCCGTTGGCCCGGGGAGGCCTCCGTGGTGCTGGTTACCAGTGTCGAGGGTTGGCGGGCGATAGCGGCGCGGGTGCCCGCCACGGCCCGGGTGGTGAGCGCCGGGGAACGGGTGGCACAGGCGGTGCGCGAAGACCACCCGGGGCCGGTGACGGTGGCCGCCAGCGCCCACGATCGGGATATGGTGGCGGCGCTGGTTGCCACCGGCGACTGAAGTAAAAAATTGCAACCGTGGCGCTATAGCCAGGCATCAAAGGTTTTCTTCTTTCCGGAGCGGGTTATGCTGTGGCTTGTTGGGCGTTTCATCGTCCTCGTTTTTCAGGCTTGTTCCGGATCGTATCAAAGGAAATGCCGCCATTTCGGCGATCACCGGCGCGCCGCGCCGGGATGACAACACGGGATGACAAAAAAAGGGAGCTCCCATGACGCTGTACCGTCCACTTTCGTCCCAGCGGGGCCTGGCCCTGTGGCCATTGATTATTCTGCTTATCGTGATCGCCGCGCTGGCGGGAGCCGGCTGGTGGGGATGGCAGCAATGGCAGATCCTGGAAGGGCAGCGCAGTGGTCTGGAACAGCAGGTGGCCGGTTTGGAAAAACGGCTGGACCAGCAGGGTGAGGAAAGCCGGGAACAGCGTCAGGCGCTGGCGGCTTTGCGTCATACCCAGGAAGAAACCGAAGCCCGCATGGCGCGGGATCGCGAAAAGCTGAATGACATGAGCCAGGGCGGCCAGCGCCTGTGGCTGATCACCGAGGCGGAATCCCTGGCCAGTCTGGCCAGCCAGCGCCTGCTGCTCACCGGCGACGCCGAAGCGGCGCGGCGTTTGCTAAAAGCCGCCGATGAAACCCTGGCCCGTTTGGATGATCCGCAGACACTGCCGGCGCGCCGCGCTCTGGCCGCCGATATGGAAGCGCTCAACGCGGCCCTGCAGATGGACGTCCAGGCGCTGGTGCTGCGGCTCGGCGCGCTGCGCGAGCGCGTCGAGGAACTGGCGGTCCCGTTGCGTGAGCGCCCGCAAAACAGCAACGCCGGTGATGACAACGCCAAGCCTTCCTGGTGGCGGCAATTTCTCTCCCATCTGCCGGTGAACATCCGCCATCACGATGACGCCGAGCCGCTGCCGATGACGCAAAGCGAAGCGGCGCTGGTGCGGTTGAGCATCAATACCAGCCTGCAGCAGGCACAACTGGCGCTATTGCAGGGGCGCGCGGAGAGTTACGGACAGGCTCTGAACCAGGCTCGGGCAACCATCACACAGTGGTTCCGTGGAGACAACCCGGCCACGCGCCATCTGCTTTCCGCTCTGGATGAGCTGGACGAGGAAGCGGTCAGCCAGGCGCTGCCGGATATCGGCGGCGGTCTGGCGGCGATTCGTGAGCTCAAGCGCAAGGAGGGCGACGCATGAAAAAAATTCTCCTGTTGCTGGTTCTGGCACTGATCGCGGCGGCGGCGCTGGGCCGATGGATGGCGGCGGATTCCGGCTATCTGCTGTTGGTGCGCGGTAACTGGGAAATGGATACCACGCTGGGCTTCGCCGTGCTGGTGACGGTGCTGGCGGCGGTGGCGCTGGTGGTGGCGACCCTTATTCTCAACGGATTGTGGCAATTGGCCGAGCCGGTGCGGGCCACCCGCCGGTTTCGTCAGTCGGTGGCCCGCCGCCGTCTGAAGAGCGGCCTGGTGCTGCTGGTGGATGGCGACATCAAAAAGGCGGAACGGCTGCTGAGCGCCGCCGGTCGGGAAGGCGACTGGCCGCTGGCGGCGTGGTTGTTGGCGGCGGAATGCGCCCGCGAGCGCGGTGACGGTGAGGCGTTGGAACAGTATCTGGGCGAAGCGTCGGCGGATCGCCGGGGGCTGCTGATGAGCGGTTTGATGCGGGCCCGGTTCGCTCTGGACGACGGCCAGCCGGAACAGGCCCGTCATGAGTTGGAAGCACTGCTCAAACAGGCGCCCAACAATCGCCGGGTTCTGACACTGTACGCCGATGTGCTGGACCGGCTGCATGACTGGCCGGCGCTGTGCGATCTGATTCCCCGGCTGCGCAAAGTGCTTGATGAGCAGAGCGTGGCGCGCCGCGAGCGCCGGGCCTGGCTGGCGCGGGTGCAGGAAGTGGCGCAGAAGCCCGGGTTCAATGATGCCGAGTCCCGCGCTGCTGAGTTGCGGCGGCTGTGGAAATCGGTACCGGTGGCACTGAAGAATGATCCGGCGATGAAAGCCCGTTACGCCGGCTTCCTGGCGCAACTGGGGCAGGGCAAAGTGGCTCTGGGTCTGGTGCGCGAGCAACTGGGCAAGGAGTGGGATGACCGTTTGCCCCCGGTTCTGGAGGCCATCGACGATGTGCCGCCGGATGACTTGCTGCAGGTTCTGGAAGGATGGCTGGCGGAACGGCCCGGTAATGCCGCAGTGTTGATCACCGCCGGGCGGGTGGCGCTGAAAGCGCGTTTGTGGGGCAAGGCGCAGAGCTTCTTCGAGGCCGCCGCCAATTCCAGCCAGAGCGCCACCGCCCTGGCGGAGCTGGCGCGGCTTTATCGGGCGCTGGGCGATCACGGCAAAGCGGATCAGGCGCTGGAGCGCCGGGTTTCCCGGTTGGACAGCGAGTTGCCGTCCCTGCCGATGCCGAACTGAACAGGCCCCGGTCAGTTGCCACGAAGTCGCTGTGGGAGCTTGCCTGCAAGCGAATGGGGTCTTTGTTTCCCAAAAAGATTCGCTTGCAGGCAAGCTCCCACAGAAGCCGGGCGGTGAATTTCTATTACCGGGTCGCGCCAGTCAAACCGTTCGCGATGCCATCCGCCACCGCGTTCCAGCCTTCATCCAATTGCTCCACCAGAGCCGGGTAGCCGTCCCGTCGCAGCGGCCGCCGTTCCAGGAAGTGCGTACCGGCACGATCGCCCTGATCACCCAGGAAACGCCATTGCCCCTCGATCACCGCCTCGCCTTCGGCGGTGCCCTGGAAACGGGTGACCAGCACTTCCAGGCGTCCGGGAGCGACGACCCCGGCCCGGGCCAGCCGAGCCGCCAGTGAACGCGCCAATTGCCGGGGCAGCGGTTCCGCCCATTGGTGTTGGCGGGCGGCACGCACTTCCACCGCGCTGGTTTGCATGACCACCCCGGACTGATCCAGATAGCCGGCGGTGTCCAGCCGGATGTCCGGCAATTCCCCGCGAAGCGCGGACTGCGCCGCGCCCGGCAGCAGATACTGGACCGAGGGGCCGGCGGGGTTGCTGGCGCAGGCGGCCAGCAGTGTCGCCAGCAACGGTAGAACGAGAACAAGTCTAACGGGCCGCTTTCGGCTCATAATCCGGCTCCGGGTCAGTGCTGAAAATCAGGGCGTTGGGGTGTTCCTTGAGGGTCCGCATCAAGGGCTCGGCGTCGCGCAGCAACTGTTCCATTCGCTGCAAGGTCCCGGACAGCTGCCGATAGGCGTCGGAGCCGGGTTCCAGACCCGCCAGGGTTTTCTCCAGGGCACTCAGGGTGTCGTTGAGACGCTCCGGCATGCCCGCCACCGCCGGATCCTCAAGCAATTGCCGCAACCGTTCGGCGGTACCGGCGAAGGCCTTGAGCGTGGATTCCGAGGCCGCCAGATTGCGGTCCAATTTGTTGCCGATCTGTTCCAGCGGCAGGCTGTTGATCTTGTCCATCAACTCGGCCACCTGGCTTTCCAACTGAGCCAGCCCCCCGGTAGTGCTGGGGAAGACCTGAACCCCCTCAAATCGGGCTTGCTCGAATGGCTCGGCATTGCGCTGGAAATTCAGGTCCACGAACAGGGCGCCGGTCAGCAGGTTGCCGGATTTGAGCGTGGCGCGCAGGCCATGATCGAACATGCGATTCAGGCGGCCGCGCCATTCGTCCAGGTCCGCTTCCTCATCTTCGAGAATCCGCTGAGGCTCGATGCGAATCAGCACCGGAATGGCGAAACGCGTCAGCGTCTCCGGCTGGTCAGCGGTGAAGTGCCAGGGCACCTGCTCCACCGTGCCCAGGCGCACGCCCCGGTATTCCACCGGCGCTCCCCGGCGCAGGCCGCGCACCGAGTCCTGCACCAGCAGCACGTATTCCAGGTACTGGTCGAACAGACCGCGCCGGGCGGCTTCCTCGTCGGCGTACAGTTCGAATTCACTATCCGGCTTGGCCGGCGCGCCGGCGGGCATGTCCTGATCCGGCACGCCGAAGGTGATGCCGCCGCCGATCAACGTCTCCATGGATTGCATGCCTACTTTGAAACCACCGGAGTCCAGTTGCAGTGTGACGCCGGATACGTTCCAGAAGCGCACGCTCTCGGTGACCAGCACGTCGTAGGGCTGCTCGATGAAGATGCGGTGGCGAATGATCTTTTCCGCGGCCAGGAATTCGGTGTCCACCACCCGGCCCACGGTGAGATTGCGGTAGGTGACCGGATCGCCGGTGGCGACGCTGCTACCGGGGCGGGCGTTCAGCGTCAGATACAGGCCCTTGGCGCCGGCTTCGGTGATCGGTGGTTTTTCTTCCACCTGGAAGCGGCGCTTTTCCTTCTTGCCGTCGCCGGGCTGCAATTCGATATAGGCGCCGGAGAGCACCGTGCCGAGACCGCTGATGCCCTCCCGGCCGATCCGCGGTTTCACCACCCAGAAACGGGTCTTGTCGTTGAGCATGCGAGCGGTGTCCTGCTGCATGCGCACCGTCACCAGGGTATGACTGAGATCCTCGGACAGCGCCACTTCCTCCACCTGGCCCACCTGCACATTGCGGGTTTTCACCGAGGTCTTGCCGGCCTCGATGCCTTCCGCGTCGGTCATTTTCAACACCACGGTGGGGCCCTGGCTGGCCCAATGGTCGAAAGCCAGCCACAGACCGATCAGCAGGGCACCCAGCGGGATCAGCCACACCGGCGAGAGTTTCGGGCGCCGTTCAGGCGCGGCGTTCGAGGGTGTCGTAGTCATCCGTTCGTCGCTGTTGTTGGTCCCAGATCAGGCGCGGGTCGAAGCTGTGCGCGGCCAGCATGGTGAGAATCACCACGGCGGCGAACGCCATCCCTCCCGGGCCGGGGTCGATGGACATCAGATTACCCAGGCGCACCAGCGCCACCACGATGGCCACCACGAAAACATCGATCATCGACCAGCGGCCGATCCATTCGGTAAAGCGATACAGCGCCATTTGCGCCGGCATATCCAGAGGTTTCTCGCGGCGGCTGGCCAGACACAACCAGCCCAGCGCCAGGATTTTGCCGAACGGCACCACCACGCTGGCGGTGAAGATCACCAGGGCAATGGGCCAGTCACCATGAGCGATGAATTGTAGTACACCGGAAATGATGGTGGCCGGTTGAGTGTTGCCGAGGCTGGTGGTCACCATGATCGGATACAGATGGGCCGGGAAACAGGCGATGGTGGCCGCCACCAGATAGGCCAGGGTACGCTGGATGCTGTCCGGGTACCGTGAATGCAGACGCGCGGAACAACGGTCGCAGTGCTGATGTTCGATGGGCTGCAACTGGCTGCATTGCTCGCAGCCCTGGTAATGCTGCAGCCGCGCGGACAGTCCCGGACGCAGAGCGGGCGGCGCTTGCGGCGGTCCCTCAAGGCGTGTCCACAACACCAGGGGATTGACCCGTTGCACCACCATCAACAGGAACAGGGCGAAGCCGGCGAAGGTCCAGAACCCCGGTTTCAGGAATACCTCCGCCATGCCGATGATCTTGACCAGACTGACCAGCGCGGCAATGGCGAAGACATCGGCCATCATCCACGGTTTGCAGTAATGCAGGGCGCGGATCAGCGTGCGGGTGCCCGGCAGACGGGGGTGCCGGCCCAGACTGAATTCGATCCACAATACCGCCAGCAGATACAACGCCGGCAACACCACGATGGTGCCGAACACCAGCAAACCCAGTTCCGGATGGTGGAAGGCGGCCAGTTTGGTGGCGGCGTCGAGCACGGTCATGCTTTCGCCGATACCGGAGCGTTGGAATTCGATATAAGGAAACGACAGCGCCACGGCCAGCATTACCAGCGCGGTGACGGCCAGGGCCGGGGTCAGATGACGGTCCTCCGGCGGGCGCACCAGCGGGTGCCGGCAGCGCGGGCAGCGCACCCATTGCCCCTTGTCCGGTGCCGAGACCCGCAGCACCAGGTCGCATTCCGGGCAGGCGACCAGGGTCTCGGGTTTCGAGGCTGTGTTCGGATCGTCCATGGGCCAAGGGGTCCGCGCTGACAAACAGTGCCCATTGTGCCGTCTGGCCGGGCCCGGAGCCAGACGGCGGGGCGGTCCTCGGCATGCGCCGATGCCGGATTATTCAATTTTTTCGAGATATTTTATTGGGACCGTGCGCCGACGGGCGCCCGGCGAGTGCACGGGACCTCAATCGCGGGGCGCGTAATCGAACACGTCGGAATGCATGTTGCTGGCCGGAACCCCTTCTTCCACCAGGGCATCGTGCACCGCCCACACCATGGCCGGTGAGCCGCCGATGTAGAACAGCGGTTGCTCGGGCTGTTCCAACGCTTCCAGAGCGGCCTCGTGAACCAGCCCCTGGGCATGCCCGGGTTTGCTGATGTCGGACAGCGCGGTGACCGCGTGGAAGTCCGGCAACGCGTCCTGCCATTGGGAGGGCAGGTCAGGCAGGTACAGGTCCTGTTCGGTGCGGGCACCCCAGAACAGCCGTACCGGATGTTCGAAGCCGACCTGGACCAGGCGTTCGATCATCGCCTTCACCGGCGCGAAACCGGTGGAGCCGCAAATAAACCACAGTGGACGAGGCGGCGGGGTGTCCAGGTAGCGCAGGCCCTGGGGCAGGATCACCGACACCGTGCTGGCGTCGGCCAGGTCCGCCATGATGCGGCGGGCGCCGGGGTTGTCGTGGCCGTGACGGATATGCAGTTCCAATTCACGGCCGCCGGGGGCGTTGGCGATGGAAAACGGGTACTGCCCGTGGGGCAGGTCGAGAATCAGGTATTGGCCGGCGTACCAATGGGCCTGTCGGCCCGCGGGTAGTCGCAACCAGATCCGACTGACGTCGTGGTTGAGGGGCTCCCGCTGACGAATTTGGCAACGCAGAGTCTGCTCCGGAATTTCTCCGGGGGCGGTTATATCTGGCACATCGATCTCGCAGTCGCTGATCGGAAAGGCCACGCAGTATAGCACCGCATCGGCGCCGCTTTCTCCCGCGCTCAGCGGGCCGCCAGGGCGGGTCAGGAGTACGCTGCCGCGCCCGAGGCGCCCTTCGCAGCGCCGGCAGACGCCATTGCGGCAGGCGTGAGGAAAACCGAATCCGGCTTCCCGGGCGGCTTCCAGAATAGTCTTCGATCCCGGGCAGTCCAGGGTGTGCCGCTGGTTGATGCGTATGCGGTACGGCATGGCATGATGCGGGGCGCCAGGCGCCCCCGTCGGCTCAGGTGGTCAGCCCACCTTGCGGCCGGTAATGATGCTTTTCACATGTTCCAGGTCGGCCCAGGCGCCTTCGGCGAAGATCTTCTTCACGTCTTCCACCACCGCGGCGTAGCCGTATCGGGGATGGGCGTCGTGCACCGCCACCCGGGCTCCGGGGTTGAGGAACGGCTCGAAGTCCTTGAAGTCCTGGTAGGCCTGCTCGTGGTTGCCGTCGATCCACAGAAAGTCGATTTTCACTTCCGGATTCCAGTTGCGGGCGGCTTCCTGGGAAAAGCCCTCGATCAGCTCGAACATGCCGTCGAAGCCGTTGCGCTTGAGGCGCTGCTCCACCAGGGATTTGGTCGGTTTATTCTCCAGCGGCACACAGTCGTCGGTGAGCTCTTCCTGCTTGTCCAGGTCGGAGTTGAACGGGTCGATGGCGTAGATCTTGCCGCCCTTCTTGCGCAAACCGTTGAGCAGGTAGCTGGTGGACAGACCGCCGTAGCAGCCGATTTCCACGATCACGCCGCCGGCGGGGACCTGACTGGCCCACTCGGTGAGCATGCCGGCCTCGGTGTGGCGAATCATGCCGCCGTAGGCGCGCTTGTCGTATTTGCGGCCTTTCAGCAGGCCCACCAGATTGTGGTACAGCGGACGTGAAAAGCCGCTGACCAGCTTCGGGCCCTTGTCGGACCAGGCTTTTTTCAGAAATTCGTTAACCGACATGAGAATCCTCAGGCACCGGTGCCAATAAAGAGTGCAATGATACAGCCGATGCCGAAAAACCACACCAGGGAGCGGGCGCTGGCCCAGTCGGCGATGTAGCAGACACCGTACATGACACGGCTCAAGACAAAGGCGACGGCAATGCCGTCGAGGGTGGGTTGCGGCGCGGTTTGCGCCAGATGGGCTATGATCACCGCGGCGGCGAAAGCCGGGGTGATTTCGAAACTGTTCTGTTGAGCCCAGTGCGCGCGCTTGCGGCTGCCCTCCAGCGTCTCCAGGAATTCACGCGGATTGTGGTTCTGGCGCGGCCCGAAGCCGCCCAGGAACTTGGCGAAGCCGGTGAAGACGTAGGGCAGCAGGATGGCCGCCAGAACGCACCAATAAGCCAGGGTCATGAGTGCTTCCTCTCTGATCGGTTTCGCGCATCATAGCGCGGCGGGTCGCCGGCTCCCATGACCGCCGCGCCCACGCCCGCCCGCCGATTCGCGGCCAAGCGGCCCGGGCGGCGTTCCGCTTGGCCGTGATGGCGGCCGATATCCTTCTTACTCCCCGATCTGGCTGAGATCGCGCACCGCGCCACGATCGGCGCTGGTGGCCAGGGCGGCGTAGGCCTTGAGTGCGGTGGAGACGCTGCGCTGGCGGATTTCCTTGGGCTTCCAGGCCAGCTTGCCGCGTTTTTCCATGCGCTCACGCCGTTGGGCCAGTTCGTCATCGCTGATGGCCAGGTGGATGCGGCGATTGGGGATATCGATCTCGATGGTGTCGCCTTCCTCGACCAGCCCGATGGCGCCGCCTTCCGCCGCTTCCGGTGAGGCATGGCCGATGGACAGACCGGAGGTGCCGCCGGAGAAGCGGCCGTCGGTGAGCAGCGCGCAGCTCTTGCCCAGGCCCTTGGATTTCAGGTAGCTGGTGGGGTAGAGCATTTCCTGCATGCCGGGCCCGCCTTTCGGGCCCTCGTAGCGGATCACCACGACGTCACCGGCGACGATCTGATTACCGAGGATGGCGCGTACCGCGGAATCCTGGGACTCGAACACCCGGGCGCGGCCGGTGAAGGTGAGAATGGACTCGTCGACGCCGGCGGTTTTGACGATACAGCCCCGCTCGGCGATGTTTCCGTAGAGCACCGCCAGACCACCATCCTTGCTGTAGGCATGCTCGTAGTCACGGATACAACCGTTGGCGCGATCGATATCGAGACTCTCCCAGCGGGTATCCTGGCTGAAGGCGGTCTGGGTGGGGATGCCGGCGGGGCCGGCGCTGTACATCTTTTTCACCGCGTCGTCGCCGGTGCGCATCACGTCGTATTTTTCCAGCGCCTCGGCCACCGTGGCGGAGTGCACCATGGGCAGATCCCGGTGCAGCAGGCCGGCGCGGTCCAACTCGCCCAGGATGGCCATGACGCCGCCGGCGCGGTGCACATCTTCCATATGGTATTTCTGGGTCGCCGGCGCCACCTTGGACAAGCACGGCACCTTGCGGCTGAGGCGGTCGATGTCTTCCATGGTGAAGTTCACTTCACCTTCCTGGGCGGCGGCCAGCAAGTGCAGCACGGTATTGGTGGAGCCGCCCATGGCGATGTCCAGACTCATGGCGTTCTCGAACGCCCGGTGGGAGGCGATATTACGCGGTAGCACGCTGTCCATGTCCTGCTCGTAGTAGAGCCGGGCCAGATCGACGATGCGGCGGCCGGCTTCCAGGAACAGTTCGCGGCGATCGGCGTGGGTGGCCAGCAATGAACCGTTGCCCGGCAGCGACAGGCCCAGGGCCTCGGTCAGACAGTTCATGGAATTGGCGGTGAACATGCCGGAACAGGAGCCGCAGGTGGGACAGGCGGAGCGCTCCACTTCATTCACGGTTTCGTCGTCGACGCTGTCGTCGGCGGCCATCACCATGGCATCCACCAGATCCAGTTTGTGTTCCGCCAGCTTGGTCTTGCCCGCTTCCATGGGGCCGCCGGAAACAAAAATAACCGGGATATTCAGCCGCATGGCGGCCATCAGCATACCGGGGGTGATCTTGTCACAGTTGGAGATGCAGACCATGGCGTCGGCGCAGTGGGCGTTGACCATGTACTCCACCGAGTCGGCGATGATGTCGCGGCTGGGCAGCGAGTAGAGCATGCCGTCGTGGCCCATGGCGATGCCGTCGTCCACCGCGATGGTGTTGAATTCCTTGGCGATGCCGCCCGCTCTTTCCACTTCCTCGGCCACCAACTGGCCCAGATCCTTCAGGTGCACGTGCCCGGGCACGAACTGGGTGAAGGAGTTGGCGATGGCGATGATCGGCTTGCCGAAATCACCGTCTTTCATGCCGGTGGCGCGCCACAGGGCGCGGGCCCCGGCCATGTTGCGGCCGTGGGTGGTGGTGCGGGAGCGGTACTCGGGCATGGGAACCTCGTTGTTGCTGCGACCAAGTGCGAAAGGGGAAACATTGTAGCGTACTCAGGGGGATGCGCCAGGGTGGGCTGCGGCGCATTATCAGACAGTCAGGAGACACGCCTAATACAATTTAACAGGGAAGACGTCGCGTTTGATGTAGATTGGAAGAAGCTCCAGGAAGGCCGGAGCAGCAGAGGAGATGAGAACGATGGTGCACAGGCTTTCATCAGCACGATACTGGGCACTGGCTCTGACCGCGGCTTTTCTCAATGGCTGTGCGGTTTATGCGGAGCCGGGAGGTTACTACGGTTCCAGGCCTTATGACGGAGACGCCGCCGGATACCGGGTCCCCGAAGGGCAGCGGCCGCCCCCTGGAGAGTGCCGTATCTGGTATCCGGATCGCCCCTCTGGACAACAACCGCCGCCAGGCGACTGTCGTGAGCTGCGTTACCACGTGCCGCCGGGAGCGATGCTGATTCGAGGTTGACAGGCCTGACGCCGGGCATGGCCCGGCGCCGGCGTCCCACTACCTACAATGTGGGGCGCTTAGAGGATGTAGCGGCTCAGATCCTCGTTGTCCGCCAATTCGCCCAGGTAGCGGTTGACCGCCTCGGCGTCCAGGCTCAGCGGCGTGTCGTGATACTGGGTGGCGAGGTCGTCGGCGTCGTAGCTGATTTCTTCCAGCAGTTTCTCCAGCACCGTATGCAACCGGCGGGCGCCGATGTTCTCGGTCTTCTCGTTCACCTGCCAGGCCACTTCGGCGATGCGGCGGATGCAGTCCTCGGTGAACTCCACTTTGAGGCCTTCGGTGGCCAGCAGCGCTTTGTATTGCTCGGTGAGCGAACAACGCGGCTCGGTGAGGATACGCTCGAAGTCTTCCGGAGTGAGCGCGCTCAGTTCCACGCGGATCGGCAGACGGCCCTGGAGCTCCGGGATCAGGTCGCTGGGCTTGGCCAGATGGAAGGCGCCGGAAGCGATGAACAGGATGTGATCGGTGCGTACCATGCCGTACTTGGTGCTCACCGTGCTGCCTTCGATCAGCGGCAGCAGGTCCCGTTGCACCCCTTCGCGGGACACGTCGGTGCCGCCGGTTTCGGAGCGCTTGGCGACCTTGTCGATTTCATCAAGGAAGACGATGCCGTGGTTCTCCACCGCGTCGATGGCCTCCACTTTCAACTCGTCCTCGTTGATGAAGCGGGCCGCTTCCTCGTCACGCAGCAGGCGCAGGGCGTCGCGCACTTTCAGTTTACGGTGGCGTTTCTTCTGGCCGCCCATGCGCGAAAACATCTGCTGCAGCTGACTGGTCATTTCCTCCATGCCCGGCGGCGCCATGATTTCCACGCCGGCCGGGTTGGCGCTGACCTCGATATCGATCTCGCGGTCGTCCAGTTCTCCTTCCCGCAACTTCTTGCGGAAAACCTGCCGGGTGGTGGAGTCGGTGGCGCTGCTCTCTTCGCCACGGGCGGCGGGCAGCAAGGCGTCGAGAATGCGTTCCTCGGCGGCGTCATCGGCCTTGGAGCCGACCCGCTCGATGGCTTTTTCGCGCAGCATCTTGATCGCCATTTCCACCAGGTCGCGGATAATCGATTCCACGTCCCGGCCCACGTAGCCCACCTCGGTGAATTTGGTGGCTTCCACCTTCAGGAAGGGGGCGTCGGCAAGTTTGGCCAGACGGCGGGCGATCTCGGTTTTACCGACCCCGGTGGGGCCGATCATGAGGATGTTCTTGGGGGCGACTTCGGCACGCATTTCCGCCGGCAGCTGCATGCGGCGCCAGCGGTTGCGCAGGGCCAGGGCCACCGCTTTCTTGGCCTCTTCCTGGCCGACAATGTGCCGGTTCAGTTCGGATACGATTTCTCTTGGTGTCAGGGAAGCCACTATTCCAGCTCCTCGAAGGCGTGATTCTGGTTAGTGTAAATACAGATGTCACCGGCGATCTTCAGGCTTTTCTCGACAATCTCGCGGGCGCTCAGATCGGTGTTTTCCAGCAGTGCCGTGGCGGCGGACTGGGCGAAGGGGCCGCCGGAGCCGATAGCGATCAGCCCCTGTTCCGGCTCCACCACGTCGCCGTTACCGGTGATGATCAGGGAGTTGTCCTTGTCGGCCACCGCCAGCAGCGCTTCCAGGCGGCGCAGGGCGCGGTCGGTGCGCCAGTCCTTGGCCAGCTCCACGGCGGCCCGTACCAGATGGCCCTGGTGTTTTTCCAATTGCGCCTCGAAACGCTCGAACAGAGTGAAGGCGTCCGCGGTGCCGCCGGCGAAACCGGCGATCACCTTGCCATGGTAAAGGCGGCGTACTTTACGGGCGTTGCCTTTCATAACGGTGTTTCCCAGGCTCACCTGGCCGTCGCCGCCGATCACCACATTGGTGCCGCGTCGAACGGATACGATAGTGGTCACGCGTCTATCTCCTTATTCGTGTTCCGGGGGATATGCGGGTGGCGGACGGGATTTCAATGGCACAGTCGGGTCGCGGTGTGGCGCGGGGGTTCCGGGACACGCAAAAACGACATTCCTGTCCGCTCAGGTTTGGCCGTCCGTGGCCAAACATGGTCCCGGAACCCCCGCACCACACCGCTTGGGCAGCGCAGCGTGGAATCCCTGGACAGGGGGAGTGGTTTACTTCTTCACCTGGATCGGCAGGGTTTCCACGCCGTTGGAGGCCAGTTGGTCCTGGGCCTTATGCAAGGTGTTGACGCTGTTGTAAGGGCCGATCATGACCCGGTGCCAGGTGTCGCCATTTTCCAGCTTTACCGGTTGCAGACGCACTTCATAGCCCTTGAGGATCAGCTCGGCGCGGCGGCGGTCGGCGTCGCTGGCGTTACGGAAACTGCCAGCCTGAAGCATATAGATCTTGCCGTCGCCGGCATTGGCGGTGGTGCCGCCGTTCGTGCTGGTGTCGGGTTTGGCGGCGGTGGACGGTTTGTCATCACGGCCGGAGGTGGCCGGCTTTTTCGCTGGTGCCGGTTTCTCGTCCTTGGATTTGGGCACGATCACTTCCATCTTCGGCAGCACCGCGTAGAAGTCGAAGGTCGGCTCGTCGCCATTGGCCTTGGAGGTGTCGCCGTTTTTGCCTTTGCCCTGGCCGGACTGTTCCGGGGCTTTCACCAGGGTGGCGGTGCCCGCTTCTTTCTGTACCTGGGCCAGATGCACCAGGAACGCCAGGAACAGACCGGCCGCCACGCCGGTGAACAACCAGACCCATCCCGGGACCTGACGCTTTTTGCTGTTCTTGCGAGGGCTGCGGCTGGCGCCGCGGGTGTTCTTTGCCATTACATACGCTCCAGCGGCGTCAGTCCAAGCAGTCGCAGGCCCTCGGACAGGGTGCGGGCGGTCAGGGCGGCCAGCTTCAGGCGGCTGGCGCGCAGGGCGTCGTCATCGCCGGACAGGATCGGGCAGTGCTCGTAGAAGCTGGAGAACAGCCCGGCCACGTCGTAGAGGTAGGCGCACAACAGATGGGGCTGACCCTTGTCCGCCACCGACTGCACCGCCTCGCCGAACTGCACCAGACGGGCGGCCAGGGCCTGTTCCGCTTCCTCGCGCAACAGCAATTCGCCCGCCACCTGATCCAGCGACAGACCGGCCTTGCGGAACACGCTGACCACCCGGGTGTAGGCGTACAGCAGGTAGGGCGCGGTGTTGCCATCGAAGCTCAGCATCAGATCGAAATTGAACACGTAGTCGCTGGTGCGGTTCTTGCTCAGATCCGAGTATTTCACCGCGCCGATACCAACGGCGTGGGCGATGGCGCGCAACTCGTCCTGATCCAGTTCCGGGTTTTTCTCGCTGACCAGTTGATAGGCCCGTTGCTCCGCTTCGTCGAGCAGGTCGATCAGCTTCACGGTGCCGCCGTCGCGGGTTTTGAACGGCTTGCCGTCGGGGCCGTTCATGGTACCGAAGCCCATGTGGGCCAGATCCACTCCAGCGCCGACAAAACCGGCTTCGCGGGCCACCGCGAACATTTGCTGGAAGTGCAGGGCTTGACGTTGATCAACGAAATACAGGATGCGATCAGCGTGCAACTGGTTGGCGCGGTAACGCAGGGCCGCCAGATCGGTGGTGGCATAGAGGTAGCCGCCGTCCGCCTTGCGCACGATCACCGGCAGAGTGTCCCCGTCCTTGTTGCGGAACTCGTCCAGGAACACACACAGGGCGCCCTGGTCCTCGGTGAGCAGGCCGGCGGCGTCCAGGTCCGCCACCACCTTTGGCAGGTCATCGTTATAAGTGCTTTCGCCGCGCACATCGGCGGCGGTGAGGCTGACGCCCAGGCGCTCATAGACGGCGTAGCAATGGCTCAGGGAGACCTGGTTGAACTCGTTCCACAGTTTCAGACAGTACTCGTCACCGGACTGCAGCTTCACCACCAAAGCACGGGCGCGATCGGCGAACTCCGGGGACTCATCGAAACGCAGCTTGGCGGCGCGGTAGAAGGTTTCCAGATTGGCCAATTCGCGGCTCAGCTCGGTTGCGCCTTCCTCGGCTTTCTGTTCCTCCAGATACGCCAGCAGCATGCCGAACTGGGTGCCCCAGTCGCCCACGTGGTTCTGGCGGATCACCTTGTGGCCAAGAAACTCCAGCGAGCGCACCACGGCATCGCCGATAATGGTGGAGCGCAGATGGCCGACGTGCATTTCCTTGGCCAGGTTGGGGCCGGAATAGTCCACCACCACGGTTTGCGGCTGCCGCGGACGGGGCACCGCCAGATGCTCGTCGGCCAGGGCCGCTTCCAGCTGCGAGGCAAGCCAGTTGTCGGATTGAAAAAAATTGATAAAACCGGGGCCGGCGATCTCTGTTTTCGCCAGGGCCGGGTCTTCCGGCAGGGCATCCACCAGCGCCTGGGCCAGATCGCGGGGTTTCAAGCCGGCGGGCTTGGCCAGCATCAGCGCGATGTTGGTGGCGAAGTCGCCGTGGCTTTTATCCTTGGTACGCTCAATCTGCACCGGCCGGCGCGCTTCGGCGGGCAGCACGCCGTTGGCGGTCAGGGTATCCAGGGCGCTGTCGATCAGCGCGATCAGACGGTCTTTCATGGTTTCTCAAGACGGGTTCGATTGGGCGGCGATTGTACGTGAATCCGGATCGAATTGCCGCCCCCTGGAAGGCGCGCCAAAGGTCCGGCCCGTCCTTAATTGCCCCTCACATCGATATCCACTTCCACCATCATTCCCGGACCGATCAGCTCCAGTGGGCCATCGTCCAGGCGGATGCGTACCGGCAGGCGCTGGGTGATCTTGGTGAAATTGCCGGAAGGGTTGGGATCAGGCAACAGCGCGAACTGGCTGGTGGCGGCGCGGCCGATGACCTGCACCGAGCCGCTGAAAGATTCGTCCGGATAGGCATCAACGGTGATTTTCACCGGCTGGCCTGGGCGCAGTTCGGCCACATCGGTTTCCTTGATGTTGGCCGCCACCCACAGGTCGTCCGGATCGTGCATCATCAGAATCGGTTGTCCCGGTGACACGTACTCACCCTCATCGATCAGGGTTTTATTGACTACACCGTTGATCGGACTGCGTACGGTGAGATCCTCCAGGCGCAGTTCCTGCTGCGCCAGTCGTGCCTTGGCCTCTTCCAGTTGTTGCCGGGCGATTCCGACCTGGGCTTTCATCACCGTAGGCGGCGGCAGAGGCACTTGCACGCCATTGAGAAAACCGACGTGGGCGTTGTCGGCCTGCGCCTGACTGACCGCCACCTCTTCCCGCGAGCGCTGATATTCCGCCTGGGCGGCCTGATAGGTGTAGTAGTCCTGATCCCGTTGTTGCTGTGAAACGGCGCCGCGCTGGTGCAGGGCGTCGGACCGTTCAAAATCCTTGCGGGCCTGAGTCAGCCGTGCCCGGGCTGCTCTTTCCGCCGCTTTGACCGATTGCAGTTGCTGGCTGGTGATGTGCAGACCGCCCTCGAATTGCTGTTGGCCGAGGTCCAGACGGGCCTGTTCATAGTCGAGCCTGGCCTGCATCGAGGCGACGTTGGCTTGCAGGGTCTTCAGCTGCTGTTGATCCGGCTCACTGTACAGGCGGGCCACCACGTCGCCCTTTTGCAACCGGTCTCCCTCGGTGAGGGTGAACTCCGGGACCCAGCCAGGCAGCCGGCTGCTGACAGTGACCTGACTGGACATCACCCGGGCGTCCTGGGCGCTGACGTGAGTGAGCCGGTGATGGATGGCGAAGGCCATCCAGATCAGGCACGCCACCACCAGAGCCACCAGCGCGGCGAGCTTCAGCCACCGCGAGGGACGGCGCGGATAGAGGGAACGGGATGAGCTGTCGGTCATGGTGTCGTCATCCTTCATTGTGTTGCCGGGTTGTTGGCGGGGGCATTGGTCACGGGGCGGGGCCGGTTATGCTGGCGGCTCAACAGCACCGAGGGGATCGCCACCAGCACCAGGCTGGCCACCAGAATCCAGAACCCGTCCTGGTAAGCGAAAATCGATGCCCAGATGGTTTCCAGCCGCCCCATTAAATGCCCGGCCATGGCCTGTAGGTGGGTGTCCGGAACACCCAGGCGGTCGGCCAGTTCGGCCAGTTGGCTCAGTTGCTGCTGGGCGGTGCTGTTGCCGGCGTGCACGCCGGCGTTGAGTTGCTGGCCATGCTCCACGGTGCGGCGTTCCAGCATGATTACCAGCCCAGCGGTGCCGAGCGCGCCGCCGAGTTGCATGGCGAAGTTAATGGCGCCGGAGCCGTGGCCGGTGAGACGGGGTTCCAGCGCGGCGATGGCCTTGGACAGGGTGGGCGGTGGGAAGGCCGCCATGCCCACGGAAAGAATCGCCATGGTGGTGGCCAGGTAGGCGAAGGAGGTATCCCAGTCCATCAAGGCCATGTGCCAGACCGCGAACAGGGCGCAGGCCAGCCCGGGCAGCGTCAGCCAATGAGCCGGATAGCGGTCACTGAGGCGGCCCACCAGCGGCACCAGAATCGCCAGGACCAGGGTGGAAGGCAGGAAGATCTTGCCGGCACTGACCGGGCTGTAATGCAGAACGGTCTGCACGAATTGGGGCAGCAGATACATGATGCCGTAGAAAGTGCCGCCGAACAGGAACATGGCGGAGGTGCCGGTCACGAACACGCGGTTGCGGAAGATGGCCAGATCCAGCAGCGGGTGGCGGCAGCGCTTCTGCCACAGAAAAAAAGCGGTGCCCAGCAGAACGCCAGTGACAATCAGTATGGGCACCCGGGGATCGTCCCAGCCCCAGCGCTGACCATTGGACAGTGCCGCCAGCAGCGAGAAAACGGCGGCGAAGGCGATCACCACGCCGGCCCAGTCAAACGGTGAACGCGGTCCTTTGCCTTCGCGAGGCGGTAAAAAGAAGTAGCCCATCACCACCGCGGCGACACAGATCGGCAGCGTGATGAAGAAGACGTAACGCCAGGTGAAATTCTCCACCAGCCAGCCGCCGATCACCGTGGCCAGGGTCAGCGGCAGCCCCAGACACATGCCGTACATGGCGGTGGCCATGCCGCGGCCTTCCGGCGGATAGGCGGCGAACAGCGCTTCCATGGCCACCGGCCGGATCAGTCCGGTCATCGCGCCCTGAATGACCCGGGCCGCCACCAGCGCCGCCATGCCCTCGCCCAGACCGCCGAGCAGGGAGGCGGCGATGAACACCAGCAACAGCCCCATGAAGGTGGCGCGCTGGCCCACCGCTGACACCAGCCAGGGGGCCACCAGCAGGGATACGGTGGTGGAAGCCAGAAAGCCGGTGGACAGCCATTGCACCTGGCTGTCGCTCATGCCGAAGGCGCCCTTTATATAAGGAATGGCGACGTTGACGATGGTGATCGACATGCCCAGCGCCACCAGACCGAGCATGACGGTGAGCGTTACCCACAGACGGTAACGCGGGCCGTAGCGCTGGAACAGAATGTCCACCTGACTCATGCATGCTCCTGACGGGGGACCCGAAGCACCCGGGCGGGGTGCGCGGGAAGCCGCCAGTTTAGTCAAGTGAGGTGACGCATTCCAATGGCGAATTACACCATTTCGGTGGGATCCACATCCACATGCCAGCGGCAGTGGCGGGCGGAGGGCAGGCCGCGGGCGTGCCGTACCAGAGTGTCGAGTACGGCGTGCAGAGCCGGACGCTGGGGCGCCTGCAGCAGCAGTTGGGCGCGATAGCGGCCGGCCCGTTTTTCCATCGGCGCCGGCGCTGGTCCGAGCAGGTTCACACTGTCGTCATCGACGTTACTGTTCTGCTGGAAGGGCGCCGCGCACTCATCAAGAAAGGCCAGGGCCTTGTCCATCGACATCGCCTCGCAGCGCAGTAAGGCGAGATGGCCAAACGGGGGCAGCCCGGCCATGCGCCGTTCCTCCAGCAGCGTGTCGGCGAGGGCGTGGTAGTCGCCAGCGGCGGCCAGGCGCACCAGATGATGATCGGTATGGCGGCTTTGCAGCAGCACCCGGCCACGCAGATCTTTGCGGCCGGCGCGGCCGGCCACTTGCAGCAGCAATTGCGCGGCCTGTTCGGGGCCGCGGAAATCGGCGCTGAGGAAGCCCGCGTCCAGATTGGTAATCACCACCAGGCTCAGACGGGGGAAATGGTGACCTTTCGCCAGCATCTGCGTGCCCACCAGCACCGCCGGCGCGCCACCCCGGATTTCCGCCAGTTTGGCATCCAGACTGCCCTTGCGGCGGGTGGTGTCGCGGTCGATGCGGACCACCGGCGCCTTGCAATGATCACTTAACAGGGCCTCCAGTTTTTCCGTGCCGGCGCCGGCGTCGATCAGATTGCTGGAGCCGCATTCCGGGCAGCGCCGCGGCACCCGCTGCTGGTGATCGCAGTGGTGACAACGCAACTGCGACAAGCTGCGATGCCAGGTCATGACGCTGTCGCAGCGCGGGCACTCCGCCTGCCAGCCGCAGTCCCGGCACAGGATCACCGGCGCGAAGCCGCGCCGGTTGAGGAACACCAGAGCCTGTTCACCACGGCGCACGGTGTCTTCGATGGCGGTCAGAGCGGAGGGCAGCAGCGGCGCGTCCGGGGCGGCATCCCGGGCATCCAGCAGCTCGATATCCGGCAGCGCGGCGCCGCCCGCCCGTTCGCGCAAACGCAGCCACTGGTAACGGCCGGTGTGGGCCAGATGCAGGGTTTCCAGGGCCGGAGTGGCGCTGCCGTGGACAACCGGAATGTTCCATTGGCGGGCGCGCCACGTGGCCAGGTCCCGGGCGTGGTAGCGGAAACCGTCCTGTTGCTTCAGGGACCCGTCATGGGCTTCGTCGACGATGATCAGCCCCGGCGCATGTAACGGTGTGAATATCGCCGAACGGGTGCCGATAATGATGCGTGCCCGGCCTTCGCCGGCGGCAAGCCAGGCTTCCAGCCGTTCGCGGTCGTTCAGGCCTGAATGCATGACCGTCACCGGCACCGCGAAACGTTGGCGGAAACGGCGCAGGGTCTGCGGCGTCAGGCCGATTTCCGGCACCAGTACCAGCACCTGCCGGCCAGCCGCCAACACCGGCGCCATCGCTTGCAGATACACTTCGGTTTTGCCGCTGCCGGTGACGCCGTCCAGCAGGAACGGTTGAAACCCGCTGGCCTGATTGATCGCCTCGATCGCCAGACGTTGTTCCGGACTGGCGCTCAGAGCAGGCTCGGCGAGGACATCCGCTGGCAGCGGCGGTACCTGGGGCAGGTGCTCCTCGCGCTCCGCCCACTGCTTCTCCCGCAGGGCCTGGAGCGCCGGGCGCGATACCGACAGCGCTTCCAGCATGGCCGGGGTGAGGCCGTCCGGGTGTTCGGCCAGCAGGGCCAGGGCTTCCTGTTGGCGTGGAGCCCGCTTCAGGCGGTCCGCCGTCACGTGCCGGCCGCGGTCGGTGATGCGCCAGCGGATCTCGGCGTCAGGCCGTGCCGCCTGCCCTTGGCGCAGCAGTGTTGGCAGCACGAAATTCAATACTTCGCCAAGGGGATGGTGATAGTAGCCGGCGGCCCATTCGCACAGGGCGTAGAGCCGCTCATCGATGATCGGCGCTTCGTCGAGTACTCGGTTGACCGCCTTGAGGGTCTTCAGGCTGCTGGGCTGATGATCGTGGACCACGCCCACCAGGGTCCGTTTGCCGAACGGCACTTCCACCCGGGCGCCACGGGGCGGCACCGGCGTCTCCGGTGGCAGGGAATAGTCAAAACAGCCTGGCAGGGGGACCGGCAAGGCAACCTGTAAGGTGGAGAGCGGCACGTGGAAATCCGGAAAACAGCGGTTACAGCTTGCGCATCGGGCGCAAACTGATATAGTTCGCGTTCACTTTTCCCGGCGTAAGCCAGTGTGGTGCCCGGCCTTGATCGGGTAGCGACACGCAATGGAGCCCAGTTATGAAAGCAGACATTCATCCTGAATACCAGGACGTGGCGATTTCCTGCAGCTGCGGAAACGTCATTCAGACCCGGTCCACCCGTGCGGGTGATTTTTCCGTGGACGTATGCTCCGCCTGCCACCCGTTCTATACCGGCAAGCAGAAGCAGGCGGACAGCGGCGGTCAGATCGACAAGTTCAAGCAGCGCTTTGGTGTGTTGCGCTCCAAGAAGAACTGATCGTTCTCATTGCTTTGCGTTCCACCTGTAAAAAGCACCCTTTCGGGTGCTTTTTACGTTCATCGGCGGCATTGTTTTACATAAATAGCGGTTTTGCATCGATAGTGTTGATATCGATGAAAATTTACGTCGATTGATATTTATTTGGCCAATATAGTGTTTTAAAGCCCGTTTCGGGGAGCGGAGACCACCATGTCCGAGGATTTCAAGAAGGCGGCCCTGGATTATCATGCCAAACCACGCCCAGGGAAGATCAGTGTCGAGGTGACCAAAAGCGCGAAAACCAGCCGCGACCTCAGCCTGGCCTATAGTCCCGGCGTAGCGGAACCGGTGCGTGAAATCGCCCGTGAACCGGAGCTGGCTTACCGTTTTACCGCCAAAGGCAACCTGGTGGCGGTGATCAGTGATGGCACCGCTATCCTGGGACTGGGCAATCTGGGGGCGCTGGCTTCCAAGCCGGTGATGGAAGGCAAGGGTATCCTGTTCAAGCTGTTCGCCGGCATCGATGTGTTCGATATCGAAGTGGAAGCGGAGGATCCGCAGGCGTTCATTGATACCGTGGTGCGTATTCACACCACCTTCGGCGGTATCAACCTGGAAGATATCCGCGCGCCGGAATGCTTCGAGATCGAACGTGTACTCAAGGAAATCTGCGATGTGCCGGTGTTCCATGACGACCAGCATGGTACCGCCATCGTGGTCGGCGCCGGGTTGCTCAACGCGCTGGAAATCCAGAACAAGCGCATCGGAGACATCAAGGTGGTGTGCGTCGGCGCCGGCGCCGCCGGTGTTGCTTCCGTGCGGTTGCTGATCGAAATGGGCGCGCGCAAGGAAAACATCCTGGTATTGGACCGCAAGGGTGTGATCCACAACCGCCGTGATGATCTTAACCAGTATAAAGCGGCGCTGGCCAACGACACCGACAAGCGCACTCTGGATGACGCCATCGAGGGCGCCGACGTGTTCATCGGTGTGTCCGGCCCGGATATGCTGACGCCGGAAATGGTGAAGAAGATGGCGGACAAGCCGATCATTTTCGCGCTGGCCAACCCGGACCCGGAAATCCGCCCGGAAGTGGCCAAGGCCGCCCGTGCCGATGCCATCATCGCCACCGGCCGCTCCGACTATCCGAACCAGGTCAACAACGTCCTGTGCTTCCCGTACATGTTCCGCGGAGCCCTGGACGTGCGCTCCACCTCCATCAACGAGGACATGAAGCTGGCGGCGGTTCACGCCATCGCCGAGCTGGTCCGCGAGGCGCCGCCCCAGGAGGTACTGGAAGCCTATGGTGGCGAGCCGTTGAGCTTCGGCCCGGAATACATCATTCCCAAGCCCAACGATCCGCGCCTGCTGGGCCGGGTCTCCGCCGCCGTGGCCCGCGCCGCGGTGGATTCCGGTGTCGCCCGCAAAGGCTACCCGTCTCACTATCCGCTCAAGTCCCTGGACGATATCTTCCCGGAACTGTAACGGACGGGTATCGCGCGGCGCGTCAGCCGCTCCCACGGCAGGTTCTCGTGGCCTTCGTGGGAGGCGGCTAGCGCGCCGCGCCGGCTTTACCCCCTCCCAAGCCCTCTCCACCGCGCGCAAACCGATCCGCATGACTATACTGGGTCGGGCAAAGGCAGACGCATGGAGCGCGGTGTTTGGACGATACCAACAAACCTGAGCCAGCCATTGGTGGCAAAGCCGGTTTCATCATCGCGGTGCTGGTCAGTATAGCCAGTGCCCTGGCGATCTGGTGGATGCTGTCCAAGGATAGCCCCGAAGTAGACCCCACCAATTATCCCCGCAGCCGCTACGCCCACGATGACGCTGGCGGTGTCTGGTTCCTGCGCCCCGGTGACGGCTATCAACGGGTGGAAGGCGCCGATGCGAGCAGCTTCGAACCTCTGCCGGCCAATGCCAATGGCCCTGTTGAATACAGCGGCCTGGCCCGGGACCGTGATCACTTTTATGCGATGGGACAGCGCATGCCGAGTGTGGCGCCGGACAGCGTGCGCTACCTGGAGTCGCGTTACTACGTTGCCGGCGATCAGGCCTATTACGGCACTGCCCTGCTGCAAGGAGCCGACCCTGGCCGGTTGCGGGTATTCCAGAATGCCGTAAGGTACCCGAACGAGTACGCCCATGATGACCGCCATCTGTATTTCCAGGGCCATTGGATCCAGGGCGCGGACATTGCGTCCCTGGCGAAAGTCCCGCGGGAAACGCCGACGCCGGCGGAGCGCGTGTACCTGAAAGACCGTCACCGGGTGTATTACCGGGGTCGAGTGGTGGCGGGCGCGCGCCCGGATCAGTTCACTCTGATCACCGTGGAGGGGCAAAGCCGGAACCTGATCTACGATGCCCATTACGGTTACGACGGTCAGCGCTATTTTCTGGGAAGTGAGGCAGTGCCGGAGCGGGTGGCCGGTACGGATCGGGTTCTGCCGCCGGGCAGTCTCAAACTGCTGCTGGCGGACAAGCTCCTGGGTTGGCATGCCCTGTTTTATCAGGGCCGGGAACTCTTTTATCACCAGCCCTTTGCCAATGAGTTGAAGCCCCTGTGCCAAAGGGATTCCGGCGCTCCCCTGGAACGGATCGGGCGTGGGTTCTACCGGGATGACCGGCATCTGTACTACGCCTGGACGGCGCTGGATCATCGCAAGGGCCGGTACGCCAGCGGCCTGCGCGGTTGGTACACCGGGTTGGAAGTAGTGCCTGGTGTGCATCCCGATGATTTGCGCCTGATCGGTGAGCGCCGCTTGCGCATGCAAGGCAAAACCCTGACCGGGAATCTGTATCAGGCCGGTGACCGCCGTTTCCTCAATCCATCCGAAGGATATGTGGCCGGCCTGTGGGGCGTGACTGAAAAAGGACAGCCACGGAGGCTGGATAGAGCGCGCGAGTGCTTGGCGTATACTCGCAATCCGGACTGGAACTACGTTCCTGTGTGGGCCCGCAACATTCTTATCCTGCTTGCTATCGTGCTGATCGTCATTCGTGGCATCCGCTGGCTGTTGCGGCGAAAGACGGCAGGAATCAAGGGAGAGCATCAATGAGGAGATGGGGGCAGGGACTGGCCTGGGTTACGGCAATTCTGGCGTTGATGGTCTCGCTGATGTTGTGGCTGGACCCCGGGGAAGAACCGGAGGTGACTCGAACCGATTATCCGGTGAGCCGCTACAGCCATGATGAGGACGGCGGTATCTGGTTTCTGCAAGCGGGAGAGGGCCATCAGCGGGTCGAGGGGGCTGATCCGGAGACGTTCGAACCGGTGCCCGGCGATACTGGGAGAGGCTACTTTTACAGTGGTTTGGCCCGGGACCGTGAGCACTTTTACGTGGACGGACACCGTAAGCCGGAAGTGAATCCGGATTCCGTGGCTTATCTGGGCCGCCATTATTATCGGGCCGGTGAGCGTGTGTACTACCGGAATACACTGCTGGACGGCGCCGAGGCCGCCAAAGTCCGCGTCCGCCACGGCGATTACGCCGACGACGGTGCCCGTCTGTACTATCAAGGGCACTGGATCGCCGGTGCCGATGTTTCCTCGCTGAGTGAAGTGGCGGTGACCGAACGGACTTCGGCGGACTTTCACTATCTCAAGGACGCCAACCGGGTCTATTACCGGGGAAAGGTGGTGCAGGGGGCCGAACCGGCGGACTTCACCGTGATCAGGGTCGAGGGCGACACCTGGGGTAACCACTACGGCGACGATGGCCGGCGCTATTTCTTCAAGGACCAGCCATTACCCGATCAAGTGGCGGACACCGGCCGGACCCTGCCGCCCGGTGCGCTGCAATTGCTGCAGGCGGACAAAGAATTCGGCTGGCATGTGCTGTTTCATGAAGGCGATACCTTTTATTTCCATCAACCCTTTACCAATGAATTGAAGATGTTGTGCCGGCGTGATTCCAGTGCGCCCTTGGAAACCCTGGCGCAAGGGCTCTATCGGGATGACCGGCATCTGTATTACGCCTGGGTGGAATGGGACTGGAACCGGCAAAGCCGAGGCGGAGGGCGCGGGCTGCAGGGTTGGAGCAGTGGCCTGGCGGTAGTGCCGGACGTCGATCCCGACAAGTTCCGTTTTATCGAAAAGGCGCGCTACCGCCGGTCGGGTTCCGCGCTGCGTGGCGGCGTGTACGATGCCGGTGGACAGCGTTTTTTCCACCCGGATTACAAGGGAGCAGCGCCCTACCGGGCGGCGTTGATGGGCTTCGATGGGAGCGGCGAGTTGCGCCACTTGCGACATGATGGCCGCTGTGGTGCCTACACGGAGTCCCCGAACCGCTCGAGTTTCTTCAATGATCTGAAAGGTATGGTGAAATGGATAATCAATCGCGGCTCGTGAGCCGCGATTGATCCAGCAACCGGGAACGGATCAGAAAATCTGTTCCGGGCTGCCGCCACGGCCGCCGTTATAGGGGCTTTCCTGTTCTGGCACTTCATCTTCGCGGAAATACTCGAAGATGGCATTGCTGTTGCCGGACCGCGCGACCAGGCCGCTCTTCGGATCAATACGGACCGAGACAATACCCGGTGGCTGGCGCAGGGTGGTTTCCGGGACGCCTTCCAGAGCCTTGCCCATGTAGCTGATCCAGATTGGCAGGGCGGCACGGCCGCCGTATTCACCCCAGCCCAGGGATGTCGGCGTGTCCAGTCCCACCCACACAGTGGTCACCAGACTCGGCGCATAGCCGGAGAACCAGGCGTCCACGTGATTGTTGGTGGTGCCGGTCTTGCCGGCCAGATCCTTGCGGCCCAGGGAGCTTGCCTGGCGGCCGGTGCCGCGCTTGATCACGTCCTGCAACATGGAATTCATCAGCCAGGCCACTTCCGGATCCAGAGTGCGGGGCGCCAGCACCGGCGGCGGCTGCAGTGTTTCCGGAGGTTGCTCATCGCGGTTGCTGTCGCCGAGACTGACTTCCTCACGTTCCAATAGCGTGGGCAACTGCTCGCGCTGTTCCCAGGCTGCTTCCTCGGTGGCGATTCGGGCCCGTTCATCGGCGCAGGGCAGGTCGCACCGCAGTACTTCCGGCGCGCGCCACAGCACATGGCCGTCGCGGTCCTCGATGCGATCAATGTACCAGGGGGTCACCCGGTAGCCACCGTTGGCGAACATGGCGTAAGCGGTGGCCAGCTCCAGCGGCGTCAGCGAGCCGCTGCCCAGGGCCAGGGACAGATCCCTCTGGAAACGGTCATAGGGCAGACCGAATTCCTTCAGGGTCTCCATGGTCTGCTGGATGCCCACCTGGCGGAGAATGCGGATGGACACCAGGTTGAGAGAACGGTACAGCGCCTCACGCATGCGGGTTGGGCCGTAGAAGCGGCCGCTGGAGCCTTTCGGCCGCCAGGCCTTGCCCAGTTCGGAACTGTCATAGACCACCGGGGCGTCATTGATAATGGTGGCCGGGGTGAAGCCGTTTTCCAGTGCGGCGGTATAAACAAACGGCTTGAATACGGAACCCGCCTGACGCTGGCCCTGCATCGCCCGGTTGAAGTTGGAGGCGGCGAAGCTGTAGCCGCCCTGCAATGCCTGCAGGGCGCCGGTTTCCGGATCCAGCGACACCAGCGCGGATTGCGCCTGGGGCAGTTGCGCCAAGCGCCAGTGGGCGCCGCTCTTGTCATCCACCGGGCGCAGGTAGATGACATTGCCGACTTTGAGGACATCGGCGACCTGTTTCGGTTTTTCCCCAACATAGCCCTTGCGCAATGCCGGGCGGGCCCAACTGATATCCTTCCAGGCCACCACGGCCTGTTTGCCGTCGCCCAGCAGTACCGCCGCGGCGTCTTCCCGTATCTCGGTGACGATGGCCGTGCGCAGCGGCCCATACGCGGGCTGGTCCTTGAAGGTATCGAGCCAGGCGACCACATCGTTGCTCAGGCTTTCCTGATCTTCCTCCTCCGGTCGGGCCAGCTCCGGCTGTGGTGCCTCATCCTCGGGGGCGGCTTCCGCATCGTCGCCTTGGGGCCAGGCCAGCTTCGGCAGAGCGCCGGTGTCCACCTCGGCCAGCGGACCGCGATAGCCGTGGCGCTCATCGTATTCGTGCAGGCCCTCACGCAGGGCGCGCACCGCCGCTTCCTGGCGTTTGCTGTCGACCGTGGTGATAACCCGTAAACCCTGGGTGTAGAGGTCCCCGGGGATGATATCGGCCACCGCCAGGCGCGCCATCTCCGCCACATAGGCGCCTTCCACTTCAGGTCGTGAAGTGTGATAGCGGGCGGTCACCGGTGCCCGCCGGGCTTGTTCCATTTGTTCCTCGGTAATGGCGCCGGTTTCGTGCATGCGGCCGAGAATCCAGTTGCGGCGCTGGACCGCCCGCTCCGGGTTGGTGATCGGGTTGTAGGCGGAAGGCGCCTTCGGCAGGCCGGCGATCATCGCCCACTGCGGCAGGGTCAGTTCGCCGATGTCCTTGCCGTAGTAAACCTTGGCCGCGGCCTGGGCGCCGTAGGAGCGGTGGCCCAGATAGATCTTGTTGAGATACAGCTCGAGGATTTGTTCCTTGGTCAGGATGTGCTCGATCTGCATGGCCAGCACGATCTCGTTGAACTTGCGCAGGAAGCGTTGTTCCCGGTCGAGAAAGAAGTTGCGCGCCACCTGCATGGTGATGGTGGAACCGCCGGAGCGGATCTCGCGATAACGGATCAACTCCACCGCGGCCCGGGCCAGCCCTTTCACATCCACCCCGGCATGGCGGAAGAAGCGCTCGTCTTCGGCCGCCAGTACCGCCTGGACGAACAGCGGTGGCAGATGGTCGAAGGTGACCGGCTCGCGACGCTTCTCGCCGTACTCGGCCATGAGTTTCTCGTCACTGCTGTAGATACGCAGCGGCGTCTGGTACTCGACCTCGCGAATGCCAATGGCATCAGGCAGTTGCGGCGCCAGGTACAGATAGGAGCCGGCCATGACCAGGACGGCGCCACAGACGGCGGCAAAGGCGAGGAGGAGGAGAGGGCGGATCCAGCGGACGGCAGATTGCATATAGTGGCAATTGATGTGGATTCAGAATAAAGGCTTAGAGCATGTCCTCGGCGGTCCGGGCCAAGTCACCTGGGACGGTTTATGCGCGGGAACAGCATCCAGCCGTGAAGCACGTCATTATACGGCGTAAAGGTTGTTGTGATCTAATAACCTTTCTGCTACTACTAATTTCTCATGTTGTACAGCATAAGAACTACGTAAGTATATCTTTTTCTGGGTAAAAAAGTACTTCCAATCTACTCTCTTGGGGCGAAAGACTGTGCTGCCTTTTCTAAGAAAAAAGGCCCAAGCCATGCTGGGGGTCGATATCAGTTCCACCGCCGTGAAGCTGCTGGAGCTATCCAGGTCCGGGGGGCGCTTCAAGGTCGAGAGCTACGCCGTCGAGCCGCTCACGGCCAATACCGTGGTGGAAAAAAACATCACCGATGTGGAAGGGGTCGGGGACGTGATCGCCCGGGTGGTCGCCCGGGCCCGTCCCGGGGTCAAGGCCGCCGCCGTGGCGGTGCCGGGCTCCGCCACCATCACCAAGGTGATCGAAATGGACGCCTCGCTCAGCGAGGACGATATGGAAACGCAATTGCGGGTGGAGGCGGACCAGTACATTCCATTCCCGCTGGATGAAGTGCGCATGGATTTTCAGGTGCTCGGCGCCACCGAGGATACGCCCGACCGGGTGGAAGTTCTGGTGGTGGCGTCGCGCACGGAAAATGTGGAGATGCGCGCCGATGCTCTGGAGATCGGTAACCTTCAGGCCAAGGTGGTGGACGTGGAGGCCTACGCCATGGAGCGGGCCTTCCAACTGGTGGCGCCGACCCTGCCCAACGCCGATGAACTGGAAACGGTGGCGGTGTTCGATATCGGCGCCACCATGACCACTCTCAATGTGTTCCATCAGGGGCGCAGCGTCTATACCCGCGAGCAACTGTTCGGCGGCAAGCAGCTCACCGAGGAAATTCAGCGCCGTTACGGCATCTCCATGGAGGAGGCCGGGCTGGCGAAGAAAACCGGTGAATTGCCGGAGGACTATGAGAGCGAGGTGCTGCAGCCGTTCAAGGACGCCATCGTCCAGCAGATCAACCGGTCCCTGCAGTTCTTCTATGGATCCACCCAGTTCAATCAGGTGGATTACATCCTGCTGGCTGGCGGTTCGGCTTCCATCACCGGATTGCCGGCGCTGATCCAGGACAAGGTGGGTGCCGGGTGTTCCCTGGCCGATCCCTTCGCCGGTATGAGCAAGGCCGGCAAGGTCAATGTCCGGGCCCTGGCCAACGACGCCCCGGCGATGATGATCGCCTGCGGCCTGGCGCTGAGGAGCTTTGAACTATGAGCACCAGCATTAACCTGCTTCCCTGGCGGGAGGCGCGCCGCAAACAGCGCCAGCAGGAATTCGTCGCCTTGCTGATTTTCGCCGCCTTGCTGGCGGGCCTGCTGTTCTGGATGTGGAAAGGGATGATGGAGGATCGCATTGCCGATCAGCAGACCCGCAACAGTCATATCCAGGCCGAAATCGCCAAGCTCGATGAACAGATCAAGGAAATCAAGGAACTGGAGACACGTCGCGCGGAACTGGTGGCGCGGATGAAGGTGATCCAGGAATTGCAAGGCAACCGGCCCACCATCGTCTACGTTTTTGATCAACTGGTCCGCACCTTGCCGGACGGCGTCTACTACAGCTCGGTGGAGCGCACCGGTAACGTCTTCACCATCAAAGGCGTGGCCGAATCCAACAACCGGGTATCGCGGCTGATGCGGAATCTGGACGGCTCCGACTGGTTCGTCGAGCCCAACCTGATCAACGTCACCGCCCTGGAAGGCAGCCAGCAGGCGAACCAGTTCACCCTGACCGTGAAGCAGGGGCGCCCGGATCGTGAGGGGGATGAGGGGGAGAATAACGATGAAAGCCTCTGACCTGAAGAATCTCGACGTTCGTGAGCTGATCGACGAAATCAACAGTCTGGATTTCGAGAACATTGGCGGCTGGCCGCTGCCGATCAAGATCGGTGCCGCCGTGCTGGTGTTCGCGGCCGTGCTGCTGTTGGGGTATCTGCTGTCGATCAAGGATCTGAAAGCCCAGCACGAGCGTCTGGAGCGGGAGGAGCGAAGCTTGCTCACCAGCTTCGAAAAGAAGGCGTTCAGCGCCCACAATCTGGAGCAGTACCGGCAGCAGCTGGTCGAGCTGGAAGAGAACTTCGATACCCTGAAAAACCAGCTGCCGCGCGACACCGAGGTGCCCGGTTTGCTGGAGGACATTACCCATACCGGCTTGAGCAGCGGTCTCGAGTTCGAGGTGATCGAGCTCAAGGATGAAGTGCAGAAGGAGTTCTACGCGGAATTGCCCATCGATATCCGGGTGACCGGGGATTACCACGGATTCGGGGCGTTTGTCTCCGGCGTGTCGGCGCTGCCGCGGATCGTGACCTTGCACGATTTCAAGGTGGAGCCGGGCAGCAAGGAGGAGAGTGGCGGCTTGCTGAATCTGGCGATCACCGCCAAGACCTATCGCTACGCCGCCAGCGACGGCGACGATGACGGGGGCAAGAAGGTGGCCGGTAAAAAGACAAGCAGGAACGGCCGTTCCTAGCGCGTAAGGGGGGAATCATGAAAGCGCGTAATTTAGCCGCCGCACCGTGTCTGCTGGCGGCGCTATTGTCTCTCGGGGGTTGCACCGCCGGCGCCGATATCGGCCAGTTGGATGCCCGTCTCGAGGAAATCAAAGCCCGGCCACGCGGACGCATCGAGCCGCCGCCGGAGTTCAAGCCCATTGCCACCTTTACCTACGGCGCGCACAAGCTGCGGCCGCCGTTTTCGCCGCCGGTGGAGCAGGAACTGGTGAAGGTGCCGGAAGGGCGCAAGGTCGAGCCGGATATGAGCCGTCCACGGGAATACCTGGAGCGTTTCAGTCTGGATGCGCTGCGCATGGTGGGCACCATTACCAAACCCGGCAAGGCGCTGGAGGCATTGATGGAGGATCCCGCCGGGGCCGTGACCCGGGTCCGGGTGGGCAGTTACTTGGGGAAAAATTTCGGCCGGGTGGTGGCCGTTCGCGATAACGAAGTGTCGTTGGTGGAAATCGTGCCTGACGGCCACGACGGCTGGGTGGAGCGGTCCCGCGCCGTTTCCATCGCCGAATAATGTTGCTGGGGAAGCCTGTTATGAAGATCTGCAATGCAATAAAAAACCGATTCGCTCCCCGGCGCTGGGGAATCCGGGTGCTGGCGCTGCTGGCTTGCTGCACCGCCTCGCTGGCGTCGGCGGCCACCATTACCGCCCTCGACGCCAACATGCTGCCGGGGGACGGCATGGAAGTGAGAGTGCGCTTTGATGGCGCCGCGCCGGAGGTGAAGGGCTACAGCATCGAACGCCCGGCCCGCATCGCTCTCGACCTGGTGGGCGCGGACAGCGCCCTGAAAACCCGCCAACACAATCTGGGCACCGGCAATGCCCGCAGTGTCACCGTGGTGGAGGCGAAGAATCGCACCCGGCTGATCTTCAATCTGGATCAACTGACCGGTTACAGCACCGAAGTGGAAGGGCAGGAGCTGGTGGTGGTGCTCGGCCGCGATCGTGCGCCGGCCGGTGATCCGGCCAGGGCGGATCAGGAAGCCGCCGCCGCGCCGCCGCGGGGCGTGCAGGAGAGCATTCGCAACATCGATTTTCGCCGCGGCAGTGACGGCGAAGGCCGTGTCGTGGTGACACTGTCGAAACCGTCCATCCCGGTGGACGTGAAGGAAGAAGGCGGCCGTATCCAGGCGCGCTTCGTGGGCGCCGGGGTTGGCAATGAACTGGTGCGCCGTCTCGACGTCACCGATTTCGCCACGCCGGTACAGTATGTGGAAACCCGCAGCGATGACGGCAGCACGGTGATCACCATCGAACCCACTGGCACCTGGGAATATCTGGCCTATCAGGCGGACAACGAGTTCAGCATCAATATCAAGCCGCTGACCCGCGGCGAAGCGGAACGCAAGAAGCGTGAGTCCTTCAAGTACACCGGTGAAAAGCTGTCACTGAACTTCCAGGACATCGAGGTGCGTTCGGTGCTGCAGTTGATCGCCGATTTCACTGAGCTGAACCTGGTGGCTTCCGATACGGTGACGGGCAAGATTACTTTGCGGCTGCAGAGCGTGCCCTGGGATCAGGCTCTGGACCTGATTCTCAAGACCAAGGGGCTGGATAAACGCAAGGTGGGCAATGTGCTGCTGGTGGCGCCGGCGGACGAGATCGCCGCGCGCGAACAGCTGGAGCTGGAAAGCCAGAAGAAGATCGCCTCACTGGCGCCGCTGCGCACGGAGTTCATCAGCATCAATTACGCTCGCGCGGAGGAACTGAAGACGCTGATTACCGGGGAAAGCGGCGCCACCGCGCTGATCAGCGAGCGCGGTTCGGTATCCGTGGACCAGCGCACCAATACCCTGATCATCCAGGACACCGTGGCCAAGCTGCAGGAGATTCGTGATCTGATCCAGCAACTGGACATTCCGGTCCAGCAGGTGCTGATCGAGGCGCGGGTGGTGGTGGCCACCACCGATCTGTCCGATGAGTTCGGGGTTCGTTGGGGCGGTCTCGGTTACGACGGCAATTCTCTCGCCAATGATGGCCGTTCCATGGCGATTTCCGGCCGCCTCACCTCCTTGCGGGAGCTGCATTACGCCAACGTTGACCGTGATGACGACGGCTCCCTGGGGGAAATGGAGGAATTCGACGAGGACACCAATAACGACATGATCGTCGACATGGGAGTGGATTCCGCCGATGCCACCCGTTTCGCCATTGGTTTTACCTCTCTGAGCTCCGGACTGATCGAGCTGGAGCTGTCGGCGCTGGAATCCGAGGGGAGGGGGGAGCTGGTGGCCACGCCCAAGGTGCTCACCGCAGATCAGCAGCCGGCGGTGATCGCCTCCGGTCAGCAGATCCCGTTCAACGTGGCCACCTCCTCCGGCGCCACCGCGGTGGAGTTCATCGAGGCGGAGTTGCGCTTGGAAGTGACGCCGCAGGTGACCCCGGAAGGGGACGTGATCATGCAGCTCAAGGTCAATAACGATGCCCTGGGCTCGGATCTGGACAACCCCACCATCAGCACCAACCGGGTTGAGACCACGGTGTTGGTGAATGACGGCGAAACCGTGGTTTTGGGCGGCATTTTCCAGCAGGAACAGATAAACTCCCTGATCAAAACCCCCTTCCTGGGTGATATTCCCTGGTTGGGAGCCCTGTTCCGCAAGAAAGTGAAGCGTGACAGCAAGCAGGAATTGCTGATATTCATCACGCCACGCTTGGTAAAAGAGACAATGGCCCGTCGGTGAACGATAGAGAAAATACTCCCTCTCTTTTTTTGGTGGGCCCCATGGGGGCAGGTAAAAGCACCCTGGGGCGCCACCTGGCACAGTTATTGGATCGCCCTTTCTATGACTCGGACCGCGTTATCGAGGAGAAGACCGGTGCCGATATCCCATGGATCTTCGATGTGGAAGGGGAGGAAGGTTTTCGTCGACGTGAAAGCGAGGTCATCGACGAGCTGAGCGCGCTGCCCGGCATCGTGCTGGCCACCGGAGGCGGCGCGGTGATGGCCGAAGAGAATAGGCGCCACCTGCACGATCGCGGCTGCGTGGTCTATCTATGGACGCCAGTGGAAGTGCAACTGGCCCGTACCCGTAACGACCGCAACCGCCCCCTGTTGCAGACCGGCAATCCCAAGGCCCGTCTCGCCAGGTTGTTCGAGCAGCGCGACCCGCTCTACCGGGAAGTGGCGCACCACGTGGTTTCCACCGCTTCCAGCAACCTGAAAAAGGTATCCGATCAGATCCTCGGTTGTCTGGCCGATTTCCCCATCCGATAATGCTTCAACGCCGGACGGCTCCGGCGCTCCCTTCCCTGTCCGGAGACACTATGCAGACGCTTGACGTGGCACTGGCCGAACGCAGTTACCCGATCCACATCGGCCCCGATTTGTTGTCCACTTCGTTGATCCGCGAGCGCATCCGTGGCAATCAGGTCATGGTGGTGACCAACGAAACCATCGCGCCCCGGTATCTTGAGCGGGTCACCGCGTCTCTCGGCGATCTGCAATGCGACACCGTGATCCTGCCGGATGGTGAGCAGTACAAGACCCTGGCGACCCTGGAGCGTATCTTTGACGCGCTGATGGAGAAGCGGCACTCGCGCACCACCACCCTGGTCGCCCTGGGCGGTGGCGTGGTCGGGGACATGGTGGGCTTCGCCGCCGCCTGTTTCCAGCGCGGCGTGGATTTCATTCAGGTGCCGACCACACTGCTGGCTCAGGTGGATTCCTCGGTGGGCGGAAAGACCGCGGTGAATCACCCCCGTGGCAAGAACATGATCGGCGCCTTTCATCAGCCCCGTTCGGTGATTATCGATATTCGTGTGCTGGATACCTTGCCGGAGCGGGAGTTCGCCGCGGGCATGGCGGAAGTGATCAAGTACGGTCTGATTCGGGATCCGCGATTCTTCGACTGGCTGGAACAGCACCGTTCCGATCTGCAGCGGCGTGATGATGCCGCCCTTACCGAGGCGATCCTGCGCAGTTGCCGCAACAAGGCGGAGGTGGTGGCCGCCGATGAAACCGAACAGGGCAACCGCGCTCTGCTCAATCTGGGGCATACTTTCGGCCATGCCATGGAAACCTTTACCGGTTATCGCCAGTGGCTGCACGGTGAGGCAGTGGCCGCGGGCATGGTGATGGCGGCCCGCATGTCCCGGGAGCTGGGCTGGCTCAGCAATGACGATGTGGCCCGGGTGGCCGGCAGTCTGTCGCCCTGGGGGCTGCCGGTAACGGCCCCCGAGGGGATGACGACGGCGGATTTCTCCGATTTGATGGCCCTGGACAAGAAAGTCCGTAATGGACGCCTGCGCCTGGTATTGCTGAAACGAATCGGCGAGGCTCTGGTCACAGGGGAATACCACCCCAATGCACTGACGCGAACGCTTGAGGCCTTTTGTGATAAGGGATGACGAGTACTTTTACGAAGGCGCGGAACGGGGCGATCTGCTCGACGCGCTGAACGGCTACGCTCACGAAGGCAGCACCGTGGTGCTGGAAGGCGAGCATGGCAGTGGGGTATCCACCCTGTTGGGCATGGTGTGCATGGCCCTGGTGGATGATTTCGAGGTGATCCGCCTGGACGGCGACGATGAACTGGACGCCAACGCGCCGGTGGAGGCCATGCTGACCCACTTCGGCGTGGATCGCGAAGGGCTGGCGGACGCTCTCAAGCAAGCGTTGGCGGACACCCGGCTGGTGATCGTGGTGGACAACGCCGACCGCGCCGATGAGGCGGCCCTGGCGACCATGGCGGCGTTGAAGGAAAAGCTCGGAGGCCGTCTGGCCTATTTGTTCGGCGGCTATCCCGGTGCCGCCGGGCGGGTCGCCAATGCTGGCCTGGCGGTGGCGGACACCCTTGGCCTGCCGCCTCTGGATGAAGCAGAGGTGGTGGCGTTTGCCGATGAAGTCTATGGCGTTACCCTGAGTGATGACGAGGCGGAAAGCCTGCTGGCGCGGAGTGAAGGGCAGCCCGGTTCGCTGTTGGCGTTGCTGGATGAGCGCGGCGACGTGGCTTCGGCGCCGCTCGCCGACGGCACTAATGCTGCTCGGCGGCCATTGCCCTGGCGTCACGTGCTGGCGGTGGGCGCGCTGGTGCTGGTGGTCCTGGTGTTGTGGCTGGCCAGCGGCGGCGATGACGAACCGCGGCCATCGCAATCCGTGGCCCTGGACCTGCCCAAGCCGCCGGCCACCCCGGAGGAACCGGCCGAGGAGACTGCTCCGGCATCCAATGAGTCGCCGTCGTTGCCGGCGATCCGTGACCCCGAGCGCACCCGTGAGGCCTTGGCGTCCTACGCGGATAACGCCAGGGAATTCAAGAGCAAGGAAGAGCCGCCGGGCGAGCCGCGCCAGAACCAGGAGGCGCCGCGGACCGCGGATCCGGTCAGCGAGCCGGACGCGGGCGCCGCGCCAGCCGCTGCTTCCAAACCCGCTCCCAAGCCGCGCCCGACGGCCAGCAATGACGGCTATCACCATGATGGCTGGCTGGCGTCCCGCCCGGACAGCGAGTGGTTCCTGCAAGTGACCGCCACCGGTCGCGAGGACGGAGCCCACAGCGTACTTGACGTATTGGACCGCAAGGGCGCCTACTACCCTGCCCGCAGGGGTGAGGAGACGGTATATGTGGTGCTGGCCGGCCCTTACGCCAGCCGCGACGCGGCGGTGCAGGCCCGTGACGGCCTGCCCGAGCAACTGCGTAAAGCGGGACCTTTCCCGCGCAGCATGGCGTCGATACGAAAAGAACTGCAATGACATAATCCGCCGGGGCCCGCGGGCTCCGGCGCCTTCGGGGCCGGGATCGGCTCTGTGCGGTGGTGTTTGTCGGCTACCCCCTCAATGTGTAGAATGTTCATCCCTTTTTTGCCGTCGTCGTTTTTCCGGCGCCAGTTCCGCCTTCTGTAAGTCTCTGAATTTCAAGAGGAATAGGTTTTGATGCAGCAGAACTCAACGCTGGTGCAGGGGCTCTATGAGCCCGGAGAATTCCGGGACAACTGTGGCTTTGGCCTGATCGCCCACATGGAGGGGCAGGCCAGTCACGAGCTTCTGCAAACCGCTATTGAAGCACTCACCTGCATGACTCACCGGGGCGGGATCAACGCCGATGGAAAAACCGGTGACGGATGCGGGCTGTTGCTGAAAAAACCCGACTCCTTCTTCCGGGCGCAGGCCGGGAAACAGGGCATCGAACTGCCGGACATCTACGGCGTCGGGATGGTGTTCACCCATCCGGAAGCCGATCAGGCGGCCGCCCAGAAGGCGGTGATCGACGCCGAGCTGGAGGCTCAGGGCCTGAAGGTGCTGGGCTGGCGTGAAGTGCCCACCGACGCTTCCTGCCTCGGTGAACTGGCGCTGCGCTCGCTGCCGGGCTTCCACCAGGTGCTGGTGGCCGGTGACGAGGAGTCCGAGGTGGCGCTCAACCGCCGTCTGTTCTTCGCTCGCCGTCTCGCCGAGAAGCGTATTCCGAAAGACGGCTATTTCTACGTCTGCTCACTGTCGGCCACCACGGTGTCCTACAAGGGGTTGATGATGCCGGTGGATCTGCCGGCGTTCTTCCCGGACCTCGGTGATGAGTCCATGGAAACCGCCATCGTGGTGTTCCACCAGCGGTTCTCCACCAACACCTCACCGCAGTGGCCGCTGGCTCAGCCGTTCCGTTACCTGGCTCACAACGGCGAGATCAACACCATTCAGGGCAACCGCAACTGGGCCCTGGCCCGTGAGAACAAGTTCGAGAACGAACTGCTGCCCGATCTGGCCGAGCTCAGCCCGCTGGTTAACCGTGAAGGCTCCGACTCCTCCAGCATGGACAACATGCTGGAAGTGCTGCTCTCCGGTGGCATGGACCTGTTCCGCGCCGCGCGCATGATGGTGCCGCCGGCCTGGCAGAACGTGGAAACCATGGACGCGGATCTGCGTGCCTTCTACGAATACAACTCCATGCACATGGAGCCCTGGGACGGCCCCGCCGGGCTGGTCATGACCGACGGCCGCTACGCCGTCTGCATGCTGGACCGCAACGGCCTGCGTCCGGCCCGCTGGGTGATCACCAAGAACGGTTTCATCACGTTGTCCTCCGAGATCGGCGTGTACAGCTATCAGCCCGAGGACGTGGTGGCCAAAGGCCGCGTCGGACCCGGCCGGATTCTGGCCGTGGATATCGAGAAGGGCGAGCTGCTGCAGACCGAGGATATCGACAACCGTCTCAAAGTGCGTCATCCCTATCGTCAGTGGCTCAAGGATCACGCGCTGCGTATCGAGGCCGATTACCTTCCTGGCACCAAACACATCGATGACATAAAACCGGAAGAGCTGCTCAGCTACCAGAAATTCTTCCAGGTCAGTTTCGAGGAGCGTGACCAGGTGCTGCGTCCGCTGGCCGAGGCGGGCCAGGAGGCCACCGGCTCGATGGGCGACGACACGCCCATGGCCGTGCTGAGCCAGCGCCAGCGCCCGCTGTATGACTACTTCCGGCAACAGTTCGCGCAGGTGACCAACCCGCCCATTGATCCGCTGCGTGAAGCGATTGTGATGAGCCTGGAAACCTGTATTGGCGCCGAGCGCAATGTGTTCGAGGAAACCGCTGACCATGCGGACCGGGCCATCCTTTCCACGCCGGTGCTGTCCTACGCCAAGTATCACAACCTGCTGGACATCGACCGGCCGGGCTACCGCTCCGAGCGGTTGAGCCTGCACTATGACCCGGCCCTGGGGCTGCGGGCGGCGGTCCATGCTCTGTGTGAAAAAGCCGAGCAAGCGGTGCGTGACGGTGTCGTCCTGTTGGTGCTTTCCGACAACGGCATCAGCCCGGATACGCTGACAATTCATGCGTTGATGGCCTGTGGCGCGGTGCATCACCACCTGACCGGATGCGGCTTGCGCAGTGATGCCAACATCATTGTCGAGACCGCCACCGCCCGTGACGCCCACCACTTCGCCGTTCTCTTCGGTTTCGGTGCCACCGCGGTGTTCCCCTACCTGGCCGAGGATATCCTGGCCGATATGGTCAAGCGCGGCGAACTGCTGGGCGACGTGGTGGAACTGCAGAAGAATTTCCGCAAAGGCATCAACAAGGGGTTGATGAAGATCCTCTCCAAGATGGGGATTTCCACCATCACCTCCTACCGTGGCGCTCAACTGTTCGAAGCCGTGGGTATTGCCAGCGACGTGGTGGATTTGTGCTTCCGGGGCGTGCAGAGCCGCATCGAAGGGGCTACCTTCGAGGACTTCGAGAGCGACCAGAAAACCATCGCCGCCGACGCCTGGAAACAGCGTAAGCCGATTGATGCCGGCGGTGTGCTCAAGTACATCCACGGCAAGGAATACCACGCCTACAATCCGGATGTGGTGCACGCTATCCACCGTGCCGTGCAGAACGGCGATTACCAGGCGTACAAGGAATTCGCCGAGCTGGTCAATGATCGCCCGGTGGCGACTCTGCGTGATCTGTTGAAGGTGCGTACCGATGTGACACCGGTGCCGCTGGAGGAAGTGGAGCCGATCGAAACCATTTTGCCGCGTTTCGACTCCGCCGGTATGTCGCTGGGCGCGCTCAGTCCGGAAGCTCACGAAGCCATCGCCACCGCCATGAACCGTCTGGGTGGGCGTTCCAACTCCGGTGAAGGCGGCGAGGACCCGGCCCGTTACGGCACCGAGCGGGTGTCCAAGATCAAGCAGATCGCTTCCGGGCGGTTCGGTGTGACCCCGCATTACCTGGTCAACGCCGAAGTGCTGCAAATCAAGGTGGCCCAGGGCGCCAAGCCTGGTGAAGGCGGCCAGTTGCCAGGGGGTAAGGTCAATGCGTTGATCGCCCGGCTGCGTCACTCCGTGCCCGGCGTGACTCTGATCTCGCCGCCGCCGCACCACGATATCTATTCCATTGAGGATCTGGCCCAGCTGATCTTCGACCTCAAGCAGGTCAATCCGCAGGCTCAGGTGTCGGTGAAACTGGTGTCCGAGCCCGGCGTCGGCACGGTGGCCTCCGGCGTGGCCAAGGCCTATGCCGATCTGATCACCATCTCCGGTTACGATGGCGGTACCGCGGCCAGCCCGCTGACCTCCATCCGTTACGCCGGCTCGCCCTGGGAGCTGGGACTGGCGGAAGCGCACCAGGCGCTGCGTGCCAACGACCTGCGTCAGAAGATCCGCCTGCAAACCGATGGCGGTTTGAAGACCGGCCTGGATGTGATCAAGGCGGCCATCCTCGGCGCCGAGTCGTTCGGCTTCGGCACCATGCCGATGGTGGTGCTCGGCTGTAAGTACCTGCGCATCTGTCACCTGAACAACTGCGCCACCGGCGTGGCCACCCAGCGCGACGACCTGCGCAAGGAGCATTTCATCGGCGCGCCGGAAATGCTGATGAACTACTTCACTTTCGTTGCCCGTGAAGTGCGTGAACTGCTGGCGGAGCTCGGCATCAAGAGCCTGCCGGAGCTGATCGGCCGCACTGATCTGCTGGAGCGCATCGACGGCCTGACCGAGAAACAGAAACGCCTGGATCTGACGCCGATTCTGCGCAACGATCATGTGCCGGCGGACAAGCCCACCCATTGCCAGGTGCAGCGCAATGAGCCGTTCGACAAGGGCGTACTCAATGCCAAAATGGTGGAAGAAATGCGTACCGCCGTGGAAAGCAAAAGCGGTGGCTCGTTCCACTACACCATCACCAACTGCGACCGTTCCGTGGGCGCCACGGTGTCCGGGGAAATTGCCAGACACCACGGTAACCTGGGCATGGAAAGCGCGCCGATCCGGGTTCGCTTCACCGGCACCGCCGGGCAGAGCTTTGGTGTGTTCAACGCCGGCGGCTTGCACCTGTATCTGGAAGGTGATGCCAACGACTATGTCGGTAAAGGCATGGCCGGCGGCAAAGTGGTGATACGCCCGCCCAAGGGCAGCCCGTTCAAGACCCAGGATACCGCCATCATCGGTAACACCTGTCTGTACGGCGCCACTGGTGGCAAGTTGTTCGCCGCCGGCACCGCCGGTGAGCGTTTCGCGGTGCGTAACTCCGGCGCCCATGCGGTGGTGGAAGGGGCTGGTGATCACTGCTGTGAATATATGACCGGCGGTTGCGTCACCGTGCTGGGCCATACAGGCCACAATTTCGGTGCCGGCATGACCGGGGGCTTCGCCTTCGTGCTGGATCAGGATAATGACTTCTTCGACCGCATCAACCCGGAATTGATTGAACTGCATCGGATCAGTTCCGAGTCCACTGAATCCCATCGCGCTCATCTGCGTCATGTGATCGAGGAATACGTGGACGAAACCGGCAGCGAGTGGGGCCGGGAGATCCTGGACAATTTCGATGCCATGAGCCGCAAGTTCTGGCTGGTCAAACCCAAGGCGGCGAGCCTGGAAGACCTGCTCAAGAGCACGCGTGCGAACCCGGCATAACGAGAGAGCGACATGGCTGAACGTTTAAGCAATAACTTCCAGTTTCTCGATGTCCCGCGGCACGATCCGAAGAAAAAAGACATCGAACTGCGCAAGCACAAGTACGAGGAAATCTACTACCCGTTCGAAACCCGGGAAGTGGAGCACCAGGCCCATCGTTGCCTGCACTGCGGTAACCCGTACTGCGAATGGAAATGCCCGGTACACAACTACATTCCCAACTGGCTGAAACTGATCAGCGAAGGGAATCTGATGGAAGCGGTGGAGCTGTGTCACCAGACCAACTCCCTGCCGGAAGTCTGTGGCCGTGTGTGCCCGCAGGACCGTCTTTGTGAGGGCGCCTGTACTCTGAACGATGGCTTCGGCGCGGTCACCATCGGCGCCACCGAGAAGTACATCACCGATACCGCTCTGGCCATGGGTTGGCGCCCGGACATGTCCAAGGTGGTGTGGACCGACAAGAAAGTCGCCGTGATCGGCGCCGGCCCGGCGGGTATCGGCTGTGCCGACGTGCTGGTACGCAATGGCGTCAAAGCGGTGGTGTTCGACCGCTACCCGGAGATCGGCGGCCTGCTGACCTTTGGCATTCCCGAGTTCAAACTCGAGAAGCCAGTGATGGCCAAGCGCCGTGAAGTGTTCGAAGGCATGGGCATCGAATTCCGTCTCAATACCGAAGTCGGCACCGACGTCACCATCGATGAACTGCTGGAAGAGTTCGACGCCGTGTTCATGGGCATGGGGACCTACACCTACATGAAGGGCGGGTTCCCCGGTGAGGATCTGGACGGTGTGCATGAGGCGCTGCCGTTCCTGATCTCCAATGCCAACCGTAATCTCGGTTTCGAAAAAGACGCCGCCGATTTCATCGACATGGGTGGCAAGCGCGTGGTGGTGCTCGGTGGCGGTGACACAGCCATGGACTGTAACCGCACCTCCATCCGCCAGGGCGCGGACAGCGTGGTTTGTGCTTACCGCCGCGATGAAGAGAATATGCCAGGCTCCCGCCGTGAGGTGGCCAACGCCAAGGAAGAAGGCGTGCAGTTCCTGTTCAACCGTCAGCCCATCGAAGTGGTCGGCGAAAACGGCAAGGTGGTTGGCGTGAAAGTGGTGGAGACCAAGCTGGGTGAGCCGGACAACAACGGCCGCCGCCGCCCCGAGCCGATCCCGGGCAGTGAGGAAGTGCTGCCGGCCGACGCGGTGATCATCGCCTTCGGCTTCCGCCCCAGCCCGGCGGACTGGTTCGAGCCCCAGCGTATTGACCTGGATGACTCCGGCCGCGTGCTGGCGGCGGAACAACAAGCGTTCCCGTTCCAGACCAGCAACGAGAAGATCTTCGCCGGCGGCGACATGGTGCGCGGCTCCGATCTGGTGGTGACCGCCATCTGGGAAGGCCGGGAAGCGGCCAAGGGCATCCTTGACTACCTGGATGTCTAAACCCGGGTGCTCGGAAACGCTTCCATGCAATACGCTAAAGGGCCTGCTTTCGCAGGCCCTTTTTCTATATGATGCGGTAGTCTTTTTATGTTTCGCGTGCTCACCTGCCAGGGTGTTGCGTGAAAGCGCTTTCTAAGGAATTTCCATGACCCACGCCCCGCTCCAAAACGATCGCTTCCTCCGCGCGCTGGCCCGTGAACCCGTGGACCGTACCCCGATCTGGATGATGCGCCAGGCCGGGCGCTATCTGCCGGAATACCGCGCCAGCCGGGAGACCGCCGGGTCGTTCATGGATCTGTGCCGCAACGCCGAGCTGGCCTGCGAGGTGACGTTGCAACCGCTGGAGCGCTATCCGCTGGACGCGGCGATTCTGTTCTCCGACATCCTCACCGTGCCTGATGCCATGGGGTTGGGCCTCTACTTCGAAACCGGTGAAGGCCCGAAATTCCACAAGACCGTGCGTACCGAGCAGGACGTGGCGGCGCTGCCGGTGCCGAACGCGGAGGCCGACCTGGATTACGTCATGCGCGCCGTGTCCACCATTCGTGGCGCGCTTAACGGGCGGGTGCCGCTGATCGGCTTCTCCGGCAGCCCCTGGACACTCGCCACCTATATGGTGGAAGGCGGTTCCAGCAAGGACTTCCGCCACCTCAAGGCGATGATCTACAGCCAGCCGGAGGTGGCCCACGCCCTGCTGGAAAAACTGGCCCTGTCGGTGACCGATTACCTTAATGCCCAGATTCGTCACGGTGCCCAGGCGGTGCAGATTTTCGATACCTGGGGAGGGACCCTGTCCGCCGAGGCCTATCGGGAGTTTTCCCTGGCCTACATGCAGCGCATCGTCGACGGCCTGATCCGCGACCACGAAGGCCGCAAGGTACCGGTGATCCTGTTCACCAAGAACGGCGGCCTCTGGCTGGAAGCCATGGCGGATACCGGTTGCGATGCCTTGGGGCTGGACTGGACCGTGAACATCGGCGACGCCCGCCGCCGGGTCGGCGAGCGGGTGGCTCTGCAAGGCAACATGGATCCGGCGGTGCTGTACGCCGAGCCGGCTGCCATCCGTGCCGAAGTGAAGCGTATCCTGGACGATTTCGGCGACCATCCGGGGCACATCTTCAACCTGGGGCACGGTATTACTCCCCACGTGGACCCGGAACACGCCCGGGTCTTCATCGAAGCGGTGGTGGAGTTGGGTGCCAAGAAAAACGGCCCATAAAGGGCCGTTAAAACTGGAAAAAACAGCAAAAACAAGGAACACATGTCGACCGTTTGGATGCGGTAACGGCGTCATGCAATTGTTACCTTACTCCTATTGGTGCATAAGAAAAACCCCTGACTACGAAGCCGCCGTGGGAGGTCCCATGGTACTTGGCAAGCTCACTGATACGCCGCCACGCTAGCATGCCATTCGCCAGCAGGCTGGCTCCCACAGATCATGCTACGAAGCCGCTGTGGGAAGCGGCCTTGGCCGCGAATGCCCCGCTGGCCGTTGGCCATTCGCTTGCCAGCAAGCTTCCCACAGCGGCTTCGTGGCGATCTGTGAATTCATGCTGAATGAGCCTGGCTTTCCTTTTGCTTACTGACCAATCCGTCGCAACTGATAAAGATTCCGGGTGGTGGCTACCACCTCACCGTGGCTGTCCTTGAGTTCGGTGTCCCAGGCGAAGTCGCATTTGCCGTTGGCCTCGGCTTCGGCCTGAACTCGCTGGACTTCTTCCTCGCTGATCCGGACTTCCACTTCGATATCGGTGGTGGCCGGGCGCCGGAAACGGATCTGCATGTCCTTGACGATGGGATAGAAACGGGAGGTATCGAAACTGGTCATGTAGATCACGCCGCCAGGCAGTTCCGCCAGGGTGTAGAGCGCTCCGGCGTACATGGTGCCCACATGGTTGTGGTTCGGGGCCAGCGGCATTCTCATCCGGCAATAGCCCCGGTCCACTTCCAGAGTTTCCACTCCGCACCTTTCCACGAACGGAAAGGCGCGGCCGGCATGGGTCTTGATCCGTTCTTGTTGTTCTTCGCTCAGGCTCATTAACCGGCTCTCAGATAAAGTTGGTCGGTCTTCGCCGCGCAGATGAAGTCATTGCGATGCAGACCGTGGATCTTGTGGGTCCACCAGGTCACCGTCACCTTGCCGTACTCGGTGAGCAGGGCAGGATGATGACCCTCTTCCTCGGCCATGGCGCCCACCTGGTTGGTGAACGCCAGGGCGTCATTGAAGTCGTGGAAGGAATATTGGCGTTGCAAGCGTTCCTCGCCGTCTTCCTCGATGCGCTTCCAGTCCGGAATTTCCTCGGCCAGGGTATCGGCCTCCTGGTCGCTGATCAGGGGTGCATCGGCACGGCAGGCCTCGCAACGCTGTTGATGCAGAGACATGATGAGGCTCCTTGTAGGGTTTGCGGATCATTTCCAGATTAGTGCATTGGCGTGGCGCTCGCATCCGCCTTTCCCGGCATGGCGGTCAGCCGCGGCCCAGCAGGTCCCGGGCGATGGCGATCACCTGCATCTCGTCGGTGCCGGCGTAGATCTGCAGGATCTTGGCATCGCGCATCAACTGCTCCACACGGGATTCGCGCATGTAGCCGTAGCCGCCGTGGATCTGCACCGCCTCGGTGGCCACTTCCATGGCGGACTGGGCGGCGTAGAGTTTCATCGCCGAGGCTTCGGCCAGAGTCATCTGCTTGCCGGCGGCGGTCAGGTCGATATAGCGGAACACCATGTTCTGCAGATTGCTGCGGGCCACTTCCATTTTTGCCAGCTTCAATTGGATCAGCTGGTTTTCACCGATGGCGCGGCCGAACTGCACCCGTTCACGCGCGTAATTCACCGACAATTCCAGTGCCCGCTCCACCATGCCCAGCGCCATGGCGGCGACACCGGCCCGTTCCTGCATGAAGGTGGATTTGGCGCCGGAGCGGCCGTAACCGGTTTCGCTGCCGCCGAGCAGCCGGTCCGTGCCGACTTTGACGTCGTCAAAAAACAATTCACCAGTGGGAGATGAACCGATGCCCATTTTCTTGAACGGCTTGGATTGGGTCAGCCCCTCCATGCCGCTGTCGAGAATAAAGGAGACGATCTTGCGGTCACGGGGTTCCACACCCTCCTCATCCAGCTTGCAGATCAGGATGATGGTGTCGGCGTAAGGGCCGTTGGTGATCCAGGTCTTGGAGCCATTAATAATGTAGCTGCCATTGCCGTCACGGCGGGCGACGGTCTTCATCTGGCCAAAGGCGTCGGAGCCGGAATTGGGTTCGGAAATCGCCCAGGCGCCGATTTTCTCCATGGTCAACAGGGGCAGGGCCCAGCGTTCTTTTTGTTCCAGGGTGCCTTTGCTCATGATGGCGCCGCCAGCCAGGCCCATGGACACGCCCATGGCGGTGACCAACCCCTGGGCGTGGCGGCACAGCTCGATGGTGGGAATCAGACGTAGTGCCGCTTGTTCGGCCGCGGCGGCGGAGGAGCCTTCCTTATCTTTCTCCTGCTTCGGTGTGCCGGTTTTTTCCCTGGCGATCTGGCGCTCGAAGCTCTGCCGCGCCATTTCGTCCATGCCGAAGGTTTTGATCATCTTGCGCAGGATGTCGTAAGGCGGGACGCCGTTGTATTCGATGTCGTCCAGATTGGGCACCACTTCCTTGGCGATGAAGTCGCGCACCATTTTCTGGATCATTTGTTGTTGTTCGTTCCACTCGATCATGACAATGGGGTTCCTGAGGCTGTATGTCGATCCCACTGACATTAGCAGTGTCCCGGAGGCGGGTCATTGATCTGGAGTGGCGCCGGGATTGGCGGAAAAGGTCAGACCACCCTGTCGATCCGCGGCAGCGGCTCGAAGCTCACCTTCATCACCAGCCCATCGTCCCCGGCGCTGCTGCTGGCCATGTGAATGTCCTCGGGGCGCAGGCGGGGGTGGCTGCCGTCGAAGAACTTCCGTGCCGCGAAGGCGTTACGGGTACGCTCCTGGGCCTGTTCCAGGGTGATGCCGTCGCCGCCCAGCAAGGCCCGAATGTACTCGGCGCAGGCCACGTCCTCGTCTCCGGTGGGGTGGGAGGCCACCAGCACCACCGACGGTGGGGCTTTCTCCTGAATATAACGGGCGGTGGCTTCGGCATTGATCAGCGCCGCCACCAGCACTTCCCGGCTATCCCGCGCCCGCAGGGTGGCGGTGACGCCGTTGGTCGTGCGCAGGATCATGGTGCGGTTCGTCACGTCGCTGTTGGCGATTTCCCAAGGGGAGTTGCCGTAGTCAAAACCCTTGATCGGCAACGCCTGTACCTCGCCGGCCAGCAGCGCTTGAGGGTAGTGCTCGCGCAGAGCAAAGGCTTCCTCCGCCGTGGCCACCGGCAAAATATGGTCGAGACCGCCGACGAACGCCTGATGGCTGGTGGTAAAGGCGCGGATCACGTCGATGATCACGGTGATGCCGTTGATATTGTGCGGCGGGTTGTGGCCTTGAGCGATGCTGATCTTCATGGCGCGTGCGGTCCCTTGAATGGAGCAAGCGCGTATTGTAGAGCCTGGTGCCGCCGGCGGCACCCTCAATCAGAATCCTCTGCCTGGTCTTGGCTGGCGCTCAGCGCTAGCAGGTCCGCGACAGCACCCAGACCCGCACCTCGGTGGCGCCGGCGGCCAGCAGCGTGGCGGCGGCTTCGCGGGCACTGCCGCCGCTGGTCATGACATCGTCCACCAATAACAGCCGGAGCCCCCGAACTGGCGTCTGGATAGTGAAAGCGCCGTGCAGATTACGCAGCCGCTGGCGCCTACTGCTGCCCTGCTGGTGCGCGGTGGCCCGCTGTCGGCGCAGGGCGGGGAGAACCGGCCTGCGCCAGAGTGGGGCCAGCAGGTGGGCCAGACGCTCGGCCTGATCGAAGCCGCGCCATAGCCGCCGGCGCCAATGCGCGCTGATCGGGCACAGGGCATCGGCTTGCGCCCAGGGTAACGGCCGCTGAGCCAGCAAGTGCGCAAAAGCTCGCTCCTGGTACAACTGACCATGATGCTTATAGGCGGTAATCAGGCGATCCAACGGGAAGTCATAACGCCAGTCGCAATGGGTGGTGGTGAACGGAGGCGGTTGTTTCAGGCAACGCCCGCACAGGGCCGCGCAGCCACCGGCGGGATCCGGCAGGCCGCAGCGGCACAGGCTGGCAGGCAGGCGACAGCGCTGGTTCAGGAAGTCCTGGCAGGGCGGGCACAGAGGTGCCCGGGCGCGCCGGCCACACAACAGGCATATCGAGAAAGAGTGTTTTTCGATCAGATGTAAACTTTGGAAATGTTTCATGGTTGACAGGGTGTCCGGGGCTGCCTAGCCTTTGGGATCTCAAGAAGGAGAACCAGCATGACCGTAGCCGCCGCCAACGCCCAGACGACTTCTTCCCGAACCGCTGTACGCCATGACTGGCATCGGGGTGAGATCGAAGCCCTGTTTGCCCTGCCATTCAATGATCTGATCTTTCGTGCCGCCACCGTGCACCGTCAGTTCTTCGATCCCAACGCGGTGCAGGTGAGCACTCTGCTGTCGATCAAGACCGGCGCTTGCCCGGAAGACTGCAAATACTGCTCCCAGTCCGGTCACTACAACACCGAGCTGGAAAAGGAAAAACTGCTGGAAGTGGCGCGGGTGGTGGAAGAGGCCAAAGCGGCGCGTGACAAAGGCGCCTCCCGGTTCTGCATGGGTGCCGCCTGGCGCAGCCCGCGGGAAAAGGACATGCCCTATGTGCTGGACATGGTGCGCCAGGTGAAGGCCCTGGGCATGGAAACCTGTATGACTCTCGGCATGCTGGATGAAAATCAGGCCCGTAATCTGGCCGAGGCCGGCCTCGACTACTACAACCACAACCTGGATACCTCGCCGGAGTATTACGGCCAGGTGATCACCACCCGCACCTATAATGACCGTCTGAACACCCTGGCGAATGTGCGGGACGCCGGCATGAAAGTGTGCTGTGGCGGCATTATCGGCATGGGCGAGAACCGCGATGACCGGGTCGGTCTGCTGCAACAACTGGCCAATTTGCCCCACCATCCGGAATCCGTGCCGATCAACATGCTGGTGAAAATCGAGGGCACGCCGCTGGCGGACGTGGATGACCTGGATCCGCTCGAGTTCGTGCGGACCGTGGCGGTGGCCCGTATTCTGATGCCGGAATCCTATGTGCGGCTGTCCGCCGGGCGTCAGGAGATGCATGACGAGGCTCAGGCGCTCTGTTTCCTGGCTGGCGCCAATTCCATCTTCTACGGTGAGCGATTGCTCACTACCGATAATCCGGAAGCGACTCACGACCGGCAGTTGTTCCAACGTCTCGGCATCCACCCGCTGGACCCGCGCCATGAAGCCTCCGACGAAGCCCACGAAGAGGCGTTGCGCGCCCAGGTGGCGGAGCAGCAAGCAGAGGAACAAGGAGAGGAACAGGGGTTGTTTTACGACGCGATGAGCAAACGCCCCGCCAAGCACGTATTGGACCGCGACACCGGCCGGCCCACCGCCGGCGCCACGCTTGACTCCTGACCCCATGGGGTTCGATCTGCGGGCGCGGCTGGCGGAACGCCGCGCCCAACACCGCTATCGCACGCCACCGCTGATGCATTCCTCCTGCGGACGTACCGCCGTGGTGGACGGCCGTGAATTCCTCAACTTCTGTTCCAATGACTATCTCGGCCTGGCCGGTGATCCGCGTATCGTCACCGCGTTCCGCGATGCCGCCGATCAGTGGGGAGTGGGCAGTGGCGCCTCCCATCTGGTGTGCGGCCATCAGAGCCCGCATCAGGCTCTGGAAGAAGCGCTGGCGGAGCATTGCGGGCGGAAGCGGGCGCTGTTGTTTTCCAATGGCTACATGGCCAATCTGGGGGCCGTGACCGCTCTGGTCGGCCGGGGTGACGCGGTCTTTCAGGATCGCCTGAACCACGCTTCGTTACTGGATGCCGGCCAGCTCAGCGGCGCCCGCTCCCGCCGTTTCGCCCATAATCAGCCGGATGCCCTGGCCGGCCTGCTGGCGCGCAGCGATGCGGCCCGCAAGCTGGTGATCACCGACGGCGTCTTCAGCATGGACGGTGACGAGGCGCCCCTGCCCGCCTATCTGGCTGCCTGTGAGGCCCATGATGCCTGGTTGATGGTGGACGATGCCCATGGCCTCGGCGTGCTCGACGGCGCCGGGCGCGGCTCGCTCTGGCATCAGGGCGTGCAGGACCGGGTGCCGGTCTATATGGGCACGCTGGGCAAGGCTCTGGGCACCGCCGGCGCCTTCGTGGCCGGCTCCGACGAATTGATCGAAACCCTGGTACAATTCGCCCGCACTTACGTCTACACCACCGCCATGCCGGCGGCGGTGGCCGCCGCCACCCTGGTCAGCCTGGACATCGTGCGCCGGGAAGCCTGGCGCAGGGAAAAACTGACGGCACTGGTTCAGCGGTTCCGGCGCGGCGCGGCCGAACTGGGTTATGCCCTGATGGACTCGAAAACGCCGATTCAGCCCCTGCTGGTGGGTGGAGACGCCGATGCTCTGGCTCTGAGCCGGCGCTTGCGCGACAGCGGGCTGCTGATCAGCGCGATCCGGCCGCCGACCGTGCCGGAGGGGCAGGCGCGCCTGCGTATCACCTTCTCCGCCGCCCATGAGGAGGCGGATGTGGACCGGCTGCTGATGGCGTTGCGGCAGGCGTCCGACGGCTGAAGCGGCGCGCACCGTATCACTCAAAGGTGGTTCCATGCCGAAACTGATTCCGTTTCACAACACCTACCGCTGTACCGGCAAGGCCGGTGAACAGGCCGGGGACCTGGTGCTGGTCCACGGCTGGGGGCTGCACGCCATTGTCTTCGATGACATCGTGCCGGCTCTGCTCGAGCACTTCCGGGTGACCGTGGTGGACCTGCCGGGCATGGGCCAGAGTCCGTTGCCCAACGACGAGTACACGCTGGATTTTCTGGCTGATCAGATCGCCTCGGTAATGCCGGAGCGGGCCCATGTGCTGGGTTGGTCCCTGGGCGGGCTGGTGGCCCTGAATCTGGCGCAACGTCATGCCCAGAGGGTCGCCTCGGTAGTGACGGTGGCGACCACGCCGCGTTTCACCCGCGCCGACGACTGGCCGCGGGCCATGCGGCCGCAGATTCTGCGCACCTTCGCCGAGGTCTGCGAAGAGGATTTCGAGGGCACTCTGGTGCGCTTTCTGGCGCTCAACTGCAAAGACAGCGAGAACATGCGCGAGGACGTTGCCCGGCTCAAGGAGATCCTCTATTTTTGCGGCCTGCCGGCTCGCCGGGCGCTGATCGAAGGGCTGGTGATTCTGGCGGACACCGATCTGCGCACGGCTCTTTCGGCGCTGAGCCAGCCCTTGCTGATGGTGTTCGGTGAACGTGACAACATCGTGCCGGTGACGCTGGTGGATGACATCCGCCCGCTGCTGAATGAGCACGGGGAAACCGCGGTGATCGAGCGGGTGTCCCATGTACCGTTTCTATCCGCGCCGGAGCGCTTCTCCGCCGTGGTTCTCGATTTTTATCGGCGTCACGGCATCGTCACCGACGCCGCTGACGGGTAATGACCGTAATGTCCTCTGTTTTCAATCCATCCGCTGGGCATGAGCCCGCCGTCACCTCGTCCACGGCCACCAAACGGGCGGTAGGACGCCAGTTCGGCCGGGCCGCGGCCAGTTATGACGCTCACGCGGTGCTGCAACTGTCCTGTGCCCGCAGTCTTCTGGCCATGGCGCCGGAGTCTCTGCCGATACCCCGGGCAGCGGATCTGGGCTGTGCCACGGCGCCGTTGAGCCGGCAGCAACAGGAGCGCTGGCATGAAGTGCGCTGGCTGGCCCTGGATCTGGCGCCGGCCATGCTTCAGGAAGCGTCCCAGCGCGGCCGCACCGGGCGATTGTTCTCGCCGGTATGCGCCGATGCCGAAGCCCTGCCGCTGCCGGACCGGTCCCTGGGACTGGTGTTTTCCAGCTTTGCTCTGCAATGGTGTGATCCGGCGGTGGTGATCGCCGAGGCCGGGCGGGTGCTCGCTCCCGGTGGTCATTTGTTGCTGGCGGTGCCATTGCGGGACTCCCTGCGGGAGCTGTCCGAGAGCTGGAAAGCCGCGGACCGCCGTCCCCACGTCAATGATCTGCCGACCATGGTGCAATGGCATGACGCTCTGGCCACGGAAGGGTTATCCACGGTAACCCAGCAAACCCTGACGGTGACCCAGCACTACCCCGACGTGCGTGCCATAGCCCGCACCCTCAAGGCCACCGGGGCCGATCACGTGCAAGGTGGAGGGGGTGGCCTCACCGGCAAGCGCGCTTTTCGAACCATGCTCGACGCCTACGAAACCCTGCGCACCCGGGACGGTCTGCCGCTGACCTGGCGGGTGCTGTTTTTACATGCCAGCAAGGAGGTCCTCTGATGCCCGCGTTACCGGCCCTGAAGGGGGTGTTCTTCATCACCGGCACCGATACCGAAGTGGGCAAGACCTGGGTCAGTTGCCGGTTGCTGGAACGGGCCCGGGAGGCCGGCTTGAGCTGCTACGGGCTGAAACCGGTGGCGGCGGGCTGCGAGGACACAGAGGAAGGGTTGCGCAACGAAGACGCCGTCAACCTGATGGCGGCCTCATCGGTGCAACTGCCCTATGACGTGGTCAATCCGGTGGCACTGAAAGCCGCTATCGCACCCCACATCGCCGCGCAACAGGAAGGACGCAGGATCACCCTGGCCCAACTGGCCGGCTATGTACGTGGCGCGATCAGCAGCCATCCGGCGGATCTGATTCTGGTGGAAGGCGCCGGCGGCTGGCGTGTGCCTTTGAACGATCGCGAAATGCTCGCTGGTCTGGCGGTGGAACTGTCCCTGCCGGTGATCCAGGTGGTGGGGATGAAACTCGGCTGCATCAATCACGCCATCCTCACCGCCGAGGCGATTCAGGCGGACGGCTTGCGCTATACCGGCACCGTCGCCAACTGCTTCGGCGACATGCATGTGCGCGAGGAAAACCTGCTCACCCTGCGCCAGCATCTGCCCGGAGCTTTTACCGTTATCTGAGAGACAGATTGTTTGCTGCCCTTTTCTCTCAGTCATCTACAAAGCCGCTGTAGGAGCTAGCCCTGCTGGCGAATCTTTTTGGCTTGGTGCCTTATTCGCCAGCAGGCGGAGGGCTGCCCCGACTGGCTCCTATAACGATTTCGCAGTCCGCTCTGTGGGAAGCAGCTTTACAGCCAATGGGCGCGTGAGCATGTCAGTGTCACGCACCGGCAGGCTGGCCTGCAACCCCGCACCCGTTGTCATCATTCAGTTCTCAACTGCAAGATCAGAACCCGGTTATTACCGGTGTCGCTGATCAGCAGTTTGTCATCGTGGAAACGGACTCCGGTGGGGCCATTCAGGGTGCGTGCCGTGGCGCTGCCGTCATCGCTGCCATCCTGGTTGTCGTCGTTGCGGCTGGTGTGTCGGAAGTCACCCTGCCCGAGCACCACGTCGGCGAGCTGGCCGTTTTCGGTGGGGAAGGTGTTCCAGACCAAGACCCGATGGTTTGAGGCGTCGGGTACGGCCAACTGAGTGCCGTTGGAATCCAGTCCATCGGGCCAGAAATAACCTGCTGGGGATACGGAGGCGTTACTGGTGTTGAAACCAGGTTGGCCGATAACCACATCGGCGGGTTGGCCGTTCTCCGTGGGGAAAGTGTTCCAGATCAGCACCCGGTAATTATGCCGGTCGGCTACCGCCAGACGCTCGCCGTCGGTCCATACGCCGGCGGGATAATTCAGGGTGTTTGCCGAGGGCGCGTCGTCCTTTTCGCCGTCCTGATCGGTATCGTTCTCGGTGCAGTGATTGAAGTCGCTCTGACCCAATATCAGATCAGGTGCCTGGTCACGGCTGTTGGGCACGGTGTTCCAGATCAGAACCCGATGCTGCCCGCTGTCGGCGATCACCAGTTTGCCGTTGCCGCTGAGCGCCACCGAAGTGGGGAAGTTGCGATAGTTTACATCGCAAGGTGAACCAGGATCAGGAAATACTTTCGACAGTGATACCGGAGTGACGGTAGTGCTGTCCGTCGGTACCGGGCCATAGAGAAAAACATCATTGCCATTGTAATCCGCCACCGCCATCTTGCCGTCGCCGATGGCGATGTCACGGGGACGCACGAACAGGCCACTTTCCCCGCTGGTGAAGTCGCCCTGCCCGAGCACAAAGTCGGCAGGCAAACTATTCATGTCGGGGATGACGTCGTAGCCAAGGATCCGGGCGTTCCAGGTGTCGCTGATGAATAACTGACCCTCGGCGCTGACGGCCGGGCTGCCGGCCGGCTTGTCGAACCCGCTGGCGCCGATCGAACCATTCTGGTTCGCTTCCGTGCCGATGAAATCGGGCTGGCCGATGACGACGTCCGCTTTCTGAAATGTCTCCAGCGCCGTCGGTGGTGGCGTGTCGCCACCACCGCCACCACCGCAAGCGGTCAGCGTGAGGGCCGTGCCCAGGATCGGTGCGGCAAGCCGCCAGGAGGTCTGGTGTCTCGAATGGTCCATCATGTCGCGCTCCGTCTCGTTTTTTTCTTGCCGGGGCTTCCCAGCCTTCACGTCATGGAAGCCGCCTGTTTCAACGCCTCCCAATGCCGATCAATGGCGATATGTTAGCGCCCAAGTGCGCATACTCCGTTTCTTTTTCTAATAATTTGGGGATTTTGTGAATAGGTTGCACTTTTACCCATCCCGCTCGATCAACCACTGCGCCACTCGAGGCCAGCTTTCCTGCTGCGCCTTGCCACCGCCGAGAATGGCCATGTGGCCGCCACTCACCGACAGGCACTTGACATCGGTGCTGCTCACCAATGGCAGCATTGCCCGGGAGCATTCGGGGGTAACGATCATGTCGGCGGGGCTGGTGATATTCAGCATGGGCACAGTGACCCGGCTGAGGTCGCCTTCATCTCCTTTCATGGGCAGCCGGCCTTCGGCCATGACATTGTCCACCCACAGATAATGGATGATGTCCTGAATCACCGCGCCGGGGTAAGCCACCATGTCATCGAGAAATGCGCCGTTGGTGGCGTGATTGCTCACATAGTCGTGATCGTCCAGGTGGCGCAACAGGTCCAGGTAGCCCTTGAGGCTGGCTACCGGACTGGTCAGTTTGAACGCCAGACTATTGAGCCAGCCCGGTGAGCGGAACCAACCCGGTGAGAGTTCGTGGGCGCGCCAGCCGGTACGTCGCCGCAGCCAGCCCAGGGTATGGCTGATGCGTTGATACTGGCGGCCGAGTATCCCGTTGCGATGATAGTCCGTGGGCGCGCCGACCAGGACCAGATTGCCGATGTCCGGATCACGTCCCAGCGCGCAATAGCACAGACTGAACAGCCCGCCGAAACTCCAGCCGTGCAGATTCAAGCGACGTTCGCCGCTGTGCTCGCGAACCCGTTCCAGCATGCCGGGAAGGCGTTCGGCAAAGTAATGGGCCAGCCCCTGACGGTCGTGCGCCCTGCCGGGGCGTCCCCAATCGATCAGGTACAGCTCGAAACCCCTGGCGCGTAAATAACGTACCAGACTGCGTTGCGGGAACAGGTCGTAGATCAGCATGTTCACCGCCAGCGGCGGCACCAGCACCAGGGGGGTACGCTGTCGTTGTGTACTTACCACCAGCTCGCTGCCGTCTTCCAGCGGGATAGCGGTTTCCGTCAGTGGTGGGTAGTAGCGCAGCCGGGCCAGCCCGTCGTCATGGATGACTTGAAAAGGCGTGGTTTGCGCCTGAATCAGGGGGCGCGGACGGGTGATCCATTGACGGGCGTTGTCGAAGGTAGCGCGGGCGGTGTCCAGGGTGGGAACGGACAGCGGCATGAAACAAGCCTCCGTAAATAGGGAGGCGCAGTGTACGGCGTGGCTCTGATGTCAGCACTTGCCGTATCGACGGAGCGGACCGGCGTCCCCGTCAAACGGCGGGAGGGCCGTCAATCTGGCAACAGTCGGGAGCAGCTCTCGGCAAACTGGCTCATGATCAGCTGCCGCATCCATCGGCTTGCCGGGTCCATGGTCACGCTTTTCGGCCAATAGAGATTCCAGAATAAAGGCGGCACCTTGAGCGGCGCCTCGGTGATATACAGGCCGGTGGTTTCCGCCAGCATTCTCGGTACCGTCCATAAAAGGTCGCTTTCCGCGGTGATGTTCGCCGCCACCAGGTAGTTCTGAACGCGCATGGAGATATGACGCTGCTCCCCGAGAGCGTGCAGGGCCACATCCACTTGTCCGCGGCCGCGCTTGCGGCTTGAGACGTGAATATGGTCGGCGCCGAGATAACATTGCAGGGACAGCGGGCCCTTCGCCAACGGATGGCCGTGGCGCATGGTAACGACGTAAGGCAATTCGGCAAGGAACGCCTGGTCCAACTCCAGGGCGTTGATGTCCGGTGCATCGATCAATAAATCCAGGCCGCCGGATTTAAGGTCCTCCTCGCCGATACGGCGATCCACGTAATAGGTGCTGAGCGCCACTTTAGGGGCCTGCTCACGTAATTTCTCGCGCAGCCCGGGAAGTATCAGAGCCTGCCCCAGATCATTCATGCCAAGGCGGAATTCCCTTTCCGAAAGCTCCGGTTGAAAACGTAGATTTTCTCCCACACTGCGGCTGAGCAGGTCCAGAGCCTGGCGCACATCCACGATCATGTTTTCCGCCACTGGAGTGGGCACCATCCCTTCGGGGCCACGTACAAAGAGAGGGTCATCAAAGGTCTCGCGTAGCCGCCGGAGCGCGTTGCTTACCCCGGACTGGGTAATATTCAAATGGCGTGCAACCTTGGTTACACGGCGCTCACGGTACAGCGCTTCAAAGACAATGAACAAGTTCAGATCTATGCGGTTCAGTCTCATGGTTCTGTCTTTATTTGATGTATTTGTGATGAAAATGATGGCGTATTTCAAAAAGTGATTTGAGCCCGCCTGCCGCGATTACTACTCTTCCAAAAAGTATAAGCGTGAAATCAATGGCAGGTTGGATGCAAAAATGAATACCGGAAACCCTCTCAAAGTCCTTATGCCCGTGCCGAATAAGCATGCAGGCGCCTCTCTCGCTTATCGGAAAAAATGGGGTGCCATTGATATCGCCAGCTCTTCCCTTGTGAATTCACATCTTATGAAGCGTGCCTTTTCCCGGTTTGACCGGCGTGGTCGCGCTTGCCGGAAGCGGGCGCGCGCTAATTCAATTTAACTCTATTTTTTCGATAAAAAAAGCGGACCTTTCGTTCTGCAATAAAGCAATGGGAGGCAGGCTTTGTGGTGCGAATACGGTGAGGGGCGTTGCCGTCGGTTTCGGAGTGAGGCGGATATGAATTCAGGTTGGTACCAGTATATTGCCCAGGACCGTGTTGTCTGGGGCGTTCCCGCCGGGGAGGCGGTACGTTCCGAAGTGGAGCGTCTTGGTGCCGAGCGTGTTTTCATCATTACCGGCAGAACGTTGAACAGAGCGACGCCGGTGGTTGACGGTATCAGACAGGCTCTGGGCGTAAAAAGTGTTGGCGTATTCGACGGCTGCCGTGAGCATACGCCCCGCCAAACGGTGATCGAGGCCGCCGCCGCGATACGACGCGCCGGACCGGATCTGATCCTGTCCGTGGGCGGTGGAACAGTTATCGACACCGCCAAGGTGGTTCTCGTGGCGCTGGCGGAAAACGTGGTCGATGTGGCGGGTCTGGACCGCTGCCACATAACCGTTGATGCCTCGGGTGAGCGGCGGATTCCTGATTTGCGGGCGCCGCCAGTTCGTCAGATCGCGGTCCCTACCACCCTGTCCGGTGCCGAGTTTTCCTGTCTGGGCGGCGCCGTGGATGAGCGGCGGCATGTCAAGGATGGTTACCATGGCGCCGCTTTATGCCCCGCGACGGTGATCATGGACCCGGCCGTCACTCTGCCAACACCTGAACGCCTTTGGCTATCGACCGGGATCCGCGCGCTGGATCACGCGGTGGAATCCCTCTGCAGCCGTGCGCCGGCGCCACTGGTGGATGCCTGCGCCTTGCACGCACTGTCGCTTCTAAGTGAAGCCTTGCCTCGTAATCGGCGTGCGCCCGAGGATCTGGACGCACGGCTGCGGGCTCAGCAGGGCGCCTGGCTGGCCTCCCAGGGCATCTTGCGGGTCGATTATGGCGCCAGCCACGGTATCGGTCACAGCCTCGGTGCGGTCACCGGTCTCAGTCACGGCTATACCTCCTGTGTATTGCTGCCGGCGGTACTGCGCTGGAATCGTGGACAAGGGGAAAACCGCGCCCGCCAGAAACGAGTCGCGGCATCTATGGGGCGTACCGACGGCGACGCGGTTAGCGCCGTGGAAACTCTGATCAAAGATCTGGGACTGCCTGTCCGGCTGCGGGAACTGGAGGTTGATCCGGGTTGCTTCGAGTCGGTGGCGGAAGGCGCCATGGGCAATATCTGGGTCAATACCAATCCCCGGCCGATACGTACCCGGGAGGACATTGTCGCCATTCTCAACGCCGCCTATTGAGCGGCGTCCACGAATAATGACGTTATTAGTAAAACAAAGGTGGTGAATCATGTTTCTGATCAAAAAGAACTGGAAAAAATGGACGACAGCGGCCTCGCTGGCGGCCTTGTTCGCGGCGCCGCCGGCATGGGCTGATGATCTTGATGCCCCGCAGGGTGTCACCGACACGGAAATCCGCATCGGTCATCTTGGCCCGCAGACCGGACCGGTAGCGGCTTACGATAAAATCCGAATGGGTATCCAGTCCTACTTCAAGCACGTCAACGAGAATGGTGGAGTGAAGGGGCGAAAACTGCGGTTGATCGCCTATGACGACCAGTATCAGCCTGGCCGGACAGTGCAGCTGACCAAGCGTCTGGTGGATGAGGACAAGGTGTACGCCATGCTTGGCAATGTGTGTACTCCTTGCAATGTGGCGACCCGGCGGTTCAATGAACGCAGTGGTATTCCCATGCTGATGACCAGCTCTGGCTCCAAGCAGTTCGTCGATCCGCCTATCGCCAACTATATGGGTTCCAGCCTGGCCAATTATGAATTCGAAGCCCGGGTTTTGACCAACTATATTGCCACGTCTCTGAAGGCGAAGCGGGTGGTTGTTGCTTACCAGAACGACGACTACGGGAGCCCGCTGGCGGAGGCCGCCAAGGAAGCGTTGAAGGAGTATCAGGATGTGGAGCTGGTCGGTGAAGTGAATTTCCAGGCGGCGGATTCCGATCTGAGTACTCAGGCCCAGCGTATTCGCCAAGCTGATCCGGACGCTATCCTGGCCTTCTCAACGCCGGCTCCGGCGGCGCAGCTGAAAAAAGCGCTTTATAACATCGGATTGTCCGAGCCGGCTTTCCTGGTGTCCTCGGTTGGCGGTGACTCTGAAACGATGTTCGACCTGGCCGGGAAGGAGGTATGGAACGGCACCATTTCCAGCGCGGTTTTACCCAAGCCGGATCAAAGCGACGACGAAAGCATCAAGCAGTACATAGAACAGTTTGGCAAGGACTACCCGAAGGTGGCGCTTGCCGACTGGGGACAAACCGGGTGGGCCGCGGCGGAGGTGCTGGTTGAGGCGTTGAGACGTAGCGAGACACTGAGCTGGGATGATTTCCTGAGCGCTTTCGATTCGTTCGATAACTGGACCGGTTCCATGTACGCCGGGGTCAGCTTTTCCGAACATAACCATTATGGACTGACCTCCATGTTCATCACCGAAGCCAAGGATGGGCATATTGTTCCGATTTCCAAGCCGATCACCTTTGATCCGGTGACGGGGCAGATCAGCGGCGGTTGAAGAACAGTGTCGCTCGCAGTAGGCGGCCCCGCTCTGCCTCGGCTGATAGCGGGGCCGCATTAAGAAGAAAAACATCTCGGGAGGTATGTCCGCATGGGACAGATCGTAGTAAGCGGCCTGATCTTCGGCTGTGTCTATGGGCTCGCGGCGCTTGGCCTGGTGCTGATTTTCAGAACCACCGGTCTGGTCAACTTTGCTCATGGCGAGATGGCCATGGTCAGCTCGTTCGTGGCGTTCTCATTACTGACAAACTTTGAATTACCCTACTATGGGGCGTTTCTCGCCGCCATTGCGTTCTCGGCGTTTTTTGGCATCGCGGTGTTCTGGGTGCTGATACGTCATGTCAGTCAGGCATCCCATCTTAATCAGCTGGTGATGACACTGGGTGTGTTTCTCGCCATACATGGCGCGGCGGGACTGATTTGGGGCCACACCCCCACCAGTTTCCCCAAGGCGGTGGAAGGTAAATCCTTCTCCATCGCCGGTGTCTTCATCACGCCCAACGAAATCTTTGTGTTGGTGATCACCTTCCTGCTCTCCATGATTCTCTTTGTCCTGTTTCGCTACACTCGGGTGGGGCTGGCGATGAGAGCCTCTTCGCAGGATCTGGTGGCGGCGCGGCTTATGGGTATCAATGTCAATGCCGTATTTCTGGCGACCTGGGCCGCGGGTTCCGTGTTGGGCGGCATTGCCGGCCTGTTGACGGCGCCCTTCACGTTCCTCGGGGTGTCGATGATGTTCAATGTGCTGATCATGGCCTTCGCGGCAGCCGTGCTGGCCGGATTCATGAGCTTGCCCGGGGCGGTGATCGGCGGACTTATGATCGGCGTATTCGGCAATCTGGTGAGTTACTACTGGGCGCCGGAAATGGCTCTGGTTTGCACCTTCGCACTAATCGTCGCGGTTCTTTATATCCGCCCGCAGGGTATCTTCGGTGACGCCCCGACCATGAAGAAGGTGTGACAATGAAAAAAGTATTTGATCGGCGGTGGTTTGTATCCCTGCTTGTACTGGTTTTGCTGGCATTTCCATTTCTGGTCGGTCAGTCCTCGTACTTCATGGGACTGGTGGTCACCATGGCGATTTATGCCATTGCCGCCATGTCCTTGAACCTGTTAACCGGTTACGGCGGCCAAGTGTCCATAGGTCAAGGCGGCTTCTTGATGATGGGGACGTATTCAACTGGCGTTCTGTCAACGACTTTCGGCTTGCCGATCTGGTTGGCCTTGCCGTCGGCGGGCGTCATTGCCGCGCTGGTGAGTCTGGTGATCGGGCTGCCGGCGGTCCGTCTGAAAGGCCATTTTCTGGCGGTGGCAACGCTGGGGTTTGGATTGTCCATTCCGGAAATTGCGTTGAATTGGAAGTCGGTGACGGGAGGCTATTCGGGCCTGCCTTTGATGCGCCCGGAATGGGCATCCGATGACCTGACGTTCTTTTATGTCATTCTGATGCTGACTTTCCTGGTGACCTGGGTGCTGATGAATATCGCCAACAGCCGGCTCGGGCGGGCATTCCTGGCGATCCGGGACAGTGAAATCGCCGCCGCGGCCACCGGTATCAATGTTGCCGGCTACAAGACCGTCATGTTCATGATCAGCGCCTTCTTCACCGGCCTGGCCGGCGGTCTGTATGCCTATTGGATTCAATACATAAGCCCGAATGACTTCACCATCATGGCCTCCTTCTTCCTGTTGGCGATGATCGTGGTAGGTGGTTTGGCGTCGATATGGGGCGCCATTCTGGGCGCTGTCCTGTTTACCGGGATTCCTCACTTCTCCGATGCTTACGTCGGTGTCACCAATTTGGTCATCGGGTTGGCCGTGGTGCTGGTGATTCTGTTCCGTCCGGCCGGGCTTGTTTCACTGGGTGAGTTCTTCCAGCGGAGGAAACAGCGTCCGTCCGGTGAGACACCTGTGGAAAAGGTACCAGGGCAGGATTTCGAGGAGGCCGACAATGCTTAGTTTCGATCGCCTGACGGTCCGTTTCTCTGGTCTTACCGCCGTGTCCGAGCTGTCCTTGCGGGTGGAAAAGGGAAGCATCCATTCCATCATCGGGCCTAACGGGGCCGGCAAGACCACGGTGTTCAACTGTATCAGCCGGTTCTATACGCCGGCGTCCGGATCGATCAGCTTCGAAGGCACTGACCTGGGGCGGCTTAACCCTCATCAGATTATTGGCCAGGGTATTGCCCGCAGCTTTCAGAACGTGGAGCTGTTCTCGAAAATGACGGTCATGGACAACTTGCTCACCGGCCTGCATTCCCGGTTGAATCACAATCTTCTGAAAATTTGTTTCAACCTCCCCTCTATCCGGCGTACGGAAGCGGAGGCCCGCCGAAAGGCGGACGCCGTGCTGGAGATGTTCGGCCTGTCTCACTGCGCCAATGAACGTGTTGAAAACCTGCCGTATGGGTACCAGAAGATGGTGGATATCGGCCGGGCGGTTATGGTCGAGCCCCGGCTGATACTGCTGGATGAACCGGTGGCGGGAATGAACACCTCCGAAACCGGAGGTCTTTCCCGACTGATCCGAAAACTGCGCGATGATATGGGGATTTCGGTATTGTTGATTGAGCATGACATGTCGTTGGTAATGGACATATCCGATCGCATCACGGTAATGAATTTCGGTGAAAAGATCGCCGAAGGGAGCCCGTCGGCGATCCAGAACGACCCGGCGGTGATCGAGGCCTATCTTGGGGAGGTGGACGATGTTGAAGCTTGATGATGTCTGCCTGTACTACGGGCGGGTGCATGCCTTGCGGGGTATTTCCCTGGAGGTTCCTGAAGGGCGGATCGTCTCATTACTGGGCGCCAATGGCGCCGGCAAGTCGAGCACCTTGAAGGTGATTTCCGGCTTGTGTGCTCCGCAAAGCGGCGACGTGCGGTTGAACGGAGAATCCGTGCAGGGACGATCCTGCGGCGACCTGGTCAAGAATGGCGTCATTCATTGCCCCGAGGGGCGGCGGGTTTTTCCGCAGTTCACCGTGGAGGAAAATCTACGTGTAGGCGCCTACCGCCGTATTGGCAACAAGGATGTCGACGAAGACATGGAGACGGTGTTCGGCTATTTCCCGCGCCTGAAGGAGCGTATGCAACAAAAGGCGGCGACGCTGAGCGGCGGTGAACAGCAAATGCTGGCCATTGGCCGTTCATTGATGGGCAGGCCCAGGCTGTTGCTGCTGGACGAGCCTTCGCTGGGCATCGCGCCGAAGCTGGTGATGGAGATTTTTGAGATTCTCAAGCGGATCAATAAGGCCGGCACCGCTATTCTGCTGGTGGAACAGAACGCCCATATGGCGATCAAGATATCCGACTATTCCTATGTGCTGGAGAATGGCCGCATTGGATTGGAAGGCGACTCCGCCGAAATCAGTCAGCGGCCGGAACTCAAGGAATTGTATCTGGGCGGTTGAAGAGAGGGCTCCTGTTCTCCCTCCCCCGGGCCGGGGAGGGGAACGGGTCAGGCAAATTCCGCTTGTTTGAGCAGGCGGCGCTGTATCTTGCCGGTGGCGGTCTTGGGCAGATCCTCCACGAAGGCGATTTTGCGAGGGTATTTATAAGGCGCGGTGAGTGCCTTGACGAAAGTTTGAATCTCCCGCGCCAACTCGTCGCTGGCCTGATAGCCTGGTGACAGAATGATAAAGGCTTTCACCACTTCACCACGATCCGGATCAGGGCTGGCGGCGACGGCGCATTCATGGATGGCCGGGTGTTCCAGTAAAGCGTTTTCCACTTCCACCGGACCAATGCGGTAACCCGCGGAGTTGATGACATCGTCACCGCGTCCCTCGTAATAAATGTAGCCGTCTTCGTCCATATGTGCGTTGTCACCGGTGATGAACCAGCGTTCTCCATTGGCCTCCACATAACTGCTGGCGCTTCGCTCCTCATCTTTATAGTAGCCGAGCATGATTTGCGGGTTGGGCGTCTTGATTGCCAGACGGCCGATTTTGCCCGGTGGCAGTAACCGGTCCTGTTCGCCAAGAATGGCCGCTTCCACGCCGGGCAGAGGCCGCCCCATGGAACCCGGTCTGACCGGCATGGACGGGTAATTCAATACCGTCATCAGGGTCTCGGTCTGGCCATAACCATCCAGCAACTGAGCGCCGGTGCGGTCACGCCAGGCGTGCACGATGTCCGGGTTTACCGCCTCCCCGGCGGAGACCGTCAAGCGCAGCCGGTTCAGGTCCCGGTTTGTTATATCCTCGAGCAGAAGACGGCGCAGTTCGGTGGCGGACGCGCAGAAAACGCTGACCTGATAACGCTCCAGCAGTGCCAGTCGTGATTCCGGGTCGAAAGGGCCATCGTGGAACAGGACGGCGCTTCCGCAGCTCCAGGGACCATAAAGAATGCTGGTGCCGGCTTTGCTCCAGCCAGTGTCGGCGGTACACCACATCAAATCATCCTGGTCGAGCGACAGCCAGTACCAGGCTGATCCGCGCCAACTGAACAGGGCCGCACTGGAGTGCAACACCCCTTTTGGCATACCGGTGGAGCCGGACGTATAGAACAGGATGGCGGGATCCGTCATGCGCAGCGGGACGGGCGAAAAATCCTCGGCGGCGGCGGCGACGGCCTGATCGAAATCAAGCCAGCCCTCTGCTTCGCCAACACTGATACGGACTTTGAAATGATCTCCGAACTTGGCGGCGTGTTCCGCGGTGGTGATCGCGGCGATGGCGCCGGAATGCTCGCGGCGGTAGCGGATGTCTTTCTCGGTGAGCATGGTGACACAAGGAATCGGTATGGCGCCCAGTTTGTTACAGCCGACCATGGCGATCTGCCAATGGGGCAACCGGGGCAGCACCACCAGAACGCGGTCGCCCTTTTTGATGCCGTGGGAGGCAAGCACATTGGCGAACTGGTTGGTGAGACGTTTAATGTCGGCGAAGCTGTAGATCTGCTCCTGGCCGTGTTGATTGGTCCAGATCAGTGCGGTTTTTTCCGGCGTACGCGCCCAGTAGTCGACCACATCGCCGCCGAAGTTGAAATGGTCGGGAAGCTGCCATTCGAATTGGGAGTGGGTTTTTTCGTAGTTATTCATCGGCATGCGTTGCATCGGCCTGCTCCTTCTCACTTAAAAATACTGGCCCCGGCTAACATCCAGGGCGAATGAACACAATTCCCGGGCGAGTTGCCCGAACTCAACGCCGGAGTCGTTGTCTTCTCCGTTCAGAGTTTTGCGCTGGCATATCTGCTGAAACACCACGGCACTGCGCAGTAGTGCCAGTACCCGGAAATAAGTCAGGGATGTCAGTGTGGTCCCGGTCAGATTCTGGTAGAGAGTGGCGGCTTGTTCGCGGCCGGGGAAGCCGTCACCGGCGGTGGGCATTTGATTCAGGGCGTGCATACAGGGCGGGTCGTCGCGCTCGGTCCAGTAGCTGAGGAGCACCCCCAGGTCATAGAGCGGGGCGCCCCGTGTGCCCATGTCCCAGTCGATCACCGCCACTGGTGACAGGTCGTGTTCACGAAGCAGCACGTTGTCGAGTTTGAAATCATTGTGGATAAAACAATGACCTTGATCCGCGGGTATCCGCTGTTGCAGCCATTCAATCAGCCGGATCAGATCCGCCGGCGGGTGGTTGCTCCAGGCCAACCGGGCCCGCTCGACCCAGCCGGTCAGGGTGCGCTGAATGAAACCGTCCGGTTTGCCCAACTGGTCCAGACCAACACGCTCGGGAGGAACGGCATGCAGGTCCGCCAAAAGGCGAATCAACAGGGTGCCCAGATGCGATCCCAGCGGGACCTCGCCGCGCCAGTTTTGCCGGATCGTTTCCGGGATCTGCCCGCCGATGCTGAGGCCGGGCCGGTATTCCATGATGAAGAACCGGGCGCCCAGCACCTCGCTGTCCTCACAATAATGTAAGGCCCGTGGTGCCAGCGGGTAAGCCTTTGGAAGCCGGGACAGGATCAGACTTTCACGGGCCATGTCATTGGCGCCAGGCGGTATTGGTCCCGGGGGCGGGCGGCGAAGCACCGCCCATTGCTGATCAAGGCGAATCAGATAATTGAGGTTGCCGAAACCGGTGGCGAATTGGCGGGGCGGGATATCGCTATCGAAGTCCAGTCCCTGGCCGTGGAGATAATTTGCCAATCGCCGCCAGTCCTGAGGGTACTGATTGCGCGCATGGTGAAAGTGCGCTTCTGTAACAGTGTGAATCGTATTGGACATGCCGCCTCCCGGATCACAGCGATTTGAGCAGATGGCCGCCGTCGACCGCTAATGCCACGCCGTTGACAAAACTGCCGGCGTCGCTGCACAGCAGCAACAATGGCGCGTCCAGTTCCGATACCTGGCCGAGCCGGCCGGCGGGGGTGTGCCCGATATACCGCTTGCCTTGCTCGGTGGCGAAATAATCCTGGTTCATCTCGGTTTCGAAATAACCGGGACACAGGGCGTTGACGCGGATGCCCTGTTCCGCCAGTTCCAGTGCCATGGCCCGGGTCAGTTGGATCACCGCGGCTTTGGACGCGCTGTAGCTGCTTTGTCCGATACCGACCCGGAGGCCGAGAATGGATGCCACATTGACGATGGCGCCGGGCAGGGATCGGGATACCAGCCGCCGGCTTATTTCATGGGCCACGCGCCAGACGCCGTTCAAATTGGTTTCGATGACAAAGTCCCAACGGGGCTGGTCGATCTTGAGGAAGCGCCCGGGATCGGCCACACCGGCATTGTTGATCAGAATATCCACCGCTCCCCAATGTGCTTCGATACCATCAATGGCGTCGGTGACGCTGGCCGGATCGGTAACGTCCATGGCGACGGCATAAGCTTCGCCGTTATTATCGCCAATTTCTCTGACCAGTCGCTCCAGGGCGCTGGTACGCCGGGCGGCCACGGCCACGCGGGCGCCGGCCAGAGCCAGCACCCGGGCAAAGTGCGCGCCAAGACCGCTGGAGGCGCCGGTGACCAACGCGGTCTTGCCTTTCAGTGACAAGCGATCGGCAACGGGGCTCATGAGGCCGCTCCGTTCTGATCGGCGTAACGGCGGATGATGGTTTTGCCCAGGGTCATTTCGTGAACCTGGTCGGGACCGTCGGCGAGCCGGCACCAGCGCGCGTAGTTGAAGCCTTCCGCCATGCAGTAATCGGCGGTAAGGCCACCGGCACCGTGGATTTGCATACAGCGGTCGATGATGTTCTGCACCAGCCGGGGCACGGTGGTCTTGCTGGCGGCGATCAGATCCAGCGCTCCCTGAGTACCATGCTGATCCATCTGCCGACAGGTTTTCAGGAGGAGCAAACGCGCCATCTCGATTTCCGAAAAACAACGGGCGATATCCTCGCGCACGGACTGATGCTGGCTGAGCGGACGGCCGAAGGTGGCACGGGACTCCGCACGCTGACAAGCCAGTTCCAAAGAACGCTGAGCGACACCGATCAGGCGCATGCAATGGTGGATGCGGCCCGGTCCCAGACGCCCCTGGGCAATTTCGAAACCGCGTCCTTCACCGAGCAACATATTGCCCAGCGGTACGCGAACATTATTGAAATGAACCTCGGCGTGGCCGAGAGGCGCGTCGTCGTAGCCCAGGGTGCTGAGCGGACGGACCAGCTCCACGCCGGGCGTTTCTTTGGGCACCAGCACCTGGCTTTGCTGTTGGTGCCGGTTCGGGTTGTCGGGATCGGATTTGCCCATGACGATAAGAATCTTGCTGCGTTCATGGAAGGCGTTGGTGATGAACCACTTGCGGCCATTGAGCACCCATTCGTCGCCATCACGCCGGATTTGCAGCTGTACGTTGGTGGCATCCGAGCACGCCGTGTCGGGTTCGGTCATGCAGTAGCAGGAACGAATGTCGCCGTTCAGCAGCGGTGTCAGCCATGTTGCCTGCTGGTCGGCGTTGCCGTACTTCATCAACACTTCCATGTTCCCGGTATCCGGGGCATTGCAATTGAATACCTCCGGTGACCACAGCACACGGCCCATGATTTCAGCCAAAGGCGCGTAATCAAAATGACTCAGTCCGGGGTGGTCGGCGAAGTGGCTCAATTCCGGGGTAACGAACAAATTCCATAGCCCGGCCTGCTTGGCCTTGTCCTTTAATTGATCTATCAGGGGGAGCGGGGCAAACCGGTTGTCGGCGTGATCCAGTTGTTCGGCGTGGGCCCGTTCGTTGGGATAGATATAATCGTCCATGAAGCGAACGAGCCGATCCTGGAGTTGTAGAGAGGTGTCGCTGAAGGAATACATTCGGTGTCCTTATGATCACGGTATCAGTTTGTTATATCAGTGATTGGTCGGCTCCGGGGCCAGGCCCGGACCCTGGCCCGCCGGTTACGCCGGGATAGTCAGAGGCCGTGGAATTCCGCGATGTCATCCAATCGTGCCCGCTGGGTGCGAAGCCGGTTCACGTCGGCGCTCTCATCCCGGTAACCGATGGCCATGCCGGTGAACAGCATCCACTCGTCCGGGGCCTGGAAAAACGTCCCCAGCGTTTGCGGATAGCGCGACCAGCACTCCTGCGGGCAACTGTCGAGACCCGCTTCGCGCAGCAGCAGCATCACAGATTGCAGGTACATGCCCAGGTCCGACCATTGCGGCGGACCCATGCTGCGGTGCACGTAGCAGAACAGCGCCACCGGCGCTCCGAAGAACTGGAAGTTGTTGGCGAACCAGCGTAACCGTGCCGCCTTGTCCTTGCGGGGAATGCCAAGCAGGCCATACATGTCCTCGCCGACCTGAAAACGCCGGTCCCGGTAGGGGGCAATCAGATTGGGAGGATAAACGTCGTATTCACGGTCTTCTCCGCCGGGGGCCTGCTCCAGGCGTTGGCGCATTACTGCTTTGAGCGCCGCCATGCGCTCACCGCCGATCACATAAAGATGCCAGGGCTGGAGATTGCCGCCAGATGGTGCCCGGCTGGCTTTCTCAAGCACGGTGCGCAGCAGCGCGCCGTCCACCGGCCGGTCCTGGAAGGCGCGGACCGAACGCCGGGAATCGAGCGACTCACTGACGGTTGTAGCCGTATTGGTCATTGGCGATTACTCCTTCAAAGGCGGTTTGCTCTGACATTAAAAACAGTCAGACATGCGGTCGGTACCGACCAGCGAAGGCGGCGCTGGAATGCGGTGTTCCAAGTCTGAAAAGCGGTGTTGAAACGGTAAATTTGAGTGTGATGTTTCTCAAATCAATTTTCAGAATGACGAATTATTTCTCATGGAAATATACCTGGTGCCCGGGTAGAGGGCAGGCAGGGGCGATTCGCCATCAGACTGGCTTCCCCCAGCGGGGGCTTCGTTTGGAGGCGAATCAGAAAATCCCGTTGTCCAGACCGGCGGCCAGATACAGCCCCAGTTCTTCCACCTGCTCCACAAAGGCATCCTGCCAATCGCCTCGGCAGACCCGTGGTGGCTGCACCCAGTTCCAGCGCAGGCCGGTGACGATGGATTCGATGGCGCGGCGGGTGCCGGTGCCGTCGTGGCCGGCGCGGATGTAAAGCGCGCAAGGCAGTCCCTGTTTGTGTTCCAGTACGGCGTAATAGGTACGGTCAAAAAAATCCTTCAGTGCGCCGCTCATATAGCCCAGATTCTCGGTGGTGCCGAGCAGAATGGCATCGCAGGCCATGACGTCATCGGGGCCGGCTTCCAGCGGCGGTTTCCAGATCGCGCGGACATTCTCGATGTCGTCATGGCCGGCGCCGCGCAGGGCGGCGTCCACCAGTTTGCGGGTATTGGGCGAGGGCGCATGGGCCACGATCAGCAGGGTTTTGGTGTCGCTCATGAGGTCAGTTTAAGGAGCCTCCCCCAGATTCACCAGGTCCGGGTCGATACCCAGGGCTGACAGATTCTCGGTGGTCACCCGCTCGGTGCAGAAGCGCATCAGATAGTGCGGGCCGCCGGCCTTGAAGCCGGTGCCGGAGAGGCGTTCACCGCCGAACGGCTGGCAGCCGGGCACGGCGCCGATCTGGTTGCGGTTGATGTAGAGGTTGCCGACGCGGACTTGCTCCACCCAGTCAGCGATGTGCGCCTGGATGCGGCTGTGAATGCCCAGGGTGAGGCCGTAGCCGGTGCGCTCGATGTAGTCGATCACTTTGTCCCGCTCATCGTGACGCCAGGCGGCGATGTACAGCAGTGGCCCGAAAATTTCTTCTTCAGGCAGGTGTTCCCAGTCCACCAGCGCCGCTTCCGGCGCCACGTAGAATCCCTGTGCGCCAAGAGCCGGGTCAACTTCCGGCGTGACCGCGCTCCAGCGAGCGTGGCGGCGCAACCCGGCGCGGGCCTGTTCCAGTTGATCGCGGGCGCCGGCGTTGATGACCGGCCCCACGTCGCTGGCCAGCAAGGCGGGATGGCCCATTTTCAGCGACGCCATGGCGCCTTCGAGCTTGGGCAACAGGCGGTCGAGCAAGGTGTCCTCCACCAACAGCACCCGCAGGGCGGAGCAGCGCTGACCGGCGCTGGTGCAGGCGCTGGTCAGCACATCCCGCACCAGTTGTTCCGGCAGCGCGGAACTGTCGGCGATGAGGACATTGAGTCCGCCGGTTTCGGCGATCAGCGGCAGCAGGGGACCGTCACGGGCGGCCAGGGCGCGTTCGATGTGTTTGGCGGTGGCGGTGCTGCCGGTCACCGCCACTCCGGCGAGGGCAGAATCGTTAAGCAGGGCGTCGCTGATTTGGCTGGCCTCGCCGCCGACGAAATGCAGCGCCGCCTCTGGCACGCCCGCCTCGTGCAGCAGTTGCACCGCCCGCCAGGCGATGAAGGGTGTGTCGGAAGCCGGCTTGGCCAGTACGGTGTTGCCACTGACCAGCGCCGCGAGAACCTGCCCGCAAAAAATCGCCAGCGGAAAATTCCAGGGACTAATGCAAAGGAAGACGCCACGGGCATGCCAGGTCAGTTGGTTGGCCTCACCGCTGACATGCTCCAGGACCAGCGGTGTTCCCTGCAGTGTCTCCGCCTGTTGCGCGTAGTAGCCACAGAAGTCATGGGCTTCGCGCCAGTCGGCGAAGGCGTCGGCGAAGGTCTTGCCCCCTTCCAGCATGAGCAAATAAAGCAGTTCCGGCTGATGCTGTTCCAGCAAACCGGCGAAACGTCGCACGATGTTCGCTCGTTCCGACACTGGCCGATGGCTCCAATCCACGAAGGCCTCCCGCGCCTGGGCATAGGCCTGATGGACCGTGTCAACGTCGGCAAGGAAAACTTCTCCGAGTTCGCGGCCGTCGGCGGGGCTGTGGCGAGGCCGGGGCTGATTGTTCGACGCGCCGGCGCGCCAGCGGTGACCGGACCACCGGTGCAGGGATTGCCGTAATGAATGCAGAACGTCAGGGTCGGTCAGTGACGGTAGCGTCGGCACCCGGCGGGGCGCGAACCGTTCTGGTGGTGGTAGCAATTCCTGTGGTTGTTCCCGGGCAGGGCGCCAGTTCAGGGTAGGGTCCACCGCCAACTGTTCCGCGGCGATGTGTTCATCCAATAGCAAATTGACGAAGGACTGGCTGCTGCCGTTTTCCATCAGACGCCGGACCAGATAGGGCAGCAGCGTACTAAATGGGCCCACGGGGGCGTACAGGCGAAGTGGATAGCCGTGCCGTTCAACGAAGACCCGGTGCTGGGCTTCGCCCATGCCCGCCAGTCGCTGGAATTCAACATCGCCGCTGCAGCCGTCCAGATGATGATGCAGCCAGGCCAGGGTATGGCAATTGTGCGTGGCGAATTGCGGATAAAAACACGTCGGTTCGGACAGCAGCCGTTTGGCGCAGGCCAGGTAACTGATGTCGGTATGCACTTTACGGGTATGGACCGGGTAATCACACAGGCTCTGCTGTTGCGCCAGCTTGATCTCGGTGTCCCAGTACGCCCCTTTCACCAGGCGCACCGGCAATTTCAGATTATGTTCGCGCGCCTGATCGGCCAGCCAGTCGATCACCGCCGGCGCCCTTTTTTGATAGGCCTGCACCGCCACGCCCAGCCCCTGCCAATCAGCAACTTCCGGCAGGGTGAGGGCTTGCCCGAACAGGCGCAGAGCGATCTCCAGGCGGTCCGCCTCCTCCGCGTCCAGGGTTACCGGAATGCCGATGGTGGCGGCGCGGGACACCAGATCCCGCAAGCGGGGCCACAGTTGCTCCCGTACCGTGGCCCACTGGGCGAATTCGAAGCGGGGATGGAGCGCGGATAACTTGATGGAAATGCCATCCCGGGCCAGTACTGGCAGGTCCGGGGCCTGGCCGGCGAGGGCCTCGATGGCCTGGCGATACTGGCGGTGGTAGTGCTCCGCTTCGTCGTCGCTCTGCGCCGCCTCGCCGAGCATGTCGAAGGAATAACGCAGCGATGGATCGCGGCGCCGCAGAGCTTGTGGCAGGGTTTCGCCGAGCACGAACTGGCGCGCGATCAATTGCACGCCTTGTACCAGGGCGCGGCGGAACAGTGGATCACCAAGGCGCCGGCGCAGCCCATGCCAGGCATCTGGAAGACTTTCATCCTGCTCCAGCCAGCGGGCTGACAGGGACAGGCCGCGGGCGGCGACCTGTATCAACGCCGGGGCGTCGTCGTCCGGCAGGCTCCAGTCGCCACGGGTGAGCAGATCGTGAATCAGGTCGTTGGCGTTATCGGCATCGGGAATGCGTAACAAGGCCTCCGCCATTGTCAGCAGCAGACGGCCCTCGCGGGAATTCAGGCGCCAGCTGTGCAGGAACTGTTCGAACAGGGCCGGGCGGGCGGCGCGGGCCGCCTCCACCAGAGACTGGCATTCGGCGGCGATGGCCTGCCGATCCGTTTCGGCGAGCCTCAGAGCGGGCAACAGATCGGCGATCAGGATGTTCTGATCCGCCAGATGAAGCGCCCGCAACGGGGCCAGGTCGGGGCGGGGGTCGGGCAGGTCGGCAAGCGGTGGGATCATGGTGTCGATCTCCAGGCTCTCCATGAAGCCATCAACGGGGGTATGCTGATGGCAACGGGGCGTGCGGAAAGAGTCACGTCTGTTTTGAGGATAACCGCGACGGGCGGTTTCGGCGAGGATTGGCCATGTTGTCATTACCCGCGCTGGCGGCGCCGTCCTATCTGGGTGGACGGCGACCGGAAAGGCCCTGGCGGCCTGGAGATATCCGCTTGACGCCGTTGTGGCGAAGACTGCGGCGGCGCCATGGTCTTACGCTGGACTGGCGCGGCTGTTTAACGCCACCGGACAAGGCGTCCGGCCAGCCCGCCCTGGCCGAATACCTGAACAGACTTCGAGACGGCGTGTACAACGAACTGAGCAGCGGCCGGCCATTGTTCGTGCTCGGCGGCGATCACGCCAATGCCATGGCGGTGTGGGACGCCGCCATGGCGGCGGTCGGTGAGCGCCGCTTCGGACTGCTGTGGATCGACGCTCATCTGGACTGCCATACCTTCATGACCACCCCTTCGGGCAATGTGCATGGCATGCCGCTGGCGGCCTTGTTGGGGCTGGCGGATCCGCCTCTGGCGGCGCTGATGCCCGGCCGCTGCCGGTTGCGGCCGGAAGCACTGTGTCTGTTCGGGGTGCGCAGTTATGAGCGTGCCGAACAGGAAGCCATGGCGCGCTTGAAGGTCCGCGTGATTCAGGCGGCCCGGGTGCGCCGCGACGGCATCGACGGGGGTTTGGACGGAGCGCTGGATCACCTGGAGCGGCACTGCGAGCACTATGGAATCAGCATCGATCTTGACGCTATCCATCCGCGCCAGGCGCCGGCGGTGGCCACGCCGGTGGTCGGGGGGCTCAATGGTCCCGCCTTGTGTCAGGCGTTGTGCCGGAGGGTGGATCCGGATCGCTGCCGGATCCTGGAAATCGCCGAGTTCTACCCGTCGCTGGATCGTGCCGGCCGCACCCAGCGGCTATTGGCGGATCTGGTTGGCGCCTGGTGGTGGTCCCGCGGCGGCCGTCGGCGGGGGTGGGCCTGAGGCCTCGTCAACCGCCCGCCACCAATGAAAACAAGTCCTTCGGATCGGCCAGATCCGGTACCAGGGTCACCTCGCTACCGATGTCGTATCGCTCCGCCAACCGTGCTACCAGGTCCAGCACCGCCAGGTCTTCCACGGCGATGCCCACGGCATCGAACAGAGTGATTTCATCATCAGTGTCACGGCCGGAGCGCTGATTGGTGAGGATTTCCCATAATTCAGCATGGACGCTGGCAGCCCCGGTTTGCTGGATCTCGCCTTCCTGTTCGCTTTGCGGCCGGTACTCCACCACGGTTTTGCAACGGCGTATCACCTCTGGTGACAGTTCCGTTTTACCCGGGCAGTCGCCGCCCATGGCGTTGATGTGGACGCCGGGACGCAGCAGTGCTTCGTCGATCAGGGACTGGTGTTGCTTGGCGGCGGTGAGGGTGATCCAGACATCGGCGTCACGGAGCGTATCGGCGATGTCCTGTCCCCGCCGCAGCCGGAAACGGTGGCCGAGATGGCCGGCGAATTTGTCCATGGCGGTGCCGTCGATGTCGAAGTAGTTGACCTCCGTCACCGGCAGGCGGCTGGCCAGGGCCAGCACCTGGAATTCCGACTGGGCGCCGCAGCCGATCAACGCCACCCGCTGGCTTTCCAGCCGCGCCAACAGGCCGGCGGCCAGGGCCGCCACGGCGGCGGTCCGCACCGCGGTCAGCAAGGTCATCTCACTGATCATCAGCGGATAGCCGCTGGGCACGTCGGCCAGCAGGCCGATGGCAGTGACACTGAGTTTGCCCCGCGCCGGGTTGCCCGGGTGGCCGTTCACATATTTGACGCCATAGAGCCGGTCATCGGCGCAGGGCATCAGTTCGGTAACGCCGAAAGGGTAATGGAAGGCGTGGCGGGGAGAGAGCTGTAACTCCGGCCAGCGGCGCAGATAGTCCTCGATGGCATCCACGGCCAGCGCCAGGAAAGGTTCCAGGCCGACGCGCCGGATCAGGGCTTGCATATCGGTCACGGTGATCAGCTTCATACGCCCTCCCGCGTGGATACGTCCCCATGCTACCCCCGCTGGCCGCCCTACAGATAGTCCAGAGGCAGGGCACTGGTGTCGATCACCCGCCGCATCACGAAGCTGGAGTGCACGCCGCTGACACCCTCGATGCGGGTCACCTTGTTGAGCAGAAAGTTCTGATAGTGGTCGATGTCCGGCACCACCACCTTGAGCAGGTAGTCCGCTTCCTGGCCGGTGACCAGATAGCACTGCTGCACTTCCGGGTACCGCGACACGGTGGCCTCGAAATTGGCGAAGCGCTCCGGAATGTGGCGATCCATGCTGACCTGAATCATGACGGTGAGATCCAGACCCAGCTTCCGGGGATCCAGCACCGTTTCCCGCCGCAGGATGATCCCCGCCGCTTCCAGCTTTTGTACCCGGCGCGAGCAGGGTGAGGGGGACAGGCCGACCCGCTCAGCCAGTTGTTGGTTGGTGAGACCTCCGTCTTCCTGGAGAGCTCGCAGTATGCGGACGTCGGTACGGTCCAGATTTGCCGGTTTTTCCATTGGTGTGACGATTCCTGTCTATTTTCGAATGATTTTCGAGATAATATTGCTCAATATTCGAAAATTGAGGGAAAAAAGCAAGCACATTGCCTGGTTGTCTACGTAAACTGTCTCTTGTCGTCACGGGTCACAAGTCCGGGCGACACCGGAAGCGGCCCCGCCCTACCCGGCGGTGGTCGTACCCGGATCCGCGTTGGCCGGTGATCCCGGAGAACGACAGAGGGCCTGCCTGGCGGGCCCCCAGAACCCAAAAAGCGGGCTTCCCTTACCAGGGTATCAACTGGAGTCACTTCATGAGTTTCGATCATCGCAAATACAGTCCTTTCGTCACCGTCGACAAACCGGATCGCAAGTGGCCGAGCCGCCGCATCGAGCAGGCGCCGCTATGGGCCGCGGTCGACCTGCGTGATGGCAACCAGGCGCTGATCAAACCCATGTCGGTGGCGCAGAAAAAGCGTTTCTTCAAGCTGTTGGTGGAAGTGGGCTTCAAGGAAATCGAAGTGGGTTTCCCGTCCGGCAGCCAGATTGATTTTGATTTCTGCCGTGCCCTGATCGAGGAAGACCTGGTGCCGGACGATGTCCATATCCAGGTGCTCACCCAATCACGGCACGAGCTGATCGAGCGCACCTTCGAAGCGGTACGTGGCGCCAAGAACGCCATTGTTCACATTTACAACGCCACCTCGCCGACGTTCCGCGATCAGGTGTTCAATGTGGACAAGGAAGGTTGCAAGGCCATCGCCGTGCAGGCCGCCACCTGGGTGCGTGACATGGCGGCGCGGCAGCCGGAGACCCATTGGAGTTTTGAGTACTCGCCGGAGACTTTCAGTGCCACGGAGACCGATTTCGCCGTTGAGGTGATCGATGCCGTGAATGAGGTATGGCGCCCGGATCAGGGACAGCGGGTGATCATCAACCTGCCCGCCACGGTGGAGGTGAGCACGCCGAATGTGTTCGCCGATCAGGTGGAGATCGTGCATGAAAATATCCGCTATCGGGAGCATGTGCTGATCAGCGTCCATACCCATAACGACCGTGGCTGTGGCGTGGCCGCCGCCGAGCTGTCGATGATGGCCGGCGCCGACCGGGTGGAAGGCACCTTGCTGGGTAATGGCGAGCGCACCGGGAACATGGATCTGGTCACCTGCGGCATGAACCTCTATACCCATGGGGTCGATCCCGGAATTGATTTCTCACGGATGAAGGAAATCGTGCAGGTGGTGGAGGAGATCACTGATATCCCCACGCATCCTCGTCATCCGTACGCCGGTGACCTGGTGTTCACTGCCTTTTCCGGCAGCCATCAGGATGCCATCCGTAAGTGTCTCGGCCTGTACAAGCCTGGTGACATCTGGCGTGTGGCTTATCTGCCCATTGATCCGGCGGATCTGGGCCGGCGCTATGAGGAAGTGGTGCGGATCAATTCCCAGTCCGGTAAAGGCGGCGTGACGCACGTGCTGGAGCGGGACTACGGCATCAGCCTGCCGCGCTGGCTGCAGCAGGAAATGGCGAAACTGGTACAGAGTGATGCCGAGGAAGACGGTGGTGAGATCGATAGCCGCCGGGTACATCAGCGCTTCAACAGTGACTATCTGGAAGTGCCGAATGGCTGGACCCTGCGTTCCTATGACCTGCATCGCGGCGAAGAAGGGGTGCAGGCGCAGATCAGCATTGGCGATGAGCGTTCACCGGTGACGGTACTGTCCGGCCGCGGCGAAGGTGCCGTTGGCGCTCTGGTGGAGGCACTCAATCGCCGTCAAGGGTGGCAGTTGCAGGTGGAAGCGTTCGATGAGTATTCCTTGGGCGACAACACCGAAGCCAATGCCATGGCCTGTGTCCGGGTGCAGGTTGGCGGCCACACACAAAGTGCCGTGGCGCTGGCCGCGGACACCACCGCCGCTGCCCTGCAGGCGATCCTGTCCGCCGCTGGCCGCATGGCCGAAGCTCAGGCGCGGAAAAGCGCCTGAGATTGGCATCGCGAGCCTGCCCCTTCCCATTCGTTTCCGATCACCGGTCCTGTTCTTGTGGCTGGTGATCGGTTTTGTCCTTCTTCTCTCCGGGCTCTCCCTCGCTTCCATCATCTTTTTCGCCTGGATTTGGTGGCGAGCAATCATCAATCCAGGCAACCGCCTCGGTGGGGACGAAGTAGGTCTTTTTTGAGCTTGTGCCGTGTGGGCGTACCACATATTGGCTGTCCGCTTCCGTCAGAATTTTCAATGGAATGCTCGTGATGGGGGTGGCGCGTATATCATCTAGAACAGAAAGCTGAGTGTTCAAACCAAAAATTGCACAGGCCCTGGCGCCGGAGGCGGAGATTTGTAGAGCATTGGCGGTTAATGCCGACCCCACCGGTTGAAGAATGGTGTGGGATAAAGTCATCAATGCCAGCGCAGCGAAAGTGCTAGTGGCGATCGGCTGCTTATTTTTTGACAACGTACCTATGAAAATGGCGCCAAGGATTTGAGTGAGTATCAAGGCAATGAAAAAAGTACTAATTAGAGAGATTCTTTGATCATTGGGTCCTTGTTGGATACTGCTTTCCGAAATCGCTAATGCGGGAAGGGTAAAGATAAAAAAAGTCAGGATTTGAAATAGGCTGCTGAAGAGACTTATAAAAAAAGCATGAGTTATGCTTTTCCTGGTTCGTAATATAATGGCTACCAGGGTGGTTAGGAAAAAAGTAGCGAAGACGAGGAGCAGACCTGACGTAGTGATTCGGGTTCCATCTTCCGAATTTGGTTCTAGAGCGAGAAGTTTGTATACGGTTGCCAACCATATGACGCATGACAATAGTGAGGCCATCGACCAGATTAGAGCAAAAGGATGTTTCTGAAAGAGTAGTTTCGCTCTTCCCGTTATACTCTGAAATCGACTCCGCTTGGTCGCTAGTAGAAGCCTTTTCTTTCTGGAAGGAACTCTGACTTTTGGTAGCTCTGAATACAGAAAGAGTGCAGGAGAAAGAATCATTGCAACGATGAGGGTAATCGCCAGCAACTGAAATACAAATAAGGCCGGTAACCCAGTAATGATTCCGGGTGAGAATAAGCTTAGTGGGACTTTTTCGTGGACGATATAGCCATAAAGCCCCAGTACGGCCAGGACAAGAACCATACTGGCCAATGGCCAGGTCCGCTCATTTAACCATTTCAAGTCACGACTGATTGATTTTATTGCGCGGTGGGTGGCAGGGCCGCCGGAGGTTGAAAGTGCTGTCTTATTCAAACCTAACTATCCATGAATATAGAAAACCCAATTAATCCGAGCCGATATCGAAAAAACGCCCCAGCAACACCGACAGCAACCGCTGATTGGCGGTGAATACCTGGGGCATGCTGAGGATTTCCGTGGCGCTCTGGGTCCAGGGGCCGGGGCTCAGGTCGGTCGCGCATTCCTGGCATAGGGTGCGGGCGTTGTCCTCGCCCATTTCCAGGTGAAATTGCAGGGCCAGGACGTTTTCACCGTAGCTGAAGGCCTGATGCTCGCATCCCCAACTGCGTGCCAGATGCAGGGCGCCGTCGGGGATTTCGAACGTATCACCGTGCCAGTGAAATACCGCGGGTGCATCGTTGAACAGGCTGCCCAGCGGGTGCTGGCGGCCCAACTCGGTGCTCTGTACCGGAAAAAAGCCGATCTCCTTGTCCGGATTCTTATGCACCCTGGCCCCGAGCGCGCGGGCGATCAGTTGGGCTCCCAGGCAGATACCAAGCACCTTGTGGCCGCGATCGATGCAGGCGCGGATAAAACGCTTCTCGTCCGCCAGCCAGGGGTAGCGGTGCTCATCGTCCGCGCTCATGGGCCCGCCCATGACGATCAGCGCGTCCAGGTCATCCGGATCGGGCAGCTCTTCACCGTGATAAAGGCGGGTGGCGGTGATGCGCGCGCCATTGGAGGCCAGCCAGGGTTCTATGGCTCCCAGCTTCTCGAAGGGCACATGGGTCAGGTAATGGATGCGCATGACCAGCCTCTCAGTTCCGGTTACAGGTACTCCGCGGTGAACACCGCCAGCAGATGGTGTTCCTGGTCGTAGAGACTAAGCCGCTCACCATCGATCCGAAAGCCCCGGGTTTGCTCCAGACTGGCGAGGAAGGCGCCGGAGACATTGTCTCCGGCGCAGGCGCGCCGGGTGGTGGCCAGCTCTCCGAAGCTGAGGTTGTCGCCGTCCAGGGTGAAGCCGCCGGTGAGCCGGTTACAACCGGTGTCGCCTTTGACGGTCTTGTCACTGGCGAGGATCAAATGGACCTGGTTCTGGCCTTCACCAGGGGGCGGGGCGGACTGGCCGTTCACGTCAATCAGCTTCCAGTAGGTGTTGGTGAGCTGGGCGGAGGGTTGCTCGCACTGCTCGGGTTCTCCCACGTTGCGATAGTCGCGAACCACCAGGGCATCCACCTGCGTGCCGGCCTCCTGGCCGCGCCGTTTTTCCAGGGTCCCGTCCAGTTCCATGAACAGGGGAGCCATGGGTTCCAGGCCCGCCTGCTGATAAGCCTTGGTCAGGGCGTCGGCCATGGCGCCGGCCACCGTCAATCGCCGGTCGCTGTTACACGGCGTGAAGATGGCCTGCCCGTCGTGATAGAGGTAGCGGCCGACCAGACTGACCGGCGCCGGGCCGCTGTCGTGGGCGGTCAGGGCCAAGGTGTCGAGGTTTCCCTCACCATCCCGCTGCAAAGGCGCGTCCCCGGTGTTCATGACGACGCCGCCGTCGACAATGACCCGGGCATTGACCGCATAGTCGGTGCCGGCCTTGAGGCGCCCCTTGGCCAGGTACAGATGGAACGGCTGCGGACTGTCCCGCAAGTGAACCAGGCGCTGCAGCAAGGGGGTCCGGTTGGCGTCCATCAAGGTCACGGCCAGCACCGCTTGCGGGGGCAGTTTGGTATCGCTGGCGAAGGTGATTTCGCCGGCGATCTCTTCCACCGCTTCGCTATCCCGTTGATACACACCGGTGTAAGGGAGGTTTTCGTCCTGCTCTCCCTCCTGGCCTTCCAGGGTCAGTGTGTCCTGCTCCAGGGCCACGCTCAGGGTGGCTTCGTTGACGTTATCCTGCCCATTCAGGTAGCGCAGGATCAGTTGATCGTCGCGGCGTTCCCAGCTCAACCCCTGGTGCTTGCTGTCGCCAACCAGAAACAATTCGCCGTCCTCGGCCAGTACCAGGATGCGTGTTGCCTTGTCACCGTCGGGGCGCCAGGCGCCGCTGATGCTGTCCCGTTTCACGGCGGCCGGCTCGGGGGCTGGGCTGGCTTGCTCGGGCTGCGGTTGCGGCGCAGCGGGGGCATCGGGGGAGGGGCTGTCGTCACAGGCAGCCAATAGCGCTACCAGGGGCAGCACGAGCCCGATTGCTTTCATAGGAAGCTCTCCAAATTCTGTCTTGAATCTCTAGTCGAATCGAACGCCGGGTTCGAACCCGTGGGTGCGTGATGGTGAGATACCAACCGCCCCGTTTTGTTCAGCTCCGGTCTGGCAAGGCCACCAGCGGGAGCTGGTTTTGTATCCACTGGGTGCGCTGGTGAACGTAATCGGTGACACCACGCACGTCGTAGTAGCTGGGGCGCGGCAGCATCGCCGCCAGTTGCGCCGCCTGCGCCGGCCCCAAGGACGCGGCGCTGATGCCGAAGTAATGCCGGGCGGCGGCTTCGGCACCGAAAATCCGGTTGCCCCATTGGGCGGTATTCAAATACAGCTCCAGGATCCGCTGTTTGGACATGGTCGCTTCCAGCATCAGCGCGATCAGCGCCTCCTGGCCTTTGCGCCAGTAGCTGCGGTCACTGTTCAGGAACAGGTTCTTGGCCAACTGCTGGGTGATGGTGGACCCCCCGGCCACCGGGCGCCCCGCCTTGCGGTTGCGCTCGATGGCGTGGCGGATTCCGCGCCAGTCAAAGCCGATATGCTCAACGAAACGGGCATCCTCGGAGACCAGCACCGCCCGTTTCAGGTCCGTGGCGATCTGATCGTAATCACGCCACAGATACTGCACCGTGCCGTGTTGGCGGGACCGTTCCATGAAGGCGGTATTTTGCGGGTTGTAGGCACGTAAATACAGTACCTGGCCGAGGAACCACAGTTGTGTTCCCAGCACCACGATGACGGCCAGACCCAGCAGCGAAAGAAAAAAGCGTTTCATGGCGTACCCGTTCCGTCCGGCGATGCCGGCGGCGTCCCTTCTCATGATCCCGGTCTATGTTGTCCAAAAGCGGCGGGTTTGTCAGGTTGAAAACGTCGGGAACGTGACCGGAGCCTGCTCCTGGTCAGCGTCCCGGCACCGGCAGGTCGAGCTTGGGCGGCTCATGCCGCTTCGGTGAGGAAAATGGCTTGGCGGTGTTTCGAGGCTGGTCCTGGCTCTTGGTGCCGGTCATATCGTTGATTTCCAGCTTGTGTTTTTCCATGGGGTTCTCCTCGAGAGAGCCGGAATCATCGTTCTGCAGGCGGGTACGCGGAGTGCTGCTCAGGCCTTCGTAGTCGAGGCCGTAATTGTAGTCTTCCTCGTAGACGTCATCGCCGCGGATGTAGTCGTAGCCGTCCGCGTGAACCGGGCCGGCGGTCAGCAGGCCGGCCGCCAGGAGGGCGATAAGCAGGCGCATGAGGCTTCTCCCTGTGGCTTCACGGAAGATTGGACGCCAGCGGGCCGGAGGGGTTCCCGGCCGGGTCAGTCTTGCTCGGGCGTCTTTGCTGTCAGAGCCACGATCGCCTCGCGATTGTTGACGAACAGATTGTCGTCACCAAGCCGTTGCAGCAAGCCGATGTGGGCCAGACGGTCGCGCACCTGCTTTTTCACCCCGGACAGGGCCAGCCGGATGCCGCGCCGCTGCAGGTCCTGATGCAACTGGGACAGGGTGTCGGCACCGGTGGCGTCCATGTCGTTGACCGCTGAAGCGCAGATCAGGATAACCCGGAGATCGGTTTCTTTTTGCAGACGTTCGCGGATGAAACGGTCCATTAGCGGCGCGGTGATGTAGGTCAAAGAGGCGTCCAGGCGCAGCGACAATACCCCCGGCGCGATCGGAGGCAGGCCGTTGAGGGTACGATCGCGCAAGGTACCGGCGGGATCCAGCCCCAGCTCAATCAGGCGCGGGTGGGCGCGCCGGTAAAGAAAGAACACCATCGCCAGCAGAAAGCCGGTGAGGACACCCCAATGCAGGTACGGCACCGCGATCAGAGTGGCGATGAAGGTGGCCACGGCTACCACGCCATCGTCCCGCGAGGTGCGGAACAGATGCAGAAAGGCCTTCGGCTGGATCAGATTGAGTACCGGCACAATGATGATCGCCGCCAATACCGCGCGGGGCAGATGTTGCAGGTAACCGGTGAAAAACAGCAGGCAAACCAGTGTACACAGGGCGGCGAACAGAGCCGACCAGCCGCTGGTGGCCCCCACGTAGAGATTCAGGGCGCTGCGGGAGAAGGAACCGCTCACCGGGAAAGCGCCGCTCAGACCACTGGTGATCTTGGCCAGGCCCTGGCCCACCAGTTCCTGATTCTGATTCCAAAGGCGGCCGTCCGGATTGGGCAGGGTGCGGGCACTGGCCATGGCTTCGGTAAAGCTGATCAGGGCGATGATCACCGCCGCCGGCAGCAAGGCGCGGTGTTGTTCAAGGGTGAGGGAGGGTGGCCATTGGGGGGTGGGCAGACCGGCGGGAATCAGTCCCACCACGTTCCCTCCCAGTGCCTGATAGCCGAACAGGGCACTGATGGCGATGCCCACCACACACACCACCAGAACACCGGGCAGGCGTGGCGCGAAGCGTTTTTGCAGCCACAGCAGTGCGATCGACCCCAGGCCGAAAGCCAGGGTCCATAGCCAGGCGGCGTCGGCATCGGCCAGATGACGCTGGAGGCCGGCCAGGGCAGTGCTGAAATCCTGGCTCTCCAGGCCGAGCAGGGCCGGCACTTGAGACAGTAAAATGATCAGTGCAGCCGCGTTGATGAATCCCGTTATCACGGCGTTGGAGATGAAGTTAGCGATCACTCCAAGGCGAAAGGCGCCAAGCAGGAACTGGATCAGACCGGCATACAACGCCAGCCAAATGGCCAGCACCACCCATTGGCCGCTTTCCGGTTCGGCCAGAGGGTGCAGCGCGGCGTAGGTCAGCAAGCTGGTGAGGGCCACCGGGCCCACCGCTAGCAGCGCCGAGGAGCCCCACAGAATCCCCACGATACTGGGCAACAGCGCGGCATAGAGCCCGGTGACCGGGGGCATGCCCGCCAGAGTGGCGTAGGCGATGGCTTGAGGAATCAGTACCAGTCCCACGGTAATGCCGGCGAAGGCGTCCTTGCGCAGTGATTGTGCGCTGGGACGGGGCCACTGCGTGAACGGCAGCAGGCGGCGGATCCAGGGCTTCATTGAAACTCCATGAGCGACATCGCGGCGCGGCTCACGGTAAGACCGGAGCGCCGGTGCAAGCTTATTTGAGGTAATGTGAGGCAATTATAAATGAGGAGGGGCGGGTATTGAAATTGGTTCTCCAGCCTATTTTTTGATGGCTGGTTATTAACAGGGATGATTACGGCAAAGGCTGAAAGCGGCCACCGGCCGCTTTCGCCAGGATGGATCACTCCACGGTGATGAAAACAGGGTTGGAGTAGAACCACAGATCGTTGTAATTGCGGGCGTTGATGGCATCAAAGCGGGCGGCGTCATTGGCTACCTCTACTTTGGCGTCCGGCAGCGGCTCGCCGTCTTCCATTTGACCAGGCACATTGACCGCCAGATTGGTGCCGCGCAGACGCAGGTACTGATCGCCGGTGACGGTGAGAGTGTGGGTGATGACATTGTAACCGTCCTCGTCCACGGTCCAGTCGTTGGCGGTGAAGCGGGCCAGAACCCGGGTGCTCGGGTTGCTGGCGGACTGGTAATCGGCGGAATCGGGTTGCGCGGGCGCCTGGACATCGCCGACGATCAGGTCCACATGATCCACCGTCGGTTTCATATAGGCGGACTGGCCGCTTTCCAGCGGATACTCGTAGTGATTGGTTTGCGGGCTACGGAAGCGGATGGTCACCGTCACCTGTTCGCCCAGGGCCGCCGTCAGAGTGCCGCCCATCGGCGTGCTGCCTTCGGTGCTCTCGGCCTGAAACTCCAGTGCGTCGATCAGATCACCGAAAACGCCGAACAGACGGCCGCCGCGCAGACCGTCCAGCAGGGCGGAAGCATCCTCGCCATCCTTCCAGACATAGGTTTTGGCGTACTCGCCAGGGGCATAGCCGCTGCTGTATCGGCCCTGCGCCGTGGTGAAATGGTAGTCGGAGTTGGCCACGTTCCAGATCCGCCGGCCTTCACCCAGCAGCGCGTCCCAGGTGCCTCCCAGTTTCGCTACCAGGTAGTCGACACCGCCATAGGTGCGCGAACCGAGGTTTTCCTCGGTATAGGCCTCGGCGTAGCCGCCCCGATCCGGCTCCATCTGATTACCGACCATGCCTTCGATGGCGAAGAACTGATCGGGGGCCAGGTCGTGCATCTGACGGATCTGGGCGATGGTGTATTTGCCCATGTAGCGGGAAGGGTGATTCAACAGCATATAGCTGTCGGGATGATTGTCACGCAGCCAGCGTAACGCGGTGAGGGCGTCCTCGTGGGTAGTGTTGGCGCGCGGCTGATCGCCCAGGCTTTCCACCAAAGCGGGATCGAAAAGGCTGGCATCGCGGGTGGTGAACAGATACTCGAACTCCGCCACCGCTTGCAGATTGGCCTCGGACATCGGGTCGTCCATGCCGATGCCGACATTGACGTGATCATGGGTCGGCATGTCCCACTCGAAAGAGGAGTACATCAAGGCGCCGGGATAGCGGTCCTGGTCCAGGGCCTGCTTCAGATAAGGCACTTCGTAGTCGATGAGCGCCTGATAAAAGGGTATGGATTCTCCCAGCTCGGCGCCGTCATGATCCCGATAGGACGTGCGCAGATGATTGGAAATGGTGAGCCAGTCCAGGTCGTAGCGGGTGAAAGCATCGTCCAGCACGCTTTCCAGGGACACCTGGGCATCGTCGGATTGATAGGTATGCACATGCAGATCGCCGGCGCTCCAGGTCCCGCTGGGTTGCGGTTCTGGAGTTGGCTCCGGGGTGGGTTCCGGAGAGGGTGAGGAACTGTCCCCGGAGCCGCCGCAGGCGCTCAGGAAAGTGGCGAGTGTGATGGCCGACAATAAAGAAACGCGAGAGTCGCGGGAAAAAAGAAATGACATTAAAAGTACTCTCCAGATCAGGGCACCAGGTCTGGCGCCGTGAAAAAGAAGAGCACTGTGGATCAATCAGGTGACGATATAATGACGCGGAGATACATACTGGTCAGTCTTTCTTTTCTTTCCAAAAGCGCAGGTGAAGAGCGGCGGCTTCCTCTTCCAGTAGTGGTCCGATCACCTGAACGGAGCGCTGTCCGGCGGCGAAAACCGTCCGGCAGGGCAGGTCCAGGGTCGGATTCTCGGGGTGGTTGCCGGTAATCGCTTTGAGTCGTTTCTCGGAAAGACCGTAGACCACGCGTCCGATGCCCGCCCAGTAGGCCGCCCCGGCGCACATGGCGCAGGGCTCGGCGGAGGTATAGAGCGTGCACCGGGCAAGAAAATCCGGTGAATAAGATTGAGAAGCACGCGTGAGGATCACCCGTTCCGCATGTCCGGTCATATCATGATGAGGCAGGAAGGCGTTCTCCTGTTCCAGCAGAATTTCGCCATCGGCATCCACAAGTAGCGCACCGAATGGATGGCAGCCATCGTTCAGTGCCCGTTCGGCGACCAGGAAGCTTTGCCGTATATAGTGCTCGTGATCCAGTCCCCGTGATATTTCATTGGTGTTCATGGTTATCCCATTCATCTCTTAATAGCTGCGACGGCAGAGTGATAAAGCGCGCTCAGGATTTCGGCAGGCTCCAGGGGAACCACCATTTCTGGATCATCGCCACCAGCCGGAACAGGATCAGGCTGATGGTGACCAGAATGGCCAGTGCGGCAAACGCCTGGGGCACTTTGAAAAACGAGGTGGAGAAGGCGATGAAAAATCCCAACCCATTCTCGGCGGCGACAAATTCCGCCACCACCGCGCCGATAATGGCCAGCGTGATGGAAATGCGCAGCGCGGAGAAAATATGGGGCACCGCGAAAGGCAGTTGAATGTTGCGAATCTCGCGCCAGCGGCTGGCCCCGAGGGAACGGGAGAGCTCCAGCAGTTCAGGTGGTGTCGACATCAGTCCAGTGACGGTGGAAACGACGATGGGGAAAAAGGTGATCAGGAATGTAATGACGATGCGCGGCGCGTCTCCGGCGCCCAGCACCACCACGATAATCGGCGCCACGGCGACGATGGGGGTGGACTGCACCACCACCAGCATTGGGTAGAGTGTTCGGGACAGCAGCCGGCTGTTGGCCAAAGCCACCGCCAACGGAATGCCGATCATCACCGCCAGCGCATAGCCCAGCAGGCTGACCCGGAGCGTTGCCCAGATATGGCCACCCCAACTGCTGGGGCTCACCGCCAGTGCGCCTTCAACGATGGCGCTGGGAGGGGGAAGCAGATACACCGGCACGTCCAGCAGACGGCAGCCAAGCTCCCAGATCAGCAGCAAAAGCAGGGCGGCAAGGACCGGTGCTCCCCGGTCCAGCAGTCGCAGAAGCGCGCGCCCGGCGGATTCAGGCGAGGACCGCATGGCTGAAGACCTGGCCGCGGATATGGTTGGCGATTTCATGGAAGCGGGGCTCCGACAAGGTTTTCAGGGTGCGCGGGCGTGGCAGGCCCACGTCGATGATCTCGCGAATGCGTCCGGGGCGGGCGGACATTACCAGGATGCGGTCCGCCAGCAGCAGGGCTTCGGGAATGGAGTGGGTGATGAATAGCACTGTTTTGGGGCGCTCGGTCCAAATGCGTAGCAGTTCGAAGCTCATCTCGTCACGGGTCAGGGCGTCGAGGGCGGAAAACGGTTCGTCCATCAGCAGAATATCCGGGTCGTGCAGCAGGGCACGGGCGATGCCCACCCGCTGTTGCATGCCGCCGGATAATTCGGAGGGGCGTTTATGGGCGAAGTCCCGCAGCCCCACGGTGCCCAACAGTTCCTGCGCCCGCTGTTTTTCCTCAAGGGTGACGCGGCCGTACTTGTGCTTCATCGGAAAGGTGATGTTGTCCTCCACATTGAGCCAGGGCAGCAGCGTGGGCTGTTGGAATACGATGCCGATTTCCTCGCGGGGCTCGGTCACCGGCAGTCCATAGATTTCCGCCCGCCCGGAGGTGGGCCGTACCAGGCCAGCGATCACCCGAAGCAGCGTGGATTTGCCGCAGCCGGAAGGACCGATAACGGCAATGAACTCGTGCTTGTGAATGTCGAAGCTGACGCCGTCCAGCGCGTTGATGACGCCGCCATCGGAGGAAGTGAACACCTGGCCCACATTGTTGAAGCGAATGCTTGGTCGCGGGCCGTCGTTATCGTCGTGGGGCGCCATGAAAACCTCGAATCGGGTTTGAGTCCATAAAGCCATCCGGAGTGGCCGTCATAGTGTGAGCGTTGCAACATGCGCGCCAAAAGCAGAGATTTCCGCACGGGCCGTTGCCAGACCGGCATCATCCTAAGCTGCGAAAAAAACGCGGGCCGGAAAGCCCGGACCCGCGTGCAATGAAAACGTTTTCTTGATGTTGTGCTTGCCTACTTGCTGATGAAGTCACCACTGACGGCGTCTTCCGGATTCAGCGTATCCTCCGGTAACCCCTGGGCTTTGGCGACCCACTTCCAGGTGGTCGCAAGGAGAGAGGGATTGAAAGTGCCAGCGCCATCGCGCTCGCTGATTTCGTTTTTCATCAAAGGAATGGAGGCGGAAAACTCCTCGGCGGCCACCGCCGCGTCCACTTCCGCCACCTTCGCCTTCAGCGCTGCTCCCGCTTGTTGGGGATCTTCAATAGCCATTTTTTGCGCCTGGCGATAAATGGTGAGTACCTTTCTGACCAGCTCCGGCTTTTCCTTGATCAGACGGTCGGATGCAAACACCGAGAGGCCATAGCCATCAAAGCCATAATCGGACCAGGGTAAAACCCGAATCTCCTTGCCGGCTTGCTTCATTAAGGCGTTGAAGGCCGGCAGCTTGGTGATCCAGTTGATGGTGCCGTCCACCCGGCCGGTACTCATCATCGGGCCCATGGCTCCGGGATCCACTTTGGTGACACGCACATCGTCCGGCGACATGCCGTTGGCTTCCAGGACCAAGGGCCAGGTGACATTGGAGGCGGAGAAGGTGGCGGTAGCGAGATTCTTTCCTTTCAAATCGTCCAGGGTTTCGATGCCGGAATCGGCACTGACGAAAACCGCATCCGGCTGTTTGGTATAAACGGAAAGCACGGCAGTTACTGGCACGGTGGCCCCTGCCTTCGCTTGCAGTAGCGCGGACAGGCCGCCGGTTCCCATGTCGGCGGCGCCAGTGGCCAGTTTGGTGACCACATCGCTGGAACCACGCCCTGACATGATTTCCACTTCAATATCCTCGGCGGCGAACAAGCCTTTTTCCACGGCGAGGTAAATGATGGCCTTGTCGCCGGCGGGCAACCAGTCGTTGAGCCAGCGGATTTTATCCGCCGCCTGAACGCCCGCCGTCATGCTCACCAAGACGGCGGTCAAAAGGTAACGTCTGAAACGGTAGATCATGGAAAACTCCTTTTGGGTCCGGGGTCGCGTGCGGCGATACACCCTCGTCTATCTATAGTGGTCCATGCAAAGGGCATGCCTTGTCCCGTGTGTTAACGCGATGAAAGAAACCAGCCAGTATCTCTCCAAGCTTTTGGGGAGAAGCCAGTTGCGGGGCATGCCCTGTATCGAGTGTGGCGACGTCTGCGCCGGGCACCTGTTGTTGCATCCAGCGCTGTGCCTCCAGGATCACCGAGCGGTCACGCAGCGCTTCCACATACAAGCGTGGTAATGCACCGAAGCGCTCAGGTGTCCAATGCGCGACACCAGCGCGAGGACCTTCTGGTTGCGGTGTGAGCTGTCGCGCGGCGGCCCAGGCGGGAGCATCGTCGACGTCGTGAAAAAAAATGTCGCGGCCTGCGGCAGGCGGCACCTTGCTGTAACGGCGCCTTTGGTCCCAGATCAGATGCGGGCCGATGCCGGCGGCGGCGGGATTTCTCTGGACCAGATGCCGGGTCAGGTCGGCGAAGCCGGTGCCCGTGGGCAGCATCATTCCTGCCACGTAGGCGATGCCCGCGATATGGTCCGGGCGGTTTTCCGCCACCTGGGTGGCGATCACGCCGCCGCCCGAGTGCGCCACCAGGAAGGCGGGGCCGTCGAGCTGATCGAGGGCTGTTTCCACACAGGCGACGCAGTCCGCGAAATCGACCTGCTCCGCGGTGCCGGTACCGTGGCCATTGCCGGGCAGATTCAGCGCGTGGGGATGGAATCCCCGCTGACGCAACAGGGGTACCAGGGCGTCCCAGACCCAGGCGCCGGCCCAGGCGCCGTGAATCAGAATGACATCGTTCATCGAGTTACTTGAGCTACTTATAGGTGCGTTGATACATGTCGATCATGTGCTGTTCGACGGTAACCGGCGGATACTTCGGGGAAGCGCCTGGGGCAAGACAGCTGGGCAGGCACCGCACCTGATGGTCCGGATTTCCGGAATGGAAGAACGGCACGGAGAAACGCTCACGGCCGGACAGGTTGACCACGCGATGCAGGGTCGAGCGATAGCGGTCATTGGTCCAGCGGGCGATCATGTCACCCAGGTTCACCACATAGGTGCCGGGAACGGGATCGGCATGAATCCAGCCCTGGCTGGCCTGATCCCAAACCTGCAGACCGGGATTGTCGTCCTGTAGCAGCAAGGTGATGCCACCAAAATCGGTATGGGCGCCACAGCCTTTTTCGCCGGGCTCGGGATTGCCCGGTTGCGGCGGATAGTGCAACAGACGCAGGACCGCCATCGGCTCATGGCAAAAATCAGCGAAGTAGTCTTCCGGCAAGGAGAGTGATAGCGCCAACCCTTGCATGATCCGCGCGCTGAGTTCGTTCATGGCTTCGAAGTAGGTTTCCATGGTCTCACGGAAGCCGGCTTGCCGTGGCCATTGGTTGGCGCCGTGATTGAACTTGCCGGCGCGTACCGCCGGATGGTCGTCCGGCAAGTCGCGGCCAATATAGTAGCCTTCCTTCAGATCCGGTGGCGCGTCCGCTTCCAGAGTCTGGCCGCGCAGCGGTTCATAACCCCGGTTGGCGGGCGAAAGCGCTTTGTCGACCTGTTTTTTGGTCGCCAGTGGCTGTTCGAAGAACGCCTTGGCGGCAGCGAACACCCGCGCCTGCAAGCGCGCTTCGATACCGTGGTTGCGAATGTAGAAGAAGCCCTTGTCGAGGCAGGCGGCGCTGAGTTGTTCGGCCACCGTTCGGCGTTGTTTCTGGTCACCGTCGATCAAGGCCCCGATATCGATGATCGGCAGTGACTGCTGATTAACCTTTTGCGCTTGCAGGGTGCTCGTCATGGAACTTCTCTCGTTGGCGGACGATCCTTGCCTGCCAGTTTGCGCGGCGTCCCGGCGGTGCCAAAGAAGAGAATATCGACCATGCCGATGCCGATCCGGCAGCGGCGTCGGGGATCAATCGGTCAAGGGTTCACCGATGTCGTTGGCCTCACGGAGTTCCCGCTCCGCCAGCTCATCGGCCAGCAATCTTGCCACTGCATCGGCCGCTACTGGCAGGGAACGGCCGGTACGGGCATAGATACCGAGGTCACTGAAAACCGGGCCATTGTCATTGAGAGGAATATGCCGAAGCGTGCCGGCGGCCAATTCCGCTTCCAGCCCGATACGGGTCTGGAAGGTGACACCGACACCGCGTCGCGCCAGCTCCTTGCCCAGTTCCACCGAGTTGGACTGCACCACGCCCTTGTCGCCGACGCCGGCGCGCTCGATGGCCGGCTTGAGCAGGTGGTATACCGATAGATCGGTCTTGGCCAGGATCAGAGGGTACTCAGCACAGGTGGCGAAGCTGACTTCGTGGCGTTTTGCCAGAGGATGCTCAGCCGGCACCAGGGCTCCGAGTCGGAACCGGCCTACCATGATCTGTCGCAGGCCGGTGCTGCGTTGCAGGGCGAAGGCCATGCCCAGGTCGGCGGCGCCGCTGGTTACGGCTTCGGGAATGTCGCGGGAACCGAGGGTGACCACGCCCAGGGTCACCTTCGGGAAGTGCTCCCGGGCGCGTTCAATGATGGTGGGCATGAAGTCCGAGGTGACCCCTTCCACGGTGGCGATTTCCACGTGACCGGTGCGCAGCCCTTTGAGCGCGTCCAGCTCCGAGCGTGCCCGTTCCGCGTCCTGCAATACCACCAGGGCATGGCGGGCGAAGATCTCACCGGCGGTGGTCAGCCTGAGTCCACCAGGCAGGCGTTCGAACAGTGGCGTGCCAACTTCGTCCTCGAGTTTCAGGATCTGCCGGTTGACCGCGGAGGACGCCACGAACAAGCGCCGTGCCGCTTCCCGTATGGAGCCGGCGCGGCGTACCGCGTCGAAGTACACCACCGCCGGAGAATGAACGCGCAACCGTGTGCTCATCGGGAGCCTCTCTAACCGTGGATCAATCACCGTCGATCAATCTAGCCGTCGATCAATATCCGCGACAATTGATTGTGCCGTTCCACCAGACGTGGCAGTTCCACAGTGGTGAGTTGTCCGTCGCGCACCACCGTCTTGCCATTGACGATACTCAGCGAAACTCGTCGGGGCGCACAGAACAACAGGGCCGCCAGCGGATCGGACAAGCCGCCGGCGAAGGCGATGTCGTCCAGTTTCCAGGCCACCAGATCAGCGCAGTAGCCAGCCTGAATACGCCCCAGATGATCACCGCGCCCCAGTACTTCGGCGCCGCCGCGGGTAGCCAGTCGCAGTGCTTCGCGGGCCGACAGGGCGGTGGGGTCTTCGTCTCGGACCCGCGCCACCAGCATGGCCTGGCGGGCCTCTCCCAGCAGATCATTGCCGTCGTTGGAAGCGGAGCCGTCCACGCCCAGGCCGACACGGACACCGTTGTCCAGCATGCGGCGGATCGGGGCATGGCCCGATGCCAGGCGCATATTGGAACAGGGGCAGTGGGCGACGCCGGTGCCGGTGCGGCCGAATAACTGAATACCGTGCTCGTCCAGGTGCACACAGTGAGCGTGCCAGACGTCGTCACCGACCCAGTCCATTTCCTCGGCGAATTGCGCCGGTGTCATGCCGTAGCGCTGCTGGCTGAAGGCCAGATCCTTGCCGTTCTCGGCGGTATGAGTGTGCAGCCGCACGCCAAGATCACGTGCCAGGATAGCGCTCTGACGCATCAAATCCGGCGATACCGTGAACGGCGACGATGGCCCCAGCGCCACCTGCAACATGGCATCGGCGCTGGCATCGTGGTGCGTTTCCACCACTCGCTGCATTTCCTTGAGCACCGCGTCCTCATTCTTCTCCACCACCAGATCCGGCGGCAGCCCGCCCTGACTTTTGCCCAGCGTGATGGCGCCACGGACACCGTGATAGCGCAGGCCCATGATCGAAGCCGCCTCGATGTTGTCCTCCAGGCGGCCGCCGTTGACATAGAAGTAAGCGTGGTCGGCGGCGGTGGTGCACCCGGAAAGCATTAACTCCGCCATGGCGGTTTGCGCCGATACCGTCATCATTTCCGGGGTGATATTGGCCCAGACTGGAAACAGGGCGTCGAGCCAGTCGAACAGCTCGGCGTCTTGCGCCGCCGGTAAGGCCCGAGTCAGGCTCTGGAACATATGGTGATGGGTGTTGACCAGACCCGGTATCAGCACATGGCCACTGAGGTCGATGGTTTCGTCCGCCTCCCGGGACAGGGTGTGGCTCGGGCCCACCGCGCGAATGCGGTTGCCTTCGATCAGAACGGCGCCGTCACGGATCTCGGTGCCGTGATCGTCCATGGTCGCCACTACAGTGGCGTTTTTCAGTAGCAAAGTGCGGCTCATCACCCGGGCTCCCTTTTCTAAAAAGCAAAAACGCGAATCAGCGCGACCCGAGGACCGCGCGGAAGAACGTACACTGACCTGTATACCGCCACCGGTGGCGCACACTCAAACCCGGCCGAGAGGGCCGTCGCCAGGACCAGCGGTCCGTTTTACCTCAGGTGTAACGCAAGATGCTTGCCAGATCGATGTCGCCGGAGGGCTCATCCAGATCCAACAGGCCTTCAAGGGTGTCCAGGTGTTCCCGCGCCAGTTGCGCGGCCTGGTCCGCCTCGCCCTTGATAATCAGGTCGGCCAGGCGACCGTGATCATTACCAAGAAAGCAGGCGGTGATGCCCGGGGCTTTGTATAGCGCGATGACAATGGAGGTGCGCAATACCAGTTCCAGCATCATCTTGCCGAGCACCTGATTGGGGCACTGGCGAGCCAGATACTGGTGAATTGCCATGGAGCAGTGCACGCGGTGTTGGTCCTGGCCGCGCTCGTGGGCGCTCTTTTCTTCCTTGATCAGTTTGCGCAGGGCTTGTGCCTCGGATTTGCCCAGGGTGCCGGCCACCAGGCGGGTGACCTCCCCTTCCACCAGGCGGCGGGCGGCGAAAATCTGCCGGGTTTCCTCGATGCCGGGTCTGGCCACCACCGCCATTTGATTGGGGCTTTGCTCGGTGACGTGATCGGATGCCAGCCGGGTCAGTGCCTTGCGCACGATGGACCGGCTCACTCCGAACAGTTCGCTTAACGCCACTTCCGGCAGTTTCGAGCCGGGAGGCAGCCGCTGGGTGAGCACCGCCTGATAGATGGAATCGTAGATGGTCTGGTCGGTGGCTTTGCGCGAGCCCCGGCCACCATTGGTGTGCATGGCGCCTAGCGACGCGGCGGCCTGTTTGTCCGTACGGGGATCGACAGCCATGGGTACCGTTGTTCCTTCTTTTTTGGACTAGCGGAATGTATACAGACCTTTATACGGGTGCAACCGGAAGGCGGATACCCTCCAGAAGATGTTCCTCGCAATTGTGGCCCGGCCCTTCCCGGTCCACTACCAGGAAGTCGCCGCCAGGCGAAAGGGCCAGCAGGGGATGATGCCAAGTGCCCGCGTGATAATTGACGCCGGTGCCATTGGTGATCAAAAAAGCGTGCAGGTCCGCCACCGCCGGCGGTGGTCCGGGAGGGGCGACCACCACGATGTAAGGCTGACCGGCCAGCGGCACGAATGCCTGGCTGCCGAGGGGGTGGCGTTCCATCAGCACCAGAGTGTGCGGTAGTGAGATCGGTCGCGGCCGGAACAGACTGAGAATGGCGCCGCCGTCGGTGCCGGTTTCCACTTTGGCCAGCCGATGGTAACGCCGGCATTGGCCATCGTTGATCAGGAAGTAGTCCCGCTCATGGCTGTGGATGAGGTCGCCGAAGGGGGTGAACGCCTCCGCCGTCAACGGCTCCAGTGTCAGCTCTTGAGTGGTCATTGTATCTGGCCGAACACGCGAAAGCGGCTGATGCCGCCGTCCGGGTGCATATTAAGACGAACATGCGTCACCGCATCCAGGGTCTCCAACTGATCCTGGAAGTGGTGCATGGCATCCGGGCCCAGTGGTTGCGGTGTCAGCAGCGTCGGCCAGAACATACTGGAAGCGCGTAGCAGGGCGGTGTCCGCGTGGTCTTCCAGATTGGCCGCTTGCACTGATACCTGAGCCGGAAAGTTGCCTTTGAAAAAGGCGGTGTCCACTTCCAGTCCGGTGACACGGCCACGGTGGCCCAGACCGATCACGCACCAGTCGAAACCCGGTTCGCGGCGCCGCCGGGTTTCCCAGCCGTCCCCCATATTAAGGCCCCGGCCGGGATAGAGCAGGGAGTGCGGCCAGCCGTAGTGGGCGTCGCTCAGAGCCAGGACCTGGCCGCCAAGCCGGGCCGCCGACAGTTCCACTTCCTGGTCCGCGTCAACGCCGGCCCAGTCCACTCTTGGGCGGCCCAGCACACGAAAGCGCGCGACGCCGCCGTCGGGATGGAGGTTCAGACGAACGTGGGTGGCATGGCCTGGGGTCGGCAAGGTGAAGCGGTGCAGATGGTCGCCTTGCAGAGCGGTCATGGTCAGCAGGGGCTGCCAGCGAGCGGAAGCCGGATCCTCGCCATCGCCGAGGACGCAGGCGTCCACGGAGGCGGCCATGGGGTAGTTGCCGGTGAAGTGAGCGGTATCGATTTCCAGTTGGTGGACGTCACCGGGGGCGCCCAGACGCACGATTGCACTGTCGTGTCCGGGGCCGCGGCGGCGGCGGGTTTCCCAGCCATCCATCCACTTGCCGTGATCATCGAACTTGTCGGCGATGAATCGAGGGGGCGTCTCCGCCAGCATGCGTTCGGCGCTGGCGAAGAACTGGTCGGTAACCGATACGATCTCGGTGCCCAGCCGGGCGGCGGCGAGATTCGGGTAGGCGATGATGGTGTCCGTCATTGAGAGCTCCATGGTTCCGGTCATGGCCGGGTTATTCCGTCGGACGGTTTTCCGAATTGTGTTCCACGCCTTGTTGCAACCAGCGGGCCAGCAAAGCGCGTTCGTCGTCGGTGATGCGGGTGATGTTGCCTGGCGGCATCACCGAAGTGGTCACGGCCAACTGGCCGATCTGGGTTTTGTGGGCGCGGATTTGCGCCGGTGTATCCAGCCGCACGCCCTTGGGCGGTGTGGCGAAGCCGGCGAAATCCGGGCGCGCCGCATGACAGCCTGCACAGCGTTCCTGCACGATGCTTTGCACCTGGGAGAAGGGCACCGGTGGCAGGTTCGCATCCACCGGTGCTGGTCCGGATGGTTTGGTCAGTACGATCAACACGACCAGCCCGGCCGCGCCGACCAACGGTAATGCGATCTTGGCGGGCCGGGGCAGATGGCGGATGTTGAAGTAGTGACGGATCACCATGCTGGCCGCCATCAGGGTGGCCAGAATCAACCAGTTCCAGTGGCTGCCGTAGGTACCGGGGAAATGGTTGCTGATCATGATGAACAGCACCGGCAGAGTCAGATAATTGTTGTGCCGGGAGCGTTGCGCTCCGGCCAGGCCCCTGGCGGCATCCGGTTCGCGACCGGCGGTCATGGCGTCCACCATGGCGCGCTGGCCGGGAATGATCACGAAAAAGACGTTGGCGACCATGCAGGTGCCAATGGCGGCGCCGACATGAATATAGGCGCCACGGCCGCTGAAAATCTGGCTCAGTCCCCAGGCCAGAGCCACCAGCAAGATAAAGCCCACTGCCGCCAGCAGCGCAGGACGCCGGCCCAATGGTGAGCGGCACAGTCCGTCGTACACCAGCCAGGAGAGAATCAGCACGCCAATGCCGATCAGGCTGGCGGTAAGCGGGGATAACTCCGCCACCGAGGGATCGATCAGATTGGTTCCGGCATTCAGGTAATACACTACGAACAACAGCAGGAAGCCGCTCATCCAGGTGTAATAGGCTTCCCATTTGAACCAGTGCAGACGTTCGGGCAGTTGTTCCGGCGCCACCTGATACTTCTGCAGGTAGTAAAAGCCGCCACCGTGGATGGCCCAGAGAGTACCAGCGACGCCCGGTGGCTTTTGGCCCTCTCGCTGCAGATGGTTCTCCAGCCAATTGAAATAGAAAGAAGCCCCTATCCAGGCTATGCCGACAGTGATGTGCAGCCAGCGGATCAGCAGGTTGGCCCATTCGTACCAATGCGCTTCCATCGTTTCTCCCCCCTGTTAACTGCCGCGGTAGGTGCTGTAACCGTAGGGAGAGACCAGCAGTGGAACGTGGTAATGCTGGTCGGGGGTGCTGATGCCGAAGCGGATCACCACGTCATCCAGAAATGAGGGGGTCGGCAAGGATATCCCCCGGGCAAGGAAGTAGTCCCCCACCGCGAAGTTTAGTTGGTATACCCCGCTTGCCATCGTGACGCCTTCAAGCAACGGCGTGTCGCAACGTCCATCGGCATTGGTTTTGCATTCGGTCAACAGACGGGCCTGGCTTCCCTCGATTCGCCACAACTGGAGAGAGAGATCGGCGGCGGGGCGGCCACTACTGGTGTCCAGAACGTGGGTGGTCAATCGGCCCATGTTCGCTCCTGTGTTCGTTTTAATGTCGACAATTATTAAGTCTAAATGTATACATGCATGATTAATGCCAGAGTGGAGGCAAGCATGAGTAACCCGTCTTATCCCCGTGACCTGATCGGTTACGGGGCCAGTCCGCCCAATCCACGCTGGCCCGGTGAAGCCCGTGTGGCGGTGCAGTTCGTGCTTAATTACGAAGAAGGAGGGGAGAATTGCGTCCTGCATGGTGATCCGGCTTCGGAGTCCTTCTTATCTGAAATGGTCGGGGCCGACGCGCGCGAAGGCGTACGTCACATGAGCATGGAATCGCTCTATGAGTACGGCAGCCGGGTCGGGGTGTGGCGCCTGTTGAAGCTGTTTCAACGCTATCGGATTCCGCTCACCGTGTTTGCCGTGGGCATGGCGGCGGAGCGGCATCCGGAAGTCATTCGCACCATGGTGGAGCAGGGCCACGAAATCTGCAGTCACGGCTATCGCTGGATTGACTATCAATATGTGCCGGAGTCGCTGGAGGCGGAACATATCGGTCGCGCGGTTGAGGCGCTGACACGCGCCGCCGGCACGCCGCCGCTGGGCTGGTACACTGGCCGCACCAGTCCGAATACCCGGCGGCTGGTGGTGGAGCACGGCGGCTTTCTCTATGACGCCGACGACTACAGTGATGAGCTGCCGTTCTGGACTACCGTGTCCGGGCGCAAACATTTGGTGGTGCCCTACACGCTGGATGCCAACGACATGCGTTTCGCCAGCCCTGGTGGTTTCAACAGCGGCGATCAGTTTTTCACATATCTGCGTGATGCTTTCGACACACTGTATCAAGAGGGGGCGGAGCAGCCGCGCATGTTGTCGGTGGGTTTGCATTGCCGGCTGGCGGGGCGTCCAGGCCGGGCCGCGGCACTGGAACGCTTCCTCAAATACCTGTGCGCTCATAACCGGGTGTGGTTCGCCCGGCGTATCGATATTGCCCGACACTGGATGGAGCACCATGGCTGAAACCGTCGTCCGTCTGACCCCACGCCCGAGCCGGCTCAGCGAGGCTGATTTCGTTGAACGGTTCGGCGATGTTTATGAACATTCTCCATGGATTGCCAGAGAGGCTTACCAGTTGGGGCTCGGTGAGCCGCAGGACACCCCGCAAGGATTGGCGGAGGTGATGGCGCGGGTATTTCGCGCGGCGGATCCGGAGCGCCAGCTGGGCGTATTACGAGCGCATCCGGATCTGGCCGGCAAAGCCGCGCTGGCCGGTGAACTGACCCGGGACTCCAGCGCGGAGCAGGCATCCGCCGGCCTTGACCAATGCACCCCGGAAGAATTTTCCCGGTTTCAAACGCTTAATGATGCCTATCAAAAGCGTTTCGGTTTCCCTTTCATCATCGCGGTAAAAGGGTTGCACCGTGGGGACATTCTGAAGGCCTTTGCCGACCGTTTGGAGCATGACCTGGAACAGGAGCGCAGGGCCGCGGTGGAGCAGGTGAATCGTATTGCGTTACTGCGTTTATGTGACCGGGTCGGGTGAGACCGGAGTGCCGCCGAGCCAGGTCTGTAATGGGCGCCGTTCCAGATCGGCGGCATCGCCGCGCAGTAATTCCTCGAACCAGTCCTCGATACCGGCTTTGCCCGCCGGGCGTGGCAGTAGAACGAAGTCCGCCCTTTTTCCCGCGGCCAGACTGCCGGCTTCGCCGCCACGCCCCAGGCAATCCGCGCCGGCCTGGGTGGCCCGGTAGAGCGCTTCTTCCGGTGTTACCGGGACGCCGGCGGCACGATGCTGGTCCACAAAGCGCTGCATGACGTGCAGCATGCTGTGGCTAGGCCCTGCTCCCACATCCGAAGCCAGAGCAAACCTCAGCCGGTGCCGCCGTACCGCTTCCAGATCCATCCGGCCGCTATCCAGGGCCTCGTTGCTTGAAGGGCAATGCGCGATCCAGCTGCGCCGTTGGGCAAGGGTGTGGTACTCGCGCTGCGAAAGGTGAATGCAATGGCCGAGCACCGTGCGTGGGGTCAACAGCCCGGCCTGATCATAAACGTCGGTGTAGTCCCGCGCTTCGGGGAAGGCTTCCCGGACTTCACGGATTTCCCGCGGGGACTCGGACAAATGCGTCTGCACGAAGGCGCCGGTGCGTCGCGCCAGTTCTCCCAGCTCCCCCATCAGCCGGGCACTGCAATTGAGAGCGAAGCGCGGAGTAATGGCGTAGCGCGCGGTGCCCAGTTCCTCCAATAACGGCGCCACGGCCTCGGCGTTGTCCGGGCTGGCCCTGCGCAGCGGCTCCGGGGCGGATTTTTCCATGATGGCGTTGCCCAGGATCCAATCGCCTCTGGCGTGCTCGGCGGCGATGCGCAGGGCGCCGTCGTGCGGGCTGGAATAGGCCATGCCCAGGGTGGTGCCGGCGCGGATCGTGTCGCTGAAGAAAGCACGGGCATGGCCATGGGCCAGCCCGGCGTGCTCGAAGCCGGCTTCTTCCGGCCAGATGTGTTCGCGTAACCATTCCATCAAATCGGTCTGGAAGCGCCCGCGAACATGATGTTGCACCCAATGAATATGAACATCCGCGAAACCGGGCACCAGCAGGCCGTCCAGCTCCAGAGTGTTGCGGTCCCGGCCGTCGGCGAACTGTTCTATCCGGTCCACGTCGACGATGCGCCCAGCCTCGATCAAAAGGCCCCCGTCGCTGATGTATCGCCAGCGGTCAGCGTCCAGTGGTGTCAGCAGGCTGGCTCGGATCAGCAAAGTCTTGGGCATGGTCGGAAATCCCTAATGTATACATCAGGAGAGAACCATATCGCTTGATACGAAGCGAGGGAAGCGGTTCCTTGAAGTGGACGAAAAGACTTAAAACAGTGATCAAAAAAGGGGCGAGCGCACAAATTTAACGCATGAATTCGGCAAGGCTGTATCAGTATTCGGGGTGTTGTCACCATGGCATGGGAGTTGCCTGTATACATTTTTTATTGAGGAATGTGCCATGACATCGATTGATCCGGACGGCGCCACCGTGTGTGTGATCTGCGACTCCCGCTACGGCAGTACCCTGGCGCTGGCACGGGAAATCGCCGAGGGGGCGGGCAGCGGTGGCGCCCGGGTCCGGCTCTGCCGGGTGGAACTGAGTGAGCCGGAATTCAGTGTCGATAGTGAGCGGGCCGACTACCGGGAGGCACAACGAATCTATCGTGAACTGCCCCGCGCCACGGCGGACGATTTGCGTTGGGCCAAGGGGATCGTTTGGGGATCGCCTACTCGCTACGGCCTGATGAGTACCCCATTACGCGCCTTTATTGACGAAGTGGCCCCGTTGTGGCGGGAAGGCGCTCTGATCGGCAAGGTCGGCGCCGCTTTCACCTCCACCGGTGGCATGCATTCAGGTAACGAGATGACGTTGTTGTCTCTGCTGCTCCCATTCATGCAGCACGGGATGATCATTGCCGGTGTACCGCATAGTGTTCCCGCGCTGGTGCGCACACGTAAGGGCGGCTCCCCCTATGGCGCCTCGGCGGTCACTGGTTTCGATGGCACTTTGTCCGTGGACGATAACGAGAAGGCGATTGCCCGCGCGCTGGGGGCGCGGGTGGCGCGACTGGCCGCGCAGGTACGTCCGGAGCCGGCATCGGTGGAACTGGCCGGCGCCAACCGGGAGCCCTGAAAAGGGGCATGCCTCATGCTTCTTTTTGTGGCCGCAAAAAGGCGGCACGAAGGTTGCTTGCATACAAAGCCGAGGGCCGATCAACACTTTTTTGTGGAGTCTGAAATCATGTCATTCGGTTTTTTAAAGCATCTGTTCGGATATCGTCGCACTGGCCTGGGGGTGGTCATGGCGGCGATTGTGGGGAGCGTCGCGGGCGGTGTTCAAGCCGACGACAAGGTGACCATAGGCACCAGCTGGTACGCGCAGGCGGAGCACGGCGGATTTTATCAGGCCAAAGCCACGGGGATTTACAAGAAGTACGGTCTCGACGTGAACATCAAAATGGGTGGGCCCCAAGTGAATGGCCTGCAATTGCTGGTGGCTGGGCAGTACGACTTCACCATGGGGTATCCGATCCGCAACATCAATGCGGTGAAGGAGGGGCTCCCGGTAGTGACCGTGGCGGCGACCTTTCAAAAGGACCCCCAGGGACTGATCGCCCATCCGCAGGTGGCATCGCTGGAAGACGTTAAAGGGCACACCGTGCTGATATCCACTTCGGCGCGCACCACCTACTGGCCCTGGCTGAAAGCTGAATACGGTTTCACCGACGACCAAGCCAAGCCCTATACCTTCAGTCTGGGTCCCTTCCTGGCCGACAAAGAGCTGGTGCAGCAGGCGTATATCAGCTCCGAGCCTTTCGCCGCGGAAAAGGGTGGCGTCAAACCGAACATTTTCCTGTTCGCGGATCATGGTTATCCGCCCTATGCGGCGACATTGGAAACCCGCAGGGATCTGGTCGAGGAAAAGCCGGATGTGGTGCGCCGATTTGTCCAGGCCACCCTGGAAGGCTGGAAGAGTTACCTGCAGGACCCGCAAGCAGGTAATGCCCTGATCAAGAAAGACAATCCGCAAATGACCGATGAACAACTGGCTTTCGGTATCGAGAAGTTGAAGGAATTCGGCATCGTCACCGGCGGGGATGCGGGGGAGAAGGGCATTGGTTACATGAGCGATGAACGCTGGAAGAAGACGTTCGACTTCATGGTGGAAGCGGGCCTGGTCGGTGCCGACGTGGATTACCACAAGGCTTACACCCTGGAATTTCTGCCGCAAACACCGGTACTTCCCTAGGACACCTGCCTCTGTTGGTGAAAAGGAGAACGATGATGGCATTTTCCCTTAAGGCCTGGACGGGCTTTCCGGCTGAACATCTGCGCGGGTTTTTGCTGTGCTGCGCTTTATTGATTCCGGCTCTGGCGGTGGCGCAGCAGCCGCTGACCAAGATCACTTTTGGCACCAACTGGTTCGCCCAGGCGGAACATGGTGGCTTCTACCAGGCCAAGGCCACCGGAATATATGAGAAGTACGGACTCGATGTGACCATCACAATGGGCGGGCCGCAGGTGAACAATCTGCAGCTTCTTCTTGCCGGGCGGCAGGATTTCACCATGGGGTATCCGATCCGCAACCTCAATTCGGTGAATCAAAACATGCCCGTGGTGACCGTGGCGGCGCCGTTCCAAAGCGATCCACAGGCCTTGTTGGCGCACCCTCACGTTAAGTCTCTGGAGGAGATAAAGGGGCAGCCGGTGTACGTCTTCTCCGGCGCGCAACAGACATTCTGGCCCTGGTTGAAGCAACGGTTCGGATTTTCCGACGATATGATCCGCCCCTATACGTTCAGTGTCGCGCCATTCCTGGCGGATAAGAGTGTGGTGCAACAGGGCTATGTCACTTCCGAGCCATTCGCCATGGAGCAGGGCGGCGTCAAGCCATCCATCTTCCTGTTCGCCGACTACGGCTATCCTCCCTACGCTCAGACCATCGAAACCACTCGGGAGATGATTGAAAGCAACCCGGAAGTGGTGCGTAAGTTCGTGCAGGCGTCCATGGAGGGTTGGAAAAGTTACTTTGAAAATCCGGCGCCGGCCAATGCCCTGATCAAGAAGGATAACCCGGAGATGACCGATGCCCAGATCGCCTTTGGCATTGGCAAGATCAAGGAGTATGGCCTGGTGGCCGGTGGTGACGCCGCCACCAAAGGGCTCGGAGTGATGACGGATGAACGCTGGAAAGCCACCTTCGACTTCATGGCGAAGGCCGGGTTGGTACCGGAGGATATGGACTATAAACAGGCTTATAGGCTGGAATTCCTGCCGAGCCCGCCGGTGATGCCATAACCGGGTTCCGATGGCACGGTAACTGCATACATTTCTTTCAATGACGGTATACCGCTTTGTGTCCATGGTGGCGAGGCGCAAAGCGGTGCACGACTCTCGCCACCCTGATCAGAGGACAAGCCGGCCCTGGGGTAATGGGCGGGGGCTGCCTCGCCTGGGCCCGCTGCCGTTACGGCAGTGCTACCGGACGTGGAGCGGGCCCCAACTGGAGAGACTGGCCATGCTTGCAACTCAACAACCCGTACTGCGTCGTTTTTGGTATCCGGTGATGCCACTGGAACAACTTGACGATGGCCCCAAGCCCTTCCGGCTGATGAACGAAGAGCTGGTGCTGTGGCTCGATTCCGAAGGCAAACCGCACGCCGCTGAGGACCGCTGCGCGCACCGTACCGCGCGTTTATCCCTGGGCTGGGTGGAGGGCGACAACATTGTTTGCCCCTATCACGGTTGGACCTATGACGGCGGTGGCGGCTGTGTCCGTATTCCGCAGACGCCTGATCGCCCGGCCGGCCGTGCCAAGGTCCGTGCCTTCAACGCCGAGGCTCGTTACGGCTACGTGTGGGTGTGCCTCGGTGATCCGCTAACCGATATTCCTCACATACCAGAGGCGGACGAGCCCGGTTACCGCGTGATCCATCAGTTTTATGAAGTCTGGCGCACCGCCGGCCTGCGTCTGATGGAGAATTCCTTCGACAATGCTCACTTCAGCTTCGTGCATCGGGAGAGCTTCGGCCAGTTCGACAAGCCGATCCCGGCCAAGCTCAACATCGTCGAGGAGGACTTTGGCTTTCGCTTTGAAACCGTGGCGCCGGTGAACAACCCGCCGTTGCAGAAAAAGCTGTTGAAGATGGACAGCGATACCACCGAGCGGCACATGACCAGCAACTGGTTCATGCCGTTCGGTCGCAAGCTCAATATCCGTTACCCCAACGGGCTGGTGCACGCGATCATCACCTACGCCACGCCAATCGACGATGAGCACTCCATGATCTGTCAGTGGGCTTATCGGAGCGACTCCGAGGCGGACGCGCCGGCGGAGCAGATCATCGCTTTCGATCGTCAGGTGACCGAAGAGGACAAAAGGGTTCTGGAAAGCACCGAGTACGACGCGCCTCTGGATACCGCCAGTGGCGAGGAACGTCATATGCCTTCCGATCAGCCGGGCATGGTGATGCGCAAAATGCTGTTGGCGTTGCTGGCCCGCTTTGGAGAGGAAGAAGCACGCATTTCTGGGGCCCGCATTCCGATGAAGGAAAAGGCCTCATGAGCGACCTGCTGATTCGTGGCGCCGAAGCGGTGATGACCGGACTGCCCGGGGATCAGGCCCGGGCGGGAGCGGTGGACCTGCGTATCCGTGACGGTGTGATTCACGAGATGGCGGCGGGGTTGATCCCCGCCGCCGATGAACGGGTAATCGAAGCGCGCGGCTGCGTGGTCTATCCGGGTTGGGTCAACACCCATCACCACCTGTTCCAGAGTCTGCTGAAAGCGGTGCCGGAAGGTATCAACGAACCGCTGTTCGGCTGGCTCGGCGCGGTGCCTTATCCGCGCCTCACCCGTATCCGTGACCATCATCTGGAAACCGCGGCGATGGTGGGGTTGGCGGAACTGTTACTCTCCGGCACCTCCACCTGTGCCGACCACCATTACATCTACTACGCCGGCCTCGACAGTGAGATGGGGGATGTGCTGTTCGAGGTGGCGGACCGTTTGGGATTGCGATTCGTATTGTGCCGTGGCGGCGCCACGGAGAAAGGGCGGCACCCGGGCTATCCCAACAATCTGGAATCGGAGAGTGTCGACGACATCATCAACGATGTGCAGCGGCTGCGCGAACGCTATCACCAGGTGGGGGCCAACCCCATGCGGCAGGTGGTGATGGCGCCGACCACGCCGACCTTTTCGGTGAATCCCGCGGTGCTCAGGGAGTTGGCCCGGGCCGCCCGATCCATGGGGGTTCGGCTGCACAGTCATCTGTCGGAGACTCGGGACTACGTTACCTACTGCCGGGAAGTGCACGGCATGACGCCGGTGCAATTCTGCGCCGAGAACGAATGGCTCGGAGAGGACGTGTGGTTCGCCCATATGGTTCATGTGGCGGACGATGAACTGCCGTTGTTGCTGCAAACCGGCACAGGGATTGCCCATTGCCCGCAAAGCAACTGCCGGCTGGGCAGCGGTATCGCCCGTGCTCCGGAAATGTCGCGCCTGGGCATTCCGGTATCGCTGGCGGTGGATGGCGCTGCCTCCAATGAGGCCGCCGACATGATCCAGGAAGCGCATCTGGCCTGGATGGTGCACCGCGCCCAGGGAGGCGCCGACGCTGTCACCGCCGAAGAAGTGATCGAATGGGGCACGCGAGGCGGGGCCCGGGTGCTGGGACTGGACGGCATCGGCACTTTGAGTGTCGGCAGTGCCGCGGATCTGGCGATTTACGATCTGGACCAGCCCCGCTACTTCGGCGTGCACGATGTGGCGGTGGCTCCGGTGTGCGCCGGGGGAACCGCATCGTTGCGCTACCTGTTGGTGAACGGAAAACCGGTGGTGGAGAACGGGGTTATTCCGGGCCTGGATATGGAGGCGTTGCGGGAGCAGGCCGCCAGGGCCACGGCGGAGTTGCATTGATGAAGCGGATGCCGCAAGCGCCTCCGATAAGACCTCCGGCGCTGTGGTGGCTGGTGCTGATGGTGCTGCTGGCGGGCCTCAATCTGCGCCCGTTGCTGACCACGCTCGGAACCAATCTGGAATTGATCCGGGTGGCCCTGGGATTGTCCAGCACTCTGATCGGTGCCCTGGCGGCGATCCCTACACTTTGCATGGGGCTGGTCTCCCTGGCCGGTGGTTGGGTGATCACCCGGCTCGGTGTCGGTGCCGGTATGCGCCTGGCGTTGTTGCTGATCGCGGTGGGCTGTGTCCTGCGCTGGGCTGGTGACTGGTTGCCGATGCTGGCTTTGGCGACGGCACTGGCGGGATTGGGGATTGCCTGTGGCCAGGTACTGATCCCCGTGGTGATCAAACGCTATTTCCCTTCCCGGGCGGCGTTGATGATGGGGGGCTATACCACTGCCATGAATCTGGGCGCGGCCCTTGGGGCCCTCGCCGCGCCTCTGGCGATCAGCACCCTGGGTTCCTGGCAGGCGTCGCTGGCGATCTGGGCATTGCCCGCCTTGCTGGCGGCGCTGCTGTGGCCCGGCCGCCTTAGGGTATTCACCGAAGACGGCCCGGCCGGCGTACCCTGGCGCAGTGCTCTTGGGTGGCGAATGGCGTTATTTCTGGGAACCGGTTCACTGGCCTACATGACGTTACTAGCGTGGCTGGTGCCGCTCTATATGGCTCTTGGCCTGACTCAGGAACAGGGTGGCGCCATGTTGGTGGCCTATACCGCGGCGCAAATCGCTGGCGCTTTGCTGGTGCCGCCCGTGGCGCAGTTGCAACCGGACCGGAGGCCGGCCTTGGCACTGACTTTGGCTCTGCTGTCGCTGGGACTGGCTGGTTTATGTTGGGCGCCAACCTGGGGCGGCGCCAGTTGGGTGGTGCTGGCCGGGTTCGGGTTGGGTGGCTCCTTTCCCCTCGCGTTGACACTGCCGCTCGATTACGCCCATACGCCGACGGAAGCTGGCCGGCTTTCCGCCATGGTGCTGGGGTTCGGCATGCTGATGGGGTCGTTCGGACCTTTATTGTTCGGGGTGTTGCGGGATGGCTTTGGCTTTTCCGCGGCGCTGATCTTTTTACTGCTGGCCACGGTGGCTTCGTTCCTGCTCGGCCTGACGTTCCGCCCGCCGAACAGGGACCGGAGCGGAACCGGCCCACTGACCGTTGATATAAAGGAGATATCCCCGTGAATGTTATGGAGCACGCGGTATTTCGCCGGTTCTGGTACCCCGTTATGCCGATGTCGGAACTGAAACAGGGGCCACGAAGGTTCGAGTTGCTCGGCCAGGCGCTGGCATTGTTTCTCGATGACGACGGCGTTCCGGCGGCACTGGAAGACCGGTGCTGTCATCGTACCGCCCGCTTGTCCCTTGGCGAAGTTTGTGACAATGCCATTGCCTGTCCTTATCACGGCTGGCGCTACAACCGGGAAGGACAATGTGTTCTGGTGCCGCAGATGCCGGATCGTGATCCGGGGCCGAAACGCCGGGTCAAAGCGTTCTCCTGCCGGGAAAAATACGGCTACGCCTGGGTGGCGCTGGAGCAGCCCTTGTTCGACATTCCGGATTTCCCCGAGGCGGTGGACGATAGCTTTGTCCTGATCCACGAGTTTTATGAGGAGTGGCGGGTTTCCGGTCTGCGGGTGATGGAGAACGAGCTGGACATGGCTCACCCCAGCTACGTGCATCTGGGCACCTTCGGCAGCCCCGAACATCTGGTAGCCGAGGACGCGAAGATCGAAGAGTTTCCCGGTGGTTTTCACTATACCGGCCGATTGGGGGTCAAGCAGGCCCATCACGCCCAGGATCGCAATAATGAGCGCTTCCTGGATTGCAGTTGGTATGCCCCCTTTATTTGCCGGTTGCGTATCAACTATGCCGACGGTCCCGCCCACGTGATCATCAATTGCCAGGTACCGCTGGCCCATAACCGTTCACAGGTGGTGCAGTTTTGTTTTCAGGAAGATGATGGAACCGGTATTGATGAAGCCGCGATCCTGGCGTTTGACCGCAAGGTGACTCTGGAGGATAAGCACGTGCTTGAAAGCACCGACGCGGATGTGCCTCTGGACCCTCGTGATGAGCGGCACATGGTGTCGGACAAGCCGGGGCTGGTGATGCGGCGCATGATTCAGGCCTTAATAGAGGATCACGAAACGCGGGCGGTTACGTTTCAGTAGTCTTTACACCGCCTTATTTTCTTTAACCGGGGTATGCCCCGGTTTTTTTTTGGGCTGGAAAAAAAGCTGAAAGATTCATGAGGGCTCTGGCGGTTGATGGAAGTAACGATGCCTTTTTGTATGCACGGCGAACTAAAAAAGGTATCGGTTGTGGGCGCGAAAGGAGATGAAAAAGCCCTATGGTGGGGCGAAATAATCGGCGCCTTGCCCTTTTAGAGCGCGTCTTTGGTTTTTCCCGTCAGGTTAATAAAAAAGAAAAAAATAGAATTTGAATAAGCTGTTGTTTTTTCTCGTTAAATCCTTGTGGCATGCATTTTGAAAGGTTTTCGCTGTTCTGTATGCAAGACCGATTCGGTTGCGCATGTGAACGGGGTTCGGCGCCGTTGTGTTGAGGGGCCGGCACATTGCTCTAGGGGAACGAAGAGCATTTTAGGTATCGGACACCAGCCATAGGGAGGCAGGTGCGGTCACGGGAACGGTGAAACCTTCGGGATCACCGGATGCCCACCGGCCTCATGAGTGGCGGGTATGTCCTGGCTGATTTAACGAGGAATAGACGTGAAACTGAAGAAGCAAGCTGCAATCGTTCTGGGTGCCGCCGCGCTGATGTCCGCCGCCGGGCCAGTGTCCGCCGAGGCGAAAGTCTCGTTCTATGGTCTGCTCGATCTCTGGGCGGGTAGCGCGGGTAACAAAACCACGGGGGATGACACTCTCAAGATGGACGCGGGGGGAATGGCCACCTCGTTCCTGGGTTTCAAAGCCAGTATGGATTTGACGCCGGGGATTACCGGTATCGCCGCCGCCGAGATGTTTTTCCGCCCGGATAACGCCGAAGACGGACGCTATGGTGGTGACGAATTCTTTGCTCGCAGTGCTTATATAGGCGCCACCGGCGATTTCGGTACTCTCAAGGCCGGACGAAACACCGCGCCGTACTACCTGCCAGTGGTGTTCAGCAACTCGCTGGGAGGCTCCTTCACCTTTTCTCCCTCCATCCTGCATTCCTTCCAGGGGGGTAACTACGGACCGATCATGGGGGACTCTGGCTGGAGTAACTCCCTGGCCTACACCACTCCGGAGATGGGCGGTCTGACCGCCACTCTTATGTATGCCTTCGGTGAAGAAGAAGACGAACACGGCGAGAACAAAGTCGGCGGTAACGCGGTTTACCGCAATGGCAAGTTCATGGCCACTGTCGCCGCGCACAGTGTCAAACAGGGCGCTCTTGCCGTCGGTGATGTCAGTGCCGGCGAGTACGGCGCCATTCCGGACGCCACCGATCAGGATGCGGTGATGGTCGGGGTCGCCTACGACTTCGACATCATCAAACTGTTTGCCCAGTACCAGAACCTGGCCACCGATACCCTCAATGGTGACGTGGACACCGATACCTATGTCTTCAGCTTCGCGGTGCCGGCGGGTGGTGGTTCGGTGCTCGGTTCCTACGGTTACTCCGATTTCACCGGAGCCTGGGAGACGGAGCGCGACACCTGGTCCGTGGCTTACAGCTATCCGCTGGCCAAGCAGTTGGACCTGTATGCCGTCTTCATGCATGACGACGTTGAGATCATTGGCGATGCCGATAGTTACGGCGTGGGGGCCCAGTTCCGCTTCTGATCGCCTTGAGCGTCTCGTCTTGGGGCTTCGTTGCCCCTCTGCATCGTGGCCCCAAGGCGAGCTCTTTTTCAACAGCGAATGCGAGGTCGTGTCATGACTCAATCGGATGCTCTTCATCCTCTGCCGGCCAAGGCCAAGCCCTGGAACCGCTGGCGGGTGAGTGATGATCACGCGGACCTGAGCCGCGCGGGTCATCGTGTCCGTCCGCTGACCATAGCGGCGCGGCCCAAGAACCTTACTCTGGATGTGTCCCGGACCGCGTTGCTGGTGGTGGACATGCAGAACGATTTTTGTAGCGCCGGTGGATGGCTGGATCACATCGGCGTGGACTACCGGCCGGCGCGGGCGCCGATCGAGCCATTGCGAGCGGCGCTGCCTTGTTTCCGGCGCGCGGGCATGCCGGTGGTCTGGGTTAACTGGGGAAACCGCCCTGACCTCGGCAACATAAGTCCGGCTCTGCTGCACGTTTACAACGGATCAGGTAACGGTGTCGGGCTTGGCGATACTGTTCCGGCCACCGGCGCCGCGGTGCTGCAGTCCGGAAGCTGGGGCGCTGCCGTCGTCGATGAACTGGCCGTGGACCAGACCGACATCCAGGTGGCCAAATTCCGCATGAGTGGATTCTGGGACACGCCGCTGGACTCGATCCTTCGCAACCTGGGCATCACTACCTGCCTGTTCGCCGGCGTCAACGCCGACCAATGTGTATTGCATACCCTGGCGGACGCCAACTTTCTCGGTTACGACACGATTTTCCTGGAAGACTGCTGCGCCACTACCTCGCCGGCGTTCTGTTGGGAGGCCACCTTGTACAACACGCGGCAGATATTTGGGTTTACCGCCCAGGCCAGCGACGTATGCCGGGCTTTGGAGGAAACACAACCATGATGCCGCTGTTCAAGCATCCCGAGCAGTTTGAAGCTTTTCGTATCAAGGAAGGGGAGAGTAACCGACTGGTGGTGATCTGCGATGGGCCCGGCGACGGTCTGGGCTTCATCGCCTGTGTGGAAATTTTCGATGAGGGCGGCACCACGCCACCAAACACGCATAAGGAAGCGGACGAGTTCTTTTTTGTATTGGAAGGGGAAGGGCGCGCCCGTTGCGACGACCAATGGGTGACATTGAGAAAAGGGGACGCTCTGGTAGTGCGCGCCGGCTCCGAGCATGTGGTGGAAAATGTCGGCAAGGGCCGTTTTTATACACTTACCGTGATGGTACCGGACGAGAATTTTTCCAGATTGATACGCTCCGGTGTCCCCGATGTGCTTGATGACGACGACATGCGTGTGCTCAAGGGGGCGTCATCATGAGCGCCATTCCGCCCACGGTAATGAGCATGCGAACCCGTGATGGGGTTCGTCTGGACGCCGATGTCTACAGCCCGGACGGGCAGGGGCCCTTCCCGGTGTTGCTAATGCGCCAGCCGTACGGCCGCCGTATCGCCTCCACCGTGACCTATGCCCACCCGAGCTGGTATGCCGCCCGTGGCTACCTGGTGGTGATTCAGGACGTGCGTGGCAGGGGTACATCCGAAGGGGAGTTCGAGCCGTTCATCCATGAGCGGGACGATGGCGAGGACACCTTGGAATGGGTATCACGGCTGCCCGGCGGTAATGGGTGCGTGGGCATGTACGGGTTTTCCTACCACGGCGCCACCCAACTGTTCGCCGCCGCCAGCCGGCACCCGGCATTGAAGGTGATGGCGCCAGCCATGTGCGCCTTTCATCTGGATCGGGACTGGGCCTATGAAAGCGGCGCGTTGCGACTGTACAACACCCTGAGCTGGGCGGCGCAACTGGGTGCCGAGAGCGCACGGCGGCGGGGTGATGCCGACGGCTTCAGCGCCTGTTATGGCATCGGGCATGCTCCTTCCCCGGTACAACTGGTCGATCCGGCGGCACCGGCCTTGCGTGAAACGCTTGCCGATACGTTCTACGGCGACTGGCTGGACCAACCACCAGGCAGTGATTATTGGCGGCGACGCTCTCCGGGCACCATGCTCGACGGTGTCGATATCCCGGCTTTGCATGTGGGGGGCTGGTACGACAGCTTCCTCACCGGCACCCTCGCCGCCTATCGGCATTTCCAGAAAGGCCGACAGCCGCAGCGGCTGCTGGTGGGCCCTTGGGGGCATCTGCCCTGGATTCCCCAGGTGGGGCAGCGTTGGTTGGGCGACAGCGCCTGCTCCCCAGTGGACGATCTGCAATTGCGCTGGTTCGACTTTTTCCTCAAAGGCGAGAACAACGGCGTGACGGCGGAGCCGCCGGTTTCCCTGTATGACCTGGGCGAGAGCGATTGGAAGGCGTTTCCGGCCTGGCCACGGCGGCAAGCGGGAAAATGGTATCTGGCCAGCAACGGCCGGGCGGGTATTGATCCTCACGGCGGCTTGCTGCGCGACAGGCCCGGTGAGGGGGAACCGGCGGAAGACGTTTGGGTGCACGATCCCTGGCGACCGGTGCCGACATACGGGGGGCACTTGCCGCCGTCTCCGGGCATTCAGGACCGTACCGCGCTGGATGCCCGCCCGGATGTGCTTACCTACACCACTACTGCCCTGGCCGCGCCTCTGGCTCTGGCTGGCGAAGTGCGCGTGGTGCTGTCGTGCGCCGCCGATGTGGACTGCTTTGATCTGTGCGCGGTGCTGGGCGTGGTGGATCCGGAAGGGCGTAGCCACAACCTGACCCAGGGCTACGCGCGCGTTGCTGGCGGGGTGGTGACCGTATCCATGCGTGCGGTATGCGCCACCATCGCCACCGGCCAGTGTTTGCGCCTGAGCATCAGTGGCGCCTGTTATCCCGGTTATGCGCTCAATGATGGCTCCGGCCGGGTTCAGGGCGATATCCGTTGCAGCGATTATCCGATCATGACTTTGCGGCTCGATGTCGGCGAAAGCTGGCTGGAGCTGCCCGTGGTATCCGCCACGGACAATGACTGACGAATCCGGAGGGAAACTCATGGTGAAACAACTCAAGGCGATTCGTGATGAGGTGGTGGTGTCAATGACGGCATCGACGAAGACGGACGATCAGGCGCGGGCGTTTGGTGGCCGCCCGGTGGTGGAGGTCGCTGGCGTGGACAAGGTCTACGGCAACGGCACCGTGGCACTGAAGGAAGTGAATCTGACCGTCGGGGAAGGGGAATTCGTCAGCCTGCTGGGACCCAGTGGTTGCGGTAAATCCACCTTGTTACGGGTGATGGCGGGTCTCGGCGAGGCCTCATCCGGCACGGTGAAGTGGTGGGAACAGGATTATCAGGTGGTGGGCCAGAAGGGGCGTAAGCTGGCGTTTGTATTCCAGAACGCCACGCTGATGCCATGGGCGCGGGTGCGCAAGAATGTACGCCTGCCGCTGGATCTGGCCCATGAACATGGCGAGGCCTCGGAAGCCCGCATCGATCAAGCGCTGGAAATGGTGGGGTTGAGCAAGTTCGGCAACGCTTACCCGAGGGAGCTGTCCGGGGGGATGCAGATGCGGGCTTCCATCGCTCGCGCCATGGTCACGGAGCCGAACCTGCTGCTGATGGATGAGCCGTTCGGTGCTCTCGATGAGATGACCCGCAACCGGCTCAACGATGATGTTCTGCGTCTGTGGAAAGAGAAAGGCTGGACCGTGGTGTTCGTGACGCACAGCGTTTACGAGGCGGTGTATCTCTCCAACCGGGTGGTGGTAATGGCGGCGCGTCCGGGCCGGGTGGTGGAGGACGTCAGGATCGACGCGCCCTATCCGCGTGGCGCCGAGTTCCGCGTGTCCACCGAGTTCGCCAATTACTGCCGGCGGGTGTCCCTGGCGTTGGAAAAGGCCAGCGCTCAAGGTGAGGAGGACCACTGATGAAACAGCCTCTATTGCAGAATGAACGGTTCGTCCAGATCGCCGCGCCTTTATTCGTGGGTGTGGTGTTCCTGTGTTTTTGGGAGCTGGCGGTGCGCGCCGCCGAGTTGCCGGTGTACATCCTGCCCGGACCGGTGGCCATCGCCAAATCCTTCGTCACGGACTGGGCGGTGTTGTTTCACAGCCTGATGATGACGTTGAAGGTGACGTTGCTGGCATTCGTTATCGCCGTGGTGCTAGGCACCGCCGCTTCCCTGCTGTTCGTGCAGAGCCGCTGGATCGAGGTGAGTCTGTTCCCCTATGCGGTGCTGATGCAGGTGACACCGATCGTCGCCATCGCGCCGCTGATCATTATCTGGGTCAAGGACACCACTTGGGCACTCACCGTGTGCGCGGTGATCATCGCGATCTTTCCGATCATTTCCAATACCACGCTGGGGCTGCGCAGCGTGGATCCCAATCTGATGAGTATGTTTCGCATGTATCGGACCGGACGCTGGCAGCAGCTGATCCGACTGCGCATACCCAGCGCCCTGCCGTACTTTTTTGGCGGCATGCGTATCAGTACCGGTCTGGCGCTGATCGGCGCGGTGGTGGCGGAGTTCGTGGCCGGCACCGGCGGCAGCCAGGCCGGGCTTGCCTATTTGATTCTGCAGGCCGGCTACAACCTGAATATTCCTCGCATGTTCGCCGCTCTGGGCCTGATCACCGTCACCGGCATTCTGTTGTTCGCGCTGATGGTGTGGCTGTCCGACCGGGTGCTGCGCAACTGGCATGAAAGCGCTCTCAAGGTAGAGCAATGACCGATTCCATAGGGAGCCATGCAATGGACCAAAACACGATGCAGCGGCTGGCGGCGGATCTGGGTGATCTGGAACTGATCACCGACAGTACCGCCTTGCAGCGCTACTCCAAAGACTTCTCCTGGTTCAGTCCGGTTCTGACCGAGGCGTTGGAGGGCAAACGGGCGGACGCGATTGTGCGCCCCACCAGTGAGGAGCAAGTGCGCCGGGTGGCTGCTGCCTGCTATCGCCACCGGGTGCCGCTGACACTGCGTGGCAGCGGTACCGGCAACTACGGTCAGTGCACGCCGTTACGTGGCGGTGTGCTGATGGACATGAGCGGACTGAACAAGGTGCTGTGGATCGCCGATGGCGTGGCGCGGGTCCAGGCCGGTGCCCGGCTGGTGGATATCGACAACGCGGCCAGGGAAAAAGGCTGGGAGTTGCGTTTACTGCCATCCACCTATCGGTTGGCCACCGCCGGTGGTTTCTTTTGCGGCGGCTTTGGCGGTATCGGCTCGATCACCTACGGTTCCATCGGCGACCCCGGGAATGTTCTGGGGGTGCGGGCCATGAGCCTGGCCGAGCAACCGGAAGTCAGCGAATTCCGCTCCGCCGAGGCCCGCGACCTGTACCACGCCTATGGCGTCAACGGGGTGATCACCGAGCTGGAGTTCGCGCTGACACCGGCGATGAACTGGCAGGAGGCCGTGCTCAGCTTTCCCTCCTTCATGGAGGGCGTGCGTTTTTGCCAGACACTGGGGCGGGCCACCGGCGTCATTAAAAAGCTGTTGACCCTGCTGGCGGATCCGCTGCCGCAAATGTGCGGTCTGGGCAAGGACGTGGGTGAAGGGCGCACCGCCGTATTGTGTCTGGTGAACCGCGCCGCCATGGAGGCGGTGGAGGAAATCGCCGCGAACTTCAACGGCCGCATCGAGCGTCAGCAAGATAACGCCGAGGTCTACGGCACCGCCAAAAGTCTGGTGGAGCACACCTGGAATCACACCACGCTGCACATCCTGCGCAAGCACAAGGATATCACTTACCTGCAGAGTGGCTTCCGGCCTTGGGAAAACGTGGAAAAGGTGGAGCAGATGTACCGGCACTTCGGTAACGAAGTGATGATGCATCTGGAATTCCTCAAGGCGGATGGCGCGGTCACTTGTAGTGGCTTGCAGGTGATCCGCTATACCTCCGAGGAGCGCCTTAACGAGATCATTCAGTATCACCGGGATAACGGTGTCCATGTCAGCAACCCGCACACTTATATTCTTGAGGATGGTGGCAAGCTCAGCGTGGATCCTGGACAGCTGGCAATGAAACAGCGGCTGGATCCGGCCGGGCTGCTGAACCCTGGCAAGATGCGCAGCTGGGATGAAAAAGGAGCGGCGGCATGAGTCAACTGAACGGCTGCGTGCCACCCCACCGTTTTTTGCCTTACCTGACCGCGCCGGAGATCGAGGCGTTGCCGGACAAGGCCAACACCGTGATCGTATTGCCGATTGGCGCCATCGAGCAGCATGGTCCGCATCTGCCCATTTGCACTGACACCGCCATTGCCACCGAGGTAAGCGGCAAGGCGCTGGCGGCGTTGCCGGAGTCGGTGCCGGCGTTCGCGTTACCGCCGGTATGGTGCGGTAAATCCAACGAGCACATTCAATTCTCTGGAACGGTGATTCTCAAGGCCGACACCTTGCTGCGGGTACTTTGGGATATCGGCGAGAGTGTGTACCGCATGGGGTTCCGCAAGCTGGTTCTGGTCAACGGACACGGCGGTCAGCCTCAGGTGGTGGAAATAGTGGCCCGTGATCTGCGCGCTGAGTATCCGGATTTCTGTTTGTTTCCCGTATTCACCTGGGGGGTGCCGAATCGAGCCGGGGAGTTTCTTTCCGAGCGTGAAAAAGCCGAAGGCATTCACGCCGGCCGCGCGGAAACCAGTTTGATGCTGGCGTTGACGCCGGATCATGTGCATCTGGACCGGGCGGTGGGGGAGTATCCCTGTCCGCATCATCATGGCCTGCTCACTCCGGAAGGGCGTTTCCGTTTCGCCTGGTTGACCCACGATCTCAGTGCCAGCGGCGTGGTCGGGGACCCGGAGGGTTCCAGTCGTGAAGAGGGGGAGACGGTCCTGGCCTCTCTGGTGGAAGGCTGGGTTGCCGCGCTGGAGGAGATTCACCGATTCCGCATGCCTGTACCGGGCTCGAACGATTAAATGAGGGTAATAGCATGTCGACGCTGAAGCGACGGACCCTGAAACAGCCGATATTGAAACGACGATGGTGGCTCGATGGTGCTCTGGCACTGGCGGGCTGGTGCCTGTCGGTGACGGCGCTGGCGGAGGAGTTGACCCCGGTGACGGTTTCCACCACCTGGTATGCCCAGGCTGAGCACGGTGGTCTCTACGCCGCCAAGGCCATGGGGTTGTACCAAAAGCACGGCCTGGATGTGACCATAAAAATGGGCGGCCCGCAGGTCAACAATGTGCAACTGCTGGTCGGAGGCGCCACCGATTTCAGCATGGGCTACAGTCTGCAATCCTTCAATGCGGTGAAGCAGGGACTGCCGCTGGTGACGGTGGCCGCGTTTTTCCAGAAGGATCCGCAATCCCTGATGGTGCATGAAGGGCAGGGTTACCACACTATCGCCGATCTGAAAGGCGCGGGGCTCCGCATTCCCACGGCCGGCCGGGTGGCGTACTGGCCCTGGCTCAAGGCCAAATACGGTTTTACCGATGATCAACTACAGCCCTACGACTACACCATCGGGCCCTTCATTACGGATCCGAAGGTCGCGCAGCAGGGCTACATCACCAACGACGGCTACTTTCTGCGGAAAGAAAACGTGGCGGCAAAAAGTTTGTTGCTGGCGGACGCCGGTTGGGAGGCCTACTCGGCGACACTCGACACCACCCGCGAGATGATCGAGAAGCACCCTGAGGTGGTTCAGGCGATGGTGGCGGCCACCGCGGAAGGCTGGAAAGCCTACTTTGAGGATCCGCGGCCGGCGAACAGCTTGATCAAGGCGGATAACCCGCAGATGGAGGACGCGTTGATCGCTTACAGCATCGATAAAATGCAAAGCGAGGGGATCCTGCTGTCCGGTGATGCCAAGGGCGGCCGGTACGGCATCATGAGCGACCGGCGCTGGCGGGAGTTTTATCGGCAGATGGTCGATGCCGGCACTTTGCCGGATGACCTGGACTATCAAAAAGCCTATGACCTGCGTTTCGTGCAGGCGCTTTATCCGGAGGATTGATTCTCCGGAGGGCTGGCCGGGGCGGTCTCGGTGCCGCCGCGGGTCTCCAGATAATCCTGTGAAGTACGGTGGGCGTGCAAAACGTGATCCCGGATCAACTGCGCGGCCCGCTCGCTTTCACCGCGCACGATGGCCATGACGATGTCGCTGTGTTCGGTGAAGGACGCGGCCAGACGTTCCCCCACTCTGAATTGCGCACGGCGGTAAGCCAGCACCCGGGAACGGGCGGCCATGGCGGTTTCATATAAGTAGCTGTTATGGCAGCCGCGAAACAGCTTCTCATGGAAGCTCAGGTTGGCCGCGTCGTAGGCGTCCACGTCGCCGTCGGCCACATGGGTATGGCTGTCCAGGTGGCTGGCGAGCAGGTCCTCCCGTTCCGCGCGGGTCATATTGAGCGCCGCCATGCGCGCGCAGGCCGCTTCCATTTCCGCCGCGTATTCGAACATTTCGCTGAGCCGCTGCTCCGGCACTTCGATGACGAACACGCCGCGCCGGTGCTGGTGTTCGACCAGCCCGGCGGAGGCCATTTCCCGCAAGGCCTCGCGTACCGGAGTACGTGAAACGTTGAAGCGGCGGGCCAGGGCAATCTCGTCCAGACGCGTGCCCGGCGGCAGCAGGCCGCCGAGAATCTCATCGGACAGGGCGCGCCGGATCTGCTCCGCCAGCGGACGGTCATCCTCGCCGGCGGCACTGAGCACAGTCTGTTGTGTCATGACGCTTACTCCTCCATGAACGACACATGGGCGGCCACTACCCGCCATCCCTCCGGACGGCGGGCCCAGACCTGACTCTGGCGACCGATGCGCGGGTTCCCCGGGCGGCGGAACTCGGTCCAGGCGGTGGCCAGATCGTTGCCATGGGCGGTGATCACGGTGTTATGTAACTGGCGTTGCAATCCCGAGGACGGCCGCTGCGCGCGGAAGGCGGCAATTTGCCGGTAGCCGTAGAGATTCTCGCCGGCACCGTAGCGCACCACACGTTCGTCGTTCCAGAACAATTCGTCCAGCACGGTCACATCATTTTCGACCAGCGCTTTCTCGTAGCGCAGGAACGCGGCTTTGACTTCCGCCACCACGTCCGGTCGGTCCAATTCCAGGGCCATTATTACTACTCCTCATTATTACTCTTCGGGGCCGGCGCGTCAGGTGCTGATGAATTCGGGCAGGCGGGCCGCCAGATCCAGCAGCTGTTGATCGCTGCCCGCCGGGCCGATCAATGACAGACCCACCGGGCCTTCACGGTCACGCAACAGCGGCAAGCTCAATTGCGGCAGCCCGGTGGTGCCGGCCAGGGCCGTCATCCGCAAGGTGCGGCCGCGGATGTCTTCCACTCTGGTCTGGTCGGCTTGCAAAGGCAGAGCCGAGGTCGGCGTGGTGGGCAGGCAAAGCAGGGTGTCCTCACCGAGCAGGGCGCGGATCCTGGTCCGCAAAGCCTGGCATTGTTCACGGGCGTCCTCGGCCTCGGCGGTGGTGATGCGGGACGCCGCTTCGAAGCGCTCCTTCACGCCGGGGCCGAATACCGGTTGCTCGGCTTCGATCCAGGAGCCGAAGCGGGCCCAGGCTTCGTAAGCTTGCAGTGGCCGGAACGCGTTGAAGTAGGTGTCCAGGTTGCCAACACTGATGCTGCCGCCAAAGGTCACGCCGGGCAGGCCGTTGCCGACCCGCGCTTCCAGTTGCGATACGACGTCGGCATCGGATTGCGCCAGTGCCTCCTCCACCAGCAGTAAACGGCGCGGCGCGGGCCGGTCGCCGGCGGGCAGCAGAGTCCGGCCAATGCGGGCCATGAGCCGGGCGTCCCGGGCGAACCAGCCAAGGGTATCGAAACTCTCCGCCAGATGGGCGCAGTGACGGTAGTCCACCACGCCATGGGTGGGACGCAGGCCATGGATGCCGCAGTAACTGGCGGGCACCCGCACCGAACCGCCGGTGTCGCTGCCCAGCGCGAAGTCCACCAGCGCGGCGGCCACCACCGAGGCGGAGCCGCTGGAGGAGCCGCCCGGCACCGCGCCCGGCACCGCCGGATTGGGTGGGGTGCCATAGTGCGCGTTCTGGCCCGCCAGGCTGTAAGTCAGCTCGTCGGTGTGGGTCTTGCCGATCAGTTCCGCGCCCGCCGCCAGCAGGGTTTCGATCATCGGAGAGGTGTGTCGCGCTGGCGGCTGGCTGGCGCGCCAGCTCGGCTGGCCGACGCCGGTAACGGTGCCGGCTATGTCGAACACGTCCTTGACGGCGAAAGTCAGGCCTTGCAGCGGGCCCTCTCCGGTGGCGTCGAGGTGCACCGGGTCGAAATCGAGAAAGCCGTTTTCCAGTATCACCGCCGGCCCCTCCAATGTTGGCGGCTGGGAAGGTTTTGCATTGGTGTGCTCCTTGAGAACCTTGGGACGTCCAAAGCAGACGGAGCAGTGTTCGTGCCAACCTTCGGTGCTGGAAAAATGCGGATTTGCGAGGCAGTGGGGAGAAGTGGGGCCCCGTAAAGGGGCAGAGGGGCGTGGATGTATACAGAAATGGGGCAAGCGGCTAGACGGAACGACAGGAAAAAGTGGCTCCATCAAGGGCATGGTTGTGGGTTTGTCGACCGCTGGCACAGAAGGGACTACGAAGCCGCTGTGGGAGCTTGCCTGCAAGCGAATCTTGGGGCCCGGAAGCCCACTCGCTTGCAAGGCAAGCTCCCACAGCGGCGTTCCTGCAAAGGCGTAATGTGGTCTTGCTGTCCATGATGGAGGGCATTGCCGTTTCCCTTGAAACGGCAATGAACCAAAAAAAGGGCGCCTGGCGGCGCCCGAGAGGGTTACAAAAAGGGATGGCGTTCAGAGCGTCGCGACGATGCCGTCGCTGCGCGGGTCGGCGGCGCCTTCAAGCAGGCCGTTGGGATGACGCACCACGGCGCCGGCGTGGCCCATGGTATCGCTGAAGTCCTCGCCCAACACTTCCACCTGATGGCCGGCGTCGCGCAGTTGTTGCACCAGGGCGGGGTCAAAACGCGCTTCCAGTTTCAGGCTGGTGCTTTGTTCCCCCCAGGTTCGACCGAGCAGCCAGCGTGGCGCGGTCACGGCTTGTTGCAAGGGCTGATTGAAAAGGGCGTAACGGCTGAATACCGCCGCCTGGGTCTGGGGTTGGCCCTCGCCCCCCATGGTGCCGTACACCATGGTGCGGCCGTCGTCGAAGCGGGCCATGGCCGGGTTCAGGGTATGGAACGGTTTACGCCTTGGTTTCAGGGTATGCAGAGCGGCTTCATCCAAGGAGAAACTGATGCCCCGGTTTTGCCACAGTACTCCGGTGCCGGGCAGCACGATGCCGGCACCAAATTCCCAGTAAATGCTCTGGATGAAACTGGCGCAGCGGCCTTCACGGTCGATACAGCCCATCCAGATGGTGTCGCCGGGTTGCGCCGGGTATGGCCAGGGCAGCGCGCTCCGGCGGTCGATGCGTTGCACCCGCTCGGCCAGATCCGATTGGCTGAGGAAACGGGCCGGATCCTCGCTCATATAGGCCGGGTCGGTGCAATACTGGTCGCGTACCAGGAATGCCTGTTTGGTGGCCTCCACCAGCCCGTGCAGGTGATCGAAACCTTCGCCGTCCGTTACCCCGAGCCGGTCGAACAGGCCGAGAATCATCAACGAGGCCATGCCCTGGGTGGGCGGCGGCTGGTTATACAGCGTGCTGCCCCGCAGGCGCACCGACAGCGGCGGTAACGTCCGCGCCTGATAGCCGGCCAGATCCTCGCGGGTGAGCGGACTGCCGGCCCGGGCCAGATCCTCGGCCATGGCGGTGGCCAGCTCGCCCCGGTAAAAGTCCTCGGTGCCGGCCCGCCCGATGCGTTCCAGGGTGGCGGCCAGTCGCGGCTGCCGCAGAATGGCACCTTCCACCGGCACCTGACCCTGATCCAGGAAGGTGTCGGCGAAGCCGGAAACGGAGGCCAGCTCCGGCAGCTTCTGCCGGGTCAGTTGTTCCTGACTGCGGGTCACCGCCACGCCGTCCCGGGCATGGCGTTGGCCGTCTTCCAGCAAGCGTGAGAGTGGCAGCTTGCCCCCCCATTGGCGCGCCACGTTCATGGCCTGACCCCAGCCGCCGACGGTGCCGGCCACGGTGAGCGCCGCCAACGGGCCGCGGGTGGGGATGCTGTCGTGGCCGCGTTCCCGGTAGTAGTCGACATCCGCGGCGGCGGCAGCGGTTCCGCAGGCTTCGATCGCCACCGGTTCCTCGCCGGGAGCGCCCAGGATCCAGAAACCGTCGCCGCCGATGGCGTTCATATGCGGGTACACCACGGCAATGGCCGCCGCCGCCGCCACCATGGCTTCGGCGGCGTTACCGCCTTCGCGGAGCACGTCCCGGCCGGCTTGGGCGGCCAGATGATGGGGTGCCACCATGACACCGCCGAGCGCGCGTTTGGTCGTCAACATGTCGTGTTCTCCAGGCCGTGGCGGTTACAGCAAACCGTACAGCATGCGTAGTGAAGTCAGGAAAAGGAAAAAGGCGAAAACCTGCCGTAACCGATTGGCGTTCACCGCGTGGGCAATGCGCGCGCCGATTGGCGCCATCATCATGGTCATTGGCACGATCAGCGCCAGACCGGCCAGATTGATGTAGCCGAGGCTCAGCGGCGGGCGATTGGGCACGCCAAGACCATTGATCAGAAAACCAATGGCGCCGGGCAGGCTGATCACCATGCCGATGGCGGCGGCGGTGCCCACCGCGCGGTGGATCGGATAACCGAAGGCGGTCAGCAGCGGTACGCTCAGCGTGCCGCCGCCGATCCCCATGAGCGTGGAGAAACCGCCCACCAGGGTGCCGATGATCTGCTTGAACGGGGTCGGCGGCAGGGCGTCGGTCAGCGCCAGACCCTTGCTGCGGAACGCCATGTTGGCGGCCACCAGCAGAGCGACCACGGCGAAGATCGCGGTCAGAGTGGTGCCACGCAGATAGCCGCTGATGGCGATGCCGATCAATACGCCTACCAACAAGGCGGGCCCCCAGGTACGTAACAGGGAGACGTCCAGGTTTCCCTTCCTGGCGTGGGCCCGGGACGACATGATCGAGGCTGGAATAATGGTGGCCAGGGAGGTGCCCACCGCCACGTGCATTTTCACCGACTCGTCCACGCCCAGCAGCGTGAAAAGGTGGTACAGCACCGGCACCACAACGATGCCGCCACCCACCCCCAACAGACCGGCCAGCAGGCCGGCGATGATGCCGGTGGCCAGCAGGGCCACCACCAGCCCGGCCAGCCATCCGACACTGTGACCACTCAAAAGCTCCACGATCATCCCCAGACGATTTGATCTGCGCCGGCCGGTTGCTTCCCGGGCGCGGCTCCTGATTTCCCTTCGAGGAAATTCTGGCCAGAATGCCATTTTTGTATACAAGAATAAAGTGCTGATTTATAGGTATTTTTAGGAATTTTATGGGCTATTTTGGGGCGATATCATGTTATTGCACCAATATTGTGCATTGCTGTTTAGGGTTTGGCACGGCGTAGTGGTTGCAATGTGTTTCGTTGTGGCAAGAGAAGCGGGGGTAGACTTCAGATCGAGGTTTGTAACTTGTTGACTTTTATGGTTTTGTTTTGTCTTCCGAAGCCGGTGAGTTGATTGGATGCTCGGTCCGGCATTCCAATAGTGGTTATTGAGTATCCACTCTTCTGAACGGGGGCATCCGTGTTTGCAGTAAAAGCCACCCAGCATGTTTTGGCGGTCAAGGATCTTGAGAAGACTGAAAGCTACTTTCTCGACAAACTGGGGTTTTCCGCCCGGTTCCGTGTGGACGGTTGGTCGTTCTTGAGTCTTGGTGATTTTCACGTGATGTTGGGGCACTGCCCGGACGAGCTTCCAGCCAGTGATACGCATGAGCACTCGTACTTCGCCTATGTAAACTGTGAGGGCATAGACGAGATTTACCGAGACTACCAGCAGCGTGGTGCCGAAATTTTCCAGGCAATATCCGATAAGCCCTGGGGTTTGCGTGAGTTCGGCGTGGCGACGCCCGAGGGGCATCGAATCATGTTCGGTGAAGACATTGAGCCATCAGGGAACTCATAACCCGTTGCTCAAGTACGCTCCCTGCCTTGCGGCCGTCCAGCGGAACGCCTTGGTTGGAGGTAAACCTGGCCCTGACCCATCGCACCAAATCACGCTTTCGGCGCCCGGACACTTGCCTTTGTGTGTGTCAACAATTCGTTATGGCTTAGTTAACGATTGGCCTGGCGCGGTTCGGCGCGGAAGTCGTAGGTGGCGTTGAGTCGTTGCGCCAGATAGTCGCTACAGCTGACCGGCGGGTAGTGGGGCTCCTGGTCGGGGAACAGATCGCGAGGATCGACCATGGCGTCCGGATCCGCTTCCATGAAAAACGCCACCGAGTAGCGCTCCGCTTTCGGGGTGCGTACCCGATGAGGCGTGGACTGGTAAAGGTCGTTGCTCCAGCGCATCAGGCAGTCGCCGATGTTGCAGACAAAAGCGCCGGGAAAACTGGGGGCATCAATCCACTGGCCATCCTTGGTGCGCACCTCCAGACCGGGGACGCCATCGGTTTTCAATAGCGTGACGTTGCCGTAGTCGGTGTGAGTGCCGGCGGCGCCGTCCGCCCTTCGCGGGTCACCCTGGGCGGCCGGGTAGCGCAGCATGCGCAGGGTGGCGATGGGCTCGATCAGGCGGGACTCGAAGAAATCCTCCGCGGCGCCCATATCCAGGGCGAAGCCCCGGTGCAGGGTGCGGGCCACGTTCAGGCAGCGGTGGTAATAGTCCAGGGTCCGCTCACGCCAGCCGGGTAGATCCGGCCAGTAATTCACTCCGCAGAAGGGCTTGTTATTGAGCACGTCGGGGTGGTCCGCCGGCAGGTCATGGCCGATGTTGAACGCTTCCTTGCTGTCGGCGCCGGAAACCGGGTTGAGTTTTTCGTCCTGGATCGCCACGTAGCCGCGATTATGCGGGGAGCGTTTGATGGAGAGCGCCTCCTTGCGGTCGGACGGCAGTGAGAAGAAAGCCGAGGCGTCCTCGAACAATGCCTCGAACACGGAGTCCGGAATCCCATGATCCACCAGGTAGAAAAAACCGATATCCCGGCAGGCGCGACCCAGTTCGTTGGCCGTGGCCTGACGCTCCGCCGGTTGCTCGCTCGACAACCCCGCCATGGAAATGATCGGTAAGGATTCCATCGTTGTGTCCTTGATTCACCACTCGCCCGAAATCGGATTCTCGATCATGGTGGCCCGGCTTGCGTGGGGTCAACGGTTGCACCGGCAATTGGCGATGCCGATTTTCGCGCGGGGTGAGCGCCTATTTAGCGCGGCTGCTCTGGGGATGGGCATGCAGATACTGTTTGAGGAAATCCAGGAACAGGGTAACCCGTGGGGCCAGATGGCGGCCGTGCAGGTAAAGGGCATTCAAGGGCGCGGCGGCGGGAGCGTGGCGGGGTAATACCTGGATCAGACGGCCACAATGCAGATCCTCGCCCACGTCCCAGATCGACTTCAATACGATGCCGGCGCCTTGCAGGGCCAGGGCATGGGCGGCTTCGCCGTCGTTGCAGCAGAAGGCGCCGGTGATGCGCACGGCGCTTTCACGTTGCCCGCGACCGAAATACCAGTCCGCTTGCGGCTGCTGTCCAATCAGGATGCAGTCGTGATCGGTCAGGTCCGCCAGTTTGCGCGGGGCGCCCTTGCGTTGCAGGTAATCCGGGCTGGCACACAGCACCCGGCGGTTGGGGGCCAGACGGCGTGCCACCATGCGCGAGTCCAATGGCTCGCCATAGCGGATCGCCAGATCGAACCCGCCTTTGGCCAGGTCTTCCACCGTGTCGGTCAGGGCCAGTTGTACCCGCAGTTCCGGGTATTCGCGGGTGAAACGTGACAGTGCCGGCACCAGGTGGCGGCGCCCGAACCCGGTGGGGGCGGTCAGGTGCAGGGTGCCGGTGACGCTGTCATGGTGATGCAGCAGGGCCGCTTCCGCCTCGTCCACCTGGGACAGCAGGCGCAGGCAATGCTGATGAAGAATGTCGCCTTCCTCGGTGAGTGACAGTCGGCGGGTGGTCCGGTGCAGCAACCGTGCATCCAGCTGCCGTTCCAGTTCTCCCAGACGTTTGCTTACTACCGCCAGGGACAGGCCCAGTTCGCGTGCGGCGGCGGAGAGGCTGCCCCGTGCCACGATGCGTTCGAAGATGCGCAGGTCGTTGATGTCCTTAAGCATGATTATTCTCAACGATTTGGAAACAATCCTTATCCGATTACGGTGATTGTGCAACGCCTTTTGAATGCGCACATTATCTGTTCATGACGGTTTGCAGGTTTGAATCCGAAATCGGAAGGCTGAGTATGAATATTGATTTATCCGGTAAGACCGCGCTGGTCACCGCTTCCACTGGCGGTATTGGTTATGCCATTGCCGTGGGGTTGGCGGCCTCCGGCGCGGAGGTAATTCTCAATGGCAGCGGTGATGAGTCGGTGGCCCGGGCCAGGGACAGGCTGGCCGCGGACGTGCCGGGCGTGAATTCACGCGGTGTGGCCGCGGATCTCGCTAATCTTTCTGGTTGCAAGGCGCTGCTGGCGGAAATTCCGGCGGTGGATATTCTGGTCAACAATGTCGGCATCTATGGTCCAAGGGATTTTTACGATACTGACGACGACACCTGGGATGATTACTGGGAAACCAATGTCATGTCCGGCGTACGGCTTTCCCGGGCCTATCTGCCGGGAATGGTGGAGAAGAGCTGGGGCCGGGTGGTGTTCATTTCATCGGAGTCGGCCCGCAATATTCCCGCCGACATGATTCATTATGGCGTCTCCAAAACCGCGCAACTGGCCTTGTCGCGCGGCCTTGCCAAACATGTGGCCGGCAGCGGCGTCACCGTTAATGCGGTCTTGCCCGGGCCCACGCTTTCGGATGGCTTCCGCGCCATGATGCAGGATGAGATGGAACGCACCGGCAAGTCGGTGGAAACGCTGGGCCGGGAATTTGTTATGGCGGAGCGTCCGAGCTCGGTGATCCAGCGCCCCGCCAGTGTCGAGGAAGTGGCGAACATGGTGGTCTATGTCTGCTCCACCCAGGCTTCCGCTACCAGTGGTGCCGCGCTGCGCGTGGATGGCGGTGTGGTGGACGACATCTGCTGACCCGGTTTTCGATACGAAGCGGTCGATACAAGGATAAGGAGGTGTGCCGATGCTGTCCCGACGTACTCTGTTGAAGGCCGGCGCGGCCTCCGCCGCCGGCCTGGCTCTGTCGCCGCTTTGGGCGGCCAGCGAAAAGGACGCCGCCATGGCGATGCGGACCATTCCTTCCAGTGGTGAAGCGATTCCGGTTATTGGCATGGGATCGTCCGGCAGTTTCGAGGTGGGCACCTCCGATCAGGAACGCGATCCCCTGCGCGAAGTGCTTCGGCGTTTTTTCGCCGGTGGCGGACGTTTGATCGATACCGCGCCCAGCTATGGTTCGGCGGAAACGGTGATCGGTGACTTGTTGAGCGAGCTGGGACTGCGGGAAAAAACGTTTCTGGCCACGAAAATTTCCAGCACTGGCAGAGAGGCCGGCAAGGCCCAGTTTGAAAACTCGCTGCGCCGCCTGAAAACCGACAAGGTGGAACTGCTGCAGGTGCACAACATGCAGGACTGGCAAACTCAGATGGCGCTGATCAACGACCTCAAGAAAGAAGGCAAGGTGCGTTACAGCGGCGTGACGCACTGGCTTGATAGTGGTCAGGATCAGTTGGCCGAGGTGGTGGAAGCCAGCAAGCCGGATTTCCTGCAGATCAACTATTCGGTGATTTCCACCAAGGCGGAAGAGCGACTGTTTCCGCTGGCCCGGGATTTGGGCGTGGCGGTGTTAATCAATCGGGCCTTTGACGATGGCCGCCTGTTCCGCCAGGTGGCGGATCGGCCGCTGCCGGAATGGGCGCCGGAAGTCGGGATCGATTCCTGGGCCCAAGCGTTCCTGAAGTTTTCCATCAGCCATCCGGCGGTGACCGCGGTCATTCCCGCCACCGGAAAGCCCCATCGCCAGAGCGATAATCTGCAGGCGGGCTATGGGCCGATGTTGACCGAACAACAGCGCCGCGATTTGCGGGCCCTATTCTCCTGACCATGGCGCCCACCCACCCGGTGTCGCGGCTGGTGGTCCGGCTGTTCAATGTTCGCCCTATTGAGGCCCCGGCCGTGGTGGCGGGGCTGTTGATGTTTTTCTGCCTGTTCACTGGCTATTTCATGCTGCGGCCGGTACGCGAAACCATGGGCGTGGCCGGCGGTGTGGACAACTTGCAATGGCTGTTCACCGCCACCTTCGTGGCCACCCTGGTGGCGCTGCCGGCGTTCGGTTGGATCGCGTCGCGGGTATCCCGGCGCCATATTCTGCCCTGGGTGTACGGCTTCTTCGTTATCAATCTGCTTGGTTTCGCCGCTGCCATGGTCTGGCTGCCCGGAGAGGTCTGGGCCGGGCGGGTGTTCTATGTCTGGCTTTCGGTGTTCAACCTGCTGGCTATTTCTCTTGCCTGGAGTGTGCTGGCGGATGTGTTCGTCAGTGCCGAAGCCAAGCGCCTGTTCGCCTTGATTGCTGGTGGCGCCAGCCTGGGGGGGCTGACCGGGCCGGTGCTGGGCACGGTGCTGGTGGGACCTGTTGGCCACGCCGGGTTGCTGGTGCTGGCGGCCGGCCTGCTTGCCGCCAGCGCGGCCGCGGCGGGCTGGTTGCATCGCTGGCGGGACCACCACCGGGAGCCGGATAGAGATCGCGCCGGCGACGGGCGCCGCGAACGCGCTTTGGGCGGCAATCCCCTGGCCGGTATCAGCGAGGTGTTCGGCTCTCCTTATCTGATCGCCATCGCGGTTTTCGTGCTGTTGCTGGCCAGTGTCAGCACCTTTCTCTATTTCGAGCAGGCCAGGCTGGTGGCTGAGACGTTCCCCGACCGTACCCGGCAAACCCAGGTGTTCGGATTAATCGACACAGTGGTGCAGGCGCTGGCCATTCTGACCCAGGTGTTCCTGACCGGCCGCATTGCCCAGCGCCTTGGTGTGGGGGTTCTGCTCACGGCGGTGCCTTTGGCGATCACCGCGGGGTTTCTCTGGCTCGCTCTGGCGCCTACGTTCGCGGTCTTCGTTGTCGTTATGATCGCCCGGCGTGCCGGCGAGTACGCGCTGGTTCGTCCCGGCCGCGAGATGCTTTACACCGTGGTCCCCGCCGAACAGAAATACAAAGCCAAGAACGCCATCGACACCGTGGTCTACCGGGGTGGCGATGCGATTAGCGGCTGGGTGAAAAGCGGGCTGGATCTGATCGCTTCCGTCCCCGCGTTGCCGATGGTGATTGGCGCGGGGATCGCCCTGACCTGGGCCGGTGTGGGGGCCGGCCTGGGCAGGGCGCAGAAGCGAAAGGAAACCGGGGCGGACGGTGGGCGTTAATCCAGATTCAAATAATAGGTTTGTCCCCAGGCCTCATCGACCTCGCCCGGTTTAGCGGAAAAATGCACCTGCCGATACGTGGCGGAAGACAATAACTTGGCCAGTGTCTCGCTGGGAACGCTGTAGTTCCGGGAAGTCAGGTTCAATTGGCGTGCCCGCCGGTTGGGGCTCAGCGCCGGTTCGGACAGGCCCTGGCGGAAGGCGTCCATGGAAGGCCGGAGCCGTTGCATGGTGAAGCCTCGCAGCTCGCACTGCAGTATGCCGGCGACCGAGCTTTCGACACAGGCGTCGTCCACGAACCAGTTGTTGGGTGGTTTGGCGAAAACACCGTCGATCATCACTACCTCGCCCGCGCTCAGGTCAAAGGTGGCGAAGTCGCGATCCAATACCGTGGCCACGTCGACGGCGGGCTTGGCCACCTCCTTCACCGTGGTGTGATAGCCGGCTTCCCGCATCACCCGTTTGCGGGATTCCATTACGTTATGGGGGATGCAATGGCCGCCCATCGTAGGGGTGCAATAGGTCTTGAGGCGAGGGCGGTCATTCCAGGAGATCTCGTCTTGCCACTCCTGGGTCCATTCATGGCCTTTGTAGGAGCCGCTGCTCAGATAGGTGACTCCCAGACCTCGTGAAGCGACCGGTTTGTCGGCCCGTTTCATGCCGTCGAGATTGGCGTCCCTGGCCTGATAATTGACCACTTTGAGGCTGTAGCGGCCCGGCTCTTCCACCGAGACCAGATAATCCCGGCCATCGACCCGGATCTGGGTGGCCCGCAGCCAGGTAAGAGAGTAACTGCCGCCGGCCTGATTAGGGTTCTCCCAAAGCACATCCAGGCCGTCCTCGCCACGGAAGCCCTGGTGGTAGGCGTCCTTGGTGAAAATGGGGGACATCACCACGGACTTGCCGGCGGCAAGCGCGGTCTTGAGCTGCCGCGCCAGATCGTCCATTTGCGCCTTTTCTTTTTCCGGATCGACCCCGGCCAGTTCGGGCGGGATAGGGAGCAGATCCGGCGCATTGTGGGACTTATAGGCGTTGTAGACGCCGCAGCCGGAGCTCAATGCCAGGCTCGCCAGCAGCATCGATAACAAACCGATTCTGATCATGATGTTATTCCTGTCCCTATTCCGAGGGTTCCGAGGAGGCCAGGTCCGGCCAGAACGGTAACCGGGGCGCCACGGATCCGGCGTGCGCGTCTGATGGATCAAGAGAATATCGCGGCCCATGGGCCGCTCCTACCCTACGGTGGTTGGGTCTGTCGGGGGGGGGCGTCCTCACCAAATCAACGGCCGGGAACGAAAAAGGGGCGCTCCGAATGGAGCGCCCCTTTGCTTTCACCGGTCTTTCATCGGTGAAGCGTTGATTGGTGGTGGGGTGGTACCCCGCATCAAACGACTATTGAAAGTACGGAATCGAAGCGCTGCGGGTTGCTGCGAACCAGTGCGAACCGGAGCGAAAAGCCTGCCGGTACGCCCGTCGGCAGTGGACGATCAAGCAGGTTTTTCGGAGTGATTGGTAGTCGGAATACGGCCTCAACCTCGTCTGCTTTCCGTGGCCAGTTCAATTCCCGAAACGGGAACTGAACCCGCGTCCGTTGCCACAGCCAATAACACACCCATTTACACCCATTCCTGGGGCAAGGCGATCCGTCATGCGGCGAATGGTGACCACATTCACCGCACAATGCGCGGCGATTGACTTGCGCGTGCGGAGATTGCAGTCCATAATCTCCGCATGAATAGCGGTGAATACAAATACATCTGGCAGGCCAGTGACTGGCCAAACTGGCGCTTCGACCTGGCGGCGCTGGCCGAGCCCATGGCTGAGGTCAGTCGTGCCCAAGGGCTCTTGATGGGGCGTCTGGCTGACGTCGGCATGGCCTTGCGTGACCAAGCGAGTCTCGCGGCGCTCACCGAGGACGTGGTCAAGACCAGCGAGATCGAAGGCGAGCAGCTCAACGTTGAATCCGTGCGCTCGTCCATCGCCCGCAGGTTGGGCGTGGACATCGGCGCGCTCGCTCCGGTCGATCGGCATGTCGAAGGCGTGGTCGAGATGGTACTTGATGCCACCGCCAACTGCCAGGCACTGGTGTCGCGTGAGCGTCTGTTCGGCTGGCATGCCGCACTGTTTCCTACCGGCTATTCTGGGCTCTCCAAGATCAACGTCGGCGGCTGGCGCGACGATGCCACCGGCCCGATGCAGGTGGTGTCCGGACCCATCGGCCGCCAGCGGGTGCATTTCGAAGCACCGCCGGCCGATCGCCTCGAGACCGAAACCAGCCGCTTCCTCGACTGGCTGAATGGCACATCAAACGAACCGCTACTGCTCAAGGCAGGCCTTGGCCATCTGTGGTTCGTCACTCTGCATCCATTCGATGATGGCAATGGCCGTATCGCCCGGGCCATTGGCGATCTGCTGCTGGCGCGTGCCGATGGCAGCCCGCAACGCTTCTACAGTTTGTCGGCGCAGATCCAGCGCGAACGCAAGGCTTACTACGACATCCTGGAGAGGACGCAGAAGCGGTCGATGGATGTCACCGAGTGGCTTGCGTGGTTCCTCGACACGCTTCATCGCGCCGTCGACCAGGCCCAGCACACGCTGGACGTTGTCCTGACGAAAGCGCGGTTCTGGCAGCGCTGGGCGACGACCCCGTTGAACGAGCGGCAGGTGAAATTGCTGAACAAGCTGCTCGATGGTTTCGAGGGCAAGCTCACCAGCAGCAAGTGGGCGGCCATCGCCAAATGCTCGCCGGACACGGCACTGCGCGACATCAACGATCTGCTGACGCGGGGCGTGCTGCGCAAATCGGATGCCGGCGGGCGTAGCACCAGCTACGAGCTGAATGATCTGCCCGAGTAGTGGCGCTTCCTGGAATTGCCTTGGCTCGCGGACGGAACAGCGCCTTCATGGACTCCTGCCAACTCGTTCGGACGGAGACCAAGATGGAAGTCGCTCACCTTAATCAAAAACAACTCGCTGCCCGCTGGAGTATCAGTGAGGCCACCCTTGAGCGCTGGCGCAGCGCGGGGGTCGGCCCCAAGTTTCTGAAGCTCTGCGGGCGCGTGCTCTACCGGCAGGCCGACATTGAGGCCTACGAGGAGTCGTGCCTGGCGACCTCGACCAAGACCGTGGTGGCCCAGGTCAGTGTCAGCTGAGAAATGTTCCGATTCGTCGGTAGATATCGACAAGTACCGACGATTTGCAACGTCGGCGGCACCGCCGGCCATCTGGGCGATTCAGTCGCCGGAAACGGGCATCAAACTCGTCTGCGATGGGATGTCGGTTCAATTCCCAAACCCTGAATCGAACCCGTGTCCGCACGGTAGTTCAAACGGTGGGCTCGGCGGCTGCGTCATTGTCGGTGGCGGGGTCGGTGAGCCGCCGAATCGTCAGTGCACAGCGTTGCTCAATCAAGGTATTGATTTGCTCAACCACGACATTGCCAGCAAAACTTTGTCCGGGGTCAAACTGGAGCTTGCGCGCCGTGGCGGGCAGTAGTTTTGTCAGGTCAAAATGCGCCGTTTGGCCTGCGTCAGTTTCCCGGCGGTCTCCAGCCGTACATACACCAAACGCCTCTGGTCATCCACCGCGTCGCAACTCCCTGACACCCCGGCCCAGCTTACGGCGCAACAGGGCCCGCAGGGTCACCCCATCCGAGTACCCGACCTGTGCGGCGACTTGGTCGACGCTCGCGTTTCCGGTGCGCAAGAGATGGACGGCATGCTCCACGCGCAGGTCCTGGAAATACGACAGCGGTGTCTTGCCCAAAACGCTTTGCAGCCGCCGCGCCAAGGTGCGCTCGCTTGTGCCCGCGGCGCTGGCCGCCTCGGCCAGCGAGAACCCCTGCGCGAGCCGACGTCTGGCCCAGCACTCGAAGCGCTCCACCATCGGGTCGGTATGCGCAAGGTGGTCGGGAATCACGAACTCGGCTTGCGAACTGCGTGTCTCGACCAGCAGATAGCGTGCCACCAGGGCCGCCAGCGCCGGACTGCGCCCTCGGATGATGCGCAAGGCCAAGTCGACGTGGGCCAAAGCGGCACCCGCGGTGGTGAAGCGTGTCGAGTTCACGATCATGCGTGACTCGTCCAGCGTGACGTTCGGATAGCGCTGCCGAAACATCGGCCCCAGCCACCATGACGTCGTCGCACGATGTCCATCAAGCAGGCCACTCTCTGCAAGCAAGAAACTACCGGTGCAAGCGGCACCAAGGTGCGCGCCAGCGGTGGACCACTGCTGTAGCGCCGCGACCGCGTCGGGCACATCGGGGCGTGTGAGTCGAGCCGAGAGCGTGTCAGGCATCTTGTCACCAAACGCGGGCACGAGCACGACGTCTGGTTCCGGCACACCACGCGCAGTGACCACGGGGACCGTCAAGCCTTGCGCAGTTCGGATGCGACGCCGCACGCCCACCAGCGTGAGCTCTATGTGCGCGGGAGCCTGTGGCAGCGAGCCCGCCATCGCATTGGCCAAGCCCACTGTGTCGGTGAGCGCCGCAAGCCCCAGATCAAACACGCCATCACAAACAAGGATGTGGAGTTTCATGGCAACAATGATATCAAAGTTGTCATTATTGTCTATAGAGATGGCTGTCATGACGACTTAGACTGCAGGCTCGTTGATCCATTCACCTAACCCATTTACCCAAAGGATTACAGTATGACCAAGCTCGCCCTGTTTGTTCGCCTCGAAGCCAAACCCGGCCAGGAGGCTGCGCTTGCCGACTTCCTGGCCAGCGCACTGCCGCTCGCCAACGCCGAGTCCGGCACCACTGCCTGGTTCGCATTGAAGTTTGGCCCTTCGACGTTCGGTGTGTTCGATGCCTTTGCCGATGAGGCAGGTCGCCAAGCACATCTGAACGGCCAGATCGCCGCGGCCTTGATGGCCAACGCCGCGACCTTGCTCAGTTCTCCGCCCAATATCGAGAAGGTCGAACTGCTTGCAGCCAAACTGCCTGCATGACAACCCGGCCTTGACCCAATCAGGTCACGCTGCAGGATGGGGGTCACACGGCCCTACGCAGCGATCCCCCTCCAATTGCACTTGCCCAGGGAGCTACCTTCCACAGCGATTGGGGGGGGGGCAATATTGCAGCCAGAACTTCCAAGCTGTGTCAGCAAGCAGGGGCAACATCAGGGCGAGCTGAGATGTTCCGATTCGTCGGGTAACCCTTTGATCTGTATGGGCCTGCGTTGCGGACTTCGGGCCAGTTTCAGGGAGCGAGGTCGGAGCGAGGAATGGTCAGGAGAGAGTGGAATGTGGCCCGGAACGGCCAATTCAGGCGGCGGGCGAAGTCCGCAGGCTTCCGCAGGAGCCCCCAAGAACACGCGGGAACCGGCACGATCAGGCAAGAAAAAACCCCAACCGAGAACGGTTGGGGTTTCATTATTGGTGGAGCCGGCGGGAATCGAACCCGCGTCCGTCAGCAATCCGCCTGCAGATCTACATGCTTAGCCGTGTCTATTGATTTAAGCCCTTTCAGCCCGACGGGCAGGACGAAAGAGCCGAGCCCCTTTAAGTTTTAACAGCGCGGCCCGGGGCGGACTTTGCTGCGAGCCTGTGTAGCGATGCCGGTCGCGCTTCCCCACAGGCTGGGTCGCTTGACCGTAGGCGGGCCTTAGGCCGCCAGTGCGTAAGTATCGTCGTTTGCGATTACTTTAAAGATGCCACAAATGTTTTACGAGACTCGTGACCTTCTCGGCATGCACCACAGAGTTCAATACCGGCGTCGAAACCTTGTCGGCCCCAGGGTGGCGTAGTGTACGAGATGGGGGTGAAGAAGTCGAAAACAAGTGGTGGAAGGGCGTGTTACAGAGCTTTACATAAATTGTCGAACAATCGTACATATTGTCATGGTTGTGTCGTCGGACGGGCGCATTATGGGCTCGTCGCACGGGGTGCGGCTGGGTGTGCCGACGGGCCAGGCGCCAAAAGCGAAGGGCTGCGGGGACACCCATGTGATCCACACGATGACTTACAGCGAGCCCCCAATCAGACTGAGAAAGTGGCCGTTGATCAAGGCATCGTCATTCATTGAGGAGAAAACGATGAAGACGATCTTTCGGTCAGCCAAAGAGGGTGCCACCTATTTGCTGGCTCCAATAACCGCGCGGCCCTTGCTGGCCCGTAGTTTGCAGTTACTGCTGGTGCTCTGTGCCTATGGCGCGGGTGTGCTGCTGGTGGAACGGGTTTCCGGAGATGCCCGGGTGCCGGTGATTCTGTTCGCGGTGTACTTCCTGCCGGCGGTGCTGCGCTCCTGGTTGCTGTTCTACTGGTGTGTCCGTGACGAGGTAAAGGCGCTGATGGCTAACCATCGCCACACTGCCTCCTGACCGTCCCGCACTGCCTGATCAACGCGCCTCGGCGTCGCGACTATCGGAATGTAGTAGATGATAGCGCTAGTTGCGGCGCAAGAGGCGTTGTTTCTGGCGGTTCCAGTCGCGTTCCCGCTCGGTGGCGCGCTTGTCGAACTTCTGCTTCCCTTTGGCCAGGGCGATGTCCAGCTTGGCCAGTCCGCGCTTCCAGTACAGGCTCACCGGCACGCAGGTGTAGCCGTCCTTTTGCACGCCGCTGAAGATGCGGGCGAGTTCGCGCCGGTGCAGGAGCAGCTTGCGGTTGCGCAGCGGGTCCGGGGTGATGTGAGTGCTGGCGGTGGGGAGCGGCTCGATGCGGGCGCCGAACAGGTAGGCCTCCCCGTCGCGGAGCAGGATGTAGGCCTCCGACAGGTTGGCTTTCCCTTCACGCAGGGATTTCACTTCCCAGCCTTCCAGCGCCAGTCCGGCCTCGAAGTGCTCTTCCAGGTGGTAGTCGAAGCGCGCCTTGCGGTTCTGCGCCACGGTGCTGGATGGTGTTTTCGCTTTTTTCGCTTTGCCCATGGGGGCGCGATTATAGAGACAGCCCGGTGCTTTAGCGAGCGTCATTGGCATGCCGGCATGGATGGCCTGCGGTTTTGCGGCTTGAGCGCCTGTCGCAAAATCAACACAATGATCGCATTTCACCAAGGGGTAAGGTTTGCATGAAGCAAGGTGACAAGCCGGTCCACGGCATGTGGACCAGCCGGTGGGCGTTTATTCTCGCGGCTACCGGATCCGCCGTCGGGCTCGGCAATATCTGGAAGTTCCCGTATTTCGCCGGGGAATATGGCGGTGGCGCCTTCGTGCTGGTCTATCTGCTGTGTATCGCTCTGGTCGGTGTGCCGATCATGGTGGCGGAGGTGATGCTCGGGCGCAAAGGCGGCATGAGCCCGGTGCATACGATGAAAAAGCTGGCGGCGGAGAGCAAGGTGAGCCGCCGCTGGGCCGGGATCGGTTACATGGGAGCCCTGGCCGGGTTCCTGATCTTGTCGTTCTATTCGGTGATCGCTGGCTGGACGCTCTATTACATCTGGGACATGGCCCAGGGAGGTTTCCAGGGCATCTCCGCCGCCGGCTCTCTGGCCCATTTCGAGGGGATGCAGGCGAACGCCTGGTTGATGTTGGGTTGTCACACCGCCTTTATGGTTCTGACCATGTGGGTGGTGGCCCGTGGCGTCAGCCGGGGGTTGGAAAAAGCGGTGCAGGTGCTGATGCCGCTGCTGTTCGTGCTGCTGATTGGCCTGGTGGTTTACGCCAGCACCACGCCGGGGTTCGCCCAGGGCGTGAACTTCATGTTCCACTTCGATTTCTCCAAGCTCTCCGGCGAGGCGGTAATGGCCGCTCTGGGGCAGGCGTTTTTCACCCTGAGCCTGGGGATGGGCGCGATCATGGTGTACGGCGCCTATATGCCCCGTGAGGTCCAGGATCGCCGTACCGGCAAGACCCGGCGGGTGTCGATCGTCTCCACCGTGGGGATCATCGCGTTACTGGACACGCTGGTGGCGCTGGGAGCGGGTTTGGTGATTTTTCCGGTGGTGTTCAGCAATGGCCTGGAGCCTTCTCAAGGGCCGGGGTTGCTGTTCGTGACCCTGCCGTTGGCGTTCGGTCAGATGCCTGCTGGCGTCATTGTCGGGACGGTGTTCTTCGTGCTGGTGATGTGCTCGGCGCTGAGTTCCTCGATTTCCCTGGGTGAGCCGATGGTGGCCTGGCTGGTGGAGCGGGGGCTGGGACGGCCGCTGGCGGCCTTGGCCGTGGGGCTGACGGCCTGGGTGATCGGTGTTGGCACGGTGCTGTCGTTCAATTACTGGAAGGACGTGACCTTCCTGGTGGGCACCTTCTTCCAGAACATCGATTTCCTCGCTTCCAGCCTGATGTTGCCCCTGGGGGGGCTGTTGATTGCCATTTTCGCCGGCTGGGTCATGAAGGAAACGCAGGCCCGCAAGGAGTTGGCGATGAAGAGCTTCGGGCTGTACATGGTATGGCGGGCGGTGGTGCGTATTGTCGCGCCACTGGCGGTGGCGGCGGTATTCCTCAATGCTCTGATCGGCGCCCTGGGAGGTTAGGCCCATGGCCGGGACTATTCGCGTCGAAGTGGTTTACGCCTTGCCGGAGAAGCAGAAGCTGATCGCGGTGGAGGTGCCGGAGGGCGCTTCCATGCTGGATGCCGTGACCGCTTCGGGTATTGCCGAGCATTTCGATGGGCTGGATCCGGCGAGGGTCAGCATGGGGGTGTTTGGCAAGGTCGAGCCGAATCCGGCGGGGCGCAGGCTGGCGGAAGGGGAACGGGTGGAAATCTACCGGCCGCTTAAAGCGGATCCGAAATCAGCACGCCGGGCCAGGGCCCGGCGTGCCAGCCAAGGCTGAGATTGGATCAGTTGGCGGCTTCCTGGCGCCGGTCCTCGGCGCGCCGCAGCAATTCTTGATCCTGGTAACCGGAGGTGCGCTCGCGCAGATCGCTGGTGACCTGGCCGTCGTAATGACTGTAATGTCCCTGGTCGAAATGCACCACGATCTGTTGTTCCACCATCTCCCCGTTACCCGGCTGGTACTGCAGCAGGTAATACCAGGTGTTGGGGGTGAACGGGTCGGTCAGCGTGGGCGGACCGAGCACGAAGCGAACCTGCTCGGGGGTCATGCCCGGTCGCAGGCCGGACAACATATCCTCGGTGACCACATTCCCCTGGGGAATGTCGATGCGGTACACCCCCGGGAAGCGCAGGGAGCTGCAACCGGCCAGCAGGGTGGTCAATATGGCAAAAAGGGCGATGATCCTTGGCATGGGTTTTCGACTTGGCATAATGTTCGGGCGATAATACAGACTTGAACGGGGGGAACAAGGTTCCCTGAAAGTCAGGCGATCCCCAAAAGGCGGCTACGGAGCAAGTACATTGGATAATCAGGATCTTAGAAAGGCTGGGCTCAAGGTGACCTTGCCGAGGGTGAAAATCCTTCAGCAACTGGAATCCTCCGATTCCCGGCATCTCAGCGCGGAAGACATCTACAAGGCGCTGATGGAGGCCGGCGAGGATGTGGGGCTGGCCACCGTCTATCGGGTGCTCACTCAATTCGAGCAGGCGGGCATCGTATTGCGCCACAACTTCGAGGGAGGCTCCGCCGTATTCGAGCTGGCCGATGAAGGCCACCATGATCATATGGTCTGCACCGAGACCGGTGAGGTGATCGAGTTCGTCGATGAGGAAATCGAGAAGCGTCAAAAGATGATCGCCGACAAGCACGGCTACGACATCGTCGACCACGCCCTGGTGTTGTACGTTAAGCCGAAGCGCAAATAACCGATCGGCCCAGGCCCGGTTCACCGCCAGCCAGCCCGACGCCGCATAGCGGCGCCACGCCCGCAAGCCCCGCTCCCCGACCCAATCCCCGTGCCTCAGGGCACGGGCGGTGGGGTTTTGTCAGGCCACTTCCTGACCCTTCTCGAGCATTTCCCGGGCATGGGCCAGGGTGGAGTCGGTGATTTCCACGCCGCCCAGCATCCGCGCCAGTTCTTCCACCCGGGCATCCGGGGCGAGGGGCTGGATGCGGGTGCGGGTGGTGTTCTTGCCCTGAATTTTGTGCACTTGCCAGTGCTGATGTCCCTGGCTGGCCACTTGCGCCTGGTGGGTGATGCACAGTACCTGGGCGTGTTCGCCCAGTTCCCGCAGCAGGCGGCCGACGATTTCGGCCACCCCGCCACCGACCCCCACATCCACTTCATCGAACACCAGGCTGGGCACCGTCAGGTTGCGCGCGCAAATCACCTGGATTGCCAGGCTGACCCGGGACAATTCGCCGCCGGAAGCGACCTTGGCCAGCGGCCGTAATGGCTGCCCGGGATTGGCGGAAAAACGGAATTCCACCAGATCCAGGCCTTCGGCGCCGGGGCTGTCGTCTTCCACCACGGTTTCCAGTCTGGCGGCTTTCATGCCCAGGGCCTTGAGCTGGGTGGCGATCTGACGAGTGAGTGTGGTGGCGGCGGTCTTGCGGGCCTTGCTGAGCTTGCGGGCTTCGCTCATGTAATGTGCCTGGGCATCTTGCTCCGCTTTGGCCAGGGCCTCCAGGTGCTCATCGAAGTGCTCCAGGGTGTCCACTTCCCGGGCCAGTTGCTGATGATGCTCCACCAGTTCTTCCGGGCGCACCCGGTGTTTGCGGGCCAGGCTGTAGGCCTGCCCCAGGCGCTCTTCCACTTGCGCCAGCCGCTCCGGGTCCAGGTCCAGGCGGTCCAGATAGTGACGCAGGGCTTCGGCGGCCGCTTCCACCTGCAGGCGGGCGGATTCCACCGTGTCCAAAGCTTCCGACAAAGCGTTGTCGTGGTCGCGGGCTTCTTCCAGCCAGTGGCGGATCTGGCCCAGCTGATCGTTACAGGTGCCTTCCTCGCCGTCGTACAGGGCCGTCACCGATTGCTGGCACAGGCGGATCAGGGCGTCGGCGTGGCCCAGGCGTTGTTGTTCCTGATCCAGCTCCGCCAATTCGCCTTCGGCCAGAGACAGGGCGTCCAATTCGTCCAGTTGGAAGCGCAGCAGTTCCTGGCGCTCGTTCTGTTCGCGGGCGCCGGTGAGAGCCTGGTCGTGCTCCTGGCGGGCCTGTTGCCACTGGCGCCAGGCGTTTCGCACGGAAGCCGCCAGCTCGCCAGCGCCGGCGAAATTGTCGAGCAGTTGGCGGTGAGTGTCCCGATGCAGCAGGGCCTGGTGTTCATGCTGGCTGTGAATGCTGATCAGCAACTCGCCGAGCTGACGCACGTCGGCCAAGGGGGCCGGCGTGCCGTTGATATAGGCCCGGGAGCGGCCGTCGGCACGGACCGTGCGGCGCAGCAGGCAGTCATCGCCGTTATCCAGTTCCCGCTCTTCCAGCCAGGCCCTGGCCTGGGCGTGGTTGGCCACGGTGAAACTGGCCAGCACTTCCGCCCGTTCGCAGCCCGGCCGAACCACGGCGGAATCCGCCCGTTCTCCCAGGGTCAGGGAAAGGGCATCGATCAGTACGGATTTGCCGGCGCCGGTCTCGCCGCTGATGACGGTGAGGCCGGATTCCGGTTCCAGCTCGAGTTGATCGACGGTGGCGAAATGGCGAACGCTCAAGTGAGTGAGCATGTACGGAACCCCCGTGTTTCCTGGTTTGGGCGTTTGTAGCGGGTGGCGCGGCGGTACTCGCTGCGCGGCTCGGACAACTGTTATTCTGACCAGTGCCTCGTTGATGTTAGGCGATTCCGGCCGCGAGCGTAAGAGTAAGGTGAAGAGGAGTAACACTGGACGGCGACCGTTTCGCTGGCAACAATCGGCAATGGGTGGGCGCTCCGCCCATCCCGATTGGCAGTAATGGGTGACGAAAGGCAGCTGTGGAACTCAACGAACGCAAGCAACGGTTACTCATGGCCCTGGTGGAACGTCATATCCGTGACGGCCAGCCAGTGGGCTCGAAAACCCTGGCCCAGGGGGGCGGCCTGGCGGTAAGCCCGGCGACCATCCGCAATATCATGGCGGAACTGGAGGATCTGGGGTTGTTGGTCAGTCCCCACACTTCGGCGGGCCGGGTGCCCACCGAGCGTGGGTATCGCCTCTATGTGGATACGCTGCTGGCGTCCAGCGCCATGCGCAGCCCGGATCACCAGCAGTTGCGTGATGAATTGCGCCAGTTGCTGGCACCGGATCAGTCGCCGCAGGAGTTGGTGTCCCAGGCATCCCGTACTCTGGCGGAACTGACCCGCATGGCCGGTCTGGTGGCGGCGCCAAGACGCCAGGTCAGCACGCTGAGGCAGGTGGAGTTCCTGCCGCTGTCCGGTCAGCGCGTGCTGGTGATTCTGGTGGTGAACCGCTCCGAAGTGCAAAACCGTATCATCCATACCGCCCGCCAGTACGATGAGACGGAATTGCGCCAGGCCGCCAACTACATCAATCACACCTACGGTGGTTGTGACCTGGACGCCATCTGTGACGGCCTGTTGAGCACCATGGCGGCGGACCGGGCGCAGATGGACGCGCTGATGCGGACCACCCTCGATGTGGCTGGTCAGGCCTTGAGGCAGCCCGAGGACGAAGAGTCCGATTACGTGGTGTCCGGGGAGTCCAATCTGCTGGATACCGCCCAGGCCGACAGCATCGACAAGCTGCGCGACCTGTTCAATGCCTTCAACCACAAGCGCGATATCCTGCATCTGCTGGAGCGCAGCATGAAGGCCGATGGCGTGCAGATCTTCATCGGCCGGGAGTCCGGCTATCAGCCGTTCGAGGAGTATTCGCTGGTGTCGGCGCCGTACCGGCTGGAAAACGGCCCGGTGGGCGTGCTGGCCGTGGTCGGCCCCACCCGCATGGACTATGAAAAAGTCATCCCCACCGTGGATATCACCGCCCGCATCCTGTCCGCCGCCCTCAATCAACTGTGAAAAGCAATGAAGAGTTAATAGTGAACAGTGAATAGCGGCCCGGCTCCGCGAAAAGGGAGGGCGAGGGCACAGCATTGGTGCTCGGAGGTGTCCTCGCGCGCGCTGTTAGCTCTTCACTATTAACTGTTAACTGCTTTCTCGCTTGCCCTTGAATCCGCTCAACCTGTTCCCATATCTTTGCCCGCCTTCCCGAGATGGATCCCGCATTCGGGTATTTTGGAGTGGATATGAGCGATCAGGACAAACAGAAACCCCAAGATGAGGCGGTGACCCAGGATTCAGAACTGGAGAACCCCCAACCTGCCGCCGAGGTGGCTGACGAAGAGGCCGCCGCGGAGCCGGATGCGGCCCGGCAGCTGGCTGAGGCGCAGGAGCAGATGCAGCGTCTGGAGAAAGCGTTGGCCGAAGCGGACCTGCGTGCCCAGGCGGAAATCCAGAATGTGCGCCGCCGTGCTGAACGCGAGGTGGAGAACGCCCATAAGTTCGCCCTGGAGAAGTTCGCCGGTGATCTGCTGTCCGTGGCGGACAGTCTGGAGCGTGGCCTGTCCACCCTGGATGCCGAGGATGAGGCGCTCAAGCCCGCCCGCGAGGGTCTTGAGCTGACGCTGAAGGTGCTGATGGATGCCTTCGGCCGGCACAACCTGGAGCAGGTGGATCCCCACGGCGAGCCCTTCAATCCGGAGCGTCACGAAGCAATGACGATGATTCCGGCCCCCGGGGCGGAGCCCAACACCGTGATTGACGTATTGGAGAAAGGCTACCTGCTCAACGGCCGCCTGATCCGTCCGGCGCGGGTGGTGGTCAGCAAGGCGGAAGGTTGATCCGGCTCCCTTGAAAAGACTCGGGGCGCCGCCATATAGCTGGCAAGTTCATTGAGGTTCAACTGTCCGGGTGGCCTTTGGCATTCGGATCGTGTGAAGGAGAAACAGACGTTATGGGTAAGATTATTGGTATCGACCTTGGCACCACCAACAGCTGTGTGGCTGTGATGGAAGGTGACAAGACCAAGGTGATCGAAAACGCCGAGGGCGCGCGCACCACGCCGTCCATCATCGCCTACACCGAGGACAACGAGGTGCTGGTGGGTCAGGCCGCCAAACGGCAGGCGGTGACCAACCCGCAAAACACCGTGTACGCGGTGAAGCGCCTGATCGGCCGCCGTTTTGAAGACGAGGTGGTGCAGAAGGACATCAAGATGGTGCCCTACAAAATCACCAAGGCCGACAATGGCGACGCCTGGGTCGACGTGAAGGGCGAGAAAATGGCGCCCCCGCAGATTTCCGCCCAGGTGCTGAAGAAAATGAAGAAGACCGCGGAGGACTATCTGGGTGAGCCGGTGACCGAGGCCGTCATCACCGTGCCCGCGTACTTCAACGATTCTCAGCGTCAGGCCACCAAGGACGCCGGCCGTATCGCCGGTCTGGACGTGAAGCGGATCATCAACGAGCCCACCGCCGCGGCCCTGGCCTATGGCCTGGACAAGAAGGGTGGTGATCGCACCATCGCGGTGTATGACCTGGGTGGTGGTACCTTCGACCTGTCCATCATCGAGATCGCCGAAGTGGACGGTGAGCACCAATTCGAGGTGCTGGCCACCAATGGTGATACCTTCCTGGGTGGTGAGGATTTCGACCTGGCGCTGATCAATTTCCTGGCGGATCAGTTCAAGGCGGACTCCGGCATCGATCTGGGCGGCGACCCGCTGGCCATGCAGCGCCTCAAGGAAGCTGCCGAGAAGGCCAAGATCGAGCTGTCCTCCGCCGAGCAGACGGAAGTGAATCTGCCCTACATCACCGCGGATTCCACCGGTCCCAAACACCTGGTGGTGAAAGTGACCCGGGCCAAACTGGAGTCCCTGGTGGAAGGGCTGGTGAGCCGTTCCCTGGAGCCCTGCAAGACCGCGCTCAACGATGCCGGTGTGAAAGCGTCCGACATCACCGACGTGATCCTGGTAGGTGGCCAGACCCGGATGCCGCTGGTACAGAAAAAAGTGGCTGAGTTCTTCGGTAAGGAAGCGCGCAAGGACGTCAACCCGGATGAAGCCGTGGCCATTGGCGCCGCCATTCAGGGTGCCGTACTCAGCGGTGACGTGAAAGATGTGCTGCTGCTGGACGTGACCCCGCTGACTCTGGGTATCGAGACCATGGGCGGTGTGATGACGCCGATCATCGAGAAGAACACCACCATCCCGACCAACGCGTCGCAGGTGTTCTCCACGGCGGACGATAACCAGACCGCGGTGACCGTGCACGTGCTGCAGGGCGAGCGTAAGCAGGCGGCGCAGAACAAGTCCCTGGGGCAGTTCAACCTGGAAGACATTCCGCCGGCGCCGCGCGGCGTGCCGCAGATCGAGGTGACCTTCGATATTGATGCCAACGGTATTTTGCACGTGGGCGCCAAGGACAAGGCCACGGGCAAGGAACAGTCGATCCAGATCAAGGCGTCTTCCGGTTTGTCCGACGATGAGATCGACAAGATGGTGCGCGACGCCGAGGCCCACGCCGACGAGGATCGCAAGTTCGAGGAGCTGGTGCAGACCCGCAATCAGGCGGATCACCTGGTTCACGCGACTCGCAAGACCCTGGAGGAAGCGGGCGACAAGGCCACAGAGGAAGAGAAAGAGGCGATCAATAAAGCCATCTCCGATCTGGAAGCCGCGCTCAAGGGTAACGACAAGGACGACATCGAGGCCAAGACCAAGGCGCTTACCGAGGCGTCCGGTTCCCTGGCACAGAAACTGTATGCGGAGGCGCAGCAGGCCCAGGGCGGCAACGCCGGTGATGAACAAGGCAAGCAGGCCGCAGACGATGTGGTCGATGCCGAGTTCGAAGAAGTGGATGACGACAAGAAGAAGTAAGTCGAAATCCGCCGGACGTTGACGCCGGGCGCGGGGCGCTGCCGAGAGCAGCGCCAAGCGTCCGGCGTTCGGCGTCTGGCGCCATATAAAGGCTCACTATGTCCAAACGCGATTATTACGAAGTGCTGGGGGTGTCCAAGGACGCCAGTCAGCAGGATCTGAAAAAGGCCTATCGACGCCTGGCGATGAAATACCATCCGGACCGTAATCCGGATGACGCCGAGGCGGTGGCCAAATTCAAGGAAGCCAAGGAAGCCTACGAGGTCCTGTCCGACGAGGACAAACGAGCTGCCTACGACCGCTTCGGCCATGCCGGAGTGGAAGGCCAGGGTGGCTTCGGCGGAGCCGGTGCCGGAGGTTTCGGTGGCGGCGGCTTCGGCGACATCTTCGGCGATATTTTTGGCGACATCTTCGGTGGCGGCGGCCGTGGTGGCCGCGGCCCGGCCCGTGGCGCGGATCTGCGCTATACCCTGGAGCTCAGCCTGGAACAGGCGGTACGCGGCTGTGAGGAGAAGATCAGGATTCCCTCCTGGGACAGCTGTGAGGTGTGCCATGGCACGGGGGCTGAAGCCGGCGAGGAGCCGGTGACTTGTCCCACCTGTAACGGTATGGGGCAGGTGCGCATGCAGCAGGGCTTCTTCACCGTGCAGCAGACCTGTCCGGCCTGTCACGGCGAAGGCCGGATCGTCAAGAATCCGTGCCGCAACTGTGGCGGCCAGGGCCGGGTGCAAAATACCAAGACGCTGTCCGTTAAGATCCCGCCGGGAGTGGGTACCGGTGACCGTATCCGTCTGGCCGGTGAGGGTGAGGCGGGCATGCACGGGGCGCCGGCTGGCGACTTGTATGTCCAGGTGGCGGTGCGTGAGCACGAGATTTTCAAGCGTGACGGCAGCGATCTGCACTGCGAGGTGCCGGTGAGTTTCGTGGACGCCGCTCTGGGCGGTGAACAGGATGTGCCCACCTTGAACGGCAAGGTCAAACTCAAGGTGCCGCCGGAGACGCAGACCGGTAAGCTGTTCCGGCTGCGTGGCAAGGGGGTGACCCCGGTGCGGGGTGGTCCGCCGGGCGACCTGATCTGCAAGGTGGTGGTGGAGACCCCGGTCAAGCTGAGCAGCGAGCAGAAAGATCTGTTGCGCAAATTCCAGTCCTCCCTGGACAAGGGCGGTAACCGGCACAATCCCCGCCGAACCAGCTGGTTCGAGGGCGTGAAGCGCTTTTTTGACGGGCTTTAAGCCCTGGACGGGCTCTGAGGGCAACCCTCTGAAATAGGGTGAAAACCATGAAAGTAGGCATCATCGGCGCCGCCGGGCGCATGGGGCGCATGCTCATCGAGGCGACGCTGGCCAATCCGGAAACCGAGCTGGCGGCGGCGGTGGACGTGCCGGGTTCTTCCCTGATCGGGGTGGACGCCGGTGAACTGGTGGGCGCGGGCAAGCTGGGCGTTACCGTGGGTGATGATCTTGCCGCGGTGGCGGATCAGGCTGATGTGTTCATCGATTTCACCGTCCCGGAAGCGACGGCGCGCAACATCGAGACTTGCCGTCAGGCGGGTAGCCGTCTGGTCATCGGTACCACCGGTCTGAACGATGAACAGAAGGCGCGGTTGCGCGCTGCCAGCGAGGAGGTGGCGATCTGCTTCGCGCCAAACTACTCGGTGGGCGTGAATCTGTGCTTCAAGCTGCTGGAAACCGCCGCCGCCGTGCTTGGCGATGACGTCGATATAGAGATTATCGAGGCTCATCACCGCCATAAGATCGATGCGCCGTCCGGTACCGCTCTACGCATGGGTGAAGTGGTGGCCCAGACCCTGGGGCGGGACCTCAAGGAGTGCGCGGTGTACGGTCGGGAAGGCCGCACCGGTGAGCGTGACCGTCAGACCATCGGATTCGAGACCATCCGTGGTGGTGATATTGTTGGCGATCACACCGTCCTGTTCGCCGCCGAGGGCGAACGGGTGGAGATTACCCATAAGGCATCCAGCCGCATGGCCTTTGCTCGCGGAGCAGTACGCGCCGCTCTGTGGCTGGGCGCTCAGCCCAAGGGGTTGTTCGATATGCAGGATGTGCTTGGGCTGGCGGGAGAGAGTGCCGGCTGGGGCGCCCGCTGAGATTGGCCGCCACGGTGCCGCTGACGGGCTTCCGCCCGTGACACTGGCGGCCGAAAGCACTAGAATAGGTCAAGCCTGAGGGCGCGTGGGGCGCATGAATCGCTGAATAACATGAAAAAGCGAGGTGGAGGAATCCATCTCGCTTTTTTGCGACCGGCCCCCGCCCCGAATCTTCCAAGGGTTTGTCCGCTGTATACGGTGTTGCCCGCCCTGGCTTCACGCGGACAACCCGGAACCCTATCAGCCTTGGAGGTTGCGTTGACGGTACCCGCCATACTCGCATTAGAAGACGGCAGTCTCTTTCGGGGTGTTGCCATTGGCGCCACGGGTGAGACCGTGGGTGAGGTGGTGTTCAACACCGCGATGACCGGATATCAGGAAATCCTCACGGACCCGTCCTATGCCAAGCAGATCGTCACACTGACGTATCCGCACATTGGCAACACCGGGGTCAATGAGGAGGACGAAGAGTCTTCCCGGGTATGGGCCGCCGGCCTGATAATCCGGGACCTGACCCTGACGGTAAGCAGCTGGCGTGCCGAGCAGACCCTGCCGGAGTACCTGCAGCAGCGGAACATCGTGGCCATCGCCGATATCGACACCCGCCGCTTGACCCGCATCCTGCGGGAAAAAGGGGCTCAGAACGGTTGCATCGTCGCCGGTGATGATATCGACGAGGAAAAAGCCCTGGCCGCCGCGCGCGCCTTCCCCGGTCTCAAGGGGATGGATCTGGCCAAGGAGGTCAGCGTCAGCGAACCCTATACCTGGACCGAGGGGACCTGGGTTCGCGGCGAAGGCCATCGTCCTCAGGCGGAGGCCCTGTTCAACGTGGTCGCCTACGATTTCGGCTGCAAGCGCAATATCTTCCGGATGCTGGCGGACCGCGGCTGCAAGCTGACCGTGGTGCCGGCCCAGACCCCGGCGTCCGAGGTGCTGGCGATGAACCCGGACGGCGTCTTCCTGGCCAATGGTCCCGGTGATCCGGAACCTTGTGATTACGCGATCCAGGCGATCCGCGAGATTCTGGAGCGCAAGCTGCCGCTGTTCGGTATCTGCCTGGGGCATCAGTTGCTCGGCCTGGCCAGCGGCGCCCGCACCATGAAGATGAAGAACGGCCATCACGGCGCCAACCACCCGGTCAAAAACGTGGAGGACGGTACGGTGATGATCACCAGCCAGAACCACGGTTTCGCGGTGGACGCGGAGACCCTGCCGGATAACCTCAAGGTGACTCATGTGTCACTGTTCGACGGTACGCTGCAGGGCGTGCATCGCACCGATGTGCCGGCGTTCAGTTTCCAGGGGCACCCGGAGGCCAGTCCTGGTCCCCACGACTGCGCGCCCCTGTTTGATCACTTCATCGAGTTGATGGAGGCGCACCGCGCCTGAGACGCGCCGGACGCCTCACCCCTGGCGTCCGGCCCGGCAATGAATTAACCCGGTAACGAATTAACCAGAGTCCGACGGTCAGCAAAAATGCCCAAGAGAACAGACATCAAAAGCATCCTCATCATCGGTGCCGGTCCCATCGTGATCGGCCAGGCCTGTGAGTTCGATTACTCCGGTGCCCAGGCCTGCAAGGCGCTGCGAGAGGAAGGCTACCGGGTGATCCTGGTGAACTCGAACCCGGCCACCATCATGACCGACCCGGCCATGGCCGACGCCACCTATATCGAGCCCATTACCTGGGAGACGGTGGCCAAAATCATCGAGAAGGAGCGCCCGGACGCGCTGCTGCCCACCATGGGTGGCCAGACCGCGTTGAATTGCGCCCTGGATCTGGAGCGCCACGGCGTGCTCGAGAAGTTCGCCGTGGAAATGATCGGCGCCAACGCCGACACCATCGACAAGGCGGAAAACCGTGACCGCTTCGACAAGGCGATGAAGAACATCGGCCTGGAGTGTCCGCGCGCGCGGGTCGCCCATACCATGGACGAAGCCTGGGAGATTCAGGCCGAGCTGGGCTTTCCCTCGATCATCCGTCCTTCCTTCACCATGGGCGGCTCCGGCGGCGGGGTGGCCTATAACAAGGAAGAGTTCGAGGAAATCTGTACCCGGGGTTTCGAGCTGTCCCCCACCCACGAACTGCTCATCGATGAGTCGCTGCTGGGATGGAAGGAATACGAGATGGAGGTCGTGCGTGACCGCAACGACAACTGCATCATCGTCTGTGCCATCGAGAACTTCGACCCGATGGGCGTGCACACCGGCGACTCCATCACCGTGGCGCCGGCGCAGACTCTGACCGACAAGGAATACCAGGTCATGCGCGATGCCTCCCTGGCGGTATTGCGTGAGATCGGCGTGGAAACCGGTGGGTCCAACGTGCAGTTCGGCATGTGCCCGGATACCGGCCGGATGGTGGTGATCGAGATGAACCCGCGGGTGTCGCGGTCCTCCGCCCTCGCTTCCAAGGCCACCGGCTTCCCGATCGCCAAGGTGGCGGCCAAGCTGGCGGTGGGCTACACCCTGGACGAGCTGCAGAACGATATCACCGGCGGCGCGACCCCGGCCTCCTTCGAGCCGTCCATTGATTATGTCGTCACCAAGATTCCGCGTTTCAACTTCGAGAAGTTCGCCGACGCGGATCCGGTGCTGACCACGCAAATGAAGTCCGTGGGCGAAGTCATGGCCATCGGCCGTAATTTCCAGGAGTCCCTGCACAAGGCCCTGCGCGGACTGGAAGTGGACTCCGTGGGCTTCGACCCGAAAGTGGATCTGGACGCTCCGGATGCCGCCGAGCGTATCGCCCAGCAGCTGTCGACGCCGGGGCCGGAACGCATCTGGGTGATTGGGGATGCCTTCCGTAGCGGTCTTGGTGTGGACGACGTGTTCGCGCTGACCAAGATCGATCGCTGGTTCCTGGTGCAGGTGGCTGACCTGATCGCCGAGGAAAGCCGGCTGGTGGACTTCACGTTCACCGACCTCAGCCGTGACACGCTGTACCGTCTCAAGCGCAAGGGATTCTCCGACGCCCGCCTGGCCCAGCTGCTGGGCGTGCGGGAAGCGGATGTGCGCAGCAAGCGTCATGACCTGGGCGTGCGGCCCGTGTTCAAGCGGGTGGATACCTGTGCCGCGGAATTCCCCACCAGTACCGCTTATATGTACTCCAGCTACGACGAGGAGTGTGAATCGAACCCCTCCGACCGTGACAAGATCATGGTGATCGGCGGTGGCCCGAACCGGATCGGTCAGGGCATCGAGTTCGACTATTGCTGCGTGCACGCCGCCTTCGCCATGAAGGACGACGGTTACGAGACCATCATGGTCAACTGTAACCCGGAGACCGTGTCCACCGATTACGACACCTCCGACCGCCTCTACTTCGAGCCGGTGACGCTGGAAGACGTGCTGGCCATTGCCGATGTCGAGCGGCCCAAGGGTGTGATCGTGCAGTATGGCGGGCAGACGCCGCTGAAACTGGCACGGGCTCTGCAGGCAGCGGGCGTGCCGATTATTGGCACCAGCCCGGACGCCATCGATGAAGCGGAAGATCGCGAGCGCTTCCAGCAGATGGTCAATAAGCTTGGCCTCAAGCAGCCGCCGAACCGCACCGCCCGTTCCCTGGAAGAAGGCCTGAAGCTGGCGGAAGAAATCGGCTACCCGCTGGTGGTGCGGCCCTCCTACGTGTTGGGCGGCCGGGCCATGGAAATCGTTTACAACGAGGCGGAACTGCGCAGCTACATGAACAACGCGGTAAGTGTCTCCAACGATTCTCCGGTGCTGCTGGACCGCTTCCTGGACGACGCCATTGAAGTCGACGTGGACGCTATCTGCGATGGTTCCGACGTGGTTATCGGCGGGATCATGCAGCATATCGAGCAGGCCGGCGTGCACTCCGGCGATTCCGCCTGCTCGCTGCCGCCGTACTCGCTGGACGACAAGGTACAGGACGTGATGCGCCAGCAGACCGCCGCCATGGCCCGCGAGCTGGGCGTGGTCGGCTTGATGAACGTGCAGTTCGCGGTGAAGGGCGAGGACGTTTACGTGCTCGAAGTGAACCCGCGGGCGTCCCGGACTGTGCCCTATGTGTCCAAGTGCATTGGTGTTTCCCTGGCCAAGGTGGCGGCCCGCTGCATGGTGGGGATCAGCCTGAAGGATCAGGGCTTTACCTCGGAGGTCACACCGCGCCACTATTTCGTCAAGGAAGCGGTTTTCCCGTTCGCCAAATTCCCGAAAGTGGACCCCATTCTCGGCCCGGAAATGAAATCCACCGGCGAAGTGATGGGTATTGGCGGCAGTTTCGCCGAAGCCTTCGGCAAGGCCTCCCTGGGTGCGGGCGAACGTTTGCCCCGGGAGGGCACGGCGTTTATTTCCGTGCGCGAGGTGGATAAGCCCGCGGCGGTGGACGTGGCCCGTACCCTGAGTGAGCTGGGCTTCGAACTGGTCGCCACCCGTGGTACCGCGGCGGTCATCGCCGAGGCGGGGCTGCCGGTGACGCCGGTCAATAAAGTGCTCGAGGGACGGCCGCATATTGTCGACATGATTAAAAACGACGGCGTGGCACTGATCGTGAATACCACCGAAGGCAAGCAGGCGATCCGCGATTCCTTTGCGATTCGCCGTTCCGCCCTGCAGCACAAGGTGTTTTACACCACCACGATCACCGCCGCGCAGGCGGTGTGTCAGGCCATGGCCCTGCGCGATGAGCCGCAGGTGCGCCGGCTGCAGGATTTGCACGCCGAAATTTGATCGTACGGGGTACCCGGGGCCGGGTGCCCCGCGCTACCCACGGACGATTATTTGAGGTTGAACCTATGCAACGCATTCCGATGACGGTCAGTGGTGCCGAAGCATTGCGCAAAGAGCTGGATCATCTGAAAAAGGTGGAACGGCCCCGTATCAGCGCGGCCATCGCCGACGCCCGTGAGCACGGTGATCTGAAGGAAAACGCGGAATATCACGCCGCTCGCGAGCAGCAAAGCTTCTGCGAAGGGCGCATCAATGAGATCGAAGGCAAGCTGTCCGCCGCTCAGATCATCGATATTACCCAACTGGACAACACCGGTAAGGTCATTTTTGGCGCGACCGTGACCATCATCGATGTGGATACCGATGAAGAGAAGGTCTACCAGATCGTTGGTGACGACGAAGCCGACATCAAGCAAGGTAAGATCAGTGTGAATTCACCCATCGCCCGCGGCCTGATCGGCCGGGAGGAAGGCGATGTGGTGCAGATCGACACCCCGGGAGGCACCCGGGAGTACGAGGTGGATAAAGTCGAGCACCTGTAAGGGGCTCGCGTGGGGCTTCGGGCTGGACCGGGAGCCCCTGCTTCAGTCCTGGGCTCTCAGGATATTGGACAGTTTGGGGTTGGGCTTGGCGGCCGCCCGGTAAAGCAGGGCGATGTTGCCGATACGCTGGATCAGTTCGGCTCCGCTGGCCTCGCACAGCGCGTTCACCAGATCGGTGCGCTGGTCGCGGGTGGGGGCGTTGACACGCACCTTGACCAGTTCGTGATCTTCCAGGCGCCGGTTCAATTCCTCGGTGAAGGATTCGGTCAGGCCCTTGTCGCCGGTCTGCAGCACCGCTTTCAGGTGGTGGCCGATGGTGCGCAAGCGCTTTCTGTCCTGTGGGCTCAAAGGCATGGTGTTCTCCAAATCGGGGGCGCTATTCTAGGTACGCGGCTGCTGCCCTGCAATCATCACCGGGGCTCCGGGCACTATTCCTTCGGGCGGGCATCCGGACCGGGTAACAGGATGAACCTTTATGGCCAGATCAAAAAGTAGCCAGCGATGGTTGCGGGAACATTTTGACGACCACTGGGTGGCCCGTGCCCAGGCCGAGGGCTATCGCTCCCGGGCCAGTTTCAAGCTGCTGGAGATCCACGAAAAAGACAAGTTGTTCCGGCCCGGTATGCGTGTGCTGGATCTGGGGGCCGCCCCCGGGGGCTGGGCCCAGGTGGCCGGGCGGCTGGTCGGTTCGCGGGGAACGGTGGTGGCCAGCGATATTCTGGCCATGGACCCGATCCCGGATGTCGCCTTCATCCAGGGGGACTTCCGTGAGGAGGAAGTTTACCAGCAAATCCTGGACAGCCTGGGTGGGCACAAAGTGGACCTTGTAATGTCCGATATGGCCCCCAATATGAGTGGTAACCGTGCCGTGGACCTGCCGCGGGCCATGTATCTGGCCGAATTGGCCCTGGATATGGCGGAGAGCGTCCTTGAACCGGACGGCGTTTTCCTGGTCAAGGTGTTTCAGGGAGAGGGCTTCGATGAGTATCGGCGGAGTCTTCAGAGCCGGTTTCGCCGGGTGGTGAGCCGCAAACCGGCGGCCAGCCGCCCACGCTCCAATGAAGTGTATCAATTGGGGTGGCACCTGAAATAGTGTAAGGTTTAGATGTCAGTATGCGCACTTGCGCCCGAACGAATCGAGGTCTCCCTTGAACGACATGACCAAGAACATCGTACTGTGGCTGGTGATTGCCGGGGTCCTTTATGTGGTGGCCTCCAGCATCAACCCCCAGCCCAGTCAGCAGATGCTGAACTACTCCTCCTTCATTGAGAGCGTGGAGAGTGGCAAGGTGGCCCGGGTAACCATCGGGGATACCCGGATTTCCGGCGAAATGAAGAATGGTGGCAAGTTCGAAACGGTCAAACCGCCGGCGCTGGACACCAATCTGATTCCCACCCTGATCCAGAATAAAGTGGATGTGGTCGGCAAGGAGCCGGAACGTCAGGGCTTCCTGACCCAGTTGTTCCTGTCAGTGCTGCCGATCCTGTTGATCCTGGCCATTTTTATCTTCTTCATGCGGCAGATGCAGGGCGGCGGCAAAGGTGGCGGCGGGCCGATGACCTTCGGTAAGTCGAAGGCGCGGCTGATGAGCGAAGATCAGATCAAAACCACCTTCGCGGATGTGGCCGGTGTCGAGGAAGCCAAGGAAGAGGTGCAGGAACTGGTGGAGTTCCTGCGTGATCCCGCCAAGTTCCAGCGGCTTGGCGGCAAGATCCCCCGTGGTGTGTTGATGGTGGGGTCTCCGGGTACCGGTAAGACCCTGCTCGCCAAGGCCATCGCCGGCGAGGCCAAGGTGCCGTTTTTCAGCATCTCTGGTTCTGATTTCGTGGAAATGTTCGTTGGTGTCGGCGCCTCCCGGGTGCGCGACATGTTCGATCAGGCCAAGAAGCACGCGCCCTGTATTATCTTCATCGACGAGATTGATGCCGTGGGCCGTTCCCGTGGGGCGGGCCTTGGCGGTGGTCACGATGAGCGTGAGCAGACCCTCAACCAGTTGCTGGTGGAGATGGATGGTTTTGACGCCAATGACGGCATCATCGTCATCGCCGCCACCAACCGTCCCGACGTACTCGACCCGGCGCTGTTGCGTCCGGGCCGGTTCGACCGTCAGGTGACCGTGCCGCTGCCCGATATCCGTGGCCGCGAACACGTCTTGAAAGTGCATATGCGCCCGGTGCCGGTGGCCGAGGATGTGGACGCCAGTGTGATCGCCCGTGGTACCCCGGGTTTTTCCGGCGCCGATCTGGCCAACCTGGTCAACGAGGCCGCTCTGTTCGCCGCCCGCGCCAACAAGCGGGTGGTGACCATGGAGGAGTTCGAGAAGGCCAAGGACAAGATCCTGATGGGCGCCGAGCGCCGCTCCATGGTGATGAGCGAGAAAGAAAAGCTGAACACCGCCTATCACGAATCCGGCCACGCGATCGTGGGCCGGCTGGTGCCGGACCACGATCCGGTTTACAAGGTGAGCATCATCCCTCGTGGCCGTGCCCTGGGCGTGACCATGTACCTGCCCGAAGAGGACAAATACTCCCAGTCCAAGAGAGGGCTGGAGTCGTCCATTTGTTCTCTGTTTGGCGGCCGTATCGCCGAGGAAATCACGCTTGGGTTTGATGGTGTGACCACTGGTGCCTCCAATGACATTGAACGGGCCACGAAGCTGGCCCGGGCCATGGTGACCAAGTGGGGCCTGAGCGAGAAGATGGGGCCGCTGGCCTATGAGGAAGACGAGGGCGAGGTGTTCCTGGGTAAACAGGTGGGGCAGCGCAAGCACATGTCCGAGCAGACCACCGAGGAAATTGACCGGGAGGTGCGCTCCATCGTTGATCGCTGCTACGCAAGAGCCAAGGAAATCCTGGAGAATAACCGGGATAAGCTGGATCTGATGGCCGAAGCGCTGATGCAGTACGAGACCATCGATGCCGAGCAGATCGACGATATCATGGCCGGACATAAGCCCCGCCCGCCGAAGGACTGGCGCGACCAGGGGCCCGGAAGTGGTGCTTCCTCATCCGGCGAGAACGCCTCCGACGACGCCAAGCCCGGCGACGATCCCATCGGTGGACCCGCCAATACTCACTGATGCGCCAGATTACTAAACTGACCTGTGGGGCGCGGACACTGGACCTGTCCGCGCCCGTCGTTATGGGTATCCTTAATGTCACCCCGGACTCGTTCTCGGACGGTGGCCAATTCACTTCCCTGGACTCGGCTCTGCGTCGGGCGGAGCAGATGCTCGCCGACGGCGCCGCCATCATCGATGTTGGTGGCGAGTCCACCCGTCCCGGCGCTGATCCGGTGTCCGAACAGCAAGAGCTGGATCGCGTGGTGCCGGTGGTGGAAGCCCTGACCCGCGAACTGGACGCCCTGGTGTCGGTGGATACCAGTACCGCGAGTGTGATCCGTGAAACCGCCCGCGCCGGCGCGGGGCTGATCAATGATGTGCGCTCATTGCGCCGTGACGGCGCCTGTCAGGCGGCGGCGGAAAGCGGTTTGCCCGTATGTCTGATGCATATGCGCGGCGAGCCGGGGGACATGCAGGATAATCCCCGATATCAGGATGTTACCGCCGAGGTGATCCAGTTCCTGGAGGAGCGGGTGGCGGCGTGTGTGTCGGCGGGGATCGCCCGTGACAGGTTGTTGGTGGACCCGGGCTTTGGTTTCGCCAAAACCGTGGGCCACAATCTGAAGCTGCTGGCGGAAATGGACCAGCTCAAGCGTTTGCAACTGCCGATACTGGTGGGGTTGTCGCGTAAATCCATGGTCGGAAAAGTGCTGGACCGGCCAGTGGAGGAGCGCCTGCCCGGTTCACTGGCGGCGGCGGTGATGTGTGTTGAACGGGGTGCGCTGATCGTGCGTGCCCATGATGTCAAAGAGACCGTGGACAGCGTGCGTTTTGCCCGCGCTGTAATGGAGACAGTGGATGAGTCGTAAATATTTCGGTACGGACGGGATCCGTGGCACCGTGGGTGAAGCGCCGATTACCCCGGATTTCGTGCTCAAGCTGGGTTGGGCCGCCGGCCGTGTGCTGGCCGCGCGTGGCGGCAGCAAGATTCTGATCGGCAAGGACACCCGGATTTCCGGCTATATGTTCGAATCGGCGCTGGAGGCGGGTATTTCCGCTGCCGGGGTGGATGTGCGGCTGCTGGGGCCGATACCGACGCCGGGTATCGCTTATCTGACCCGCACTCTGCATGCCCAGGCCGGGATCGTCATCTCGGCGTCCCACAACCCCTACACCGACAACGGCATCAAGTTCTTTGGTGCGGATGGCCGTAAGCTGAACGATCAGATCGAACAGGACATCGAGCATATGCTGGATGAGCCGATCTCGGTGGTCGGCTCGGATCGCATCGGCAAGGTGCGCCGTATCGATGACGCTCGTGGGCGCTATATAGAATTTGTCAAAAGCACGGCACCGGGGCTGAGCCTGGCCGGGCTGACCATCGTCGTCGATACCGCCAATGGCGCCGCCTACCACATTGCTCCTGATGTTCTGGAGGAGCTGGGCGCCAATGTGTTGCCGATGGCCAACACTCCGGACGGCTTCAATATTAACCGGGGGTGCGGTTCCACCAGCCCCGAGGCGCTGCAGCGCAAGGTGCTGGAGAGTGGCGCCGATCTCGGTCTTGCTTTGGATGGGGATGCCGACCGCCTGATCATGGTGGACGATCAGGGTGAGGTGGTGGATGGCGATCAACTGCTGTATGTGATTGCTCGTGACCGCCAGCGTAATGGTGCCCTGCACGGTGGTGTGGTGGGAACCCTGATGTCCAACTACGGCCTTGAGCTGGCGCTGGAGCAGCAAGGCATTCCGTTTGCCCGGGCCAAGGTCGGTGACCGTTATGTCATGGAGCAGTTGGACAGCCGCGGCTGGCTGCTCGGCGGTGAGTCTTCCGGGCATCTGGTGTGTCTGGATCGCACCTCCACCGGCGACGGCATGGTGGCGGCGTTGCAGGTGCTGGCGGCGCTGAGCCGGGAAGGCCGGGGGCTGCGCGATGCGGTGGCGGAAGCGCCGCTGGTGCCGCAGACCTTGATCAATGTGCGCGGCGATAATCGCGACGGTTTCATGGAGCGCCCCGAGCTGCGGCAGGCGGTGAGTGACGTGGAGGCGGAGCTGGCCGGCAAGGGCCGGGTCCTGTTGCGTCCTTCCGGTACCGAGCCGCTGGTGCGGGTCATGGTGGAAGGGTTGGATGGCGCGCAGGTGGAACGCCTTTGCCAGCGTCTGGCGGAACAGGTACAGGCGATTATCGCCTGACCGCTGAATACGGGAACAAGTGAATGACAAGAACGCCGCTGGTAGCCGGTAACTGGAAAATGAATGGCCGGCTGGACATGGTGGAGGCTCTGGGGGCTTCCCTGGGTGGATTAAGGAACAGCCGGGCGGAAGTGGCCGTGTGTCCGCCGTTTCCCTATCTGGCGGCCCTGGCCAGCGCTCTGGGCGGCAGCGGAGTGCAAATTGGCGCGCAAAACGTAAGCAGCCACGAGGATGGCGCCTTCACTGGCGAAGTCTCCGCGGAAATGCTGGCTGATATGGGGTGCCGCTACGTGATAGTGGGGCATTCCGAGCGCCGTGCTCTGTACGGTGAAGATGATGAGCTGGTGGGTGAAAAGTTTCTTCGTGCCCAGCAGGGAGGGCTGATACCGATCCTGTGCGTCGGCGAAACGCTGCGTGAAAGGGAGGCGGGCGAGACCGAGCAAGTAGTCGTGCGGCAGGTCTCATCGGTGCTGGATGTGGCGGGTATCGGTGCTTTCGACCAGGCGGTGGTGGCTTATGAGCCGGTTTGGGCGATCGGCACCGGTGAAACCGCCACCCCCGAACAGGCCCAGGAAGTGCACGCCCGTTTACGCTCGGCGTTGGCCGCGGAGGACGCAAGTGTGGCTTCCCGCATCCGGCTGCTTTACGGCGGCAGTGTAAAGTCGGATAATGCCGCCCTTCTGTTCGCCCAGCCGGATATTGACGGTGGTCTTATCGGCGGGGCCTCACTGAGCGCGGATGAATTCAGCGCGATTTGTCTCGCGGCGGAATAAACGGTTACTTATGGATATTGTGCTTCATGTGGTCCACGTGTTGGCGGCTCTGGGCCTGATCGGCCTGGTCCTCATTCAACACGGCAAAGGTGCCGATGCCGGCGCCTCTTTTGGCGGCGGCGGTTCACAGACAGTGTTCGGCAGCGCGGGCTCCGCGAACTTCCTGACCCGGTCCACGGCGGTGCTGGCGGCGGTGTTCTTCATCACCAGTCTGGCTCTGGCCTGGATGGCTCGTAACGAGGCCACCCAGAGTTCCAGTATCCTGCCGATGGTGGAAACCGTTGATGAAGTGGATGTGCCGGAAAGTGATGCGCCGGCGGTGCCGCAATCCTCCGATGTGCCTTCCAGTAGTCAAGGCGATGTTCCGGCCGCGGGCTCCGATGTGCCTGCCAGCGGTCAGGGCGATGCTCCGGCCATGGAAAGTTCTGAAAAAGGCACTTCAGATGTGCCGGCGAGTGATGTAGAATCCCCGGCCCTGGATGAGAGTCAGGCTGGTTCTCAACCCGAGTGATACCAGGTTCTTTGCCGAAGTGGTGGAATTGGTAGACACGCTATCTTGAGGGGGTAGTGGGCTTACGCTCGTGCCGGTTCAAGTCCGGCCTTCGGCACCAATTTGGAATGGGCTTTTGGTAACCGCCATTCACGGTTGGTCACCCTTTCCGGCTCAGGGAAGGATGTATTGGTAGTAACTTCGAATGTGCCTTTCAGGGTGCTTCGGATTCCCTGGCCGGGATTAATGGCTCCGCGATGATGCCGCGGTTAAGACTCGGAAAAATAAATACTTTTTTTGAGTTTGCATTGACAACGGCGGCACGAATACATACTATGTGCGCCGCGATTTAGTGCGGGGTGGAGCAGTCTGGTAGCTCGTCGGGCTCATAACCCGAAGGTCGTAGGTTCAAATCCTGCCCCCGCTACCACTTAACGGAACCGCATCCCGGTTCTGTGGTAAGAAAGCCCCTCATCGTAGGGGCTTTTTGTTATTCAAAGCCGGGATGGCGAGTGGGAATGGGCGTTATGCCCATTTTTTGTTTCTGGCGCCGGAATCAAGGCAATGTCAAAACGCACGGAACAGATCAGGGAGCTGCTGGCTCCGGTAGTCAACGACATGGGCTACGAGCTCTGGGGTATCGAATACCTGCAGGGGCGTGGCGCGGTATTGCGTCTGTACATTGATCATGAAGCCGGCATCACCGTGGACGATTGCGTCGCGGTGAGCCATGAAGTCAGTGGCGTGCTCGACGTGGAAGACCCGATCCCTGGCGAGTACAACCTTGAAGTGTCCTCTCCGGGCATGGATCGGCCGCTGTTCGAACTTTCCCAGTTTGAACGTTACCTAGGCGAGCAGGTGCAACTGAAACTGTTGGCCCCGGTAGCGGGCAAGCGCAAGATGATGGCGACTCTGGTGGCTGTCGATGGTGATACGCTGGTGGTGATGCTCAATGGCGACACCCTGCGTATTCCTTACAGTCAGGTGGACCGCGCTCGTCTGGAGCCACGCTTCGACTGAGCGTGACCTGAAAAAACCTTTGTAAAGGCCTGGCCATGAACAAAGAGATCCTGCTGGTAGCGGAAACCGTTTCCAACGAGAAAGGCGTCAGCCGTGACGTCATTTTCGAGGCCATCGAACTGGCCCTGGCGGCGGCAACCAAAAAACGTTTCAAGGAAGAAGACGTGGAAATCCGCGTGCACATCGACCGGGTTACCGGCGATTCCCGCACCTTCCGCGTCTGGCATGTGGTGCCCGATGAAGACCTCTATGAGTTCGGCAGACAGCTGACTCTCGACGAGGCCCACGAGCACGACGAGAACCTGCAGATTGGCGACGTTTACGAGGAAGAAGTGGAATCCGAGGCCTTTGGCCGTATCGGTGCCCAGACCGCCAAGCAGGTGATCGTCCAGAAAGTGCGTGAAGCCGAGCGTCATCAGGTGATCGAGGAATATCGCGACCGCATCGGCGAGTTGATCAGCGGCACGGTGAAGAAAGCCACGCGTGACGCCATCATTCTGGATCTGGGTGGTAATGCCGAAGCGCTGATCACCCGTGAGCACATGATCTCGCGTGAGAGCGTGCGCCAGAACGACCGCGTACGTGCTTATCTGCTGGGTGTGAACGAAGAAAATCGCGGTCCGCAATTGTTCGCCAGCCGGGCTTGCCCGGAGATGCTGATCGAACTGTTCAAGATTGAAGTGCCGGAGATTGGCGAGGAGCTGATCGAAATCAAAGGCGCAGCCCGCGATCCGGGTTCCCGCGCCAAGATCGCGGTGAAGACCAACGATCAGCGTATCGATCCGGTGGGGGCTTGCGTTGGTATGCGCGGTGCTCGCGTGCAGGCGGTGTCCAACGAGCTCGCTGGAGAGCGTATCGACATCGTGCTGTGGGACGACAATCCGGCGCAATTGGTGATCAATGCGATGCAGCCGGCGGAAGTGGCGTCCATCGTGATGGACGAAGAAAGTCATTCCATGGATATCGCCGTGGAAGACGAATCCGCCCTGGCTCAGGCCATTGGTCGCAGCGGCCAGAACATTCGCCTTGCCTCCGAGCTGACCGGCTGGGAGCTGAATGTGATGACGCTGGACGATGCGCAGAACAAACAGCAGGAAGAAGCCCAGATGGCCATGGAAACCTTCATGAGCCTGCTGGATGTGGATGAAGATGTGGCGGCGATACTGGTGGAAGAAGGCTTCACCTCCCTGGAGGAGGTGGCTTATGTGCCCACCGAGGAAATGCTCGCCATTGAAGGCTTTGACGAAGATATCGTCGAAGCGTTGCGCCAGCGCGCCAAGGACGCTTTGTTGACCCGCGCGCTGGTGTCCGAAGAGAAATTTGAATCGGCCGAACCCGCCGACGACTTGCTGGGTATGGACGGCATGACCCGCGATCTGGCGGTGGAATTGGCCTCCCGTGGCATTGTCACCATGGAAGACCTTGCCGAACAAGCGGTGGATGACTTGCTGGATATTGAAGGGATCAACGAAGAGCAAGCGGCTCAGTTGATCATGACCGCCCGCGCTCCCTGGTTTGAAGATGAGAACGCCGGTGAGTAAGTAGAGCGGTGGGGCAGGGCGCCACCATAAGCGGACAGGAGAGTGTTGCTGACATGGCAGAAACGACCGTAAAAAGTCTGGCAGAGGTTGTGAAGATTCCGGTGGATACGCTGCTTTCGCAGATGAAGGACGCCGGACTTCCTCACACCGACGCAGGTGATGTGGTCTCCGATGAACAGAAGCAGCAGCTGCTCGCGCATCTGCGTAAGTCCCATGGCGCCCAAGACGCGGAGCCCAAGAAAATCACCCTCAAACGTCGCTCCACCAGCACCATCAAGACGACGGGTGCCGCCGGTAAAGCGAAAACCGTGAACGTGGAAGTGCGCAAGAAGCGTACCTACGTGAAGCGTGAGTCCATCGAAGAGCAAGAGCGTTTGGAAGCGGAGCGTCAGGCGGAAGAAGCAGCCCGTCTGAAGGCCGAGGAAGAGGCCCGCCGCGCCGAGGAAGAAGCCCGCCGTAAGGCGGAGGAAGAAGCTCGCCGCAAGCAGGAAGAAGAGGACGCCCGCCGCGCTGAGGAAGAAGCGCGCCGTAAAGCTCTGGAAGCCGACAGTGCGGCTTCCGGTGGCGCGGAAAAAGAGGCCGAGGACAAGAGCAAGCGCGTTTCCGTGCCGAAGACCGCCAAGAAAGCCGACAAGGTGGAGACGGCGGAAGAGCGTGCCAAGCGCGAAGAGGAAGAGCGTAAGCAGCGCGAGGCCGAGGAAGCACGGCGCAAGCAGGAAGCCGAGGCCCGCCGCAAGGCGGAGGAAGAAGCTGCCCGCCGTACCGCCGAGGAAGCCCAACGTATCGCCGAGGAGCTGGAGAAGCGCGGCGGTGAACAGTCCCAGGAGAAAAAGGAAGAGGAAGACGACAAAGCCTCCTCCATTGTCCGGGATGCCGTGGAAGCCGGGTATCGTACCGAGGAACGGCAATCGCGCCGGCGTCGTCGCAAACCCAAGAGTGGCGGCGTGGTCCACGGCCAGATGAAGAGCTCCATGAACCGGGAGCACGGGTTTAAAAGCCCCACGGAGAAAATGGTGTACGACGTAGAAATTCCGGAAACCATCACCGTGGCGGAACTGGCTCAGCGCATGAACATCAAGGCCAAGGAACTGATCAAGGCCATGATGAAAATGGGCGAGATGGCCACCGTCAATCAGTTTATCGACCAGGAAACCGCTGTCCTTCTCACCGAGGAAATGGGGCACACCCCCAAATTGGTGAAAGGCGAGGAAGAGGCTCTGGAGGACGATCTGGCGTCTCTGGTGGACCGTTCCGGCGAACAGGAAGTCTCCCGTGCACCGGTAGTGACCATCATGGGTCACGTCGACCATGGCAAAACCTCCCTGCTGGACTATATCCGCCGCGCCAAAGTGGCCGCCGGCGAAGCCGGGGGGATTACCCAGCACATCGGTGCCTACCATGTGAACACCGAGCACGGCATGATCACCTTCCTGGATACCCCGGGCCACGCCGCCTTCACCGCCATGCGTGCCCGTGGCGCCAAGGCCACCGATATCGTGATTATCGTGGTTGCCGCGGATGACGGTGTGATGCCGCAGACGGAAGAGGCGATCAACCACGCCAAGGCCGCCGGCGTGCCGATCATCATCGCGGTGAACAAGATCGACAAGGAGCAGGCCGACCCTGACCGGGTCAAGAACGAACTGGCCGCCAAGGATGTGATCCCCGAGGAGTGGGGGGGCGACATTCAGTTCGTCAATGTCTCCGCGCACAGCGGCGAGGGTGTGGATTCCCTGCTGGAAGCGGTGCTGTTGCAGGCCGAGGTGCTGGAACTGAAAGCCGCCGCCGTGGGCCCCGCCAGTGGCGTGGTGATTGAATCCCGGGTGGAAAAAGGTCGCGGTAACGTGGCTTCTATCCTGGTTCAGGCCGGTGAGCTGGAAGTGGGCGATATGCTGCTGGCCGGCGCATGTTTCGGCCGGGTCCGCGCTCTGGTGGATGAGAATGGCCAGCAAGTGAAGAAAGTGGGCCCGTCCATTCCGGTGGAAGTGCTTGGTCTGAACGGCGCGCCGGAGGCCGGTGAGCAGGTCCAGGTGGTGCCGGATGAGAAGAAAGCCCGTGAAGTGGCCGAATTCCGTCAAGACCGTGACCGTGACGTCAAACTCAAGCGTCAGCAGGCTTCCAAACTGGAAAACCTGTTCCAAAACATGGGCTCCGAGGAAACCAAGCACGTCAATATCGTGCTCAAGGCTGATGTGCGCGGTTCCCTGGAGGCATTGATCGGCGCGCTGACCGACCTGTCCACCGATGAGGTGAAAGTGGGGCTGGTCTCCACCGGTGTCGGCGCGATCAATGAGTCCGACGTCAATCTGGCGATGACCAGTGAGGCGGTACTGCTCGGCTTCAACGTACGGGCGGATGCCAAGGCCAAACGCCTGTGCGAGGCGGAAGGCATCGACCTGCGTTATTACAGCGTGATCTATGAACTGATCGACGATGTGAAACAGGCCATGAGCGGTCTGCTGGCACCGGAGAAGCGCGAGGAAATCCTTGGCGTGGCCCAGGTGCGGGACGTCTTCCGCTCCTCCAAGTTTGGTGCCGTGGCCGGGTGTATGGTGGTGGAAGGAACCATCCATCGGAATCGCCCGATCCGTGTACTGCGTGACGATGTGGTGGTCTTCGAGGGCGAGCTGGAATCCCTGCGCCGCTTCAAGGACGACGTTCAGGAAGTTCGTAACGGCATGGAGTGTGGTATCGCCGTGAAGAGCTACAACGACGTCAAGGAAGGCGACAAGATCGAAGTCTTCGAAGTGAAGGAGGTGGCGCGCTTCCTGTAAGCGCGTCCGCACTATGAGTCGTCATCGCCGTCCCCAAGGTTTTCAGCGTACCGACCGTATCGCTGATCAGATTCAACGCGAACTGGCCCGGGTCCTGCGTTTTGAAATGAAGGACCCGCGCGTGGACATGGTGACGATTCAGGACGTCCGGGTTTCCCGCGACCTGTCTTTCGCCGATGTGTATTTCACATTGCTGGGGCGGGACGCGGACGCGGGAACCGAGGCCGAAGCCGTATTGGGTGGCGCCGCCGGCTTTCTGCGCAGTGCTCTGGCCCAGACCCTGAATACCCGCACCACGCCCCGGTTGCGTTTCCATTACGACCTGACCCCCGAACATGCCTCGCGGCTGTCACAGCTGATTGACGAAGCACGGGCGGAGGACCGGGCACAAAGCCCGGATCAGGAAGACCAAGACCACGATTGATCTCGGAGCATAAGACGGTGGGAAAACGACGCCGCGGAGGCCGTCCTCTGAATGGCATTTTGTTGTTGGACAAAGCTGATGGCGTGACCAGCAACGGGGCTTTGCAAATGGCCAAGCGCATGTTCGCCGCGGCCAAGGCCGGGCACACCGGTAGCCTGGATCCGCTCGCCACCGGCATGTTGCCGGTATGCTTCGGTGAGGCGACCAAATTCAGTCAGTTTTTGCTCGACGCGGATAAGCGCTACCGGGTCACCGCCCGTCTCGGCGTGACCACGGAAACCGGCGACGCCGACGGCGAGGTGGTGGAAACCCGCCCGGTCTCGGTCACCGAGGCCCAGGTATTGACCGCGCTGGATCGTTTCCTGGGAGAAATCGAGCAGGTGCCGAGTATGTATTCGGCGATCAAGCACAATGGCACACCGCTGTATAAGTTGGCGCGGGAAGGTATTACCGTGGAGCGCGAACCACGCCGGGTGACCATTCACGAAATTCGCGGGGCGCGCCTGGAAGGCGAGGACCTGACGTTCGAGGTGGCCTGTTCCAAGGGCACTTATGTCCGTTCCCTGGTGGAAGACCTGGGTGCGGTGCTCGGCTGCGGTGGCCATGTGATAGCTTTGCGGCGCCTGTCCGCTGGTCCCTATCCGGAAGAGCGGATGATTACCCTTGAGCAGTTGGGACTGCTCAAGGAGCAGGGTGGTTTCGAGGCAATTGATGATTTGCTCTTGCCTTTATCCACCAGCGTGGCAGACTGGCCGCGCGTCAATCTGGGTGACAATGCGGCGTATTATCTGCGCCAGGGTCAGCCGGTGATGGCCAGCGACCGCCCGGCCGAGGGCTGGGTCAGTCTTTATCAGGCTTCCACGGAGCAGTTCCTGGGAGTCGGAGAAGTACTGGAGGATGGGCGAATAGCGCCCCGTCGTCTGGTATCGGAGTGACCCGAGCGGGTCGCGCAAGCGGGACGACAGCTATAAATATGCATGGCTGACCGTGACTAATGTTGCATATTGGAGTGTATACAATGGCTTTGAGCGTCGAAAAGAAAGCGGAAATCCTGAAGGAATTCGGTCGTAAGGAAGGGGACTCCGGTTCCCCGGAAGTGCAGGTTGCCCTGCTGACCGAGAACATCAACCAGCTGCAGGGTCACTTCAAGGCCCACAACAAGGACCACCACAGCCGTCGTGGTCTGATCCGCATGGTTAACCAGCGCCGCAAGCTGCTGGACTACCTGGCTGGCAAGGATCGTAGCCGCTACCTGCAGTTGATCGAGCGTCTGGGGCTGCGTCGCTAAGCCCTGGTCATGTTCGATTCACGACGGAAGCTCGGCCATGCCGGGCTTCTGTTGTTTTTGGCGTACCGAAAAAGCAGTGACGAATGCCGGGACGATCCATGGTGAATGAAGGCTATGGCGCCCACGGAGCCAGGGTTATGATGCCCTGGCAAAGACTGATGGAAGAGTGAAGAGAAGAGACGAGAGATATGTTCAATATAGTGCGCAAAGAGATTCAATACGGCGCGGATACCGTGGTGCTGGAAACCGGGCAAATCGCCCGTCAGGCCACCGCCGCCGTTATGGTCACCATCGGTGACACCCAGGTCCTGGTGACCGTGGTGGGCAAGAAAGAAGCGGATCCCGGTAAAGGCTTTTTCCCGTTGACCGTGAACTACCAGGAAAAAACCTATTCCACCGGCCGCATTCCCGGTGGTTTCCTCAAGCGTGAGGGGCGTCCCAGCGAGAAGGAGACCCTCACCTGCCGCCTGATCGATCGCCCGATCCGGCCGCTGTTTCCCAACGGTTTCATGAACGAAGTGCAAATCGTTGCCACCGTGATGTCCTCTGACAAGAACCAGGATCCGGACATCGCCGCCATGATCGGCACTTCCGCCGCCCTGGCCATTTCCGGTATTCCGTTCAATGGCCCGATCGGCGCCGCCCGGGTGGGCTTCAAGGACGGTATGTATCTGCTCAACCCCAGCTATTCCGAGTTGGAGGATTCCCTGCTTAATCTGGTGGTGGCGGGTACCGAGCCGGCCGTGCTGATGGTGGAGTCCGAAGCCAAGGAGCTGAGCGAGGACCAGATGCTGGGCGCTGTGCTTTACGGCCACCAGGAAATGCAAACCGTTATCCAGGGCATCAAGGCATTTGCCCAGGAAGTGGGCACCCCGGCTTGGGAGTGGCAGGCGCCGGCGGAGAACGCCGAACTGAAAGCCGCGATCAAAGCCAAGTACGAAAGCGCCCTGGCCGAGGCTTACACCATCACTGAAAAGCAAGCGCGCTACACCAAAGTGGGTGAGCTGCGTGACGCTTGCGTGGCCGAGTTCGTCACTGACGACGAGAACAGCCCGGAAGCCGGCGAAGTGAAAAGCCTGTTCGGCAAGATCGAGAAGAACGTGGTGCGTGAGGGTGTGTTGTCCGGCAAAGCACGTATCGACGGTCGTGCCCTGGATCAGGTTCGCGCGATTGACTGTAAAGTCGGGGTGCTCAAGAAAACCCACGGTTCCGCTCTGTTTACCCGGGGTGAAACCCAGGCCATCGTTACCGCTACCCTTGGCGGCATGCGTGATGCCCAGTTCATCGATGCCCTGGAAGGCTCCCGTCAGGACCACTTCATGCTGCAGTACAACTTCCCCCCGTACTGCGTGGGTGAAACCGGCATGATCGGCTCTCCCAAGCGCCGTGAAATCGGGCACGGCCGTCTTGCCCGCCGCGGCGTGGAAGCGGTGGTGCCGAACGAGAAGGATTTCCCTTATACCATCCGTGTGGTCTCCGAGATCACCGAATCCAACGGCTCCTCCTCCATGGCCAGTGTGTGTGGCACCTCCATGGCGCTGATGGATGCCGGTGTGCCGTTGAGCGCTCCGGTGGCTGGTATCGCCATGGGTCTGGTGAAGGAAGAGGACGGCCGTTTCGCGGTACTGTCCGACATCCTGGGCGACGAGGACCACCTGGGTGACATGGACTTTAAAGTGGCCGGCACCGAGCGCGGCGTGACCGCGCTGCAGATGGACATCAAGATCGAGGGCATCACCGAAGAGATCATGGAAAAAGCGCTGGAACAGGCTCAGCGCGGCCGCCTGCATATCCTCGGCGAAATGGCCAAGGCGATCTCCGTGTCCCGTGACCAGGTTTCCGACAATGCGCCGACCCTGCTCACCATGAAGATCAATTCGGAGAAAATCCGCGACGTGATCGGTAAAGGTGGCGCGGTGATCCGGGCTCTGACCGAGGAAACCAGCTGTACCATCGACATCGAGGACGACGGCAGCATCAAGATCTACGGCGAGACCCGCGAGGCGGCCCTGGAAGCGCAACGTCGCATCGAGGAAATCACCGCCGAGGCCGAAGTGGACAAAATCTACGAAGGCGAAGTGACCCGCGTGGTGGATTTCGGTGCTTTCGTGCGCATCATGCCCGGTACCGAAGGGCTTCTGCACATTTCCCAGATCGCCGAAGAACGTGTGGAGAAGGTCTCCGATTACGTGAAGGAAGGTGATGTGATCCGAGTGAAAGTGCTGGATGTGGATCAGCGTGGCCGCATCAAGCTGTCCATGAAGGAAGCGAAAGAAGGCTGATTGCATGTAATTGCACCCTTTTGGGAGTTCAGCCAAAATAAGAAGGCCCGCGGATGCGGGCCTTTTTAATGCCTGACCGACAGGCATTGGGGACAAAAAATCAAAAAAGGGAAAGATACATGAAGACCACTTTGGGGACCGCGCTGGTAACCGGCGCGGTACTGCTGTCCGGCTGTGCCACCATCGTTTCCGATTCCAAATACAACGTCGCCATTCAGTCCGATCCGCCCGGGGCTCACTATCTGGTTCGCAATACCAAAAAGAACCAGGAAGTCACCTCCGGTGTAACCCCGGACACGGTGAGACTGAAAGCGGGTAACGGTTTCTTTTCCAAAGCGACCTATGAAGTCACTTACGAGATGCCCGGCTACGAGAGCATTTCAGTCCCGGTGGAATCGGGCATGGATGGCTGGTATATCGGCAACATTGTGTTTGGCGGCGTGATCGGCTTGCTTATCCTGGATCCGGCCACCGGGGCCATGTGGCGCATGGATGAGAATGTTCATGCCACTCTTCTGGGCATACCGGAACCGGAGCCGGAGCAGGCGTCGCCGGTTGAAGTGCCAGACCTGCAAGCCGCGCCGGATGTGGAGATGACGGAACCGGCTCCCGCCGCCTGAGTCAGGAATGGTGCGGGGCTGACCTGGCGGTGGTTACGACACCATGGCGGCGATCCAGCCCGCCACCAGTAATGGCAGGTTGTAGAACACAAAGGTTGGAATCACGGTGTCCCGGATATGGTCATGCTGGCCGTCGGCGTTGAGCCCCGCTGTGGGGCCCAGCGTTGAATCCGAGGCCGGTGAGCCGGCGTCTCCAAGTGCCGCCGCGCTGCCCACCAGGGCCGCGGTGGCCAGGGGGGAAAAGCCCAGCGCCAGACACAGCGGCACATATAAGGTGGCGATAATCGGGATGGTGGAGAATGAGGAGCCGATGCCGAGGGTGATGAATAACCCGAGCAGCAACAGGCCTGCCGCCGCCACACCCGGGCTGTTCAATTGGCTGGTGACGGCTTCCACCAGCAACGGCACCTGCCCGCTCCCCTTCACCACCGCCGCGTAGCCGTTGGCGGCGATCATGATGAAGCCGATCAAAGACATCATCTTCACGCCTTGAGTAAAGGCGTCCTGGGATTCCCGCCAGGGCACCACTCCTCCAGCGGTGAACAGCAGAAAGCCGATCAGTGCGCCCAACACGATGGAGTCGGTGAGCAGTTGCAGGCTCACCGCGCTGCCCAGGGCGAGCGCCGCTACTACAAGCGTCCGTGGGGATAACCGTGCCTGATCCTCTTCGCCGGGTAGGGTCACCGGCGGATAATTCCGGGGCTTGCGAAACCACCACAGTGCCAGCAACAGGCCCGTCAGCATGCCGCCGGCAGGTAACAGCATGGCCCGGGGAATCTGCTCCTTTGCCAGATCAAGGCCGGCCTGGGCCAAGCTGGGTTCCAGTTGTTTGTAGAGAAACAGACTGCCAAAGCCCACGGGCAGCACCATATAGGGGGTGATCAGGCCGAACGTCAGCACGCAGGCGGCCAGCCGCCGGTCCAGCCTGAGCCGGGCCATGACTCCGAGCAGCGGTGGTACCAGGATGGGGATGAAGGCGATGTGCACCGGAATCAGGTTCTGGCTGATTACCGCGGCACCGAGCAGGACCAGAATGATCAGGTTGCGCAGCCGCCGCAGCTGTCCGGGGTCGGGTGTGCCGCCGAGGCGCCGGATCAGCCGTGCCGCCAGCCACTCTGTGACGCCGGAGCGGGCAATGCCCACCGCGAAGGCGCCCAGTAAAGCGTAGCTGAGAGCAATCGGGGCGCCGCCGCCCAGCCCTTCGGTGAACAGTGTCAGGGTGTCATGCAGGGACAGGCCACTAAACAGGCCGGCGGTGAGGGCGGCGCACACCAGCGCCAGAACCACATTCAAGCGTGCCAGGCTCAGGCCCATCAGAACCAGAACGGATATCACGACCGCATTGGTCAACATTGCATTGTCCTCGACGCTGGTGCTCGCGAGGGGCGCAGTCTACCGGGGTTGGCTATGGCTGTCTCCGGTGTGGACCCGGATATGGGTCAAACAATTTGACCCTATTGCCAAATTCATAAGCATGCTTACAATGGGGAGATTAAATAGCTTCCAAAGTTGTTATCCGAGGAGCCAGCATGGGTGGAACGGACACCACGGTTGGGATGAGCCTGAACGATGTGGCGCGCATGATGCGGCGGGACTTCGATCGTCGGGCCCGGGAGCAGGGCCTGAGCCGGGCACGCTGGCAAGTGCTCTGGCAGCTTTCCCGGCGGCAGGGCTTGCATCAGGCCGCTTTGGCCGAGGTGATGGACCTGGCTCCCATCTCGCTGACCCGCCAACTGGACCAACTGGAAGCGGAAGGCCTGGTGGAGCGGCGTCCGGATCCGTCCGATCGGCGGCGCCGGTTGTTGTTTCTGACCGATCAGGCCCAGCCGGCGCTGGAGCGATTGAGGGGGCTGGCCGAGCAAACCCGCGCGCGGGCTTTTGCGGGATTGGAGCCCTCGGATATCGACACGCTCATTCGGATTCTGGCCGCCATGCGCGCCAACTTGTGTGATCGCCCGGACCAGGGAGACTAGAGTGACCTCGATACAACGAACCCGCCGTCTGGGCATGGGCTTGGGCTTGCTGGCGGCGGTGGTGCTGATGCTGTGGCTTATTTTCGGCGGCCAGCGCTATGTCAGCACGGATAACGCCTACGTCAAGATCGATATGTTGTCCCTGGCCGCCAACGTCAGTGGACAGCTGGTGGCGGTGAACGTGGAACGCAATCAGGTGGTGGAGAAGGGGCAGGTGCTGGCGGAAGTGGATCCCCGGCCGTTTCGCATCGCCGTTGCCGAAGCACGAGCGGATCAGCAGGCGGTGCGCAATCGCATTCTGTCGTTGCGGGGAGACTACGCCCAGGCCATGGCGGAGCGGGACCAGGCCAACCGTGATGTGTCCTATTACCGGCGTGAACTGCAACGTCTGCAGCGAATGAGGCGCAGCTCGGTATCCGAGGCACAACTGGACAGCGCGCGACAGAAGCTGGACCAGGCTCGCGCCAACGGCTCCGTGGCGGAACAGCGCCTGGTCAGCTTGCGGGCGCAACTGGCGGGCGGCCCTGATGTGGCGGTGGAGGATCATCCGGATTACCAGGCCGCCACCGCCAAGCTGGAGCAGGCGGAGTACGATCTGTCTCAGTGCCAGGTTATCGCGCCGGCTTCCGGCATCGTCGGTGGTGAAGTGCCGATGGTGGGGGAGCGGGTGAACGCCGCGGTGCCGATCATTTCCTTGTCGAAGACCGATACGTTGTGGGTGGAAGCGAACCTCAAGGAAACCCAGCTGACCCGGATCGTGCCGGGGCAGGCCGCGGAAGTGGAAGTGGACACCTTCCCGGGAGTGAAATGGGAAGCGGAAGTCATCAGCCTGAGCCCGGCCACCGGCTCCGAGTTCGCGCTGATTCCTCCTCAGAATGCCAGCGGCAACTGGGTGAAAGTGGTTCAGCGGCTCCCTGTGCGGCTTCGCTTGCTACCCAAGGATGGCCAGCCGGTCCTGCGCTCCGGAATGAGCGCCGAGGTGACCATCGACACCGGTGACGAGCCCGCGCAACAGACCGCGCAGGCGCGGTAATATGACGCGTATCGAGGACCAGCGTCTGGTCACCGCCAGTATCATGCTGGCGACGGTGATGCAGGTGCTCGATACCACCATCGCCAATGTGGCCCTGCCGCATATGCAGGGCAGCCTCTCCGCCAGTACCGACCAGATTACCTGGGTCCTGACTTCCTACATCGTGGCTTGCGCCATTATGACCCCGGCGGTGGGGTTCGTGACGTCGCGTATCGGCCGGCGCCAGGTGTTTCTATGGTCGGTGGCCGGATTTACCGTGGCTTCCGGTTTGTGCGGCCTGTCCACCTCGCTGGAACAGATGGTGGCGTTCCGTATCTTGCAGGGCATCTTCGGTGCGGCCCTGGTGCCGCTGTCCCAGGCGGTGCTGCTGGATTCTTATCCGGTGGAAAAACACGGGCAGGCCATGGCGGTCTGGGGGGTGGGTGTGATGGTCGGGCCAATCCTTGGTCCGACACTGGGAGGCTGGCTGACCGAATGGTACAGCTGGCGCTGGGTGTTCTACATCAACCTGCCGTTCGGCCTGCTGGCTTATCTGGGGATCTGGCTCAGTGTACCGGACACGGAAACCCGGAAAACCCGGTTTGACCTTACCGGTTTTGCCCTGCTTGCGCTGGCCATCGGTGCTTTCCAGTTGATGCTGGACCGGGGCGAACACCTGAAATGGTTTGGCAGCCTTGAGATCCAGCTCGAGGCGGTGCTGGCGGTGGCCGGCCTGTATCTGTTCGTGGTGCACTCGCTGACCCATAAAGCCCCTTTCATCGATATGGCGTTGTTCAGGGACCGCAATTTCGTCACCGGTGTAGTCTTTATTTTCGTGGTGGGGATCATCCTGCTCGCCACCATGGCATTGCTGCCGCCTTTCCTGCAGCAATGGAAGGATTACCCCGCCGCCACCACCGGTATCGTGCTGGCCCCCAGGGGGCTCGGGTCGATGGTGTCGATGATGCTGGTGGGGCGTTTGATGCGCACCCGCCTGGATCCCCGCGCTCTGGTGATCACCGGGCTATGCCTGACCAGTTTGTCGTTGTACCAGATGGCGGGCTTTACCTTGCAGGTTTCTCAGAGTGACCTGATCTGGACCGGCGTCCTGCAAGGGTTGGGGCTTGGTCTGGTGTTCGTGCCGGCCTCCGCGCTGACCTATGCCACCCTGGCGCCTTCGTTGCGGACCGAGGGGACATCGCTGTTCTCCCTTTCCCGTAACCTCGGTTCCAGCGTCGGTATCTCGATCATGACCGCCATGCTGACCCGCAACCTGTGGATCAACGAACAACAACTGGGCGAGCAACTGCAACTGAAGGCCTGGATTGCACAGGGCTTGCCGATGAAGGATCTGGTGTCCGGGGTGCCGGCCCAGGTGTACCACACTCTGTTGAGTCAGGCGGCGGAGATCAGCTACATGAACGATTTCCGCTTGCTGATGTGGATTAATATGGCGGCCATTCCGCTGGTGCTGTTATTACGGCGCCAACCCCCTTCGACGGCCTGACCGTTTCTCCATCCGCATGTTTTCCCGTGGCTGCTCCGAGCCCGCTGACGAGTCGCGGGAGCCGCTATTTCTTGCCGGCCAAAAACAAATTATCGGCTGCGCAAATCAAAACTTTAGCTTTTTCTCCGTGGGTATAACGGCATTAGTTATTAATGCTGTTTTGGTTTAAAGATAAGGAAAAAAGACTTTTTTTGGTTAAGGATTTTCTATTAGAGTCGGAAATATGAACAAATGAAAATGAAAAAAACACCGGAAAAGGGCTGATGAAAAGGGGAAAGACATGGACGCGATGGAGCAAGGAAATCGGCGGCTGTTTCGGAAGGGTATGGGTGTTGTTGGTGGACAATGGTGGCGATGGGGGGCGGGGATCGCCTGCTCGTTGCTGATGTCACAAGTCCTGGCCAGTGACGGGCAGGTGCGTTTTCGTGGCAAGATCGCGGTGGCGACGTGTGAGGTGGGCGTGCCCGCCGCCTCCGGGGGGGCGGTCCCGGTATCCAGCTGCGAACGGATCAGGCAGGAAGTGGCGGATCCGATGGTGTTGATGAACACCCCCAGCCCCCACATGAGCTGGCACCGGCTCGATGGCAGCATCATCACGGGGGATGTGGAAACCATCGTCAGTCAGGCCGCGGATACGCCGACCATTCTGTATCTGAATTATCCGTGACAAGATTAAAAAGCCCGGCCCCTTACTATACGGGGGCCGGGAGACAGGCTAACGGTGATACCGATCCGCCTTAGCGGTTGCGGCGGGTATCGATTAATTGGTCAACCACACTGGGATCCGCCAGGGTGGAGGTGTCGCCCAGGCTGTCCAGCTCATCGGCGGCGATTTTGCGCAGGATACGGCGCATGATTTTGCCGGAGCGGGTCTTGGGCAGCCCTGGCGCGAAGTGGATCAGGTCCGGTTTGGCGATCGGACCGATTTCCTCGGTGACCAGCTTGCGTAGCTCCTCGATCAATTCCTCGCTGCCCGTGGCGCCGGCCATCAGGGACACATAGGCGTAGATACCCTGGCCTTTGACATCGTGTTGATACCCCACCACGGCGGCTTCGGCGATGCTCTTGTGCAGCACCAGAGCGGACTCGATCTCGGCGGTGCCCAGGCGGTGACCTGACACGTTCAGGACATCGTCGACCCGGCCGGTGATCCAGTAATAGCCGTCTTCGTCGCGGCGGGCGCCGTCACCGGTGAAGTAGTAACCCGGATAAGCACTGAAGTAAGTGTCGACCATGCGTTGATGATCGCCGTAAACGGTGCGGATCTGGCTCGGCCAACTCGCTTTGATCACCAGGTTGCCGGAAGTGGCGCCGTCCAGCTCCTTGCCGTCCGGATCCATCAGGGCCGGCTGTACACCGAACATGGGCAGGGTGGCGGAACCGGGTTTCAGATCCACGGCACCGGGCAAGGGGGCGATCATGATGGCGCCGGTCTCGGTCTGCCACCAGGTATCCACGATCGGGCAGCGCTCCTCGCCCACCACTTTGTAGTACCACTCCCAGGCTTCCGGGTTGATTGGCTCGCCCACTGTTCCCAACAGCTTCAGGCTCTGCCGTGATGTCTTGGTGACGGGCTCATCGCCGAGCCCCATCAGCGCACGAATGGCGGTGGGTGCGGTGTAGAAGATGTTTACTTTGTGCTTGTCCACCACCTGCCAGCAACGGGAAGCGTCCGGGTAGGTGGGCACGCCCTCGAACATCAGGGTGGTGGCGCCGTTGGCCAGTGGACCATAAACGATATAGCTGTGGCCGGTGACCCAGCCCACGTCGGCGGTGCACCAATAGATGTCGCCGTCGTGATAGTCGAATACATATTTGTGGGTCAGGGCGCTTTGCAGCAAATAGCCGGCGGTGCTGTGTACCACGCCTTTGGGTTTGCCGGTGGAACCGGAGGTGTACAGGGTGAACAACGGATCCTCGGAGTCCATCCATTCCGGTTCGCACTGCGGGTCGGCCTGCGCCATGGCTTCGTGGTACCAGAGGTCGCGGCTGTCGTTCCAATCCACGTCGCCGCCGGTGCGTTGTACCACCACGCAGCTGTGGACGCTGGATTGGCCATTCATCGCTTTATCAGCGTTGAGTTTCAGCGGTACCGTACGGCCGCCGCGTACGCCCTCATCAGCGGTGATGACGGCACAGGCATCAGCATCGTTGATGCGGTCCTTGAGGGCTTCCGGAGAGAAGCCGCCGAAAACCACCGAGTGGATGGCGCCGATGCGGGCGCAGGCGAGCATGGCGTAGGCGGCTTCCGGAATCATGGGCATGTAAATCACCACCCGGTCGCCCTTTTTGACGCCGCGGCCGCGCAGCACATTGGCCAGTTTGCTGACCTGCTCGAACAGTTCCTGGTAGCTGATGTGCTTGTCCTGGTCCGGTTCGTCGCCTTCCCAGATGATGGCGGTCTGCTGGGCGCGTTGCGGCAGATGACGATCGACGCAGTTGTAGCAGGCGTTCAGTTTGCCTCCGGCGAACCAGGCCGCGCGACCTTCCTTGAAATCCCAGTCGCTGACGGTATCCCAGCGGGTATGCCAGTCCAGCAGCTCTTCGGCGCGGGCCGCCCAGAAGGTTTCCGGATCATTGACGGATTGTGCGTACCAGCGCTCATAGGTGTCGCGGTCCATGAGGGTCTGACGCTTGAATGACTCCGGAACCGGGTGGATTTTATGCTCGGACATTGCGGCCTCCTTCCATACTGCTCGCCGGTGGCTTGTTGTTAGACATTGTCCGCACCCGCCCCGGGTCGGGACACGCCCTTGGGCGATGGTGATGACAAGGGTCGGGTGAGGTGAAAGTGCGGCCGCATTATGGCGCGGCAAAGGAACGCACAGGAATTAAACTATGGTCTAACTCCCTTTGGCGCAAGGGTGGGGGATACTTTGGAGGTAGGTCGATGAGGGAATCGCGGTGCACGGGCGGTTGCCGCACAATGGCCGTGAGCATGACAAACAAAAACGCCGGCCTCGGGGGCCGGCGTAGGCGAATCAGGGTACGGGCGCGAGCGTGGCGCGCAATATCAGGCGACTTGTACCGGGATCGCGTTGCTGGAGCCTTTGACTTCGTTGCCTTCGCCGACGTAAATCAGCCGTGGCTTGAAGTTAATCAGCTCTGAGCTGCCGTAGCTGGCGTAAGCGCAAATAATCACGCGATGGCCAGGTTGGGCTTTATGGGCGGCGGCACCATTGACGGAGATGATCTTGGATCCTTCTTCCGCGCGAATGGCGTAAGTTTCAAAACGCTCGCCGTTATCCAGGTTATAGATCTGGATTTGCTCATACTCGAGAATGCCGGCCATATCCAGCAGATTGCCATCGATGGCGCAGGAGCCTTCATACTCCAGTTCCGCGTGGGTAATGCGGGCCTGGTGCAGCTTGGCTTTCAGCATGGTGCACTGCATATCGGGTACCTCTCTGAACAAGCCACGGACGGCCTGGGCAGGCTGTCTGCGGGGCGGCAGTATGCATGAATCACCGGTCACATACAAGGCGCCGCGGAACCGCCAAATCCGTGCTTATTTATGTGTTAAGTAACGAAATCGTCACGTTGTCGATCAACCGCGGTTGTCCCAGCCGGGCGGCGGCGGCGACCACCAGATCCTGGTGTTGCGGGCCCGCCGGGGCCAGTGTGTGGGCGTCGGCCACGGTGAAATAATCCACCTGGAAGCCTTGCTCGCCGAGGGCCCGGGCCAGGCGCGCTTCCAGGGCCCGGTAATCCCTTTCCCCGGCGGCGATGGCATTGCGCGCCTGCTGCAGATGCTGGTGCAGCAACGCCGCCCTGGGCCGTTCCGCGGCGGTCAGGAAGCCATTGCGGGAACTGCGGGCCAGGCCATCTTCCTCGCGGTCGGTGGGGGCACCGACAATGCGGATCGGCATCATCAATTCCGCGGTCATGCGGCGGATCACCGCCAATTGCTGGAAGTCCTTTTCACCAAATACGGCGACATCCGGCTGCACAATATTAAATAATTTGCTCACAACAGTGGTGACACCGCGAAAGTGCCCCGGCCGGTTGGCGCCGCACAAGTGATCCCCCAGGTCGTCCACGGATACCCAGGTTTTGTTGCCGCCCAGGGGGTACATCTCGTCCACGCTGGGTATAAACAGCAGATCGGCCTTTTCTTCCCGCAGCAGAGCGCTGTCCTGGTCCAGGGTGCGCGGGTAGGCGTCATAGTCCTCGCCGGGGCCGAACTGGGTCGGATTGACGAAGACCGAAACCGCCACGCGGTCGGCCTGCCGGCGTGCCTCACGAACCAGACTGAGGTGACCGTTGTGCAAATTCCCCATGGTGGGGACCAGGGCCACGGTTTCGCCCGCCCGTTTCCAGGCGGCGATGGCGTCGCGGGTGGCGCTCACGGTTTCCGCGATATGCATGGTGGGATGCCTCCACGATAAAAAGACGTCCCGGCACGCTCGTGCCGGGAGGGGCATTTAGAAACAGTGTTCCTCGGCGGGGAAGCTGCCTTCCTTGACGGCCTGATCATAGGCGCGGATCGCGGCGGCGATGTCGCCGGCGTCGGCCATGAAATCCTTGACGAAGCGCGCTGGCCGCGGGTTCAGGCCGAGCATGTCGTGCAGCACCAGCACCTGGCCGTCGCACTCCGGCGCGGCGCCGATGCCGATGACCGGCGCCTGCACGTTGGCGGTGATCTCGGCGCTGAGACCGCGCGGCACGCACTCCAGCACGAACAGGGCGGTTCCGGCCCGGTCCAGGGTGATGGCGGCTTCCAGCAGTTCCTTGGCGCCGGCTTCATCCTTGCCCTGTACCCGGTAGCCGCCGAAGGCATTCACCGATTGCGGGGTCAGCCCCATATGGACGCAGACTGGAATGCCGTTGCGCTTGAGCACCGTGACGGCTTCTTCAAGCCAGGCGCCGCCTTCCAGTTTGATCACATTGGCGCCGGCGCGCATCAACTGGGCGGCGGCGTCCAGGGTGCGTTCCAGGGTGGCGGCCCCCATGAACGGCACGTCGGCGATGATCAGGCTGTTCTGATTGCCGCGGGCCACGCATTCCGTGTGATATACCATCTGTTCCAGAGTGACCGGCACGGTGCTCTGCTGCCCCTGGATCACGTTGCCAAGGGAATCTCCGATCAGCATGGCTTCCACGCCGGCATCGCTGATCAGGCGGGAAAAGGTCGCGTCATAGGCGGTCAGCACTGAAAATTTGCGGTGCTCTTGTTTGTACTTCTGCAGGGTGCGGATGGTTACGGGCATGGGGCTCTCCCCTGACAAATAGACGGAGGCGCCTGGAAGGTAAAGGCAGGCGCCCGGGGCGGGCTTGGGGACTCGGAGGCAAGGCGGTTCAGAGGTTCCCCAGCGGCCGGGGGTTAAAATAGTGGCGCCCCGAGCGGATGTCCAGCAACTCGGCCACCAGTTGCTGGTAGTCCCGGTCGCCCTCCACCAGATCGATGTCGGCGGTATTGACGATCAGCAGCGGCGCGCCGTCGTAGAAATGGAAAAAACGGGTATAGGCGTCGTTGAGCCGTTCCAGGTAGCCGGGATCCATGCGCTGTTCGAAGTCAGTGCCGCGTTTGAGCACCCGTTGCCGCAGGGTGGCGGTGGGGGCCTGCAGGTAGATCACCAGATCCGGTGTCGGGGCGTCGATCAGCATGTGCTTGTAGACGTTGTCGTAGAGCGGGAACTCTTCGTCGCTCAGCGTCACCTCGGCGAACAGCCGGGTCTTGTCCACCAGGAAATCCGCCACCCACGGGCCGCTGAACAACTCCTGCTGGTGCAGGTTGCGCAACTGTTCCGCCCGCTGGAACAGGAAAAACAGCTCGGTTTGCAGGGCGTAGCGGGCCGGGTCCTGATAGAAGCGGGACAGAAAGGGGTTGGCTTCGGCCTGTTCCAACAGGGTATCGAAACCAAACGTATCCGCCAGGCGCCGGGTCAGGGTGGTCTTGCCGACACCGATGGGGCCTTCCACGGCAATCAGACGAGGCAGATTGCCGGCTTCACGACGCTGTTGAATGCGCTGGCTCAACAAAGTGGTTCTCCTCCAGGTCGGGCAGACGGCGCAGTGGCTGATCCGCCACTCCAGGCCAATAGTCGGACAGCGGGCGGCCGTCCGGCAAGCGTGCGTCCGGGGCAATGTCCAACAAGGGGCGCAGAACAAAGGCGCGTTTGTGCATTTCCGGGTGAGGGACGGTGAGACGGGGCAAGCGGATGGTCTGGTCCCGCCACAGCAGAAGGTCCAGATCCAGGGTACGTTCGCCCCAGCGCCGATGCCGTACTCGTCCGGCTGCTTTTTCCAGGTCCTGTAAAGCGCTGAGCAGGGACAGCGGCGGCAGGCGGGTTTCCAGCAAGGCCACGGCGTTGACGAAATCGGGCTGATCCTGCGGGCCCACCGGCGCGGTATCATAGAGAGCGGAATGCGCCAGCAGGCGAGTCATCGGCAATACCGCGATGGCTTCCAGGGCGCGGCTGACGCGCTCGGCGGGACCATCCAGATTGCTGCCCAGACCGACGGCGATCATGCTTCGCTGTCGCCTCCGCCCCCGCTGCGTCGGCGCCGACGCCGCCGCCGGCCGCCCTGGCGTCCGGCCTGGCCCAGATCCTGAACCATGGCCCGTTGCTGGGACTCGTCGGCGGCTTGATAGCGGGTCCACCATTCTCCCAGTCCGGGTTTGATTTCACCGGCCTGTTCGCGCAGCAGCAGAAAGTCGTAAGCGGCACGGAAGCGGGGGTGCTCCATCAAGGTATCCGCCCGCTTGCCATTGCGTTTATCCAGACGCGGTTGCAGGTCCCACATCTCGCGCATCACCGAGGAAAAGCGGCGAGGCACCGAAGTATGGTGGCTTTGCTCGTTAAGCGCCCAGGTGGCGGCTTTGTGCAGGGCTGGCGCTGGCGGAATGCCGTCCTCGCGGTAGCGATTCAACTGAGTAACCAGCACCGGCCACAGGAACACCGCGTAAAGGAAGGCCGGGGTAACCGGCTTGTTCTCGGACAGGCGCCGGTCGGTGTTGTCCATGGCGGCCAGGATCAGCCGTTCCCAGACTTCCCCCTGTTCACTTTCCAAGGCTTCATGGGTGTTGGGGAACAAAAAGGCGAACAGACCCAGCTTCCGCAGCTGTTCAAAGGATTCCCGGGCATGGCCGCTGAGGAATAGTTTGAGCACCTCGTCGAACAGGCGGGCGGGCGGAACCTGCAGTAACAGCGGCGCCATTTCAGGAATTGGCGCCCGGGTGGCGCGATCCAGCTGAAAGCCCAGTTTGGCGGCGAAGCGGGCGGCGCGCAGCATGCGTACCGGATCCTCGCGATAGCGTTGCTGGGGATCTCCGATCAACCGGATGACGCCGCGCTCGATGTCCTGTCGGCTGTTGACGAAATCGTACAGGGCGAAATCGGCGATATTGTAGTAGAGAGCGTTGATGGTGAAGTCGCGGCGCAGCGCGTCTTCCTCGATGCTGCCCCAGGTGTTGTCTCGCAGCACCAGGCCGGTTTCCTCATGGGCCCGGTGCTGATCGTCATCCAGATCGTCATCCCGTTGGAACGCGCGGAAGGTGGAGACCTCAATGACCTCGCCACCGAAACGCACGTGCACGATCTGGAAGCGGCGGCCAATGATGCGGCTGCGCTTGAACAGCCGGTAGACCTGCTCCGGAGTGGCATCGGTGACCACGTCGAAATCCTTGGGTTGCCGCCCGCACAGCAGATCCCGCAGGCACCCTCCGACCAGATAGGCTTCGAACCCGGCCTTATGCAATCCGTAGAGTACATTGAGTGCGGCCCGGGACACCTGTTTACGGGAAATAGGGTGGGCGTCGCGGGGAATCACCTTGGCCTTGGGAAGGCGGGGCGTGCGTGGGGAACCAAACTGAATAAGGCGGGTCAGTTTCTCCAGAAGCTTTGACGCCATTGAGCGATTATCGTCCTAGCTGAATGAAAGGCGGCATGGTAGCACCTTTTTCGCGGCGCAGGTTATTGATCGGCGCCTTGCAACGGAAAGAGATCGAAGGCAAGCTGGGCGTTTAAAAGTAAAAAGGCACCACAACCTTGGTTGTGATGCCCTATGCGCTGATTCTGTTGTTGTTATTGTTTGTGTTGTTTTCTGCCTTGCGCCGTACGCACATGGTGTTACGGCATTTCTCTCGTTCGGCTCATCCACTTTTTGTTCTTCTTTTCTTGTTCTTATTTGAGCCTTGCCGCCTTGGTTGTTTTGTTTATCTGGCGTGGGATTCATAGTGCATGGATGGATTTTTCTTTGCAATAGCATGTTAAATCCTTATAAATCAGCAACTTACGAAAAACATGAAAAAGCGGTTCCAAAGCTGGGGGTGTGGGGTAACGTTCTTGTTACCCGCCTTGTGTAGTAAGGTAACACTTGATCGTTGAGTGCGACTGAGGGAGTAACAATGAGGGGTCCACAAGCCATTTCCGGCAAAGGTGGGGCAATCACTTCCACACGGCGCGCTATTGGCGAGTGAATTTGCTTTCCACGGACGAGGCTGCGAGTCGCCGTGGGGCGGCCTTGCTGGCGAATGGGCTCCAGGGCGGAAAGATTCGCCAGCCGACGGTATCGGATTCAGCGCCGGCCGCCCTTGCGGCGGGGAATGCCCAGGCGTTGACGGCGCTCCCACAGGCTTTTGCGGCTGATGCCGAGCTTATTGGCCAGCTCGGTCTCGGTCATGCTGTCCTGGTTTTCCAGGACAAAGCGGGTGAAGTAGTCCTCCAGCGACAGATCCTCGGAGGGATCCAGGCTGGCGCGGCTGGCACGGGTGGTGCGTTGTGGCGCGCGGTCCGGATTCAGGCCCAGTTGACCGGGACCTATGGCTTCTTCCTCGGAGAGAATCACGGCCCGCTCGATGACGTTTTCCAACTCCCGCACGTTGCCCGGCCAGCTGTAACCACGCATCGCCTCCAGTGCTTCCTGAGTGAAAAACAGGTTCTGCCGCCGCAGTTTCTCGCTGCCACGAGCCAGAAGCGCGCTGGCCAGATCCTCGATATCCTGCTCGCGGGCCCGCAATGGCGGCACTTCCAGCTCCATCACGTTAAGCCGGTAATAGAGGTCACGGCGGAATCCGCCTTCGGTGACCCGGGTGGGCAGATCGGTTTGGCTGCTGGCCAGGATGCGTACGTCCACCCGGCGTGTGGCCAGGGAATCCTGGCGATGAATCTCGCCCTGTTCCAGCAGCGTCAGCAGCCGGCTCTGCGCTTCTCCGGACAGTTCGCCCACTTCGTCCAGAAACAAGGTGCCGCCTTCCGCTTCTTCAATGCGGCCGGGCTGTTCATCGTTGCCGAACAGATCATCCAGTTGCAGGGTTTTCGGCAGGGAGGCGCAGTGCACCGTAATCAGCGGGCCACTCGCCCGTTCACTGTGTTCATGGATGGAACGGGCGGTCAGTTCCTTGCCGGTGCCGGCTTCCCCAAGAATCAGCACCGGGGTGTCGGTGGGCGCTACTCGGGCGATGCGATGTTTGAGCTCGCGCATGGCCTGGCACTCACCGACCATGGCGTTAACCGGATAGCTGCGTTCCATATCACGGCGCAGCGCCTGGTTGCCGCGATTGAGCCGGCCTTCCTTCAGCACCCGTTCCACGGCCAGCAGCATTTCCTCGTGATCGAACGGTTTGGGAATGTAGTCCACCGCGCCCTGGCGCATGGCGTCCACCGCCGAACGCAGACTGGCGTAACTGGTCATGATCAGCACCGGCGTCGGGTTGGCCTGTTCAATCAGAGCCGTGCCCGGCTCCCCCGGTAATCGCAGATCGCTGATGATCAGGTCGTACTGATGCAGGCTTTTCTCCTGGGCCTGCTCCACGGATTCCGCTTCCGTCACGGAGTGATCATGCCGCTCCAGCAATTTTCGTAGCGCGCCGCGAATCACGGGCTCGTCTTCCACGATCAGTATGTGACTCATACTGCCTTCCTTCTAATTCTAAGAGCCTGTTTAAGATCTATTCACCGCCGCGCCGGGGTTCCCTCTTCACCTGGTAGAAAGTGTCGTCAGGTCGTGATTCCGATTGTGCAGTGTAGTCATTCTACATAAACAAGCGTAATCGCGGGCTGGCGGCAACGCGGTGGCGTATAGACCTTGAACAGGCTCTAATAAGCGGGCAGGTCGATGATAAACCGGGTGCCATGGTCGCCTTCCACCGGGCTCTCCACGCGCACCGTCCCCTGATGGTCTTCGATGATACTGTAAACCAACGCCAGTCCCAGACCCGTACCGCGGCCCGGCGGCTTGCTGGTGACGAAGGGTTCAAACAGGGCATCGCGCAGTTCAGCCGGTATGCCATGGCCGCGATCCTCGACTTCGATACGCACATTCTCACCCTCCGGGCGGCTGCGGACCGTGATCGGGGCGTCGTCCTCGCTGGCGTCCGAGGCGTTGCTGAGCAAGTTGACGAACACCTGCAGCAAACGTTGCGGGTCACCCATCACTTCGTGGGTCGGGTCGCAGAGATTGCGGAAGTGTTGCTGGCGGCGGTCCGGGTCCAACTGCAGCAGGGCGATGGCTTCGGCGACGGTGTCGAAGACTCGCACCGGGCCATGAATCACGTCGCGCATGCCGCCGGAATGACTGAACGTTACCAGTGATTCGACGATGCGGGTGATGCGGCGGGTTTGCTCCATGATCTGGCGTCCGCTGAGGCGCTGCTCCTCATCGATGCTGTCGCCTTCCAGATTCTGTGCGAGACAGGCGATGGCGGTAACCGGATTGCCGATCTCATGAGCCACCCCGGCGGCCAGGCGGCCGATGGAAGCCAACCGCTCGTTGTGCGCCAGATGCGCTTCCATATGACGCAGATCGGTAATGTCCTCAAGCACCAGCACCAAACCGCCGGCCTGCTCGGACGGGCCGGCGCCACGGATCAGCGATTTATGCAGACTCAGCCAGCGAGCCTGGCCGTTGACCTCGATGCTGCGTTTGGGGTCGTGGGCGTCCTCGCCGCGGCTGAATTCGGTGAGCAACTCTCCCCAGGGGGAGGGCAGATGGTCCAGCCGCGAGCCTATGGTGTCTTCCGCCTCGATGCCGGTCAGGGTTTCCACCGCCCGGTTCCAGCCAATGATCTCGCCGTCGGCGCCCAGGGAAATAACCCCCATCGGCAATTCAAGCAGGGTTTGCCGGTGGAAACGGCGCAGGCTGTCCAGTTCCGCCGCCAGACCGGAAAGGCGATCCCGGTACTTTTCCAGACGGGTTTCGATAAAGCGAATATCCTCGCTGGATTCCTCACCCTCGCGCGGCCGATAGGGCACGTTTTCATCCATCAGCTGATGGGCGACGGAGGGACCGAGCAGGCCGGACAGGTTGGTCTCCAACTGATCGCGCAGCCGCCGCAGGGCGTAGGGGCGGGTCTCGGTATATTTCAGGCGCAGGTCCCGCAGCGCCATTTCCACTTCACGGGCGGCGGTTACCGGCCCCAGCGGGCCGCTCAGGGACGCGATGAAATCGTCCACGGACTGAGCGCTCAATTCCCAGCGATACGGGCGCCGCAGGCTGTCCACCGCGCAGGCTTCGGCGGCGGACCGTTCCGCCCGGGACATTGGCGTGACGATCGACACCACCGCGTAGATCAGGCCATTGAGACTCACCGACGCCAGTGCCACCCGGTGCCATTGGGTGGCGCCTTCCGGATACTGCCAGCCGAGCCATTGCAGGACTTCCTGGGCGTGCCAGTGCGGCGTGATCAACGGGAACAACAGAGCCACCGCCCAAATCACGAACCCGGCCAGCATGCCGGCGAACAGGCCACTGCGATTGCCCGATGGCCAGAACAGCGCTCCGATCAAACCCGGTACGAACTGCAGCGTCGCGACGAACGACAACACCCCCAGCTCCACCAGGGAATGGTTGGGACCAGTGAGCCGGTAGAATAAAAAGGCCAACGCCAGAATGGCGGCGATCAGCACCCGCCGGGTCCACAGCAGATTGCGGTACAGATCCTGGGCGGAACTGAGAGGGCTGGCCGGCAGCACCAGGTGATTCAGGCACATGCCGGAAAGCGCCAGAGTGGCGACGATCAGCATGCCACTGGCGCCGGCGAGCCCGGCCAGATAGGCGAGCACCGCGCCGTGGCCGTTTTCCCGGCCGACGCCGAGCGCGAAATAATCCGGAATGGTCGGCGCGTCGATGGCGAGCGCGGACCACAGGATCAGCGGCACACACAGCGCCATGATCAAAAACAGCAGCGGCAATCCCCAACTGGCGGTGATCAGGGCTCGAGGATTGAGGTTCTCGGTGAAGGCCATGTAGAACATATGGGGCATCACCACGGCGGAGACAAAAAACGCCATGATCAGACTGTGCCAGGTGCCGTCCTGCAATGGCTGGTAAAGACGGGTGAGCATCTCCGGATTGGTGTCCAGCCACTGATTCAGGCCGCCGAGACCACCAAAGACGCCGAACAGCCCGAGCAGGGCCACCGCCACGAACGCCACCAGTTTGATCAGCGATTCGGTGGCGATGGCCACCACCAGCCCCTCATGCCGTTCCCGGGCGGTGGCATGGCGGGCACCGAACAAAATGGCGAACAGCGTGATCAGCAGACAGAACCAGAACGCCAGCCAAGCGGGATCCGGATCCCCGGTCAGGATCTGGATCGACTCCGCCACGGCCTTCAACTGCAGTGACAGTAGCGGCAGCATGCCGATCACCATCATCACCGTGGTGAGTGCCCCGGCCAGGCGGCTGCGATAGCGGAAAGCGAACAGATCCGCCAGGGAGCCCAGCTGATAGGTCGTGGTCAGACGCAGGATCGGCGCCAGCAGGATCGGCGCCAACAGAAACACCCCGGAGATGCCGAGAAAATAGGCGAGAAAGTTGTAGCCGTAACGATAGGCGTAACCCACCGAGCCATAGATTGCCCAGGCGCTGGCGTAGACTCCGAGTGACAGTACATAGACTACCGGGTGACGCACCCAGCGTGAGGGGATCCAGCCCCGCTCGGTGATCCAGGCCACCAGGAACAGAAACAGCAGGTAGCCACAGGCGATCAGGATCAGTTCGCTGACACTATACGTCATTCGTGTCCCGGCTCTTGGCGATCCAGTAGCTGAGAGCGATCAGGGCCAGCCAGATCAGATAGGGGCGATACCAGCCGCGCCCGCCCTCGCTCCACCAGCCAATGATGGCGGGGGAAAGAAGATAGGTGCCTAAAATGAAAATGATCAGTAGTCGGTCGGTATACATGCACTCTAGTCCGGCGGCGAGGGCGCCTCGACCGATTCAGGCTCGGTTCGGCCCAGTATGATTGAGCAAACGGCTGGGATTGAGCATACCAGAGCCCGTTTATGATCTGTACATCACTGGAGAAGGCCTCAGCCGGCGTGGCGATGTACAGATCATAAACGGGCCCTCAGACCTGCCCGCCTTGTAAAAGCGCGGGAGCGGGTAACTCGGTGCCGCGCGGTAGTAGTGCCGGTGTCCAGTTTTCCCGAGCCCATTGCAGCAGATCGGTGACCGGTGCCTGTTGCAACCCGGCCGGCGGGGACAGCCCCAGGCAGGTCAGTGCCGCATGCGTGAGCGGTCCCTTGAGGTCCGGGTTCAGTGCGGCGCCACCCACGGATTTACTAATCTTCCCACGACCATCCGGCTGCAGGATCACGGGCAGATGAGCATAGCGGGGCGCGGTTGCGCCGAGACAATCCAGAACACGGATTTGCCGTAGTGTGGAGGTCAGCAGATCGGCGCCGCGCACCACATCGGTGATGCCCTGATCACGGTCATCCAGTGCGCAGGCCAGTTGATAGCTGAACAGGCCGTCACGGCGGCGGATCACGAAAGGGCCTTCCTCGTCGGCGAGCTGAGCGCACACCCGGCCCTGTAACCGATCATCGAAACACAATGCCGCCACCGGTACGGTCAGGCGCACGGCGCGATCCGGTCCGGGCGGCTGCGCCACCGACGGCCCGGGATGCACATTGCCCAGTGCTTTCAATTGTTGCCGTGATAGCGTGCAGTAAAAGGCCTGCCCCCGTTCCATCAGGGCGTCGAGTGCCGCCTGATAGGCATCACCGCGCTTGCTCTGATAGAGCAGAGCCCCGTCCCAATGCAGTCCGAATGCTTCCAGTTGCCGCAGAATGGTGTCCGCCGCCCCCGGTTGCTCCCGTGGCGGGTCCAGATCATCCATGCGTACCCGCCACTCCCCCCGGTGATAGCGGGCATCCAGCCAACTGGCCAGAGCGGTGACCAGAGAACCGAAATGCAGCGGGCCGGAAGGGGTGGGGGCGAAACGACCGCGATAGGACATAAAGCAGCTAACAGTGAAAAGTTAATAGTTAACAGCGCAAAGAGAAGAAGCAGGACTAGGTCCTGCTTCCCGGGTTTTTAACTGTTCATTGTTCACTATTCACTTGGTGGGCCTAGCCCGCCAGTTGCTTTTCCTTGATCTCGGCGAGTTCCTTGCAGTCGATGCACAGCTCCGCGGTGGGGCGGGCCTCCAATCGGCGAATGCCGATCTCGATGCCGCAGGCCTCGCAGTAGCCGTAGTCATCCTTGTCGATCTGATCGAGGGCTTTCTCGATCTTTTTCAGCAGTTTGCGCTCGCGGTCGCGGGTGCGCAGTTCCAATGCGAATTCTTCCTCCTGGGTTGCCCGGTCGGCGGGATCGGGCAGATTGGCCACCTCGTCCTGAAGGTGGTGCATGGTGCGATCCGCTTCTTCCATCAACTCCTGGCGCCAGGCCAGAAGAACCTGACGGAAATGGGCGCGCTGAGCGTCGTTCATGTACTCCTCGCCTTCTTTGGCGACATAAGGAGTGACTCCATGAATAAGGTTGTCCGCTTTGTCGGCGGCTGTTGCGGGTTTTTTCACCGTCGATTTCACCTGAACTGAAGAAGAGGAACGGGACGGCCTGCGCTCCTGGCTGCCGGGAGCCTTCCTGGCGGTTCCCGATGACGTCGTCGTATTCCGGGCCGGCGCTTGGGCCGGAGCCGGCTTGGCCTTGGCTGCGCGCTTGGCGGTGCCGGAAGCCTTGGATTGGGGTGTGGTTGTGGCGCTCGATTTGCTTTTGGGCGTGCTTTTCACCTGTTTGCTGCGAGTGGAGGAAGCGGGGCCCGGGGTTGATTTGCGGGCCGCCTGAGTCTTCGGTTTGGCTTTCGTGGCCGTTGCTTTGGTGGTGGTCTTGGCGGTTTTGCTGACCGCTGCCTTTTTGCTGGCGGCCTTGCTCTTGCCGCTGCCGGAAGGGGCTGCCTTGGCCGTGGTCTTTGCGCTGGCGGGGCGCTTGCTGACGGCTTTTTTCGTGGTCGTGACCTTCTTCGCCGCGGCTTGGGCCGCCGCTTTCTTGGGAGCGGCCTTTTTAGCTACAGCCTTCTTCTTGACGGCGGCTTTTTTCACCGCGGCTTTCTTGCCGGCGGCGGAAGTCCGGGCTGCACCGGCCTTGGATTTGGCGATGGCTTTCTTTTTAGCTTTTTTCCCGGTGGCCATTTTGATCAACTCCCTTAACATAGTCACGACTCGCTATTCGGAGCCCAGTTCCCTGAGCGTTCCCTGAACAGGGCCCCGCCCAACCGGAGCCCGTCAATAGTGTAATCTTCGACCTTACCGCGTTACTGCCTGCCATGCCACTGTTGGCGATGGCAGTCAACCCGGTGGGCTTTCCCTCGCCCGGCGGCGTTTCTTGACGCCACGAAACCACGGGATTATAGCCACAACATAGCGACAGAAAAGGGGTTTTTCTTGACTGATTCGCAAAGAATTTCCCGCCTTGCCAACACCGTTCCGCCTTTTCACGTGATGGCGTTGCTGGAGCGGGCCCAACAACTGGCGGCCCAGGGCCGGGATATCATCCACCTGGAGGTGGGGGAGCCCGACTTTCCTTGCCCGTCGCCGGTGATGGCGGCGGCCCGCCACGCCCTGGATCTGGGGCAGACCCGGTACACTCCCGCGGCGGGGTTGCCGGCATTGCGTGAGATCATCGCCGCGGATTACCGCGACCGCTTCGGTGCGCAGGTGGATCCGGCCAGGATCGTGGTCACACCGGGGGCCTCCGGTGCCTTGCAACTGGCTCTGGGGGCATTGCTGGACCCTGGCGACGGTGTGTTGTTGTGCGATCCGGGGTACCCCTGTAACCGCCAGTTCGTTCGTATGTTTGGCGGTGTACCGCAGCCCATGCCGTTACAGGCATCGACGGGGTTTCGTCCCAGCGGTGACATACTGCGCTCCGCGTGGGGTGAAACGACCCGCGTCGCCCTTGTGGCCAGCCCGGACAATCCCACCGGTAATCGTATCCCGGCCGGAGAACTGAATGACTGGGCGCGGTGGTGCCGGGAGCGGCAGGGCACTTTGATCGTTGATGAAATTTACCAGGGGCTCTGCTACGGCGCCGAAGCGGAAACCGTATTGGCGCATGGCGACGCCGCCTGGGTCATCAACAGCTTCAGCAAATATTTCGGCATGACCGGCTGGCGGCTGGGTTGGCTGGTGGCGCCGGCGGGGGCGGTGCCGGCGGTGGAGCGGCTGGCGCAAAACTGGTTTCTGGCTCCGGGCACGGTGGCACAACATGCGGCGATGGCGGCGTTCAGCGAAGACACTCTGGCTATCGCGGAGCAGCGCCGGCAGTTGCTGGCCCGGCGCCGTACCTTGTTACTGGAGGCGTTGCCGGGAATGGGGCTGCCGGTGGTCGGTGACAGCGAAGGTGCTTTCTATATCTACGTGGATGTCAGCGCCCACACCCGGGACAGCTTCGAACTTTGCCGGCGCTTGCTGGAAGAAGCCGGTGTGGCGGTAACCCCCGGGCTGGATTTTGGTGAGGCTCACCAGCCCGAGCGTTACATTCGTCTCGCCTACACCTGCGACGAGGAGCGCTTGCATCAGGCGCTGGAGCGTCTGGCCCGCTTCCTGGAGAGGCAATGAAGTTTGATCCTCCCATGCAGGCGGTCACCCTGTTGCGCCGCTACAAGCGTTTCCTGGCCGATGTGCGTCAGGCCGATGGCAGCGAGATCACCGTGCATTGCCCCAATACCGGTTCCATGAAGCATTGCGTGTTGCCGGGCCGGGAACAGGCGGCTCTGATCTCCGACAGCGGCAATGACAAGCGCAAGTATCGCCACACACTGGAAGCGGTGCAGGTGGCCCACGGCCATTGGGCCGGGGTCAACACCGGCCGCCCCAATACACTGGTGGCGGAAGCCATCGCGGAAGGGCGGGTGCGGGAGCTGGAACCGGGCGCCGGGGTGTTACGCGAGATCACCTTCGGTGACAGCCGTTTCGACCTGGCCCTGGGTGATCGCGCCGCGCCTCATACTTTCATTGAAGTGAAGAACGTCACTCTGGGGCCTGGCCCCGACGATCCCGACGATGGCGTCATCGCCTTTCCGGATTCGATCACCGAACGCGGCCAGAAGCATTTGCGGACACTGATGTCGGTGGCGGCTTCGGGCAAGCGGGCGGTGCTGTTCTTCTGTGCACAGCATTCCGGCGCGGTGGCGGTGCGCCCGGCGGACGAAATTGACGCCCGCTACGGCGAGCTGTTGCGAGAGGCGGTGGACAAAGGCGTGGAAGTATTGGCCTGGAAAACCGCGATGACCGAGTTCGAGAATCGGCTGGAGACCCCTTTGCCTGTCAGGTTATGACAGCCGCTGAACCTGCTCCGCCATGGTGGTGACCCGGTCCTGCCAATAGCGCGGGCTGTCGAACCAGGGAAAGGCGGGAGGGAAGGCCGGATCGTCCCAGCGTTGGGCCAGCCAGGCGTCATGGCAGATCATGCGGCGAATGCGCAGCGGTTCGATCAGCACGCTCTGATCCCAGGGGAAGGGCAGAAACAGCTCATAGCCACGGGCCACGACCTGCAGTTGATGGCGCTGTTCTTCCTGTTCACCGGAAAGCAGCATCCACAGGTCCTGCATGGCGGGCGCCCGCACGCTGTCGTCCAGGTCGACGAAGTGAGGGCCGCCCCCGGTTTCTCCGTATTCGCGCCAAAGAATGTTGCCGCCGTGGCAGTCGCCATGAACGTTGAGCAGGGGAAAGTCTCGACCCGCCAGGTGGGTTCGCAGCCGTGATACCAGAGCAGCGGTCAGGTCCCGGTATTGGCCCCGGTAGTTCAGATCCACCACTTCCTCGGTAAGTTGGGCGGCGGCTTTTTCGATGTCGGCGATCACATCCAGGGTGGGGCGGCGCCGGTAGGGACGGTCGTTCCCGCACGCGTGCCAGCGCGCCAGGGTTCGCCCCAGTTGCTCGAGATGAGCATCATTGGCCAACTCCGGCGCATGACCGCCAGCGCGGGGAAAGACGGCGAAGCGGAAGCCGCCATGCTCGAACAAAGTGCGGCCGTCCCGTTGCAAGGGCGCCACTACCGGCAAGTCCCGTTCCACCAGAAAGAGGCTGAAACGGTGCTCCTCCAGGATTTGTTCGTCACTCCAGCGCTGAGGGCGGTAGAACTTGACGATCACCGGCGGTCCTTCTTCCTGACCGATCTGATAAACCCGGTTTTCGAAGCTGTTGAGCGCCAGCAAGCGGCCGTCGGTGAGAAAGCCGACGCCGTCCAGGGCGTCCAGCATGAGATCCGGGGTCAGGTGGTCGAAGGGATGGCTCATGCCGGTTGCGGTACCTCGCCCAGCCAGATTTGTTCCTCGCGGACTTCCAGGGGGACCGCCAGCAGGGCATCGCCACTGCAGGGGCCGGACAGGCAATCGCCGGATTCGATTTCGAACAGAGCGCCGTGATTGGCGCAAATGAGAAACTGATTGTCACTGTCGAGGAACTGGTCCGGCATGAAATTCAGCTCGATCCCCAGATGCGGGCACCAATTCAGGTAGGCATGGAACTGCCCGTCCCGTTTGACGATCACCACCGGCTGGTCATCCACCTGGAATTCCCGGGCACTGTCGTCCTCGATATCGTGAATACTGCATACGGCCTGCATCGCGGTCTTCCTCTCCTTTCGCTTGCCTACTCGCCCAGAATGCGCTGGCGGATTTCCTGGTGAGCGCCGCTGGGCAGGCGCGGGCCAAATTCAACGATCAGGCGGCCCGCGGCGGCGTTGGCCAGACGGGCGGCGGTGACCGGGTCGTGGCCATGGGTGATGGCATAAAGATAGGCGCCGGCGAACATGTCCCCGGCGCCATTGGTGTCAACCGGTTTCACCGGATCGCAGGGGACAGAGTGTGTCTGCTGGCCGTCCCACAGCAAGGAACCTTCCGCGCCCCGTGTCATCACCAGGGTGCGGCACAGCGGTTTCAGAGCTTCCAAGGCGGCTTCCGGAGTATCGGTGTCGGTAAAGCCCTTGGCCTCGTCTTCGTTGCAAAACAGCAGATCAACACCGTCGCCGAGCATTTCCGTCAGGCCATCACGGAAGAAACGCACCATGGCCGGATCGGAAAACGTCAGAGCCGTGCCGACGCCGTTTTTTTCCGCCAGTTGGCGCAGGCGGATGGCGGCGGCCCGGGCACTGGGGGAACTGACCAGATAGCCTTCCAGATAGACGTAGCGGGAGGCCGCCACGATCTGTTCGTCAACCTCGTCTTCGGAGACCTGCTCGGAAATGCCAAGGAAGGTGTTCATGGTGCGTTCGGCATCCGGCGTGATCATCACCAGGCAGCGACCGGAAATGCCCCGCGGGCGGTTGCCGTTCATGTTGGTGTCGACGCCGGCGGCCAGCAACTCGCGCACGAAGATATCACCCGTGTCATCCCCGGCCACCTTGCAGGCGTAATAGCCGCTGCCGCCAAATTGACGGGCCGCCACCACGGTGTTGCAGGCGGAGCCGCCGCTGGTCAGCTTGTGGGGTTCGGCTTCGCCTTCCAGTGCCCGGAGTAACTCCGCCTGGCGCGCCTGGTCCACCAGGGTCATCAGCCCCTTGCCCACCTCCATGCGTTCGAGAAAGGCGTCACTGACCTCGATTTCCGTATCCACGAGGGCATTGCCGAGGGCGTAGACGTCGTATTTCTTTTCCATGGTGGCTCCGTTGGGGCTGTTCCCACCTCTGATCATCCCGGTTCCGTGCGGGACGGAAGGCGGCCCGGGTGGGGGACGGGCCTGGCGGGGCCTATTATGGAGATGGCCGGGGCGGTTGCAAAATTTCCTCAAAGATCGCCGCCGGCGCATCAATCCTTCCGGGGCCCTCATAAAATCCCCACACTTTTCCGTATACTCCCGGCCATGGCAAAAAAAGCGAAGAGAGCGGCTCCGCGCCGCCGTAAGAAGAAAGCGTCGGCGCGGCGCTGGATCAGCGGGCGTTTCCTCGCCAAGGTCCTGGCGGTGGGGCTGGTGGCGATGGCCGCCGGCCTGATCTATCTGGACGCCCTGGTGCAGGAACGGTTTGACAGCCATGTCTGGCAGTTGCCGGCGCGGGTCTATGCCCGGCCGGTGGAACTGTATCCCGGCCGGGTTCTGTCACGGGCGGACATGCTCAAAATGCTGGAGCTGATGCGCTACCGGCAGGCGCCGGGCGCGCCCACTCCGGGCAGTTATTCGGTGAACGGCAATCGGCTGATCATTCACACCCGGGGGTTCCGCGACAGCGATGGCGGCGAACCTTCCCAGCGCCTTAATCTGCGTCTCGGCGGTGGAGAGATTGCATCGTTGCAGGCGGGGCAGGGAGGCTCCCTGGCACGGCTGGAGCCGATGCAGATCGGCAGCATCCATCCGGGGCACAGTGAGGACCGGGTCTATGTGCCGCTGGACCGCGTGCCACCGCTGATGGTGAAAATGTTGCTGGCCACCGAGGACCAGGATTTCTACGAGCACCACGGGGTGTCCCTGCGCGGACTGGCCCGGGCCATGCTGGCCAATATCAAAGCCGGCCGTCTGGTGCAGGGCGGCAGTACACTGACCCAGCAGTTGGTGAAGAATTTCTGGCTCACTCAGGATCGCACTCTGTTGCGCAAACTGGTGGAACTGCCAATGGCGGTACTGCTGGAGCTGCATTACAGCAAGGAACAGATCCTCGAGGCCTACATCAACGAAGTCTATCTCGGCCAGGACGGATCCCGTTCCATCCACGGCATGGGGCTGGGCGCGCAGTTCTATTTTGGGCGTCCTCTGGAAGAGCTGGAACCACATCAACTGGCGACCCTGGTGGGGTTGCTCAAGGGGCCCAGTTGGTACGATCCCCGGCGCCGCCCGGAGCGTTCGCTCAAGCGCCGCAACACGGTGTTGCAGGTGGCTCGTCAGCAAGGCGCGCTGAGCGAGGAGGAATTGCACCGCTTCAGCAAACGGGGGCTTGAAGTGGTGCCGCGAGGCGAGTCGCCGCTTTATGCGTTCCCGGCGTTCATCGATCTGGTGCGGCGGCAACTTGCCCGTGACTATCCGCCGGAGGTGCTGGGCGTCGACGGTCTGCGCATCCACTCCACGCTGGATGTGCTGGCCCAGTTGGCGGCGGAAAAGGCGCTGCGCGATCACCTGGAAAACAAGGACCCCGGAGGCAAGAACCATCTCAATGGGGCGGTGGTGGTGGTGGCGCCGACCCAGGGCGATGTGCTGGCGGTGGTCAGCAATCGCCGCTCCCGGGAGCACGGGTTCAACCGGGCGCTGGACGCGGTGCGGCCGATCGGCTCGCTGGTGAAGCCGGCGGTGGTGCTGGCGGCGCTGGAGCAACCGGAAAAATACAGCCTGGCGACCATCGTCAACGATGAGCCGCTGTCGGTGCCGTTGCGCAATAATGAACCCTGGCAGCCGAAGAACTTCGACAACAAATCCCTGGGCCCCATGCCGATCCATGACGTCCTGGTGCGCTCGCGCAACCAGGCTCTGGCACGACTCGGCATGGAAGTGGGCTTGAGCAAGGTGGCGGAGACGCTGAAAACATTGGGCGTACAGCGGGACATTCCACTCTATCCGAGTATTTTGCTGGGCAGTCTGGGACTGACGCCGTTCGAAGTGGCGATGATGTATCAGCCGCTGGCTACCGGCGGTTTCTCCACGCCGTTGCGTTCGATCACCGATGTGCTTGACAAGGATGGCCAGCCGATCGCCCGTTATCCCATCACCACCGAGGAGGTGTTGCCGCAGGAACCGGTGTTCGTGTTGCAACAAGCAATGCAGGACGTGGTCGATCAGGGCACCGGTCGTGGAGTGCGCGCCAAGTTGCCGGCTTCGGTGAAGGTGGCCGGGAAGACCGGCACCAGCGATAATTTCCGCGATGCCTGGTTTGCCGGTTTCTCCGCCAATCATCTGGCGGTGGTATGGGTAGGCCGGGACGACAACAGCCCGGCCGGGGTCAGCGGTTCTTCCGGCGCGGTGCCGGTGTGGGCGCAATTGATGGCTTCATTGCCGCAACGCAGCCTGTCGCAGAAACCGCCGGACGGCGTGGAGTGGGTTTGGATGGATCCGTCCGGTACCCTGGTCAGCGGCGAGAGCTGTGATGGTGCCCGCCGCTACCCGATGCTGACAGCATCGATTCCCGAGGAGGCCGACCGTTGCGGATCCCGTGACGGCGACAAGAAGAAAGGGGTACTGCAATGGTTCAAGGGCTGGTTCGACTGATGCTGCTGGCGGCCATGCTGGCCGGCTGCGCGACGACACCAACGACGGGGACGGGGGGCGACTACGGCACTTCCGCGTCTTCGTCCTCGTCCCGATCATCACCGCCCTCCGGTGAGCCGCGACAGCAACCGGTGGATGCCCGGGCTGATCTGCAGGGGTCGCCGGCGCTGGCTTTGCTTGATCGCGCTGAGGGGGCCCGCAACCAGGGCAATATGTCCGCGGCCGGACGGTACCTGGAACGGGCGCTGAGCATGGAACCGGATTCCTCCTGGGTGTACCGGCAGTTGGCCCGCTTGCGTCTGGAGGAAGGCGACGCTCACTCCGCTGAAGGGCTGGCCCTGAGAGCCCTGCGGCTGGCGCCCTACAATCCGGGTTATCAGGCGGAACTGTGGGATCTGGTGGCCACCGCCCGCGAACGGCAAGGGGATAAGGAAGGCGCCCGTGAGGCACGCGAACGGGCTCAGGAACTGCGCCGGGGGACGGCATGACACCGGCGGTAAAGGCCGCCGAAAAAGCCGGCGTGGCCTTTCGGACACACAGCTACCAGGCCGATCCACAGGCACCCAGCTATGGGCTGGAAGCCGCGGACGCTCTGGGGCTGCCTGTTGAACAGGTATTCAAGACGCTGCTGGCGATGGTGGATGAGCGGCCTCAGGTGGCCATGGTTCCGGTGCACAAACAACTGGATCTGAAAGCCCTGGCCAAAGCCGCCGGTGGCAAGAAAGCGGCCATGGCGGATGCCGCCGTGGCGCAACGCCTTACCGGCTATGTGCTCGGGGGTATCAGCCCATTGGGGCAGAAAAAGCGGCTGCCGCTGTGGTTGGACCACAGTGCCGAAAGCCAAGGTGTTTTGTATATGAGCGGCGGCCGGCGCGGCTTGGAAATTGAAATGGCGCCGGTGGACCTGTTGGCACTGACCGGCGGTCGCTTGGCGCCGCTGGCCCGCTGACCACTGTTGTCTCACAATTCGATGGGCCAGCGGTAGGAACTGAGAGCCCATTCGCTTGCAAGGCAAGCTTGTATGGTTTCCCGGCAAGTCTTAGAAGGAGAAGACTTGTCGGGGTGGAGGGACCAGGCAAGCTTCTGACCCTAGGGTACAGACTGTGGGAGATATGGCCCCACCCCGCACCTTCAAACGCCGATAAGGAATCCATCGGCTGAGCGCACACTCAGACCGACGATACTCTGCAAGCCAGCGTGACGGTGCGCCCCGACAAGCCCATTTAACCTAGCTGACAGGGGTGCCCCATGGCAATGCCGGCAAGCCGCCCGGAGATCGGGATCGACGTTGCGAAAGATGACCTGGTGATTCACCTCCAGGGCCTGAACCAAACCTTCACCATCGACAACACGCCCCAAGCCATTCGCCAATGGCTGGCCACCCTCCCCGAGGGCTGCGATATCGCCATTGAGGCGACCAGCACCTATCACATGGACATTACCGAGCGCGCACACGCCAAGGGGCATCGGGTCTATGTGGTGGACGGTTACCGCCTCAGCAACTACCGCAAAGGCGTTGGAGGGCGGGCCAAGACGGATCTGGCCGATGCCCAGTTGCTGGCCCGCCATCTGCACAAGGAGAAAGACGAGTTACGCCCGTGGAGCCCGCCCCCAAAGGCGTACCGGATGCTGCAGAGCCTGCTGCGTCGCCGGGCCGCCTTGGTTAAGGCCCGCACGGCATTACGTCAGAGCCTGAGCGGAGAACCGGAGCTCAAGGCCCCTCTGCGTGCCCTGATCGCCAAAATGGACCGGATTGACTCTCTGATCCAGAAACGGCTCAAGAGCGCGGTGAGCGCCGCCGGCTTACAGACTCAGGTCCAACGCTGCGACGCGATCGACGGGGTCGGCGAGATCACCGCCACCGCCTTGGTCATGGCCTTCCTGAGAGGGGACTTCAAGAACAGCGATGCTTTCGTTGCCTTCCTGGGGCTGGATGTCCGAGTCCGCGACTCCGGCAAACTCACAGGCAAGCGTAAGCTGACCAAGCAAGGGGATACGGAGGTCAGGCGACTGCTGCACTGTGCCGCCATGAGTGCGTCTCGACACCCGGTCTGGCGCGCCTTCTATCAGCGCTATCGGGACCGGGGACTGCACACCACGCAAGCCTTGGTGATCCTGGCCCGGAAGATCGCTCGCACCGCCTTCGCCCTGATGAAGCAGCAACAAGAATATTGCCCCGCAAAGCTCTTCTAAGCATTGCAGGGCACCATAGAATCTCCCACAGCGGCTTCGTAGTCCGGTCCGTGGGAAGCTGCTTTAGAAGCGACATGTGTAAGCGCCCAGCGAACTGTGTGCCGCTGGGTCCACGGATCGCTACAGCAGCGCCGCGAACGCTTCGCGGGCGGCCTTGATGGTGGCGTCGATGTCTTCGTCGCTGTGGGCGATGGAGACGAAACCGGCCTCAAAGGCGCTTGGTGCCAGATAGATGCCTCGGTCCAGCATGGCATGGAAAAAGCGCTGGAAGCGTTCCTTGTCGCAGGCCATCACATCCGAGAAACGGCTGATCCGGGTCTGCTCGGTAAAGAACAGACCGAACATGCCGCCCACCTGATTGGTGGTGAAGCCGACCCCGCATTCCCGTGCCGCCATCGACAAGCCTTCGGTGAGGCGCCGCGCCTTGGCATCAAGAGTGTCATGGAAGCCCGGTTCGCGTAGAGCCTGCAACGTGGCCAGGCCGGCGGCCATCGCCACCGGGTTCCCGGACAGGGTGCCGGCCTGGTAGACCGGTCCCAGTGGCGCCAGGCTTTCCATGATCTCGCGGCGCCCGCCGAGGGCGCCCACCGGCATGCCGCCACCGATGATCTTGCCCAGGGTGGTCAGATCCGGGGTGATGCCATAAAGGGCCTGGGCTCCGCCCAGAGCGACGCGGAAGCCGGTCATGACTTCGTCAAAGATCAGCAGCGCGCCGTGCTCGCTGCACTGGGCTCGCAGAGTGTCCAGGAAGCCCTGGGTGGGCGGCACGCAGTTCATGTTGCCGGCCACCGGTTCGACGATTACCGCGGCGATATCGCTGCCCTGTTGGGCGAACACTTCCGCCACGGCGGCGGCATCGTTGTAGGGCAGTACCAGGGTGTCGGCGGTGACCGCCGCCGGCACGCCGGGGGAACTGGGCGTGCCCAGGGTCAGGGCGCCGGAGCCCGCCTGTACCAGCAGGCTGTCCACATGGCCGTGGTAGCACCCTTCGAATTTTATGATCTTGTCCCGGCCGGTGTGGCCGCGAGCCAGGCGGATGGCGGACATGGTGGCTTCGGTGCCGGAGTTGACCATGCGCACCATGTCCATGGAAGGCACCATTTCGCAGACCAGATCGGCCATTTCCACTTCCGCCTCGGTGGGCGCGCCGAAGCTCAGCCCGCGAGCCACCGCCTGTTGCACGGCTTCACGTACCGCTGGGGTGTTATGGCCCAGCACCATGGGGCCCCAGGAACCGACGTAGTCGATATAGCGGTTGTCGTCCTCGTCGAACAGGTAGGCGCCCTCCGCCCGCTCGAAGAACACCGGGGTGCCGCCGACACCGCTGAAGGCGCGGACCGGAGAGTTGACGCCGCCGGGAATGTGCTTCTGGGCACGGCGAAACAGCTGTTCGGATTGCGTGCGACTCATGGGAACTCCTTGCGAAACGGATCCGGGCCCGGCTCACGGAAGGGCCGGGCGAGGGATCATGAGGGTGGCATCCGCCACCGGGGATTGATGGGCATTATGCGTATTCCGGAAACCGGTCGCCACCTCCGGAAGATGACCGTTCCGGGTCAGCGGACCGGGAACAACCGGGAGAGCTGGCGCGCCCTGACCTCGATTTCATCGCAGTCGGCGGTGGCGAACAGACCGTGAATCAGTGCGACCATATCGGCGCCGGCGTCAATCAGCGGCTGGGCGTTGTCCGCGGTGATGCCGCCAATGGCGACCAGGGGCTGAGTGAAGCGGTCACGGGCTTCCCGCAGAGTTTCCAGGGTCACCGGTGGCGCCTTGGGTTTGGTATGGGACGGGTAGAAACGCCCCAGCGCCAGGTAATCCGCGCCCTCGGCGGCGCCTTTGGCGGCCAGCGCCAGATCGCCATGGCAGGAGACGCCAATAATCTTGTCGGCGCCGAGCAAGGCTCGGGCGGCGGGCACGGCGCCGTCACTTTGCCCCATATGCACGCCATCGGCATTGATCGCCTGGGCCAGGGCCGGGTCGTCATTGACGATGAACAGGGCACCATATTGGCGGCACAGTTCGGCCAGGCGGCCGGCTCGCTCCAGCCGCTGCATGGCCCTGGCGGGTTTGTCGCGATATTGCAGTAACCGGGCGCCGCCACGCAGAGCGGCCTGGGCCGCGGGCAGCAGACGCTGATCCGGGATGAGCATGGGGTCGGTGATGGCATAAAGGCCATGCAAGCGGGATGTCATGGTGTCCTCCGGTCTGGCACGTGCTGGCCCTGGCCCGGCCGCCAGGCGGCGCGCAGGTAATGATCCACGCGGGCCTGCCCTTCCGCCACGGCTTGCTCCAGCGGCATTCCCTGGCCACGCAGGCAGGCAATGGAGGACGCCAGGGTGCAACCGGAGCCGTGATAGACGTGGGGCAGGCGTTGCCAGTGCCAGCTTTGTGTCTCACCGGTGCCCTGGAACAGATGATTGCTGACCTGGTCGGTGTCGTCATGGGTGCCGGTGATCAACACCGCTCTGGCGCCACGTTGGCACAGGCGTTGGCCGTATTCGGACACGCTTTGCGTGCCCGTCGCGCCCGTCGTGCCGTCGTCTCCGGCCAGCAGCCGGGCTTCGGGCAGATTGGGGGTGAGCAGTTCGCACCGTGGCGCCAGCTCGCCGATCATGGCATCGCCGAGGGATTCCCGGGTCAGGCTGCCGCCGCTTTCCGCCGCCAGGACCGGGTCCAGGATCACCGGTACACCGGGCAAACGCGCCAGTAGGCGGGCGATGAAGCGGACCGTGGCCAGTGAGCCGGTCATGCCGATCTTCACCGCCTGGAAATCGTAGTCGGCGAGGAGGGTGTCCGCCTGGCGCTCGAGCAGGTCGATATCGGTCAGTTGGAAGCCCTGCACATGCTGGCTGTTCTGCACCGTCAGCGCGGTGATCAGCGTGCTGGCCAGCCCGCCCAGATCATGGATGGCCTCGATATCGGCGTGAATGCCGGCGCCGCCGGAAGGGTCGTGTCCGGCGATAACAAGAATATTGGGTTTCATGGTGTCGTCGTCGAAAGCCGAAAGGCAGAGAGTGGGACGCCGGGCGAAGGCGCCGGCGTATGTCGCTAGCGTCAGCCGTTCAGCCAAGGGCGTCAAGAGCCCCGATCAGAACGGCTTGACCACCACCAGAATCACGATGCCGACCAGCAACAGTACCGGGATTTCGTTGAACACTCGAAAGAACCGGTGGCTCTTGGTGTTGGCGTCGGCGGCGAACTTCTTCAGGTGGACCAGGCACATATGATGATAGCCGATCAGCAATACCACCAACGCCAGCTTGGCGTGCATCCAGCCCTGGGTTTTGTACAGGTCCCAGTGACTGATCAGCATCCACAGGCCCAGCACCACGGTGACGATCATGCTCGGGTTCATGATGCCCCGGTAAAGTTTGCGCTCCATGATCTTGAAGCGCTCGCGACTGACCTGATCCTCGGCCATGGCGTGATACACGAACAGGCGTGGAAGGTAAAAAATACCAGCGAACCAGCATATAACCGCAATCAAATGAAAGGCTTTCAGCCACAAAAACATGGATTGGGGCTCCTTGCAGCGAAAGTGGCCCAGTGGCTGTACCGGGCTTCCGGGCGTACACTATAACGGCTTTCAATGATCACGTCCGGGTTGGCGGAGGGCTGGCCGGGGTGTGCTTTTCTGCTCGGGGAGTCTAGTGAAGAGAGGACCGCGTTCCGGCCGGCTGTTACGTTATTACTTCTTCCGCACGCGGCGCCTTACGCGCAGGCAATTGGGCACCATTCAGGACTGGAAGCTGCGCGCCGTGTTCTGGATCGGTGCTCTGCTGGTCGGGTTGCTGGTGGTGGGGTTCGCCTGGGCGGTGGAGCTGGCCTCGGAAACCTTCAACCGCATTCACGCCTACTCGCCTTACATCCCCGTCGCCATGACCCCGCTGGGGATGATGGTGATCATCTGGCTGATGCGCCGCATGGGGCCGGAAGCCCAAGGTAGCGGGATTCCTCAGGTATTGGTGGTGCTCAAGCAACGCTACCATTGGTTGCGCCCCACCTTCCTGTCGCTGCGGGTGATCGCGCTGAAGTTCGTTCTCACCGTGCTTGGGGTGCTGTGCGGCGCCAGTATCGGCCGCGAGGGTCCGAGCGTACAAATCGGTGCCGCGATGATGTATTCGGTGGGTCAGGTTGGACGTCTGCAGCAAAAATATGTGGATAACGCTCTGATCGTCGCCGGGGGCGCGGCCGGGGTGTCGGCGGCGTTCAATGCCCCGCTGGCTGGGATTGTGTTCGCCATTGAGGAACTGTCCGGCTCCTTCGAACAACGCACCAGCGGTACCCTGATTCTGGCGATCATCCTCTCGGGTGTGGTGGTACTGATGATCAACGGCCACTACAGCTACTTCGGCCACCCCCAGGGCGATCTGGAACTGACGGCCAACTGGCTGGCCATCGGTGTGGTGGCGCTCATCTGCGGTTTGCTGGGCGGTCTGTTCAGTCGTCTGCTGATCAGTGGCAGCCGCTGGTTGACGCCGCATGCCGTCAGGCACCCGTATCGGGTGGTGTTTCTGTGTGGCGTGGTGCTGGTGGCGCTGGGGCTGCTCACCGGTGGTGCGACTTATGGCAGTGGTTACGAGGAGGCGCGCAGCCTGCTGGATGGAGAGCATGTCGGTGACTGGTCCTTCCCGCTGGCGAAAATGGGCGCGACCCTGGTGTCCTATTTCACTGGACTGCCCGGTGGTTTGTTTTCACCCAGCCTGGCCGCTGGTGCTGGCATCGGCAGTGCCATGAGCGGTTGGTTCCCGGAGACCTCGGTGGTCGGCATCACCGTGGTGGCGATGGCGGCGTTTCTGGCCGGCGTGATTCAGCGTCCGATCACGTCCTTTGTGATCGTCATGGAATTGACCGGCAACCGACACGATCTGCTGTTGTCTCTGATGGTGGGCGCCTTTTTGTCCGCCGCGGTGTCGAAACTGGTATGGTCGCGTCCATTGTATGATTCTTTGGCGGAGCGCATGGCCAGCGGCGCGGGGATGGCGGCCGAGGGGCGGCGTCTCGCCGGTGAGGACAAGACGGCCTGAGTTGTCGGGCCGGACGGCCCTGCCTATTATTTTCCGGTTCCGGAGGCCTGAATAGCCCGGGGCTCGGGGGAGTTACCTGTTTGGAGCATTCTATGGCCTTGGCTGAAACGGCAAACAATCCCAGGGCGCGCATCGCTAATAGCGATAGCGGGTTGTGGTCCTGATGGCGAAGTGGGGCGTGAAAAACCGGTTGGACGATGTGGTACTGGTGCCGATCAGTCCCTCCACCCAGCGGCGGCGACGTTTGTTGGCGGGCCTGGCGGTGTTGGTATTGTGCCTGGGGTGTCTGGTGGGCGGCGGTGCCCTAGTCTGGTGGTATGGCGTGCCAGGGCTGTCGGTAATCGCCGGCGACAGTAGCGAGGGTGAGGAGGACGGGCCTGCCCGACGCTCTTTGCACCAGGTCAAACAGGAACTGGATCAGGCCCGCAAGGATCTGGCGGTGTACCGCACCGAAGCTCAGGTGGGGGAACAGGCGCGCGAGCAGCTGCGTCAGGAGATCCGGGCCCTGCGTGATCAGCAGGCGGAACTGGAGCAGGCGGTCTCGTTCTATAAGAGTGTGATGTCCCCCAGTGACGAAAATCATGGGCTGGTGGTGCAAAAACTGGAATTGAGTCCCGCGGAGGGCGAACGGCGGGTGCGTTATCGCCTGGTGCTGGTGCAAACCGGGGAGAACCGGGACGCTCTGTCCGGCCGTGTCAGTTTCACGTTGCGCGGCAGCCGGGATGGCGAGGCGTTTACCGCCGATGCCACGGATTACCTTGAAGAGCACAGTGAGGACAGGTTTCAGTTCCGGTATTTTCAGGAGCTTTCGGGTATTGTAACGGTGCCCGCGGAACTGCAGGTGTCATCTCTGGAGGTGACCGCCACGGCATCCGGGCGAAGGACCGCACAGTCGGAACAACGACTGCCTTGGTGAGCTTCCAGGGGGGGAGCGGGGCGCGCTTCGAAGCGCTCCGCCGCAACGATAATCATCAGGAGACAACGGTGTTGGGTCGAGATAAGAAAGGCAATGCACAAGGCTTTCGCGACCACACCCTGATTGCCGCCAGTGCCCGCATCTTGGGGGATGTGGAATTCACCGGTGGCCTGCATATTCAGGGGGAAGTGGAAGGAAACATTCGTGCCGGCGATGAAGGTGGACAGCTGATCATCGGTGAGACCGGGGTGGTGCGCGGCGAGATTCACGTGCCGAGGGTCACCATTAATGGCCGGGTGGAGGGTGACGTCAGCGCCGCCGAGCACCTGGAGCTGGCCAGCAAGGCGTCGGTGGACGGCAATGTCTATTACATCATGCTGGAAATGGTGATGGGCGCCCGGGTCAACGGTAAACTGGTGCGCATGGACGAGGAACGGCGTAATCTGCCGGCTCCCGGGCAGAAAGCCGGGGAACAGGTCGAGGCGGATCCGGCGGAAACCGTCTGAGCTATCGGGCCTGTTTCAAGCTGATGCCGGTGAGGTTTATGGCGGTGGCACAAGCCGCCGTCGGTCATTCTTGACTAAAACACTCAGGTATTGGACCATGCTCGCCCTGGATATGAAGTGATCATGATGAGCGAATCCGCACCTATTACCCTGACCGAGCGCGCGGCTCAGAAAGTCCAGGAGTTGCGTGATGACGAAGGCAATCCCGATCTGAAACTGCGGGTGTACATCACTGGCGGTGGTTGCGCGGGGTTCTCCTACGGCTTTACTTTCGATGAGCAGGTTAACGACGACGATACCTCGGTGGACCGGGAAGGCGTGACCTTGCTGGTGGATGCCATGAGTATTCAGTACCTGGATGGCTCCGAAGTGGACTATGAGCAGGGGCTGATGGGCTCCCGCTTCGTGGTCAACAATCCCAATGCGGCAACAACTTGCGGTTGCGGCTCCTCCTTCTCTGTGTAAATCTTTCAAGGGCAATCTCCGTGCGAGACACCCCTGACGGATCGTCATAAAACCGTCACCAAACAGTCAAATCATTGTCTCCACGGGCATGGATGCTGGAGGCATGATGATTCAGCGACCCAGTTTCCAACGTATGACCGCCGCCGACGTGCGTGCCATGTGCTGGCTGTCCAAACAGCCGCGGGCAGCCCGTTGGGCCCGAGCGGCACGCCTGGTATCCCGCCTTGGTGATGGGCCTCTGTACGTGGTGCTGGTGGCTCTGGTGTGGACCTTGCTGGATGGCATTGGCACGGTGTTCGCGCAGGCGGCGGCTATTGCCTACGTCATTGAGGTGCCGGCGTTCATGTTGCTGAAGAATCTGATTCGCCGCCCGCGTCCGGCGGACAGCGTGGAGGCGCTCAATGCCTTCATCAAACCGGCGGACCGCTTCAGTTTCCCGTCGGGGCATACCGCCGCGGCTTCCGTCATGGCCACCCTGATTTGTGTTTTCTTCCCGGCACTGGCGCCCATGGCCGTGATGTTCGCTCTTATGGTCGGCGCCTCGCGTGTGCTGCTGGGCGTGCACTACCCCACGGATATCCTCGCTGGCGCCACCCTGGGCATCTCGTCCACGCTGAGCGCGCTTTGGGTTCTCGGCAGCGTGTGATCAGGGCAGCGTGAGCTGGCCGAGCACCGCGGCCCGGCTGGCTCCGGTGACCGCTGGCGCATTCCCGGTTTCTCCTTCGACTCTGGCCCAGGCCAGCCAGGCAAAAGCGCCGGCTTCCACCCAGTCCGGGTGCAGACCAAAATCCTCGGTGGAATGCACCGGGATGTCGAGCAGGATATGGAGGCGGGCGAGTAAGTGCCGGTTATTGGCGCCTCCGCCACAAACCAGCAGCCGTTGTGGCGCGAAATCGCCAAGGGCGTCGGCGATGGTGCGGGCGGTCAGTTCCGCCAGGGTGCCTTGCACTTGCCGCGCGTTGGCGTCCGCCGGCAGTTGCCGTTGCAGCCAGTCCTCGTTGAAATGCTCACGGCCGGTGCTTTTCGGCGGCGGCAGCCGAAAATAGGGGTCGGCCAACAGGGTGTTCAGCAGATCCGGCATGAGGGTGCCGCCGGCGGCCCAGGCGCCGTCCCGGTCATAGGGCTCGCCCTTATGGCGTTGTGTCCAGAGGTCCATCAGGACATTGCCGGGACCGGTATCAAAGCCGCCAATCAGCTTGCCATCATCCAGCAGAGTGACATTGGCCATGCCGCCGATGTTGACCACCGCGACCTTTTGCGCCACCGCGCCGAACAGCCGCTGGTGGAAGCGGGGTACCAGAGGCGCTCCCTGACCGCCGAGCACCATGTCTTTATTGCGGAAGTTGCTCACTACCGGGATGCCAGTGTGGACGGCCAGGGTGTCTGGGCAACCGAGTTGAACGCTGAAGCCGAGATCGCCGGGGCGGTGGCGAACGGTTTGGCCATGGCAGCCTATGGCATGGATCTGCTCCGGCCGGTAACCGGATTGCGCCAGCAAGGCCTGCGTGGCCCGGGTGTAAGCGTCGCCGAGCTGCCGATGAAGGCGCCCGGCCTGATCGATCTCATCGGGGCCGCTGCGGCACAGCTTCAGGATGTCGTCACGAAGGGGGGCGGGTAAGGGAGAGCCCTGGTGGGCGAGGAGTTGAAAGTCCCGCTTGCCGATGCGGGCCAGCACCGCGTCGATGCCATCGACGCTGGTGCCGGTCATCAGACCAATGTAGAGCCCGTCACCGGACATCGCTGCGTGCCAGGGTGGCGGCTCCGGCAAACAGGGTCATCTGCGAGTTCATGCGACGCACCTGAGCCAGGTACTGCTCCTTGTTTCCCGGGCTGACGCCCTGCGCTTTGGGCAACGGGACGGTTTGCGGGTTGCGATGCACGCCGTCAATGCGGAACTCGTAATGCAGATGGGGGCCGGTGGCGAGGCCGGAAGAGCCCACGTAACCGATGGTCTGGCCCTGATTGACTCGCGTGCCCACGCGAATGCCCTTGGCGAAGCCGCGCATGTGAGCGTACAGCGTGGTGTAGCGGCGGCCGTGCTGGACAATGATTACGTTGCCATAGCCGCCTTTGACTCCGGCGAAGATGACCTTGCCTTTGCCGGCGGCCTTGATCGGCGTGCCGGAGGGGGCGGCATAGTCGGTGCCCTTGTGTGCGCGGATCGTGTTCAGCACTGGATGGCGGCGCCCGGGGTTAAAGCCGGAACTGATGCGGGAAAAAGCCACCGGGGTGCGGATGAAGGCTTTGCGCATGGAGTTGCCTTCCGCGTCCAGGTACGCCACGGCACCGTCTTCATCCTGATACTGATAGGCGGTCAAGTGGCGGCCCTGGTTCCAGAACTCGGCGGCCAGGATGTCCCCTTCGCCGACTTTCTCGCCGTCCAGGTACAGCTCCTCGAAGAGCACGCGGAAGCGGTCTCCGGGCCGGATATCGAGAACAAAATCCACATCCCAGCCGAAGATGTTGGCCAGCTGCATGGTCAGATTGTCGCTCATGCCGGCGGCCTGGCCGGCAAGGAACAGCGAACTGTTGATGGTGGCGTCGGCGAAGCGAACGCGGCGCTGGTACTCGCGCTGTTCGCTGCTGGCTTGCCAGGTGCCGTCTCCGGTGAGAGTGGCGGTGATGGTCTGGATCCTGGAAGGCTTGTACTTCAGAGCCTGAAGTTCGCCCTGGTCGTTGAGCAGGACCTCGAAGGTCTGGCCGGGGCGGATATTCTTGAGATCCTGCAGACGCTTGTCGCCGGTCACCAGCCGGTGAACCTGGGCCGCGGTAACGCCGCGGTCCTGTAGCAGGCGGCCCAGGGTGTCGCCCGCGGCCACGGTGATGGTCTCCCATTGGGGCGTGGGCTCGGGAGGTGCTGGTTCGGCGGCGAGATCGCTGTCTGGTGCGGATTCGGTGTCCGCCGCCGGAGCCGGTTTGGCGGCGACAGGGGGATCGCCGGCGGCGTCGAGGTTCAAATTCAGGGTCTGGGGGCGTTCGGGTCGACTTTCTCCGGATTCCGGTAACAGGGTCACCAGGGTAACGATCAAAACAAGGCTTCCGGAGAGCAAAAGGTGGGTGCGGGGAAAATGGCGCACCGATCGACCGAGGGCGGATATATGTTTTCTCATGCTGTAAGTAACGCTCTGAGTTTGTGCCGCCTGAGGCGATGAAAAAAATATTGCAGCAAAGATACCTGTCTTTATATGTCTTTTACAACTATTCCAAGGTGCTACAATGCCGCGGTTCAAACAGGCTGGTGTTATTGGAGCACCGCTAGCGGCGCCGGTTCCCGGACTTTCACGGCGGGAGCGGAGCGCGGATATGGAATGGCAGAGGCAATCGATGATTGATGTGGATCAACAGCTGGCACTGATTCGCCGGGGCGCGGATGAGATTATTCAGGAAGACGAACTGCGGGCTCGTCTGGAAAGCGGGCGCCCTCTTCGTGTCAAAGCCGGATTTGATCCCACCGCCCCGGATCTGCATCTGGGGCATACCGTTCTGATCAACAAGCTGCGCCACTTTCAGGATCTGGGGCACCAGGTGATTTTCCTGATTGGTGATTTCACTGGCATGATCGGGGACCCTTCCGGAAAAAGTGTTACCCGGCCGCCGCTCAGCCGTGAGGACGTGCTGCGTAATGCGGAGACCTACAAGGAGCAGGTGTTCAAGATCCTGGATCCGGAAAAGACCGAGGTGGCGTTCAACTCCTCCTGGATGGGCGAACTGGACGCGGCCGATCTGATTCGCCTGGCCAGTCAGTATACGGTGGCGCGGATGCTGGAGAGGGATGATTTCGATAAGCGCTATCGAGGCAACCAGCCCATTGCCATCCACGAGTTCCTCTATCCGTTGGTGCAGGGGTATGACTCCGTGGCGCTGCGGGCCGATGTCGAACTGGGCGGGACTGATCAGAAGTTCAACCTCCTGATGGGGCGGACGCTGCAAAAGGGGCATGGTCAGCCGCCACAGATCTGCCTGACCATGCCGCTGCTGGAAGGCCTGGACGGGGTGCAGAAGATGTCCAAGTCCCTTGGGAACTATGTTGGCGTCACCGACGCTCCAGGGGATATGTACCGCAAGCTGCTGTCCTTGCCGGACGCACTGACCTGGCGCTATTACGAGCTGCTCAGTGCGGTATCCAATGAGGAGTTGGCCCGGCTGAAGGCGGAAGCCGAGCGCCTGGGCAGCCCCCAGGAGGCAAAAAAGGCGTTCGCTCTGGAGATGGTGACCCGTTTCCATGGCGAGGAGGCGGCGCGGGCAGCGCCGTCCTCCGCCGGCAATATCACTGCCCTGGGAGACATCCCGGAGAATGTGCCGGAAGTCGAGGTGGTCTTGGATGATGGCGATGAAGTGCACATCGTGCCCCTGCTTCGTCTCGCCGGGCTGGCTCAGAATGGCAAGGCGGCCAAGGATGTGTTCGGGCGCGGCGCGGTTTACGTGGACGGTCAGCAACTGGCCACGGAGCGCAGCTTCAAACGTGGCGAAAGCGCGGTGATTCAGGCCGGCAAGA
>NZ_CP136538.1:3705000-3822500 GCF_032810065.1 Alloalcanivorax xenomutans | reverse complement strand
GTAGCCTGCGATAAGCTTCGGGGAGTCGGCAAACAGACTTTGATCCGGAGATTTCCGAATGGGGAAACCCACCCTTTATGGGTATCCTGTACTGAATCCATAGGTGCAGGAGGCGAACGCGGGGAACTGAAACATCTAAGTACCCGTAGGAACAGAAATCAATTGAGATTCCGTCAGTAGCGGCGAGCGAACGCGGATTAGCCCTTAAGCATATGACTGATTAGGAGAACGGTCTGGGAAGGCCGGCCATAGTGGGTGATAGCCCCGTATCCGAAAATCTGAATATGTGAAAACGAGTAGGTCGGGGCACGTGAAACCTTGACTGAACATGGGGGGACCATCCTCCAAGGCTAAATACTCCTGGCTGACCGATAGTGAACCAGTACCGTGAGGGAAAGGCGAAAAGAACCCCGGAGAGGGGAGTGAAATAGACCCTGAAACCGTGTACGTACAAGCAGTCGGAGCCCGCTTTGTTGGGTGACGGCGTACCTTTTGTATAATGGGTCAGCGACTTATTCTCAGTAGCGAGGTTAACCAATTAGGGGAGCCGTAGGGAAACCGAGTCTGAATAGGGCGATGTAGTTGCTGGGAATAGACCCGAAACCGAGCGATCTACCCATGGGCAGGTTGAAGGTGCGGTAACACGCACTGGAGGACCGAACCGGGATCTGTTGAAAAAGATTCGGATGACCTGTGGGTCGGAGTGAAAGGCTAATCAAGCTCGGAGATAGCTGGTTCTCCCCGAAAGCTATTTAGGTAGCGCCTCGGACGAATACCACTGGGGGTAGAGCACTGTTTCGGCTAGGGGGCCATCCCGGCTTACCAACCCGATGCAAACTCCGAATACCAGTGAGTACTATCCGGGAGACACACGGCGGGTGCTAACGTTCGTCGTGAAGAGGGAAACAACCCAGACCGCCAGCTAAGGTCCCCAAATTCCAGTTAAGTGGGAAACGATGTGGGAAGGCTCAGACAGCTAGGAGGTTGGCTTAGAAGCAGCCATCCTTTAAAGAAAGCGTAATAGCTCACTAGTCGAGTCGGCCTGCGCGGAAGATGTAACGGGGCTCAAACTGGATACCGAAGCTGCGGCAGCGTGCTTATGCATGCTGGGTAGGGGAGCGTTCTGTAAGTCTGTGAAGGTGTGTTGAGAAGCATGCTGGAGATATCAGAAGTGCGAATGCTGACGTGAGTAACGATAATGGGGGTGAAAAACCTCCACGCCGAAAGACCAAGGTTTCCTGCGCAACGCTAATCGGCGCAGGGTAAGTCGGCCCCTAAGGCGAGGCAGAAATGCGTAGCTGATGGGAAACGGGTTAATATTCCCGTACTTCTTATAACTGCGATGGAGAGACGGAGAAGGCTAGGCCTACCGGGCGTTGGTTGTCCCGGGGAAAGGCAGTAGGCTGGGATCTTAGGCAAATCCGGGATCCTAAGGCTGAGAGCCGAGACCATTGGGGCTTTGTCCCCGAGAAGTGGTTGATGCCCTGCTTCCAGGAAAATCTTCTAAGCTTCAGGTTATAAGGAACCGTACCCCAAACCGACACAGGTGGTTGGGATGAGTATTCTAAGGCGCTTGAGAGAACTCGGGTGAAGGAACTAGGCAAAGTGGTACCGTAACTTCGGGAGAAGGTACGCCACCGATGGTGAAGGGCTTGCCCCGTAAGCTGTTGGTGGTCGCAGTGAAAAGGCCCCTGCAACTGTTTATTAAAAACACAGCACTCTGCAAACGCGTAAGCGGACGTATAGGGTGTGACGCCTGCCCGGTGCCGGAAGGTTAATTGATGGGGTTAGCTTCGGCGAAGCTCTTGATCGAAGCCCCGGTAAACGGCGGCCGTAACTATAACGGTCCTAAGGTAGCGAAATTCCTTGTCGGGTAAGTTCCGACCTGCACGAATGGCGTAATGATGGGGGCACTGTCTCCACCCGAGACTCAGTGAAATCGAAATCGCAGTGAAGATGCTGTGTACCCGCGGCTAGACGGAAAGACCCCGTGAACCTTTACTACAGCTTCACAGTGGACTTTGAGCCTGCTTGTGTAGGATAGCTGGGAGACGTTGAAGCAGTGACGCCAGTCATTGTGGAGTCAACCTTGAAATACCAGCCTGGCATGTTTGAGGTTCTAACCCAGGCCCGTTATCCGGGTCGGGGACATTGTGTGGTGGGTAGTTTGACTGGGGCGGTCTCCTCCCAAAGAGTAACGGAGGAGCACAAAGGTACCCTCAGCACGGTCGGACATCGTGCAATGAGCGTAAAGGTAGAAGGGTGCTTGACTGCGAGACCTACAAGTCGAGCAGGTGCGAAAGCAGGTCTTAGTGATCCGGTGGTTCTGTATGGAAGGGCCATCGCTCAACGGATAAAAGGTACTCCGGGGATAACAGGCTGATACCGCCCAAGAGTTCATATCGACGGCGGTGTTTGGCACCTCGATGTCGGCTCATCTCATCCTGGGGCTGAAGCCGGTCCCAAGGGTATGGCTGTTCGCCATTTAAAGAGGTACGCGAGCTGGGTTTAGAACGTCGTGAGACAGTTCGGTCCCTATCTGCCGTGGGCGTTAGAGATTTGAGAGGAGCTGCTCCTAGTACGAGAGGACCGGAGTGGACGAACCTCTGGTGTTCCGGTTGTCACGCCAGTGGCATTGCCGGGTAGCTACGTTCGGACGGGATAACCGCTGAAAGCATCTAAGCGGGAAGCCTCCCTCAAGATGAGATCTCTCTGGGAACTTGATTCCCCTAAAGGGCCGTTGAAGACCACAACGTTGATAGGCGGGGTGTGGAAGCTGCCGTAAGGCGTGAAGCTAACCCGTACTAATTGCCCGTGAGGCTTGACCATATAACGCCAAAGCAGTTGAACTGCATCTGATAGAATGAGTGTTGGATAAACGCTCTGACGCTGGACTTCCTAATTTCTCAGAATACTTTGCTGGCTTAGCCAGTGAGGTAAACAGATTTGGCTGCTTGCCATGGCAAGTGACCAAGCCGGTTTGCCTGACGACTATAGCGAGTGGGAACCACCTGATCCCTTGCCGAACTCAGAAGTGAAACCGCTCAGCGCCGATGGTAGTGTGGGGCTTCCCCATGTGAGAGTAGGTCATCGTCAGGCTCTTAAATATAAAAAGACCCCTTAGTGCTCGTCGCTAAGGGGTCTTTTTATATTTAGGATACAATGAGCTCCTGTCCCTACTTCTGGGCCCATGTGACAAGCCCTGCACCTCCGGTGCGGGCTTGGTGCGCCTTAGGCGTCCCGAAGGGATGGCGAGCATGCTCGCCACACACTGTAGGTCATCGTCAGGCTCTTAAATATAAAAGACCCCCGTCACGAACGTGCCGGGGGTTTTTTTATATTCGGGATACGGCGAGCTCCTGTCCCTACACGGCCCATGTGTACCCTAGGGCATAAAACCGCCTATGCTCCGAAGGTGTCAGACGGAGGCGCCCGGAAGGGATGGCGAGCATGCTCGTTACACACTGTAGGTCATCCTGCCCCGATCCAATCACTCAAGCAGGCCGGGCTTGGACCCAGGCGGGTCATCCTTCATACCCAGGCGTGGCCCCAAATGCCCGATCATGGCGCACTTTGCACGAGCGTCCTCTTTTTGCCGTCAAACCTCTTTATCCCCGCCTGTTGTATCTCTATGCTCAATAATCGTACACGGTTCCAATGGGGCCATGACTCCTCGTCGCGGCCGGCCTGGGTTCCGTGGCACACGCTCTTCCGCCGACTTCGTGTTCCCGAGGCGAAGCGGCACTTGGCGGCCTTTCTTCTTGGTTTGGGAAACAGGTGAATACAATGACGAATCAGAATAACGTAACCATGAAAACACCGATTCAGGCACTTCAAGACCGTTATCAGCAACAGCCCGGCGATGTGGCGATGGTGCAACCTCTGGGGGGGGATCGGGTCCGCCGGTACACCTGGAAAGAAGTCTCCGATGAGGCGCATCGCATGGCGTCCTACTTGCGCGCCCAGGGGATCCAGACCGGTGACCGGGTGGCCCTGGTTTCCAAGAACTGCGCCGAATGGATCCTGGCTGACCTGGCAATCTGGATTGCCGGCGCGGTCAGTGTGCCGCTGTACCCGACCCTGGTGGCGGACTCAGTAAGACAGATCCTCGAGCATAGCGGATCCCGGCTGTTGTTCGTTGGCAAGCTGGACGACTGGGACATTATGAAGGATGGTGTGCCGGAAGGGATTCAGCAGGTGGCTTTTTCCCTGGCGCCGGAAGATGTGCTTCAGTCCTGCCCGGTATGGACTGATATCGTGGCTCAGAATGAGCCGCTGGCGGAGGTGGCGCAACCGGGCCCGGATGATCTTGCCACGATCATCTATACCTCGGGGACCACGGGAACTCCGAAGGGCGTGATGCATCAATACCGCAGTCTCTCCGCCGTTGGTGACAAAGTGATCCGGGTTTATAACCTGGAACCTTCCGACCGGATGATCTCCTATCTGCCCCTGTCTCATGTGGCGGAACGGGCGGCGGTGGAAACCGCTCTATTGTACGTCGGAAATACGGTCTACTTTGCTGAATCCCTGGATACCTTTGGTGAAGACATCAAGCGCGCCAAGCCGACGCTCTTTTTCGCGGTGCCGAGGATTTGGTCCAAGTTCTATCAGAAAGCGTCCGAGGCGGTGCCGCCGAAGAAGCTCAATACCCTGCTGAAGATTCCGCTGCTGAACAAGGTGATCAAGAAAAAGGTACTGGGAGCCATGGGGCTGGACGAGTGCCGGGTGGCGCTGTCTGGCGCGGCGCCGCTGTCCACCGAGATCATTTCCTGGTTCAACACCCTGGGCCTGGAGATTCTGGAAGTTTACGGAATGACCGAAAACTTCGGGTGGTCGCATACCACGGTGCAGGGTGATCAACAGATTGGATGGGTCGGCACGCCCAATGATGGGGTAGAATGCCGCATCGGCGAGGGTGGTGAAGTGCTGGTGCGCAGCGTCGGCAACATGAGCGGCTATTACAAGCAGCCGGACTTGACCGCGGAGGTGCTGTCCGAGGATGGTTGGCTGAAAACCGGGGATGTGGGTGAGATCGATGAAGGCGGCCGGTTGCGGATTACCGGTCGGATCAAGGAGATCTTTAAAACCGAGAAAGGGAAGTACGTGGCGCCGGCGCCGATCGAAAACCGTCTGGCCAGCCAGCCCGGTGTTGAACTGGTATGCGTGATCGGGGCAAATATGTCGCAACCTATCGCGTTGTTGAACCTGACGCCGGAAGAGCAGGGCAAGTTGAGCAAAGGCGCTGAGAAAGAGCATTTTACCCAGCAGCTGAATGAATTGCTGACCCGGGTAAACAATCAGCTCGACCCGCACGAGCGGCTTGCCTCCCTGGTGGTGTGCAAGGAGCCCTGGGGGGTGGAAAATGGTCTGGTGACCCCCACGCTGAAGCTCAAGCGCAATGAAATCGAAAAGCACTACGAGGCGGATCTGCCGGAATGGGCGGCTTCCCGTGGTGTGATCTGGGAGCATTGATCATAGATGGAATACAGTACGGATCTGCCCCTCGTTCAGGCTCTGGCCGACGGGCGTTTCCATTCCGGAGCGGATCTCGGCGAAGTGCTTGGCATTTCCCGGGCCGCCATCTGGAAACGGATACAACGCCTGGGGGAGCTGGGCCTGGACGTGGAGTCGGTTCGTGGCAAGGGCTATCGGCTGGCCCGGCCCCTGGATTTGTTGGATAAGAGCCAATTGAGCGAGGGGCTGGCTGGCCGGGCCGAGCTGATTTTCAGTCCGGTGACCGGATCCACCAATGCTGATGCCCTGGCCCTGGCCGCTGAAGGGCGGGCAGGCCCTCTGGTAGTCACCACCGAATTTCAAAGTGCCGGCCGAGGCCGGCGCGGGCGCCAGTGGCGGTCACCTTTCGCCGCCAACATCTACCTTTCCGTTCTGTACCGGTTACCGGGTGGTTTCGCTTCCCTGGGCGGACTCAGCCTGGCTGCGGGAGTGGTGGTCAGCCAGGTCCTGGAGCGAGCCTGCCCGGGACTGCCATTGGGTCTGAAGTGGCCCAATGATCTGTTGGTGGAGGGGCGTAAGCTGGGAGGGGTGTTGATCGAGCTGGCCGGTGAAATAGAAACGCAGGTTCAGGTCGTGGTTGGTGTGGGTATTAATGTGGCCATGCTGGATGCGCAGGCCGATAGCATTGATCAGCCCTGGGCCAGTCTGGTGCAGTACGGTGACTTGAAAATGTCCCGTACTGAATTGGCGGAGTCGCTGTCCAGTGCCCTGCTGAATATGCTGGACACCTTTGTTGCTCGGGGGTTTGCCGCCTTCGTGCCAGCCTATCAGGAACTGGACCTGGTACGGGACAAGGCGGTGACGGTGATCACTGCTGGCAAGTCGCAAACGGGGATCGCCCGGGGGGTCGCTGAGGATGGGGCTCTGTGCGTGGAGATCGAGGGCGAGCGCCATTATTTGCATGGCGGCGAAGTTAGTTTGAGACTGCAATGAAATTGTTTATCGATGTGGGGAATACGGCCCTGAAATGGCGCCGCCGCGGCGGCGATAATATCGAGCAGGGCGGTGGAACCCATCGGCGGGATTGGCAAACGGCTCTGCGTGAACCCCTGGCTTCGTCTCAGCCCTTTGAGTCCGTCTGGATAGCCTCGGTGGCGGGAGCGGAAGCGGATGCAAGGATTGGTGCGCTGATCAGCGAAGCCACCGGGTTGGCGGCGGAGTTCTATTATTCCGTTCGGAATGACTTTGGTGTCCACAACTGCTACCCCGAGGCCCGGCGCCTGGGCGTGGACCGCTGGGTTGCCTTGATCGAATGCCATCGGCGCCACGGGGCCGGTATCGTCGTGGATTGTGGCAGCGCCCTGACCATCGATGCCGTGGATGAGAATGGCGCGTTTCTCGGCGGCTATATCGTGCCGGGGTTGGGCATGCTCCGTACCGCCTTATTGCGCGATACCGCGGATGTGCATGTCGGCCCGGGTCAGGCCGGGCTGGGGTTGGGGCAGTCCACTGGTGAATGTGTCCATAACGGTCTGTTGCGTATGTCTGTGGCCTTTGTCACGGATGTAGTGGTTGAACTGCGTGAACGGCTTTCCGATACTTGCCCGGTACTGGTAACGGGCGGGGATGCCCGGGAATTGAGCGCCTCCTTCCCATTCGATTTCGACCTGCAGCCGGATCTGGTGTTGGATGGACTGGAACGGGTGGCTGCTCGACAAAAATAACCTGGGGGGAGCGCGCTGTGCGCTGGGTATTTTATACGCTGTTGGTGGCCAACCTGGTTTATCTGGGCTGGCATCTGACTGCCGATCGATTGGAAAGAACGCCCCTGACTTCGAGTTCGCAGCCCGCCGCAAAGGGGGCGGAGGCCGGTTCCGCGTCTTCTTTGGCGCTGCTCAGCGAGCAGCCTCAGCCCGGCAAGGCTGCCCTGGCGGCACCTTCCTCTTCTCAGACTGCTTCATGTACCGTTGTTGGTCCCTGGTCGGACAGCGATGAGGCTCGCCGGGCCAGAATACAATTGAGGGCGGCCGGTTTGGCTGGGCGAATCGAGCCTGTCCGGGTGGAGAAGGATCGTCTGAACTGGGTTTACCTCCCTCCCTTTGAATCTCGCCAGCGCGCGCTGGAGGCGCTCAACGAATTGCAGGCTCTGGGTGTGGACAGCTTTATCGTCAAAGAGGGCGATTATGCCAACGCTATTTCCCTGGGGTACTTCTCCAGTGCGGAGTCCGCGGAAGGGTTGCGCACAAAAATGCGAAATGCCGGCTATCCGGTCTTTGTGCGTGAGACCGCTCGTGAGGTGACCGAGTATTGGATTTATTTGCCCCCGTCGGAAGATGGCGGACCCGCTTTGGCCGATTTCCTGGTCGGAAATCCGCAGGCGGGCCGCAGCCAGAGCCAGTGTCCTGGTAATGCCCGGTGGGAGGGGTGACCAGGCAGTCATGATGTTCTTGGCCGGAGCGGCGAGAAGCGATTGCAGACCCCTCGGGGTTTCTATAGAATGCGCAGCCTTTGAAGCAAGGCTCGCTTCATGCTGGCGTAGCTCAGTTGGTAGAGCAGCTGATTTGTAATCAGCCGGTCGGGGGTTCGACTCCTCTCGCCAGCTCCAGCTTTTCTGTTGCGCCAGGAGCTTGAAAGCCCCTGAAAACATGTTGACAAGGGGCTGAGCCGTAAAGAGAATGTAGGCCCTTTTCTGGAGGGGTTCCCGAGTGGCCAAAGGGATCAGACTGTAAATCTGACGCGAAAGCTTCGGAGGTTCGAATCCTCCCCCCTCCACCAGATAATGAGAGTGATCAGGCGTGGAAAGGCTTGATGGCTCGTAAAGGTTCCTTCGGCGCTTGGCCGGGGGAGGGTTCGGACCGACAAGAGGTTCGACATGTCCGCTCCGCGGACTGAACAGCACTTGTGCTGGCCCGAAGGGCGGAGTAATTCTCCCCCCTCCACCAGATATTCGCCAGCAAGCTGGCGGGCAGACAGAAGGTTTGCGGGCATAGTTCAGTGGTAGAACCTCAGCCTTCCAAGCTGATGATGCGGGTTCGATTCCCGCTGCCCGCTCCAGGCTGCGGGAATTCGCAGGCCAAGAAAGAGGTCTGCGAAATAAAGGTTACGCTCATGTAGCTCAGTAGGTAGAGCACACCCTTGGTAAGGGTGAGGTCACCGGTTCAAATCCGGTCATGAGCTCCAGAATCCGGGCCCGGGTACCACCTGGGTCCGGCTTTATGTGTCTTGGTGGTGCCAAGATGGTCCGCGGAAGGTGCGGTCCGACAGGGTTTTATCTGGGCAGAGGCGCCGTTCAGACGGAAATGCACAGCCAAGTTGAGAGGTAGAGAGTCGTGGCAAAGGAAAAGTTTGAACGTAATAAACCGCACGTAAACGTGGGCACGATTGGTCACGTTGACCATGGTAAGACGACGCTGACGGCCGCTTTGACGCGGGTGTGCTTCGAGGTGTGGGGCTCCGGTTCGGCGAGCGCCTTCGATCAGATCGATAACGCCCCGGAAGAGCGTGAGCGTGGTATTACGATCGCGACCTCCCACGTGGAGTACGACTCTCCGACCCGTCACTACGCGCACGTTGACTGCCCGGGTCACGCCGACTACGTGAAGAACATGATCACCGGTGCGGCGCAGATGGATGGCGCGATTCTGGTGGTATCCGCCGCTGACGGCCCGATGCCGCAAACCCGGGAGCACATTCTGCTGTCCCGCCAGGTTGGCGTGCCGTACATCGTCGTGTTCCTGAACAAAGCGGACATGGTGGACGATGAAGAGCTGCTGGAACTGGTTGAAATGGAAGTGCGTGAGCTGCTGAGCGACTACGACTTCCCGGGCGACGACACCCCGATCATCAAGGGTTCCGCTCTGAAGGCGCTGGAAGGCGATACCAGCGAGATTGGCATGCCGGCGGTGCAGAAGCTGGTGGAAACGCTGGACGAGTACATTCCGGAGCCGGAGCGTGCGGTTGATCAGCCGTTCCTGATGCCGATCGAGGACGTGTTCTCCATCTCCGGTCGCGGTACCGTGGTCACCGGTCGTGTGGAGCGTGGCATCATCAAGGTGGGTGAAGAGATCGAGATTGTGGGTATCAAGGATACCACCAAGACCACCTGTACTGGTGTTGAGATGTTCCGCAAGCTGCTGGACGAAGGCCGCGCGGGTGAGAACGTGGGCGTGCTGCTGCGCGGCACCAAGCGTGACGAAGTGGAGCGTGGTCAGGTTCTGGCGAAGCCGGGCTCGATCACCCCGCACACCAAGTTCGTTGCCGAGGTGTACGTGCTGAGTAAGGACGAAGGTGGTCGTCACACCCCGTTCTTCAACGGCTACCGTCCGCAGTTCTACTTCCGTACCACCGACGTTACCGGTGCCTGTACGCTGCCGGAAGGCACCGAGATGGTGATGCCGGGTGACAACGTGCAGATGGACGTTGAGCTGATCGCGCCGATCGCCATGGAAGACGGCCTGCGCTTCGCGATTCGTGAAGGTGGTCGTACTGTTGGCGCCGGCGTGGTGGCCAAGATCGTAGAGTAAGACAATTCAAGGCCGGGGCTTCGGCTCCGGCCTGTTTTGTTTCTGATTAGTGAGTTACAGGCCAGTAGTTCAATTGGTAGAGCACCGGTCTCCAAAACCGGCTGTTGGGGGTTCGAGTCCCTCCTGGCCTGCCAATTTTCCCAGAGCTGCCGTCAGGCGGCGGGGTGCATCGGCAGATGAACGAGAAAGTTGAAGGGCAATCTGGGTCCTCCGCTCTAGAGGTCATCAAGTGGCTCGTCGTTGCCGCTCTGGTGGCCGCTGCTGTTTTTGGTAACAGCTATTTCTCAGACGTGTCTCCTCTGTATCGGGCCCTTGGCGTAGTGGCGGTCGCCCTGGTCGCGGCCTTTGTGGCTTTGCAGACCGAGCAGGGCAAGTCCTTCAATCAATTGCGTAAGGACTCCATGGTGGAGCTGCGCAAGGTGGTGTGGCCCACCCGTCAGGAAACGCTGCAGACCACGCTGATCGTTCTGGTCTTCGTGGTGATCGTGGCGCTGCTGTTGTTCGTGCTCGACTGGGCGCTCAACGGCCTGATCTCGACGCTCATCGGCTAAGGGGTACACATGGCTAAGCGCTGGTACGTGGTACACGCCTATTCCGGCTTTGAAAAGCACGTCAAACGGGCCCTGGAAGAGCGCATCAAGTTGCGTTCCATGGAGGAGCTGTTTGGCGAGATTCTCGTGCCTACCGAAGAGGTGGTCGAGATTCGTGGCGGTCAGAAACGTAAGTCCGAGCGGAAATTTTTCCCAGGCTATGTGCTGGTGCAAATGGAGATGTGCGACGACTCCTGGCACCTGGTGAAGGAAACACCGAAGGTCATGGGCTTCATCGGCGAAGACCCGAAGAATCCCGGGCGTGTTTCGCCGATCACTCAGAAAGAAGCGGATGCCATCCTGCGCCGCATGGATGACGCGGTCGAAAAGCCGAAGCCCAAAACGCTGTTCGAACCCGGCGAAGTGGTGCGGGTTATCGATGGACCGTTTGCCGACTTCAATGGCGTGGTCGAGGAAGTCAATTACGAGAAGAGCCGGCTGCATGTGGCCGTGCTTATTTTCGGTCGCTCTACCCCGGTGGAGCTGGAATTCGGTCAGGTTGAAAAAACCTGACGCCCGTCCCGGCGATCTTCGCCGGGTTGTCGACAACCTGAGGGGAGCCTGTTTCATGCGGGCGTTCGCACCCAAGGAGTCTCAATACCATGGCTAAGAAAGTACAAGCCTACATCAAGCTGCAGGTGGCAGCGGGTCAGGCTAACCCTTCACCGCCTGTTGGTCCCGCGCTGGGTCAGCATGGCGTGAACATCATGGAGTTCTGTAAGGCGTTCAACGCCCAGACTCAACAGCTGGATGCCGGCGCGCCGGTTCCGGTGGTGATTACGGTTTATAACGACCGTTCTTTCACCTTCACCATGAAGACCCCGCCGGCCGCGTACCTGCTGAAAAAAGCAGCGGGTATCAAGAGCGGTTCCGGTGAGCCCAACACCAAGAAAGTGGGCAAGGTGAACCGTGCGCAACTGGAAGAGATCGCCAAGGCGAAAGAACCGGATCTGACGGCTGCCGATCTGGATGCCGCCGTGCGCACCATTGCGGGCTCTGCCCGTTCCATGGGCCTGGACGTGGAGGACTAAACAATGGCCAAGCTGTCCAAACGCGCCCGCGCCATCCGCGAAAAAATCGAGCCGGGCAAGGCGTACCCGGTGGAAGAGGCGGTAGCTCTGTTGACCGAGCTGTCCGCGGTGAAATTCAAAGAGTCCATTGATGTGGCGGTGAACCTGGGTGTCGACCCGCGTAAATCCGACCAGAACGTCCGTGGCGCTTCTGTTCTGCCTCACGGTACTGGCAAAACCGTCCGTGTGGCGGTGTTCGCTCAAGGTGCCAAAGCCGAGGAAGCGAAAGAAGCCGGCGCCGACGTGGTGGGCTTTGACGACCTGGCCGAGCAGGTTCAGGGCGGTGAGATCAATTTTGATGTGGTGATCGCTTCCCCCGACGCCATGCGTGTGGTCGGCAAGCTGGGTACCATCCTTGGTCCCCGCGGCCTGATGCCGAACCCGAAAGTGGGTACCGTAACCCCGGACGTGGCTCAGGCGGTGAAAAACGCCAAGGGCGGTCAGGTCCGTTACCGTACCGACAAGGGTGGCATCATCCACTGTACCGTTGGTCAGGTTGGTTTTGATGCCAACGCCATCAAGGAAAACGTGGAAGCGCTGATCGCCGACCTGAAGAAGGCCAAGCCGGCTTCCGCCAAGGGCGCGTACTTCAAGAAAGTAACGCTGTCCAGCACCATGGGCCCGGGCCTGGCGATCGATACCGCCTCTCTGGCTATGTAAGGTATATGGGCCGCGCCGATTGATCGGCGCGTCTCACGTTCTTTGATCCCGGCGGCATGCCGTCGGGGCGTCAAAGACCGCAGGTCCGTCCCGCGAGACGCAGTCTGGCTTTATGAGCTCAGGTCTCGGGGAAGGTTAAGGGGTGACCGCCTGCGTAGGCGCGGTAGTTGCAAATCCTGTGTCAAAGCAGGGGCTGGCTTCCGCGATAACGACCGGGTAACCGGTCATGGCAACCGCCGGATCCTCGGTTATGCAGTCCGGGAATCCGGTTTGTTTGTGAATCCAGGAGGTAAATTGTGCCTTTGAATCTGGAGGACAAACGGGCGATTGTGGCTTCGGTGAACGCTGTTGCTTCCGAAGCGCTGTCTGCTGTGGTTGCCGACTATCGTGGTCTTTCCGTGGCTCAGATGACCGAGCTGCGCAAGAAGGCCCGCGAAACCGGCGTGTATCTGAAAGTAGTTCGGAACACGCTGGCCAAGCGTGCTGTTGAAGGTACCGAATACGAGTGCCTCAACGATTCGCTGGTCGGCCCCACTGTCCTGGCGTTTTCCCAAGAAGATCCGGGCGCTGCCGCTCGGCTCATCAAGGACTTCGCCAAGGATCATGACAAGCTCGAAGTGAAAGCGCTGGCTGTCGGCGGTGTGGCGTATGGCGCTCAGGATATTGATGTCCTGGCCAAGCTGCCTACCCGCGACGAGGCCCTTGCTCAGCTTTTGTCCGTCATGCAGGCCCCGGTGGCCAAGTTTGTCCGTACCCTCAACGAGGTGCCCGGCAAATTTGTTCGCACGATGGCAGCCGTGAAGGACAAGAAACAGCAGGAAGCTGCCTGACATTAAGTCTGGTGGCGTAACTACCCGATCCAATCGTGATCGCCCGTACGGTGATTTAGGAGATTGAAAATGGCCGTTTCCAAAGAAGATATCCTCAGCGCAGTTGCTGAAATGAGCGTTATGGACCTCGTTGAACTGATCGAGGCCATGGAAGAGAAGTTTGGCGTAACCGCAGCTGCCGCAGTAGCAGCCGCTCCGGCAGCTGCCGGTGGCGACGCTGGTGGCGCCGCTGAAGAACAGACCGAGTTCGATGTGGTTCTGACCGGTTTCGGCGACAAGAAAGTCGGCGTGATCAAGGCAGTCCGCGAAGTAACTGGTCTGGGTCTGAAAGAAGCGAAAGACATGGTCGAGGGCGCTCCTGCTCCGGTCAAGGAAGGCGTTTCCAAAGACGAAGCCGAAGAGATCAAGAAAAAGATCGAAGAGGCTGGCGGTACCGTCGAGCTCAAGTAAGCGCGGTAACGCAATGTCTTTCCGCGACAACGAGGAAAGGCACCGGCTGGCAGCTTAAGGGCTGCCAGCCTTTTGTCGTTTCTGTACGAACGGTTTCGTGCAGAGATATCACCCTGGGGTGATAGGTGGTCAACAGCCGAGGAACGCAGATGGCATACTCATTCACTGAGAAAAAGCGGATCCGCAAAGATTTCGGCAAGCTTCCCAAGGTCATGGAGGTCCCGTACCTGCTGGCCATACAGCTCGATTCTTACCGCAAATTCCTACAGCAGGATAAAGGCGCCGAGGCGCGCTTGGATGAAGGCTTGGAAGCTGCCTTCCGGTCCGTTTTCCCGATTTCCAGTTACTCGGGCAACGCGGCCTTGGAGTATGCCGGCTATGAGTTCGGCAAACCGGTCTTTGATGTCAAAGAGTGCATCATTCGTGGCACAACCTACGCCGCGCCACTGCGCGTGCGCATCCGGTTGGTGATCTACGACAAAGAGTCCAATGGTGCGATCAAGGACATCCGTGAGCAGCAGGTCTACATGGGCGAGATCCCGCTGATGACCGAGAACGGTACCTTCGTGATCAATGGTACCGAGCGGGTCATCGTGTCCCAGCTGCACCGCTCTCCGGGTGTGTTCTTTGACCACGACAAGGGTAAAACCCACTCTTCCGGCAAGCTGCTGTATTCCGCCCGGGTGATTCCCTACCGTGGTTCCTGGCTGGACTTCGAATTCGATCCGAAGGATCTGGTCTACGTGCGTATCGATCGCCGCCGCAAGCTGCCGGCAACGATTCTGCTGCGTGCGCTGGGCTACACCTCCGATGAAGTTCTGGAGATGTTCTTCGACACCAACGAGATCCTGAGCGAAGGCGATGTCTATCGCATGCGTCTCGTGCCGGAGCGTCTCCGTGGCGAAACCGCCACCTTCGACATCCTTGCCGGTGACGAAGTGGTGGTGGAACGTGGTCGCCGGGTAACCGCGCGCCACATCCGCCAATTGGAGAAAGCCAATATCGAATACCTGGAGATTCCGGCGGAATACCTCCAGGGTCGTTATCTGGCCAAATCCATCATTGATGAGGACACCGGCGAAATTCTGGTCGAGTGTAATACCGAGCTGACCGCCGATGTCCTGGAAAAACTGAGCAAGGCGGGCGTTACCCGCTTTGAAACTCTGTACACCAATGACCTGGACCATGGTCCGTTCATTGCCGATACCCTGCGCGCCGATCCCACCCGCAGCCCGCTTGAGGCGTTGGTGGAAATCTATCGGATGATGCGCCCGGGTGAGCCGCCGACCAAGGAAGCGGCGGAAAATCTGTTCAAGAACCTGTTCTTCACCGACGAACGGTACGACCTCTCCGGCGTGGGTCGGATGAAGTTCAACCGCCGTCTCGGCCGCGAAGTTGAAACCGGTCCGGGCATCCTCTATGACGGCCGCTACTTCAGTACCCGTACCGATGAGGAAGGCAAGCAGTACCATGAGCAGCTTGGCGACGACGTGTCCGATATCGTCGACGTGCTCAAGACGCTGGTGGATATCCGTAACGGTAATGGTGTGGTGGACGATATCGACCACCTCGGCAACCGCCGTGTGCGTTCCGTGGGCGAAATGGCGGAAAACCAGTTCCGTGTTGGCCTGGTGCGGGTAGAACGGGCGGTGAAAGAGCGCCTGAGCCTGGCGGAGTCCGAAGGACTGATGCCGCAGGACTTGATCAACGCCAAGCCGGTAGCCGCGGCGGTGAAGGAGTTCTTCGGCTCCTCCCAGTTGTCGCAGTTCATGGACCAGAACAACCCGCTCTCCGAGGTCACCCACAAGCGCCGGGTGTCCGCGTTGGGCCCGGGTGGTCTGACCCGTGAGCGTGCCGGCTTCGAGGTGCGCGACGTGCACCCGACCCACTACGGCCGAGTATGCCCGATCGAGACCCCTGAAGGTCCGAACATCGGGCTGATCAACTCCCTGGCGAGCTACGCGCGTACCAACGAGTACGGTTTCCTGGAATCTCCGTACCGTAAAGTGATCGACGGCAAGGTGAGCGACGAGATCGAGTACTTGTCCGCCATCGAGGAAGCCGAGTGCGTGATTGCTCAGGTGGATGCCAAGATGAACGATGACGGCAGCTTCGTGGAAGACTTCGTCACCGTGCGTCACCGCTACGAATTCACCGTCATGGAGCGCGACACCATTACCCATATGGATGTCTCGCCGCGCCAGGTGGTGTCCGTGGCCGCGTCCCTGATTCCGTTCCTGGAGCACGATGACGCCAACCGGGCTCTGATGGGGTCCAACATGCAACGCCAGGCGGTGCCGACGCTGCGTGCCGACAAGCCTCTGGTGGGCACCGGCTTCGAGCGTCACGTGGCCCGTGACTCCGGGGTTTGCGTGGTGGCTCAGCGTGGCGGCGTGGTCGACAAGGTGGATGCTTCGCGCATCATCGTCAAAGTCAACGACGATGAAGTGGCTGAAGGTGAAGCCGGTGTGGACATTTACAACCTGACCAAATACACCCGCTCCAACCAGAATACCTGCATCAACCAGCGTCCGCTGGTGAAAGTGGGTGACAAGGTGGCGGCCCGCGACATCATGGCGGACGGTCCGTCCGTGGACATGGGTGAGCTGGCGCTGGGTCAGAACATGCGCGTCGCCTTCATGCCCTGGAATGGCTACAACTTCGAGGATTCCATCCTCATCTCCGAGCGGGTGGTGAAGGAGGACCGTTTTACCTCCATCCACATCCAGGAGCTGACCTGTATTGCCCGTGACACCAAGCTGGGGGCGGAAGAAATTACCGCGGATATTCCCAACGTGGGTGAAGCGGCGCTGGCGAAGCTGGACGAATCCGGCATCGTCTACATTGGTGCGGAAGTGGAAGCCGGCGACATTCTGGTAGGCAAGGTCACGCCGAAGGGCGAGACCCAGCTCACTCCGGAAGAAAAGCTGCTGCGTGCCATCTTCGGTGAGAAAGCGTCCGACGTGAAGGATACCTCTCTGCGGGTTTCCTCCGGCGTCAAGGGCACGGTCATCGATGTGCAGGTGTTTACTCGTGACGGTGTCGAGAAAGACGAGCGCGCCAAGCAGATCGAGCAAGAGGCCCTGGAAAAATTCCGTAAGGACCTGAAAGACGAGTACCGGATCCTCGAGCAGGACATCCTGGACCGTCTGCGTTCCGTGATGACCGGTAAGAAGGTCAACGGCGGCGCCGGCCTCAAGCGTGGTACTCAACTGACCAGCGAAATCCTTGATGAGCTGGATGCGGAGAAGTGGTTTGAACTGCGCCCGGCGGACGAGGACGTGGCCGAACAGCTCGAACGTGCGCACCAGTATCTGGAGCAGCACAAGAAAGAGCAGGACGAGCGCTACAAGGACAAGCAGGCCAAGATCTCCGGCGGTGACGATCTGTCCCACGGTGTTCTGAAAGTGGTCAAGGTTTACCTGGCAATCAAGCGTCGTATCCAGCCCGGTGACAAGATGGCCGGCCGTCACGGTAACAAAGGTGTGATCTCCGTGATCATGCCCGAGGAAGATATGCCGTATGACGATAACGGCGTTCCGGTGGATGTGGTGTTGAACCCGCTGGGTGTACCGTCGCGGATGAACGTGGGTCAGATCCTTGAAACCCACCTTGGCTGGGCCGCCAAAGGTTTGGGCGAGCGTATCGGCGAGATGCTGGACGAGCAGAAGAAAGTCGCTGAAGTGCGTGACTTCCTCGATCAGATCTACAACCGCACCGGCGCCGGCGGCAGCCGCGAAAGCCTGGACGAGTTCTCCGATGATGAAATCATCGAACTGGCCAGCAATCTGCGCGGCGGTGTGCCGATGGCGACCGCGGTATTCGACGGTGCCAAAGAGTACGAAATCAAGGCGCTGTTGGAGTTGGCCAAGCGGGACCGTTCCGGCCAGATCGAGCTGTGGGATGGCCGTACCGGCGAGAAGTTCGACCGCAAGGTGACCGTCGGCTACATGTACATGTTGAAACTGAACCACTTGGTGGACGACAAGATGCACGCGCGTTCCACCGGTTCCTACAGCCTGGTTACCCAGCAGCCGCTGGGTGGTAAGGCGCAGTTCGGTGGTCAGCGTTTCGGTGAGATGGAAGTGTGGGCGCTGGAAGCCTATGGCGCCGCCTACACTCTGCAGGAAATGCTCACCGTGAAATCCGACGATGTGAATGGGCGCACGCGCATCTACAAGAACATCGTCGACGGAGACCACCGGATGGATCCGGGCATGCCGGAATCCTTCAACGTGCTGTTGAAGGAAATCCGCTCCCTCGGTATCAACATCGAGCTGGAAAACGACTGAGGCCGCGGCGCCGCTCTTCCAAGAATGGAGCGGCGCCACTGCCTGACCCGGATTTAGTAGGAAAGAATCGCGAGCGAAAGCTCCATACGGAGGACTGGCCTTGAAAGACTTGCTGAATTTGCTCAAAAGTCAGGGACAAGTCACGGAGTTTGACAAGATCCGCATCGGTCTCGCACCGCCGGATCTGATCCGCTCCTGGTCTTTTGGCGAAGTGAAAAAGCCGGAGACCATTAACTACCGGACCTTTAAGCCGGAGCGTGATGGCCTGTTCTGCGCGCGCATTTTTGGTCCGATCAAGGACTACGAATGCCTGTGCGGTAAGTACAAGCGTCTCAAGCACCGTGGTGTGATCTGTGAGAAGTGTGGCGTTGAAGTCACGCTCTCCAAGGTTCGCCGTGAGCGCATGGGCCATATCGAACTGGCCAGCCCGGTTGCCCACATCTGGTTCCTGAAGTCGCTGCCGTCCCGCATCGGTCTGATGCTGGACATGACCCTGCGCGACATCGAGCGGGTGCTGTACTTCGAATCCTTTGTCGTGACCGAGCCGGGCATGACCACCCTGGAACGTGGCCAGCTGTTGACCGACGAAGAGTACTTCGATGCGCTGGAACAGTTCGGTGATGAGTTCGAAGCGAAGATGGGCGCGGAGGCGGTGCAACAGCTTCTGCAGGACCTGGACCTGCGCGACGAGATCAACACGCTGCGTGAAGAGATCGACTCCACCAACTCCGATACCAAGCTGAAGAAGCTGTCCAAGCGGCTGAAGCTGATGGAGGCCTTCCAGGCTTCCGGTAATGAGCCGGAGTGGATGATCATGACCGTTCTGCCGGTGCTGCCGCCGGATCTGCGTCCGCTGGTACCGCTGGATGGTGGCCGCTTCGCCACTTCCGATCTGAACGATCTGTATCGCCGGGTGATCAACCGGAATAACCGTCTCAAGCGCCTGCTGGACCTGAATGCCCCGGACATCATCGTGCGTAACGAAAAACGCATGCTGCAGGAGTCCGTGGACGCGTTGCTGGATAATGGCCGCCGCGGCCGTGCCATCACCGGTTCCAACAAGCGCCCGCTGAAGTCCCTGGCGGATATGATCAAGGGTAAGCAAGGGCGTTTCCGTCAGAACCTGCTCGGTAAGCGGGTGGACTACTCCGGTCGTTCCGTGATCGTGGTGGGGCCGACCCTGAAGCTGCACGAGTGCGGTCTGCCGAAGAAGATGGCGCTGGAACTGTTCAAGCCGTTCATCTTCTCCAAACTGGAAGGACGCGGCCTGGCCACCACCATCAAGGCGGCCAAGAAGATGGTCGAGCGCGAGACAGCCGAGGTCTGGGATATTCTGGCCGAGGTGATCCGCGAGCACCCGGTGATGTTGAACCGGGCGCCGACGCTGCACCGTCTTGGCATCCAGGCATTCGAGCCGGTGCTGATCGAAGGTAAGGCAATTCAGTTGCACCCGCTGGTGTGTGCCGCCTTCAACGCCGACTTCGACGGTGACCAGATGGCGGTGCACGTGCCGCTGACCCTGGAAGCGCAGCTCGAAGCCCGGGCGCTGATGATGTCCACCAACAACATTCTGTCTCCGGCCAATGGTGAGCCAATCATCGGCCCGACCCAGGACGTGGTGCTGGGTCTGTACTACATCAGCCGCGAGAAGGTGAACGTCAAAGGCGAAGGCCGGGTGTTCGCCGACACCAAGGAAGTGATGCGCGCCCTGGGCACCAAAGAGGTGGATCTGCACGCCCGCATCAAGGTGCGCCTGGAAGATGTGGTCAAGGATCAGGAAGGCAACATTCACCGGGAATGGCGTATCGCGGATACCACTCCGGGCCGCTGTAAAATCTGGGACATCGTGCCGGAAGGCATCGGCTTCGACATGGTCAATCAGAACATGACCAAGAAGGCGATCTCCAAGCTGCTGAACACCTGTTACCGGATCCTGGGTACCAAGGAAACCTGCATCTTTGCTGACCAGATCATGTATCTGGGCTTCCGTGAGGCGACCCTGTCCGGCTCCTCCATTGGTGTGGAAGACATGGTGATTCCGCAGGCCAAGTACGAGCTGATCGGCAAGGCCGAGGAAGAGGTGCGCGAGATCGAGGAGCAATTCGCTTCCGGTCTGGTAACCCGCGGTGAGCGTTATAACAAGGTTGTGGACATCTGGTCCCGTACCAACGACCAGATCGCCAAGGCGATGATGGAGAACCTGAAGACCGAAGTGGTGAAAAACCGCGAAGGCAAGGACGAAGAGCAAGGCTCCTTCAACTCCATCTTCATGATGGCGGATTCCGGGGCGCGGGGTTCCGCCGCCCAGATTCGTCAGTTGGCGGGCATGCGCGGCCTGATGGCCAAGCCGGACGGCTCCATTATCGAAACGCCGATTACCAGTAACTTCCGTGAAGGTCTGAACGTACTGCAGTACTTCATCTCCACTCACGGTGCCCGGAAAGGTCTGGCGGATACCGCATTGAAGACTGCGAACTCCGGTTACCTGACCCGTCGTCTGGTGGACGTGGCCCAGGATCTGGTGATCACCGAGGAAGACTGCGGCACCGAGCAGGGTCTGATCATGACCCCGCTGATCGAGGGTGGTGATGTGGTCGAGCCCCTGCGTGAGCGGGTGCTGGGCCGGGTCGTGGCTCGCGACGTGATGAATCCGCTGAACCAGGACGAAGTGGCCGTGGAAGCCGGCACCCTGCTGGACGAAGTGTGGGTGGACAAGCTGGAAGCCATGGGTGTGGACGAAGTGAAAGTGCGTTCCTCCATTACCTGTGCCACCCGCTGGGGTGTATGTTCCGCCTGTTACGGCCGTGATCTGGCCCGTGGCCATCGGGTCAACGTGGGCGAGGCGGTTGGCGTGATCGCGGCCCAGTCCATTGGTGAGCCGGGTACCCAGCTGACCATGCGGACTTTCCACATTGGTGGCGCGGCAAGCCGGGCCTCCGCGGTGTCCAGCATCCAGATCAAACACGGCGGCAAGGTGCGTTTCCACAACGCCAAGCACGTGACCCACAAAGATGGTCTGGTGATCGTTTCCCGTTCAGCCGAGCTGGCGGTGGCCGATGACCTGGGTCGTGAGCGCGAGCGCTACAAAGTGCCCTACGGTGCTCTGGTTACGGTAAACGAAGGGGATTCCGTGGACGGTGGCCAGGTCGTGGCGACCTGGGATCCGCACACCCACCCGATCATTGCCGAAGTGGCGGGTAAGGTGCAGTTCGGTGATATGGAAGAAGGTATTGCCGTTAACTACCAGACCGATGAGCTGACCGGGCTGACCAACATCGAGGTCATGCCGAGCCAGGATCGTCCGTCCGCGGGTAAGGACCTGCGTCCGGTGGTCCGGGTGGTGGATGGCAAAGGCAAGGCGGTGAGCCTGCCGAATACCGATGCCCCGGCCAACTACTTCCTGCCCGGTGGCGCCTTGTGCGGCCTGAAGAACGGGGCTGATATCTCGGTGGGTGACGTGATCGCGCGGATCCCGCAAGAGTCTTCCAAGACCCGGGATATCACCGGTGGTCTGCCTCGGGTGGCGGATCTGTTCGAGGCCCGTAATCCGAAGGAAGCGGCTATCCTGGCGGAAAAAACCGGTACCGTGTCCTTTGGCAAGGAAACCAAGGGCAAGGTGCGTTTGGTGATCACCCCGGATGATGGTGGCGACACCTACGAGGAACTGATCCCCAAATGGCGTCAGCTCAACGTGTTCGAAGGCGAGCACGTGGAGAAAGGCGAGGTGGTTTCCGACGGCCCGCTGAACCCGCACGACATTCTGCGTCTCAAGGGTGAGGTGGAGCTGGCCCGCTATATCGTCAACGAAGTGCAGGAGGTTTACCGCCTGCAGGGTGTGAAGATCAACGATAAGCATATCGAAACGATCATCCGCCAAATGTTGCGTAAGGTGGAAATCACCGAAGTGGGTGAGTCGACCTTCATCAAGGGTGAGCAAGTGGAATACGCCCGGGTGATGGAAGAGCTGGATCGCCTCAAGGGTGAGGACAAGATGCGGCCTCAGTTCGAGCGTATGCTGCTGGGTATCACCAAGGCTTCCCTGGCCACCGAATCGTTCATTTCCGCGGCCTCCTTCCAGGAGACCACCCGGGTGTTGACCGAAGCGGCGGTAACCGGGAAAGAAGACGATCTCCGTGGTCTCAAGGAGAACGTGGTCGTGGGTCGTCTGATTCCGGCCGGGACCGGCTATGCCTATCACATGGATCGCCGGCGCCAGCGTGCGGATGCTCGCGGCGACGGTCCGACCATGGACGAGGTGGAAGCGGCCCTGTCCGAGGCGCTCAGCTCCTCTGGCCAGGAGTAAAGGGTCAGGAGTAACGGCCCAGGAATTAAGCGCCATCCAGGCCCTCCGGCATCTTGACTTGGTGCCGGGGGGTCCCTAGAATCGCTCGCCCCTATTCTGTAGGTAGGAATCGGGTGGCGAAAATCTGACAATCAAGTCAGTTCGTCACAGAACTGTAAGCGTGGAGCAGTAGTTTCATGGCAACTGTAAACCAGCTGGTGCGCAACCCGCGCAAAAGCAAGGTAGAGAAAAGCGACTCGGTCGCCCTGCAGGGCTGCCCGCAGCGTCGCGGCGTTTGCACCCGGGTGTACACCACTACCCCGAAAAAGCCGAACTCCGCGCTGCGTAAAGTGTGCCGGGTGCGTCTGACCAACGGTTATGAAGTGTCTTCCTATATCCCGGGAGAAGGCCATAACCTGCAGGAGCACTCCGTGGTGCTGATCCGTGGCGGTCGTGTTAAGGACCTGCCTGGTGTGCGCTATCACACCGTGCGTGGCACCCTGGATACCGCCGGTGTTCAGGATCGCAAGCAGCGCCGTTCCAAATACGGTGCCAAGCGGCCGAAGAAGTAAGTCGTAACCCTATTCATACAGCCGGGCGTTGCTCCCGGTAGGATGAGTAAGGCCGGGCCTGGTCCCGGATAACCTGAAGCATTCCCGCCCCGCGGGTAGTAAGAGGAACACATCCGATGCCAAGAAGACGCGTCGTTGCCAAACGTGAGATCCTGCCGGATCCGAAATTTGGAAGCCAGTTGCTGGCCAAGTTCATGAACCACGTAATGGTGGACGGTAAGAAATCCGTCGCCGAGCGTATCGTCTACGGCGCTCTGGATATCGTGACCGAGCGTAAGAGTGGCGAAGCCCTGGAACTGTTCGAGAAAGCCCTGGATAACATTCGTCCGGTGGTTGAGGTGAAGAGCCGTCGTGTTGGTGGCGCCACCTACCAGGTGCCGGTGGAAGTTCGCCCCAGTCGTCGTACCGCCCTGGCCATGCGTTGGCTGGTGGACTCCGCGCGCAAGCGGGGTGAGAAGAGCATGGCCCAGCGCCTCGCCGGTGAGGTGATGGACGCCGCTGAAGGTAAAGGCGCGGCGATGAAGAAGCGGGAAGACGTACACCGCATGGCGGAGGCGAACAAAGCCTTCTCCCACTTCCGCTTCTAAGGCAGAGCGTAGACAGAGTAAACCGGCCTGCGATCAGGCCGGTTTTTGTATTGGATTCAGAGACTCGAGGTTAGCAGCGTGGCACGTAAGACTCCTCTCAACCGCTATCGCAACATCGGTATCTGCGCCCACGTGGACGCAGGTAAAACCACCACCACCGAGCGGATCCTGTTCTATACGGGTGTCAACCACAAGATGGGTGAGACCCACGACGGTGCGTCGACGACTGACTGGATGGAGCAGGAGCAGGAGCGGGGTATTACCATTACCTCGGCCGCGGTGACTGCTTTCTGGCAGGGCATGGACAAGCAGTACGACCAGCATCGTATCAACATCATCGATACTCCCGGGCACGTGGACTTCACCATTGAGGTGGAGCGTTCTCTGCGTGTTCTGGACGGTGCCGTGGTGGTGTTCTGTGGATCTTCAGGCGTGGAGCCTCAGTCCGAGACGGTGTGGCGTCAGGCCAACAAGTACAGCGTTCCGCGTATTGTGTTCGTTAACAAAATGGACCGCGCGGGCGCCAACTTTGACCGTGTTTGCGATCAGATCCGCAATCGTCTGGGCGCCAAGGTTGTGCCGATCCAGTACAACATCGGTACTGAAGACGAGTTCAAGGGTATCGTCGACCTGATCCGGATGAAGGCGATCTTCTGGAATGAAGATGATCTGGGCATGAGCTACGAAGAGCGTGATGTCCCCGAAGAGGTGCTGTCCCGCTGTGAAGAGCTGCGTGAGCAGATGATGGAGGCGGCTGCCGAAGGCTCGGATGAGCTGATGGAGAAGTACCTCGAGAACGGTGAGCTGGATAACGACGATATCAAAGCCGGGCTGCGTGAGCAGGTTCTGGCCAACGAGATCGTGGTGGCGCTGTGTGGTTCCGCCTTCAAGAACAAGGGCGTTCAGGCCATGCTGGATGCGGTTATCGAGTTCCTGCCTGCTCCGGACGAAGTAAAAGCGATCCAGGGCACCTTGGAAGATGGCGAAACCGTTGAGTCCCGCAAGTCGTCCGATGATGAGCCGTTCGCGGCCCTGGCGTTCAAGATCGCCACTGACCCGTTCGTGGGTTCTCTGACCTTTATCCGTGTTTACTCCGGTGTGGTGAATTCCGGTGACAGCGTGATGAACTCCGTGAAGCTGAAGAAAGAGCGGATTGGTCGCCTGTTGCAGATGCACGCCAACAGCCGGGAGGAAATCAAGGAAGTTCGCGCGGGTGATATTGCCGCTTGCGTGGGGCTGAAGGATGTCACCACCGGTGACACCCTGTGTGATCCGAACAAGGTGATCGTGCTGGAGCGGATGGAGTTCCCCGAGCCGGTGATCTCCGTTGCGGTTGAGCCGAAATCCAAGGCGGACCAGGAGAAAATGGGTATCGCATTGGGTCGTCTGGCCCAGGAAGATCCTTCGTTCCGCGTGAAAACGGATGAAGAGACCGGCCAGACCATCATTTCCGGTATGGGTGAGCTGCACCTGGATATCATCGTCGACCGCATGAAGCGCGAGTTCAAGGTGGAAGCGAACGTGGGCGCGCCGCAGGTGGCCTACCGTGAAACCTTCACCAAGCCCGCCGACGTTGAAGGCAAGTTCGTCAAGCAGTCCGGTGGTCGTGGCCAGTACGGCCACGTCAAGGTTAAGTTCGAGCCGATCGACCGGGACGAGGAGTTCCAGTTCGAGGAACAAATCCATGGTGGTGTGGTGCCGAAGGAGTACTTCGGTGCGATCCAGAAGGGTATCGATGAGCAACTGCAGGCTGGTGTGCTCGCCGGTTATCCGATCCTGGGTGTGAAAGCCATTCTGTATGATGGCTCCTATCACGAAGTGGACTCCAACGAGAACGCCTTCCGCATGGCGGGTGGCCTGGCGGTGCGTAATGCCGCCAAGGAAGCCGGTGCGATCCTGCTGGAGCCGATCATGAAAGTGGAGGTGGTCACTCCGGAGGATTACATGGGTGACGTAATGGGCGACTTGAACCGTCGTCGTGGTACCGTCCAGGGCATGGACGACAGTGTTTCCGGCAAGGTGATCCGCGCCGAGGTGCCGCTGTCCGAGATGTTCGGTTACGCTACCGATGTTCGTTCCATGTCCCAGGGGCGCGCCAGCTACTCCATGGAGTTCCTGAAGTACGCCGAGGCTCCGCGCAACATTGCCGAAGACGTGATCAACGGTAAGAAATCTTAAATTTACGGTGAATTTGTAAAGGTATAGAACCGTGGCAAAGGAAAAGTTTGAACGTAATAAACCGCACGTAAACGTGGGCACGATTGGTCACGTTGACCATGGTAAGACGACGCTGACGGCCGCTTTGACGCGGGTGTGCTTCGAGGTGTGGGGCTCCGGTTCGGCGAGCGCCTTCGATCAGATCGATAACGCCCCGGAAGAGCGTGAGCGTGGTATTACGATCGCGACCTCCCACGTGGAGTACGACTCTCCGACCCGTCACTACGCGCACGTTGACTGCCCGGGTCACGCCGACTACGTGAAGAACATGATCACCGGTGCGGCGCAGATGGATGGCGCGATTCTGGTGGTATCCGCCGCTGACGGCCCGATGCCGCAAACCCGGGAGCACATTCTGCTGTCCCGCCAGGTTGGCGTGCCGTACATCGTCGTGTTCCTGAACAAAGCGGACATGGTGGACGATGAAGAGCTGCTGGAACTGGTTGAAATGGAAGTGCGTGAGCTGCTGAGCGACTACGACTTCCCGGGCGACGACACCCCGATCATCAAGGGTTCCGCTCTGAAGGCGCTGGAAGGCGATACCAGCGAGATTGGCATGCCGGCGGTGCAGAAGCTGGTGGAAACGCTGGACGAGTACATTCCGGAGCCGGAGCGTGCGGTTGATCAGCCGTTCCTGATGCCGATCGAGGACGTGTTCTCCATCTCCGGTCGCGGTACCGTGGTCACCGGTCGTGTGGAGCGTGGCATCATCAAGGTGGGTGAAGAGATCGAGATTGTGGGTATCAAGGATACCACCAAGACCACCTGTACTGGTGTTGAGATGTTCCGCAAGCTGCTGGACGAAGGCCGCGCGGGTGAGAACGTGGGCGTGCTGCTGCGCGGCACCAAGCGTGACGAAGTGGAGCGTGGTCAGGTTCTGGCGAAGCCGGGCTCGATCACCCCGCACACCAAGTTCGTTGCCGAGGTGTACGTGCTGAGTAAGGACGAAGGTGGTCGTCACACCCCGTTCTTCAACGGCTACCGTCCGCAGTTCTACTTCCGTACCACCGACGTTACCGGTGCCTGTACGCTGCCGGAAGGCACCGAGATGGTGATGCCGGGTGACAACGTGCAGATGGACGTTGAGCTGATCGCGCCGATCGCCATGGAAGACGGCCTGCGCTTCGCGATTCGTGAAGGTGGTCGTACTGTTGGCGCCGGCGTGGTGGCCAAGATCGTAGAGTAAGATAATTCAAGGCCGGGGCTTGCCCCGGCCTTCTTTTGTCTATATACTCTGCGCCCTCTTTCCAGTGTTAGTACTGGAAAGGGCGCGATCAACCGGGGCATCGTTCCCGGGCTTGTTTTGACACCCACCTCCTTCGGATGAGAAGGATGGGCGGGCTTTTTGCCATCTAAAGTATGGTTCGAAACAGTCTGGAGTTTGTTAGCTATGGCTAACCAGAGAATCCGAATCCGTCTCAAGGCTTTTGATCATCGCCTGATCGATCAGTCCGCCCAGGAGATCGTGGATACGGCAAAACGCACGGGTGCGCAGGTACAGGGTCCGATCCCTCTGCCCACGCGTAAAGAACGGTTTACGGTGCTGGTCTCTCCGCACGTTAACAAAGATGCGCGGGATCAGTACGAGATCCGTACCCACAAGCGGATGGTGGACATCGTGGAGCCCACGGACAAGACCGTGGACGCACTGATGAAGCTGGATCTGGCCGCTGGTGTGGATGTGCAGATCAGCCTGGGATAACTCAGCCTGAGACAACAACGTGCGGCCTGGCCGCAACAGGTTGTGAAGAGGTAGACAATGGCGATTGGTGTAATCGGTCGAAAATGCGGGATGACCCGGGTGTTCACTGAAGACGGTGTCAGTGTTCCGGTGACCGTGATTGAAGTGTCCCCGAATCGGGTGAGCCAGATTAAGACCGAAGAGACAGATGGCTACGAGGCCGTGCAAGTGACGGTTGGCGAGCGCCGCGCAACCCGAGTGACCAAGCCAATGGCGGGTCACTTCGCCAAGGCGGGCGTGGAAGCTGGCCGCACTGTGGGTGAATTCCGCGCTCCGGCGGGCGATTTGCAGGTTGGCGGCGAGCTGACCCTGGAAGTGTTCGAGGCTGGCCAGATCGTGGACGTAACCGGTACCTCCAAGGGTAAAGGTTTCGCCGGTACGGTTAAGCGTTGGAATTTCCGTACTCAGGACGCCACTCACGGTAACTCTCTGTCCCACCGCGCTCCGGGTTCCATCGGTCAGAACCAAACCCCGGGCCGCGTATTCAAGGGCAAGAAAATGGCGGGCCACATGGGTGCCGAGCGTGTGACGGTTCAGAATCTGGAAGTCGTGCGCGTGGACGTGGAAAAGAATCTGTTGCTGGTTAAGGGTGCGGTCCCCGGCGCGGCCGGTGGTGATGTGATCGTGATCCCGGCAGTGAAGGCGAAGGCCTGAAAGAGGAATAGAGGATGAATCTCAATACCGCCTCTGGAGGTACCGTTACTGTGTCTGAAGTCGCCTTCGGCAAGGACTTCAACGAGCCTCTGGTTCATCAGGTTGTGACTGCTTACCTGGCGGGTACCCGTCAAGGTTCCAAAGCGCAGAAAAGCCGCTCTGATGTCAGTGGTGGTGGTCGTAAGCCCTGGCGGCAGAAAGGCACCGGTCGCGCTCGCGCCGGTACCATTCGTAGCCCGCTGTGGCGTGGCGGCGGCAAAACGTTTGCCGCGGTGCCCCGTGACCACTCACAGAAAGTAAACCGCAAAATGTATCGTGGCGCGCTGCGCTGCATTTTGTCCGAGCTGGTTCGCCAGGAGCGCCTGGTTGTGGTGGACGACTTCTCCGTCGACACCCCGAAAACCAAGCAGGTGGCCGCCAAGCTCAAGGATCTGAACCTGAGCAATGTTCTCATCGTGACTGACGATGTGGATGAGAATCTGTATTTGGCGGCTCGTAACCTGCCGAAGGTCGACATTCGCGATGCTAGCGGTGTGGATCCGGTCAGCCTGATCGCCTTTGACAAGGTGTTGGTGACCGTGCCGGCTCTGAAGAAACTTGAGGAGGCGCTGGCATGAACAAAGAGCGCATTTTAAAAGTGCTGCTTGCACCGCACTTTTCCGAAAAGGCCACTGACGCCACCGAGCGCAGCAATGCCTTTGCTTTCAAAGTGGCAAAAGATGCCACCAAGGCGGAAATCAAGGCCGCCGTGGAAGCGCTGTTCGAGGTTAAGGTGCGCAACGTTCGGACTTTGAACGTGAAAGGCAAGCGCAAGTTCTTCGGTCGTGTCGCCGGTAAGCGTAGCGACTGGAAGAAGGCCTACGTGTCCCTTGAACAAGGCCAGGATATCGACTTCCTGGGCGCTGAGTAAGGTAAGGGAGTGAGTAATCATGGCGATTGTTAAGACCAAGCCGACTTCTCCGGGCCGCCGCTTTGTCGTAAAGGTGGTCAATGAGGAGCTGCACAAAGGTGCTCCCTACGCGCCCTTGCTGGAAGCCAAGGCCAAGAACGGCGGCCGTAACAATAACGGCCGTATCACCACCCGTCATAAAGGTGGTGGTCACAAGCAGAAATACCGCGTAGTGGATTTCCGTCGTAATAAAGACGGTGTCCAGGGTGTGGTGGAGCGTCTGGAATACGATCCGAACCGTTCCGCGCACATCGCGCTGGTGAAGTATCTGGATGGCGAGCGTCGTTACATTCTGGCGCCAAAGGATCTGAAGGCGGGCGATCGTGTTCAGTCCGGCGAAGATGCCCCGATCAAGGTGGGCAATACTCTGCCGCTGCGCAACATTCCGCTGGGTTCCACGATTCATAACGTGGAACTGAAGCCCGGTAAAGGTGGTCAGCTGGCTCGCTCCGCGGGTACTTCTGTCCAGCTGCTGGCGAAGGACGGACAGTATGTGACCCTGCGTTTGCGCTCTGGCGAGATGCGTAAGGTGCACGCTGAATGTCGCGCCACCATCGGGCAGGTATCCAACAGTGAGCACAGCCTGCGCTCGCTGGGTAAGGCCGGCGCAACCCGCTGGCGCGGTGTTCGTCCCACCGTTCGCGGTGTGGCCATGAACCCCGTGGATCACCCCCATGGTGGTGGTGAAGGGCGTACGTCCGGTGGCCGTCATCCGGTAACCCCCTGGGGTGTGCCGACCAAGGGCCACAAAACCCGTACCAACAAGCGCACCTCCAAGATGATTGTGCGCGACCGTCGTAAGTAAGGGATAGAGAGAGGTTCAGGCTGTGCCACGTTCACTGAAAAAAGGTCCGTTTCTGGATCACCACCTGTTGAAGAAGGTGGAAGAAGCGGTGGAAGCCGGCTCCCGTAAGCCGATCAAAACCTGGTCCCGTCGCTCCATGATCATCCCGGAGATGGTGGGTTTGACCATCGCGGTACATAACGGCCGTCAGCATGTTCCGGTATTGGTTTCCGAGCACATGGTGGGCCACAAGCTGGGCGAATTCGCCCTGACCCGTAACTTCCGCGGGCATATCGTGGACAAAAAGGCTAAGCGATAAGGTGACAGCCATGGCGACTGAAGTTGCAGCCCGTCTGCGGGGCGCAAGAATTTCGGCTCAGAAAGCCCGCCTGGTGGCCGACCAGATCCGAGGTCTGGAGGTGGAAAAGGCGTTGAATGTTCTCGCCTTTAGCCCCAAGAAGGCGGCCAAGATTGTTAAGAAGGTGCTGGAGTCCGCGATTGCTAACGCGGAAAACAACGACGGCGCCGATGTGGATGAGCTGAAAGTATCCACCATCTACGTGGATGAAGGCATGTCGATGAAGCGTATTCGTCCTCGCGCGAAAGGGCGGGCGGATCGCATTCTCAAGCGTACCTGCCACATCACTGTAAAAGTCTCGGAAGGTCAGGAGTAACCAGATGGGTCAGAAAGTTCATCCGATCGGTATTCGTCTGGGCATCGTCAAGGAGCACAACTCCCTGTGGTATGCGGGTCCCAAGACCTACGCAGACTGCCTGGTAACCGATCTCGAGGTGCGTGAATATCTGTTCAAGCGCCTCAAGAATGCCTCGGTGAGCCGGATTAAAATCGAGCGTCCGTCCGAAAACGTCCGCATCACTATCTCAACGGCTCGTCCGGGGATCGTGATCGGCAAGAAGGGCGAGGACGTTGAGCGCCTGCGTCGCGACGTAGCAGCCAAGATGGGTGTTCCGGTGCACATCAACATCGAGGAAGTGCGTAAGCCTGACGTGGATGCTCGCCTGGTAGCCGATAATATCGCTGGCCAGATCGAACGTCGTGTTATGTTCCGCCGCGCTATGAAGCGAGCGGTGCAGAACGCGCTCAAGGCCGGTGCCGAAGGTATTCGGGTCCAGCTTTCTGGTCGTCTGGGTGGTGCCGAGATTGCTCGTACGGAATGGTACCGTGAAGGTCGCGTGCCGCTGCATACTCTGCGTGCGGACATCGATTACGCCAACGTGCGTGCTGAGACCACCTACGGAACCATCGGTGTGAAGGTCTGGATCTTCCGTGGCGAAGTGCTCGGTGGCATGGAGCAGGTTCAGGAAGAGCAGAAGCAGTCCAAGGGCGCGAAAAAGCGCGGCCGTGGTTAAAAGGTAACGAACGATGTTGCAGCCGAAGCGTACCAAATTCCGGAAAATTCATAAGGGCCGTAACCGTGGCCTGGCACAGCGCGGCAACAAGGTGTCTTTTGGCACCATCGGCCTGCAGGCCACCGGCCGTGGCCGGATCACCGCGCGTCAGATCGAAGCGGCTCGTCGGGCCATGACCCGTCACATCAAACGGGGCGGTAAGATCTGGATTCGGGTCTTCCCCGATAAGCCGATTACCCAGAAACCGCTGGAAGTGCGGATGGGTAAAGGTAAAGGTAGCGTGGAGTACTGGGTAGCCCAGATTCAGCCGGGCCGCATGCTCTACGAAATGGAAGGTGTTTCCGAAGACGTGGCGCGTGAAGCGTTCCGTCTGGCCGCAGCCAAGCTGCCGGTCAGCACCCGTGTCGTGACTCGGACGGTGATGTAAGCCATGAAAGCGAGCGAACTGAAAGAAAAGAGTGTTGAGCAGTTGCGCGAGCAGCACCTTGAGCTGCTGGAACAACAGTTCAAGCTGCGCATGAAGAAAGCATCCGGTCAGCTTTCCCAAACCCATCAGCTTGGGACGGTCCGCCGTGATATTGCACGTGTGAAGACCATTCTGCGGGAAAAACAGGGTAACTAATCATGGCAGAGGCGAAACAGAAACTGCGCCGGACCGTTACCGGTAAAGTGATTTCCAGTAAAGGTGATAAGACCATCACCGTATTGGTTGAGCGCCGGGTACAGCACCCCATTTATGGCAAGATCATCAAGCGTTCTACCAAACTGATGGCTCACGATGAGCAAAACCAGTGTGGCGAAGGCGACCTGGTCACCATCGAAGAATGCCGTCCGCTGTCCAAGCGTAAAAGCTGGATGCTGGTCAGCGTAGTGGAGCAGGCCGTCAAGGCCTGATGAGAGAATGCTGTGGCTGCCTGCACAGGGCAGGAGTTGGAGAGAGTAAGCGATGATTCAGACCGAAACCATGCTCGAAGTCGCCGATAACAGCGGCGCTCGTCGAGTGCAGTGCATCAAGGTGCTGGGTGGCTCCCACCGCCGCTATGCAGGCATTGGTGACATCATCAAGGTCACAGTAAAGGAAGCGATTCCGCGTGGTCGTGTTAAAAAAGGCGACGTGATGAGCGCTGTCGTGGTACGTACCCGTCGTGGTGTACGTCGCCCCGATGGTTCTGTGATTCGTTTTGACGAAAACGCCGCGGTCCTGTTGAACAACAACAAGGCTCCGATCGGCACCCGGATCTTTGGGCCGGTGACCCGTGAACTGCGTAATGACCAGTTCATGAAGATCATCTCCCTGGCACCGGAAGTTCTTTAAAGGCGGGTTAAGGCAATGCTCAAGATCAAGCGCAATGACGAAGTCATCGTAATCGCGGGCAAGGACAAAGGTAAGCGGGGCCAGGTACAGCGTGTGCTCCCTAACGGCCGCCTTCTTGTCTCCGGTGTGAACATGGTGAAAAAACACGTTCGCGCCAACCCTAACCGCGGTATTCAAGGTGGCATTGTTCAGCAGGAGGCGGGTATTCACGCTTCCAATGTGGCCATCTGGAATGCGAAGACCCAGAAGGCCGATCGTGTCGGCGTCCGTTTCGAGGACGGCAAAAAAGTGCGGTTCTTCAAGTCCAACGGCGAAGCGCTGGACGCGTGAGGTTAGGTGAACCATGAGTGATCTGAAGAAGGTTTACAACGAAGAGATTGTGCCGAAACTCCGCGATGAGTTCGGTTACAAGAACGTCATGGAGGTGCCCCGCATCACCAAGATCACCCTGAACATGGGTGTGGGTGAAGCGGCCGCGGACCGGAAGGCGATCGAAGGTGCGCTGTCGGATATGACCGCCATCGCCGGTCAGAAGCCGCTGGTCACCAAGGCACGCAAGTCCGTGGCGGGCTTCAAGATCCGTGAAGGTTGGCCGATCGGCTGCAAGGTGACCCTGCGTAACCGTCGTATGTACGAGTTCCTGGAACGCCTGGTATCCGTGGCAATCCCGCGTGTCCGTGACTTCCGGGGTCTGAACCCGAAGTCCTTTGACGGCCGTGGCAACTACTCCATGGGTCTGCGGGAGCAAATCGTGTTCCCGGAAATCGATTTCGACAAGGTCGACAAGCTGCGTGGTCTGGATATCACCATCACCACCACGGCCAAGACCGATGACGAAGCACGGGCGCTGCTGCGCGCCTTCAACTTCCCGCTGAAAGGCTAAGAGGATTTGTCATGGCAAAGGTCTCTATGAAAAACCGGGAGGCGAAGCGCGCCAAGTTGGTTCAGCGTTACGCCACCAAGCGTGCCGCGCTGAAAGCGGTTATCCAGGATCCCAACGCGGAACCCGAAGCGAAGTGGGAGGCTCAGCTGGAGCTGCAGAAGCTGCCACGGGACTCTTCTCCGGTTCGCCAGCGTAACCGCTGCCGCCTTACCGGCCGTCCGCATGGTTACTACCGCAAATTCGGCCTGAGCCGCATTAAACTGCGTGAAGCAGCGATGCGTGGTGACGTTCCCGGGCTGGTTAAATCCAGCTGGTAAGCAAAGAGTAGCGGAGCAACTGCAGCATGAGCATGCAAGATACCCTGGCGGATATGTTTACCCGTATTCGCAACGCGCAAATGGCTCGTAAAGTCGAGGTGGAGATTCCCTCCTCAAAGGCCAAGGAAGCCATTGCCAAGGTTCTGAAGGAAGAAGGTTACATCGACGGTTACGCGGTGTCTGGCGACGCCAAACCGACGCTGACCGTTCAACTGCGTTATTTTGAAGGCCAGCCGGTGATCGAGAAGATCGCTCGGGTGAGCCGTCCGGGCCTGCGTGTATACAAAGGCGCCGGTGAGATTCCCAAGGTGAAAGGTGGCCTGGGTGTGATGATCGTGTCCACCAACCAGGGCATCATTTCCGATCGCGCCGCCCGCCAGGCGAATGTCGGCGGCGAGCTGATCTGCGAAGTGTCCTAAGGTTTTGGTGTAGACGGATTAGGTGCAGCGATGTCTAGAGTAGCGAAAAATCCGGTTAACCTGCCCAAAGGCGTCGAGGTAGCTATCGACGGCCAGAAGGTGACCGTGAAAGGGTCCAAGGGCAGCCTGGAACACCAGGTGCACGATTTGGTGGAAGTGGCCGTGGATGACGGCGTGTTCTCCGTCAAGCCCCGTGAGGAGTCTCAGCAGGCCTGGGCCGTGGCCGGTACCACGCGTGCTCTGGTCAATAACATGGTCACCGGTGTCTCCGCGGGCTTCGAACGCCGCCTGCTGTTGAACGGCGTTGGTTACCGTGCTCAGGCCCAGGGCAAGACCCTGAATCTGACGCTGGGCTTTTCTCATCCGGTAGCCTATGAGCTGCCCGAAGGGATCACCATTGAGACCCCGAGTCAGACGGAAATCGTCATCAAGGGTATCGATAAGCAGCTGGTGGGCCAGGTGGCCGCCAATGTTCGGGGCTTCCGCCCGCCCGAGCCCTACAAGGGCAAAGGGGTGCGCTATGCTGATGAGCAAGTGCGCCGTAAGGAAGCCAAGAAGAAATAATCGTTGAGACTGAAGCCATGATGGACAAGAAAGTTGCACGTCTGCGCAGGGCAAAGCGTACTCGCCTGAAGATTCGTGAGCTGGGCGAGCTTCGTCTTTCCGTGCATCGCACTCCGCGCCATATTTACGCGCAAATCATCAGCACTGCTGGTGATCGCGTGCTGGCCTCCGCGAGCACGGTGGAAAAAGACCTGCGTGCTGGCGCGACGGGTAATTCTGAAGCCGCCGCTAAAGTTGGTGAGTTGATCGCTCAACGCGCTAAAGAGGCGGGTATCGAAAGCGTGGCCTTTGACCGTTCTGGTTTCCGTTATCACGGCCGGGTCAAGGCGCTGGCGGATGCCGCACGCGAAAACGGGCTTAAATTCTAAGGGTACTTGGTTATGGCGAAAGTTGATCCCAACGAAGGTCTCCAGGAGAAGCTGGTTCAGGTGAACCGGGTTGCCAAGGTGGTGAAAGGCGGCCGTATTTTCGGCTTCACTGCTTTGACCGTGGTGGGTGACGGTAATGGCAAAGTGGGTTTCGGTCGCGGTAAGGCCCGCGAAGTGCCCGCCGCCATCCAGAAGGCCCTGGAAGCTGCCCGTCGCAACATGATTCAGGTGGAGCTCAATGGCACCACCATTCAGCATCCGATCAAGGCTCGGCACGGCGCCTCCAAGGTGTTCATGCAACCGGCCAGCGACGGTACCGGTGTAATCGCCGGTGGTGCCATGCGCGCCGTGCTGGAAGTGGCCGGTGTACAGAACGTACTGGCCAAGTGCTATGGTTCCACCAACCCGGTGAATGTGGTTCGCGCCACGTTCGAGGGTTTGAAAGCGATGGCCTCCGCGGAATCCGTTGCCGCCAAGCGCGGTAAAACGGTCGAAGAGATCCTGAGCTAAGCGCAGACAGACGGAACGTAACGATGGCTGACAAGATCAAGGTAACGCAGGTAAAAAGCACCAACGGCCGGCTGGAAAAGCACAAGGCCTGTGTGCGTGGTCTCGGTCTGCGCCGTATTGGCCATACCGTTGAAGTTGAAGACACCCCTGCGGTACGCGGCATGATTAACAAAGTCGCGTACATGGTACGGGTAGAGGGAGAATAAGCGATGCGTTTGAATGATCTGCATCCCGCTGAAGGTTCCCGTCCGGCCCAGAAACGGGTTGGCCGCGGTATCGGCTCCGGTCTCGGTAAAACGGGCGGTCGTGGCCACAAAGGTCAGAAATCCCGTTCCGGTGGCACCGTGAAGCCCGGGTTTGAAGGTGGACAGATGCCGCTGCAGCGCCGTGTACCGAAGTTCGGTTTCACGTCCAAGCTGGCAATGGCAACCGCTGAAGTACGCCTGGAAGAGCTGGCGAAAGTGGAAGGCGACGTGATCGACCTGGCCGCTTTGAAAGCCGCTGGCGTGGTTCGTTCTGACAAGAAGCGCGCCAAAATCGTGCTGCGTGGCGGTATTGACCGTGCCGTGACGGTGCGTGGCGTGGCGATCACCAAAGGCGCCCGCGAAGCGGTGGAAAAAGCCGGCGGTAAAGTCGAGGAATAACAGGAACCGGGCTATGGCCAAGAACCGTGCACAAACGCTTAACAGTGGTGCCGTCGCAGCAAGCGGTGGTGCCACTCGGGAGTTGTGGCGTCGTATCGGATTCCTGCTTGGGGCCCTGTTGGTGTTCCGGATCGGGGCGCATATTCCGGTACCGGGTATGAACCCGGACATGTTGGAACAGATGTTCAACCAGAACCGGGATACCATCCTTGGCTTGTTCAACATGTTCTCCGGTGGCTCTCTGGAGCGCATGAGTATTTTTGCACTTGGCATCATGCCGTACATTACCGCGAGCATCGTTATTCAGCTGATGACCGCGGTAGTGCCCAGCCTTGAGCAGCTGCGCAAGGAAGGGGAGCAGGGACGCCGCAAGATTACTCAGTATACCCGTTATCTGACCGTCGCCCTGGCGCTGGTGCAGTCTTTCGGGGTATGCGCGGGCCTGAAGAGCCAGGGGATTACCCTGTTGCCGGAAGGCGCTGACAGCATGCAGGTGGCGAGCTTCTATTTCGTGGCCGTGACCTCGTTGGTGACGGGAACGATTTTCCTGATGTGGCTGGGTGAACAAATCACCGAGCGGGGCATCGGGAACGGCATTTCCATGCTGATTTTCGCCTCCATCGTTGCCGGTTTGCCCGGCGCGGTGGCGCAGACCTTCGAGTCCGCCCGGCAGGGCGAGCTGGGGCTGTTGGCTATGCTGATGGTGTTTCTGGTGGCCGTGGCGGTGATTTTCGGTGTGGTGTTCGTGGAGCGCGGTCAACGCCGTATTACCGTGAACTATGCCCGACGCCAGCAAGGCCGCCGGGTATACGCCGCGCAGCAAAGCCATTTGCCGCTGAAAGTGAACATGGCGGGTGTGATTCCGGCGATTTTCGCCAGTTCCATCCTGCTGTTTCCGGCGTCGCTGACCCAATGGTTCAGTGATTCCAACCCGGATTCCTGGTGGGGGATGACCCTGCGCCGGGTGAGCGATGCGCTGTTGCCGGGTACGCCGCTGTACATTCTGTTGTTTACGTTGGCGATCATGTTCTTCTGCTACTTCTATACGGCGTTGGTATTCAACCCGAAGGACGTGGCGGACAACCTGAAGAAATCCGGGGCTTATATCCCGGGTATTCGCCCCGGTGAGCAATCAGCGCGTTACATCGATACCGTGATGGGCCGTCTGACTCTGATCGGTGCCGTATACATGACGCTGGTTTGTCTGTTGCCGTTGGGCCTGCAGGCGATCTGGAATGTACCCTTCTATCTGGGCGGTACTTCGCTGCTGATCGTGGTAGTCGTAGTGATGGACTTCTGGGGCCAGGTGAATTCCCATTTGATGTCCACTCAGTACGAAAAACTGATGAAGAAAGCCAACCTGAAAGGGTATGGCGGCACCGGTCTGGTGCGTTAACAGGGCCTTAGCGGCCGAGATAGTGAGGCGAGTGCGATGAAAGTTCAGGCTTCTGTAAAGAAGATCTGCCGTAACTGCAAAGTGATCCGCCGCAAGGGCCGGGTCATGGTGATCTGCAGTGCCGAGCCGCGGCACAAGCAGCGTCAGGGTTAATTGGCGAGCTTCTTTCCTAGAGATTGGTTGAAATTCAGTCGGTGTAACGCTAGACTCTCCCGCCTTTCGGCGCCAGAGACTGGCGATACCGCTTTGTGAATCGGAGATATTCGGATGGCCCGTATTGCAGGCGTAAACATCCCGGACAACAAACATACGGTGATTTCCCTCACCTATATTTTCGGGATCGGCCGCACCCGTGCTCGCCAGATTTGCGAGCAGACCGGCATTGCGCCGGAGGTTAAGATTCGTGATCTGTCCGGCGATCAGCTGGACGCGATCCGTGCGGAGGTTGCCAAGGTTTCCACGGAGGGCGACCTGCGTCGGGAAATCAACATGAATATCAAGCGGTTGATGGATCTGGGCTGCTACCGTGGCATCCGTCATCGTCGCGGCTTGCCGCTGCGCGGTCAGCGCACCAAAACCAACGCCCGCACCCGTAAGGGCCCGCGGAAACCGATCCGCAAGTAAGTCCTGAATTTGGATAGGCATCATGGCTAAAGCGAAAAGAGACAGTGGCGCACGTCGGAAGAAGGTAACGCGGACCGTTGCGGATGGCATCGCTCACGTACACGCTTCTTTCAATAACACCATCATTACCATCACTGATCGTCAAGGCAACGCGTTGTCCTGGGCGACCTCTGGTGGCGCGGGTTTCCGTGGCTCTCGCAAGAGCACCCCGTTCGCGGCCCAGGTGGCTGCCGAAAACGCCGGAAACGCCGCCAAGGATTATGGCTTGAAGAATCTGGAAGTGCGGGTGAAAGGCCCGGGTCCGGGTCGCGAGTCTTCCATTCGGGCGCTGAACGCCTGTGGTTACAAGATTACCCATATTCAGGACGTGACGCCGATTCCGCACAATGGTTGCCGTCCGCCGAAGAAGCGCCGCGTGTAACGGGAGTTAGAGCAAGATGGCAAGATACCTCGGTCCCAAGTGCAAGCTTTCCCGTCGTGAAGGCACTGACCTGTTTTTGAAGAGCGGCATCCGTCCGCTGGAATCCAAGTGCAAGGCGGAGCAGCCCCCGGGCCAGGCCGCCGCTGGCCGTCGCCCCAGCCGCCTGTCCGACTACGGCGTGCAGCTGCGCGAGAAGCAGAAAGTGCGTCGTATGTACGGCGTGCTGGAAAAGCAGTTCCGTAGCTACTACAAGAAGGCGGCCCGCTCCCGTGGCGCCACCGGCGAAGTACTGCTGCAACTGCTGGAAGGTCGTTTGGACAACGTGGTTTACCGCATGGGCTTCGGCGCTACCCGCTCTGAAGCGCGTCAGCTGGTATCTCACCGTGCGATCCTGGTTAACGGTCAGTCCGTTAACATTCCGTCCTACCAGATCAGCGCCGGTGACGTGATCACCGTGCGTGAGAAGTCCAAGAACCAGCTGCGTGTGAAAAACGCCATGGAGCTGGCTCAGCAACGTGGCTTCCCGACCTGGTTGGAAGTGGACGAGAAGAAGCTCGAAGGTACTTTCAAGGCGCTGCCGGAGCGCATCGATCTCCCCGCGGAGATCAATGAAAACCTGATCGTCGAGCTGTACTCCAAGTAAGGACTGCCTGAGGGATCTCTATGACCGCCGTGAACGAATTTCTCACGCCCCGCTCGATCGCGGTCAACGCGATCAGCGAGACCCACGCCAAGGTTGTGCTTGAGCCGCTGGAGCGGGGTTTTGGGCATACGCTGGGCACGGCGCTGCGCCGCATCCTGTTGTCCAGCATGCCGGGATGCGCCATCACTGAAGTGGAGATCGATGGCGTACAGCACGAATACTCCACCATTGACGGTATTCAGGAAGATGTGATCAACATCCTTCTGAACCTCAAGGGTGTGGCTTTGAAGATGGAAGACCGGGAAGAAGCGGTCCTGGAACTGGTCAAGAAAGGCCCGGGTGACGTGACCGCAGATGACATCCAGCGTGATCACAGCGTGGAGGTCGTCAACCCGGAGCACCTGATCTGTACCATCACCGGCGACACCGAATTGCGTGTCCGCATGAAGGTGGAAAAAGGTCGCGGTTATGTGCCCGCGGACAACCGTCGCAGCGATGACGACGAGACCCGTGGCATCGGCCGTCTGCAACTGGACGCCAGCTTCAGCCCCGTGCGCCGTGTGGCCTATGTGGTGGAAGCTGCCCGGGTGGAGCAGCGGACCGACCTGGATAAGCTGGTTATCGACCTGGAAACCAACGGGACCATTGATCCCGAGGAAGCCATTCGTCGCGCGGCCACCATCCTGCAGCAACAGATCGCGGTATTTGTCGATCTGGAGCAGGATGCCAAGCCCGAGCCGAAACAGGAACGGGAGGAGGTTGATCCCATCCTGCTGCGCCCGGTGGATGATCTTGAACTGACGGTACGTTCCGCCAACTGTCTGAAAGCCGAGAATATTTACTACATCGGCGATCTGGTACAGCGGACCGAGGTGGAGTTGTTGAAAACGCCGAACCTCGGCAAGAAGTCGCTCACCGAGATCAAGGATGTGCTGGCTTCCAAAGGGTTGGCGCTGGGCATGCGTCTGGAGAACTGGCCGCCGGTCAGCCTCCGTGATGATGACCGACTGAACACCAAATTGCGCTAATTGAGTTGTCGTGGACGCTGTGAAGCGCCCTTGAAGATAGGAATAGAACCATGCGTCATCGCAAGAGCGGCAGAAAACTGAATCGGAACAGCTCACATCGTCAGGCCATGTTCCGTAACATGGCGGTGTCGCTGTTGGAACACGAAGCGATCAAGACCACCTTGCCGAAGGCAAAGGAGTTGCGTCGTGTTGCTGAGCCCCTGATCACCCTGGCCAAGGAAGATTCCGTGGCCAACCGTCGCCTGGCGTTCAGCCGGACCCGGTCCAAGGAAGTGGTGGGTAAGCTGTTCAATGAACTGGGCCCGCGCTACAAAGCGCGTCCGGGCGGCTATGTACGGATCCTGAAAATGGGCTTCCGTGCCGGCGACAACGCCCCGATGGCTTATGTGGAACTGGTGGATCGTCCCGAGCCGGGTGAAGCCGCCGACGCTGAATAAAGGCGTAGCCTTCCGCATCAACGAAAAAGCCGGGTACAGCCCGGCTTTTTTGTATCCGTCATTCCTGGCGGCGACCCTTCACGATCACTTGTGATCGTCCTCTTCTTGCTCTGGAAAGGCGTCCGCCTGTTCCAGCCAATCCGGGCCCATTTGTGCCTGGACATACTCCCGAATGAATTGCCGGACTTTCTGGGATGGCGTTACGTCCTCGCGGGCGCAGAGCTGTTCGAACGCGCGCTTTTTGCGAGGATCAATAAGAAGGGTGAGGCGGGCAGTGCGTTTTTCCATGTTAATTTGATTAACATTGAGTGAATGTTGAATAGGAATATAATGCTCATCTCATTTCTCTTCAATGGGATCGGGCCTTTATGTCGCACCGTCGCTATCTGTTCTCGTTGAAAATAGGTTATGCGCTGCGGGAGTGCGTGGCGGAGGGCTATGGCGCGGGCGCGCTGAGAAAGGACCTGGTCGCTGGGCTCACGGTTGGTGTCATCGCCATTCCCTTATCCATGGCGCTGGCCATTGCCAGCGGGGTACCTCCCCAGCATGGGCTGTACACCGCCATTATCGCCGGCTTTCTGATTGCCTTGACCGGGGGCTCGCGCTTCAGTGTCTCGGGGCCGACCGCCGCCTTCGTGGTGATCCTCTATCCGGTGGCGCAGAGTCACGGCTTGCCTGGATTACTGATGGCATCGGTGTTGGCTGGCGCCATGTTACTCCTGATGGCGCTGTGTCGGCTGGGGCGGTTGATCGAGTACATCCCCCAGGCGGTAACGCTGGGTTTCACCGCGGGAATCGCGGTGGTGATCGCGACCCTCCAGCTCAGTGACTTCCTCGGACTCAATAGCGGACCGGCCCCCGAAGGTTATCTGCAAAAGTGGGCGGCGCTGATTCAGTACCTGCCGGGGCTACATGGCCCCAGTCTGCTGGTGGCGGTGGTAACGCTGGCCACTCTTATCCTCTGGCCGCGTCTCAGAACGCCGCTGCCCGCCCATTTACCCGCGGTCTTGATCGGCTCGCTGCTGGCCTGGGGGCTCAGCCGCTATCAATTGCCGGTGGAGACCCTGGGTTCCCGTTTCACTTTTCTGCTGCCGGATGGCTCCCGGGGGTACGGAATTCCACCGGTATTACCGGCCTTCGATTGGCCCTGGAATCACGGCGCTGGCGGTGGTGACAGCCATCTCTGGTCGTGGGCGTCTCTGCGGGAATTGGTGCCGGCAGCGTTTGCCATTGCCATGCTGGGGGCTATTGAATCGTTGTTGTGCGCGGTGGTTCTGGACGGTATGTCGGGTAAACGCCATAGCGCCAATAGTGAATTATTGGGGCAGGGCATTGGTAATCTGGTGGCGCCGTTTTTTGGCGGTATCACCGCTACCGCGGCAATTGCCCGGTCCGCCGCCAATTTCAAAGCGGGAGCTAGGTCGCCGGTGGCCTCCATGATCCATGCCCTGGTGGTACTGCTGGGCATGGTGGCATTAGGGCCCTGGCTGGCCTATTTGCCGATGCCGGCAATGGCGGCGTTGCTGATGATGGTGGCCTGGAACATGAGCGAGGCGCACAAGGCGGTGCGCCTGCTCCGTCGTGCTCCCCTGGGCGAGGTGCTGGTCTTTCTGACCTGTTTCTCCCTTACGGTATTTCTCGATATGGTGGTGGCCATCACCGTGGGGGTGTTGCTGGCCGCTTTGTTGTTCATGCGTGAAATCGCCGCCATGACGCGGATCTCCGACATCACCCATTCGCCACGGTTGCGCGACTATCCGATTCCGGGACAGTGGGGCGTGCTCAAAATCGTGGGACCGCTGTTCTTCGCCGCCGCCGACAGGGTCTTCGCTGAAGCCGACGAGCTGGCTGCCGGCCGGTCTGGTGTGGTGCTGTATATGGATGGCGTATCGGTGCTCGATGGTGGCGGTGTTTCCGCTCTGCAGGGCTTCGTCGACCGCTGCGCCGCCCGTGGTTGTCGGGTAGTGGTGGCGGATCTGGGCTTCCAGCCTCTCAAGACTCTGGCCCGCGCTGGTATGGCGCCGCAGGCCGAACAGCTGAGGTTCTCTCCGAGCCTTGATGAGGCCCTGAAGACGCTGACCTGAGTGATTGGCGGCTTCCGACTTTACGCAATTTTGCGTTTGTCCCTCTTGTGTTCCCCGGCGGCGGGGAGCATCACTAGTCAGACCCAGGTTCCATGTCTGAATCCGCAGGGAGGTATCATGAGCGATAAGCAACCGTTTCTGACCGATATCAAAACATTGCGTGAACGAGCCCGTAAGCACATCGAACAAGGGGCCGTGACCGAGGGGTACAACGCTGACCGCACTCAGGTGATCGAGCTGTTGAACGCGGCTCTGGCCACGGAAATCGTCTGCACGCTGCGTTACAAGCGGCACTACTATATGGCGGATGGGCTGAACGCCAGTATCGCCGCCGAAGAATTTCTAGAGCATGCCCAGCAGGAACAACAGCACGCCGACTGGCTGGCCGAGCGTATCGTACAGTTGGGAGGCGCGCCGAATTTCTCCCCCGAAGGCTTGCAAAGCCGGTCCCACGCGGAATACGTGGAAGGGGAGACTCTCAAGGATATGGTGCGCGAGGACCTGATCGCCGAGCGGATCGCCATTGACAGCTATCGTGAGATCGCCTCCTATCTGGGCGACAAAGACCCCACTACCCGCCGTATCATGGAAGAGATCCTGGCCCAGGAGGAAGAGCACGCCGACGATATGGCGGCGATTCTGGAAGCGCTGTGATTTCTTTCCACGGGGCGCTGGCCGGAGAGCCGGCGCCGCTTACGCCGACGTCGTAATGGAGATATCTATGACCGAGCCCCGTGTGGTGAAACAACCCGGCCGAATTGTCGCCGGCATTCAGATACGTACCAGCAATGAACTTGAAATGCGGTCGGATGACGCCCGCATTCCCCGCCTGTGGCAAAGCTTTGAAAGCGAAAAACTGAATGAGGTGATTCCGGATAAGGCGGCGGGATCCCCGGTGTATGGCGTTTACACCGAGTACAGTAATGGCGCGGAAGGCGAATACAGCGTGCTGGCCGGTGTCGAAGTCACCGATGAGGCCAAGGTGCCGGAAGACTACGTCACGGCGGTACTCAATGCCGGCGACTATCTGGCTTTTGAAGGGCAGGGGCAACTGGACAAGATCGTCCCGGAAACCTGGGCGCGGGTATGGGCCTATTTCGAGTCGGCGGAGGCGCCGCGGAGAGTCTTCGAAACGGATTATGAGGTTTACGAGAGCACCGACAAGGTCACCCTGTACGTCGGTATCCGTTAGCCGTCATCAGCCTGCCAGAGTTGTCCGAGGGGCCAGAGCCGGGCTGACGCCCGGCTCCGTCATGGTGTTATAAGCCCATGCAGTTGGCGTAGAAGGTGGTGGTTGCGGGCCAGTCGGAGAATACCGCGGTAACCCCTACGTCCCGGGCCAGCACGTCCAGTAGTGTCAGGGTGTCGCCGTCATTGTTTATGGCCTCATTGACGCTCTGGTAATACCAGCCGCCTCCCGAAGCCAATGGGCCGGAGCGCTCCAGTGACCAGGCAATCAACCGCAAGCCGGCGGCGCGGGCGGCGCGGGCGTACTCGCTGGGGACGATCTGGTTGTTGTCATCGGTGGTGACCAGCATCCACAGCGGCGGCGCCAGATAATTCACGCCTTGTCCGGCCAGGGTGGCCATGTCTGGTTCCCAGGTGCCGGGGTTTTGCGGGTCCAGCCCGCTGCCGTCACGATCGTCCAGGTAAACCGCCTGGCGGCCATAGGCCGGCTCAGCGCTGATCCAGTAGAGCACATCGTCCAGATTGAAGGATTGAGGGAACACCTGACGTGGTGAGACCCCGGCTTCCTTGTATTCGTTGATCAATTGCTGAGCATACTGCTCCTGGGTGTAGTCCCCGTCGTAGGGCATGGGGACGCTGGGAGCCTTTAATTCCGGTGTCATCTTCACGCCCAGTTCCCGGAACAGTGCAATGCTTTCCTTGTGGCTCATCAAGGTGCCGTTCTGGCTGTAGAGATCGGTGCGCCAGTCCGGTGTGGCCGCCATGTATTCCTCCACCGTGGTGGCATCGGGATTGCCGGCGTCCATCTTGCCTTCAAGGCTCTTGAATTCTTCCAGGGTCAGATCACTGGTACAGCAGCTTACGTTACTGAAGTCGTACTCGCCGTTGCCCAGCGGCACCGGCGGGCTGCTGCATTTGCCGGCCAGATCGGTGGCCAGGATGTTGGTGGTGGTGTGTAGGTCGCATTGGGAATGGCGGCACACCAGTTCCTTATCCCGGGTGAAAGCGACATCGCATTCCAGAATACCGGCGCCCATGCGAGCCGCGGCCCGATAGGATTCCTCGGTATGTTCCGGGAATTGTAATGGGGCACCCCGGTGGCCGATGGACCAGTCCGTGCGCCGTTGCGGGCGTTTCCGCTCGGCACAGGATTGCAGGCGCTGCTTCAATGGGCCTGGATCCATGTCGTCCACCAGATAGTAGGGGCGCGGCCCCAGTTCCACCGCGCCGGCGACATGGGCAGGGCGGTGGCGGTCGGGGCCGTGATCGGCACCGTGGCCATAACCGTTGCCTTTGCCGTTGTTGGCGCAGGCGGCGGTGGCCAGACCGAGCAGGGACAGGGCAAGCATGGAACGAGTCAGGGTCGAACGCATGGTGGGAACTCCCTTCTTGAGTTATTGGGGGGACTTCCCAACCTAGAAGTGTTCTATGACGATCCGGTTAGCGTCGTCTCCCCGCTCGGACCGGTTGCCTGAAGTGTGGACTGCGTCACGATCCTCCAAGGAGGCAGGGGGCCTTTCGTGGAAGGATGTTCCGTTATGGTGCGCGTTTGGCATGGATGCTGCTTCTTTATTCAGGAAAGAAAAAGGGGGGAGGCATGAGAACGGGGTTGAGCGATCACTGGTTGATGCACCGACAGGTGGTCAGTCTGGTAAATCAATGCCGGCGCCTGATTCGCGAGGAATTCGCGGTAGCGCTGCGATTGTCTGATGCCGACCTGCGCCAACAGCTCAGACACTATGCGCGGGTCAGCCAGGACACGCGGATCCGCGCATTGCTGAACGAAATCGATAGCCTGGCGCCGGAGCTTCAGGCCGAGCCCGAGGCGCCTCGTCAGATGTACCGTGGCCAAGCGGTCCGTTCAGAGGAGAAACCTTCCCTGGCCATGGCGCCCAAGCCGGTGAAGAAAAGCAAACGAATGTACCGCGGGCGCCCAGTGGAGGATTAGGGGAAGGGCTTCCTTTCAATCCGGGGTTTTGCCTTTCTGGAGGGGAGCGTCACCGGTCAGGGGGTTCCAGGACACGCTGTGAATACGTCCCCGTACGCTCGGGTTTGGCCATCCCTGGCCAAACACGGTCCTGGAACGCCCTGACCGGCGACACTCCGCGAGTTCTGAAGCGCTCAACTTCGAATCAAGGTTGGGTGGAAAGAACACGGAACCCTTCGGTTGGCTGTGACCGAGGGTCTTGCGGGTATCCCGGGTGTCCATGACTGTGTGAGGCAGGACGCCGAACGCAAGTCTACAGGGATGTATTCACGGCGGGTCATGGACACCCGGGATACCCGCAAGACCCGCCTACGAAGCACCAAGGCTTCCCATCACAAAGAGTCGATTTCCCGCCAATCCGCGATGAACTTTATTTTTTTCCCAGTAGAGGTTTCAGAAAGCGCCCGGTGTGGCTGGCTTTGACCTTGACCACCTGTTCCGGAGTGCCCTCGGCAATGATCTCGCCGCCGCCATCACCGCCCTCCGGGCCGAGATCGACGATCCAGTCGGCGGTTTTGATCACGTCCAGATTGTGCTCAATCACGACGATGCTGTTGCCGTGGTCGCGCAGCCGGGTGAGTACGTCCAGCAGTAGCTGGATATCCTGGAAGTGCAGCCCGGTGGTGGGTTCGTCGAGAATGTAGAGGGTGTTGCCCGTATCGCGACGGGACAGTTCCCGCGCCAGTTTCACCCGCTGCGCCTCACCGCCGGACAGGGTGGTGGCGGCCTGGCCCAGTTTGATGTAACTCAGACCCACGTCCAGCAGTGTCTGCAGACGCCGTTGCAGGGCCGGCACGGCGTCAAAAAACTCGCGGCCTTCCTCCACGGTCATTTCCAGCACTTCGTAGATGTTCTTGCCCTTGTAGGTGATTTCCAGGGTTTCCCGATTGTAGCGTTTGCCTTCGCACACCTCGCAGGGAACATAGATGTCGGGCAGAAAGTGCATTTCCACCTTGATCACACCATCGCCCTGACAGGCCTCGCAGCGGCCGCCCTTGACGTTGAAGCTGAAGCGGCCGGGCTTGTAGCCCCGCGATCGGGCTTCCTGGGTGCCGGCGAACAACTCCCGCACCGGCGTGAAAATGCCGGTGTAAGTGGCCGGGTTGGAACGTGGAGTGCGGCCGATGGGGCTCTGATCGATATCCACTACCTTGTCGAAGTGGTCCAGACCCTTGATCTCCCGGTACGGAGACGCGCGCAGGGTGGTGGCTTTGTTCAGGCGGGTGGCGGCCACCGGGTACAGGGTGTGGTTGATCAAGGTGGACTTGCCGGAACCCGAGACGCCGGTAATGCAGGTGAACAGGCCCACCGGCAGTTTGAGATGAGCGTCTTTGAGGTTATTGCCGCTGGCGCCGGTGAGTTCCAGCCAGCGATCGTTGGCGGCGACCCGCTTTTTCGGCACGGCAATGGCGCGGCGGCCGGACAGATAATCGCCCGTTAGGGACTTTGGATTGCCGGCCACGTCTTCCGGCTTGCCCTGAGCCACAACCTGCCCACCGTGCACGCCGGCGCCGGGGCCAATGTCGATCACATGGTCCGCCATGCGGATGGCGTCCTCGTCATGCTCCACCACCAGCACGGTGTTGCCGAGATCACGCAGCCGGGTCAGGGTGCTGAGCAGGCGCTCGTTGTCGCGTTGGTGCAGGCCGATGGAGGGTTCGTCGAGCACATACATCACCCCCACCAGGCCGGCGCCGATCTGGCTGGCCAGGCGGATGCGCTGAGCTTCACCACCAGACAAGGTCTCGGCGCTGCGCTCCAGGGTCAGATAGTCCAGGCCGACATTGACCAGGAACTGCAGACGATCGCGGATTTCCTTGAGAATCTTCTCGGCGATTTCGCCCCGGCTGCCGGCCAGTTTCAACTGATCGAAATAGTCGAACGCCTTGCCTACCGCCATGCGTACCACCTGGGGCAGCGTGATCTCGTCGATGAACACATGCCGGGCGGCTTCCCGAAGCCGGGAACCGTGACAGCTCGGACAGGTGGAGGTGGACAGGTAAGTGGCCAGGTCCTCTCGTACCGCCTCCGATTCGGTTTCCCGGTAGCGGCGCTCCATGTTGGGGATGATGCCCTCGAACGGATGGTTGCGGCTGATGATGTCTCCGCGGTCGTTGAGATAGCGGAATTCCACGTTTTCCTTGCCGGTACCGTAGAGGATCTTCTTGCGAACGGCTTTGCTCAGCTTCTTGAACGGCACGTCCATATCGAAGCCAAGGCTGTCCGCCAGAGAGGTGAGCATCTGGAAGTAATAAACGTTGCGGCGATCCCAGCCGCGAATCGCGCCCTCGGCCAGGGACAGTTCATCACTGGTGATGACCTTGTCCTCGTCGAAGAATTGTTTGACGCCAAGACCGTCGCAGCTCGGGCAGGCGCCGGCCGGGTTGTTGAACGAGAACAGACGCGGCTCCAGCTCCGGGATGGAATAGCCGCAGTGTGGGCAGGCGAACTTGGCCGAGAAGGTGATTTCCTCGCCCTTGCCGTCCATGGGGGCGATCACCGCGATGTCATCCGCCAGGTGCAGGGCGGTCTCGAACGATTCGGCCAGCCGGTTCTGCAGATCCGGGCGCACCTTGAAGCGATCCACCACCACTTCGATGGTGTGCTTCTTGTTTTTGTCCAGGGTGGGGGTGTCGTCCATATCGTGGATACGGCCGTTCACCCGCGCCCGCACGAAGCCCTGGGCACGCAACTCATCGAACAGATGGAGATGCTCGCCTTTCTTCTCTCGTACCACCGGTGCCAGCAGCATCAGCCGGGCGCCGTCTTCCATGGCGATCACCTGATCCACCATCTGACTGATGGTCTGGGCCGCCAGCGGCGTATCGTGCTCGGGACAGCGTGGCTCGCCCACCCGGGCGAACAGCAGGCGAAGATAGTCGTAGATCTCGGTAATGGTGCCCACGGTGGAGCGCGGGTTATGGCTGGTGGACTTCTGCTCGATGGAGATCGCCGGACTCAGCCCTTCGATGTGGTCGACATCGGGCTTTTCCATCATCGACAGGAACTGCCGGGCGTAGGTGGACAGTGACTCCACGTAGCGGCGCTGCCCTTCCGCGTAGAGCGTGTCGAACGCCAGCGATGATTTACCGGAACCGGATAAGCCGGTGATCACCACCAGCTTGTCCCGTGGAATGTCCAGATCCACGTTTTTCAGGTTATGGGTACGGGCACCGCGCACCAGAATGGTATCCATGGGTACTGCCACCTACTGTCAAAATGAACAGTGGAGTATAGGGGAAATGTTATGAAGGAGAAAAGAAATCAACGGCCGGACGGCAATGCCATCGGAAGGGCCGACACGCCGATGCGTGTCAGCCGGTGCGGGTTACAGGTTTTCCTGGGCCCAGTTCACGGCCTGCAGGCGGTTGGAGGCGTTGATCTTCTTGAAGATATTGTAGATGTGGGTCTTGATGGTGTGCGGGCTGAGGTTCAGAGCCGTGGCGATTTCAGAGTTCTTGGCGCCGGTGGCCATCACCTTGAGCACTTCCACTTCGCGATCGGTCAGGTTCACCTCGCTGCGTGAGAAGGTCTTGTTGAAAGCGCGGCTCTTCACCAGGTATTGCTGCAGCACCTTGCGCGGGAACCACAGTTCGCCTTCGAAGATCGCCTTGATGCCCTTGGTCAGCAGGCCCTGGGGGCAGTCGTGCAGGAAACCGCCGTTGACCATCGGCAGTCCGGCCAGGCGCGACAGGGAAGCATCGTCGTCCACATTGAAGACGCCGGTGAGCACGTCGCAATCCAGGCGCTGATCCACGGCCAGGAGGTGATTGATGACGTCGTTGACGTCCACCGAGTGGTAATCCACCAGGAACAGGTTCTGCTCCGCTCCTGCGAGATCGTCTTCGGCTACCATGTCGACCGTTTTCACGGCGGTGGCGGGAATGGACTCCTTAGCGAGAAACTCGGTAAGCAGGGCGTTTTGCAGGTGCTGGTTACCAACCACGTACACCTTCTGAGCGGGGATTTTATCCATGGAGTCTTCCGTGATGCGCTGAGGCTATCGGAGTGGCTACGAAAAATACCGTATTGTGCAAAAATCTATCACCCCTGGCGGGGCGGTTCAATTTGCTATTGCCTTAAGTGACAAGGTTTTACAGGTTCGAGCTTGACCAGAGAGCCGCCGAGGCGTTTTGTCCCCGCCCGGTGCCGGGGGAATCTGATACACTTGCCGCCCCCTAACCAGCCGCACCGGTTGCCAATCATCATGACGGACGAGTCCACCGCCGCCCTGCGGCGCACGGAAATCAGTACCAGCAGTTCTCTGGCCGCGATTTTTGCCCTGCGCATGTTCGGGTTGTTCATGATCCTGCCGATCTTTGCCGTATTCGGCGGACAGCTCGAGGGCGCCACACCACTGCTGATTGGTACCGCCATCGGTGCCTACGGGCTGATGCAGGCGTGTCTGCAGATCCCTTTTGGCATGCTCTCCGACCGTTTCGGGCGCCGTCCGATGCTGTTGATCGGCCTGGCCCTGTTCATGGCCGGTGGGGTGGTGGCGGCGCTCAGTGACACCATATATGGCGTCATCCTGGGGCGTGCCTTGCAGGGATCCGGCGCCATTGCCAGTGTCATTATGGCGCTGATTGGCGATGTAGTGAGCGAGCGTAACCGCACCAAGGCCATGGCCTTGATCGGAATGTCGGTGGGCGGTTCCTTCATCCTGGCACTGATTCTGGGGCCGCTGCTGGCTCACTGGCTGGGGCTCAGCGGCCTGTTCTGGCTGACCGTGGCGCTCGGTGCCGTGGCGTTGCTGGTAGCGCTGCGCGTACCGGCGCCCAAGGTCATGCTCGATGAGGCACTGCCGCCATCGCAGCGGTTCCGGCGGGTGCTGGGCAGCGCGGATCTGCGCCGTCTGGATCTGGGCATTCTGGTGTTGCACCTGACCATGACCGCGTCCTTCGTGGTGCTGCCCAAATTATTGCAAACCCGGCTCGGCTTGAGCCTGGATCAGCATAGTCTGCTGTACCTGGTGGTTCTGGTGGCGGGTTTCCTGGCCATGATTCCGTTGATCATCGCCGCGGAGCGCCGTGGCGCGGTGCCGATCAAAAGAGCGGCGGTGGCTCTGCTGATCGTCGCCGAGGTGCTGCTGGCGGTGGCGGGCGAGACCCTGTGGCACTTCGTGCTGGCCTTGTTTGTCTATTTCATGGCCTTCAACCTGCTGGAGGCCCTGCTGCCCTCCATGGTTGGCCGAGCCGCGCCGGCCGGCACCCGTGGCACCGCCATGGGCGTGTACTCCACCAGCCAGTTCCTGGGAGTGTTCATCGGCGGGCAGCTGGGCGGTGCCCTGTTTCAGTGGGTGGGCGCCGAGGCGGTTTTCTATGGGTGCGCCGCCATGGCGCTGTTCTGGCTATGGCGTCTGGCCGGCATGAAGGAACTGCCAAAGCTCGATAACCGGGTCATTCAACTGAGCCCCGCCGACGACCCGCGCCATACGGTGGAGCGGCTGCGTGCCGTGCCCGGCGTGCTGGAGGCGGTAGTGGTCGCCGACAAGCATCTGGCCCTGCTGAAGGTGGATAACCAACTGCTTGACGAGCGCGCGCTCCAGGCCCTCGCCGCCGAAGGGCAAAACTGACAGAATACCCGTTTATCCAGTTATGCCGCCGCAGGGCGGCCCGTCGAATTTGAGGGAGTGCAAGGCCATGGCGAGAGGGGTGAACAAAGTGATATTGATCGGCAACCTGGGTGCCGATCCGGAAACCCGCTTCATGCCCAGTGGCGGGGCGGTGACCAATGTCCGCCTGGCCACCTCGGAAACCTGGAAGGACCGGCAGACCGGTCAAATGCAGGAACGTACCGAATGGCACCGGGTGGTGTTCTTCAACAAGCTCGGCGAGATCGCCGGTGAATACCTGAAGAAGGGCAGCAAGGTCTACATCGAAGGTTCGATCCGTACCCGTAAATGGCAGGGGCAGGATGGCCAGGACCGCTACACCACCGAGATTGTCGCCAACGAAATGCAAATGTTGGACGGCCGTGGTGACGGCGGTGGCGGCTTCGGTGGCGGGGACCGCCAGGGCGGCGGGGCGCCCCGTCAGCAGCAAGGAAGTTACGATCAGGGCGGCGATGACTACAACCAGGGCGGTGGCCAGAGCAGTGGCGGCCAAGGTGGTGGTTTCGGCGGCCCGGCAGACGATTTCGACGACGATATCCCGTTCTGATTGTCCCGCCACCCGCCCAGGGGCCTTTGGTCCCTGGGCGTCCCCCGGCGCTTGCCGACGTTTCCATTTCCTGAAATCCCCGGTTCCGTGAATATTCCATGACAAAACGACGGTCATGGCGGTCACGGCTCGTCTTGTTAATGCGGTTCACCTGTTGGCGGCATGTTGCCCGCCGTCGATGTGGTCGGGCGGCATCAAGCATCAATCCAGACAATTGGCATATTCTCGTTGCCCCCGCTCCCGGGGCAACGATCTTTTTCCGCTGCGCTATGCAGGCCTCCTTCTCTCTTGTTTCGGCACCGCCTGCCACGGTTGGGTCATAAGTATTCGCCCCGGGTTGGGCCGTCATGAGCGTGTCATTGTGATGGCCCACCCTGGCGCCCCTTCTTGTGAAATCGCGCCGTCTTGCCTACCGCGCGGCACTGGCCGTATTTGATCAGGTGCTAGCAGGCTCCGGATTGAGGTACAGTTAGCGTTTCGGCTTCGTTAGTGGCGCGGTCGTACCAGCCGGTCCGTCGGGATTCGGCCAGGCAAGTTCATTGGGGTAGTGGATTCATGACCATGGATGCCATGAAAAATAAACGTCTGTGTCAGCACCATCGTGTGCCTGGCAGGATGTCGGATGTTGGATCGAAATGATGCGTCGTGGTTTCGCCTTGGGGGCGGTGTTTGTTGTCAGCCTGATCCTGTTTCTCATTGTGTTGATGCCCGCGGCGGTGCTGGTGGAACGTATTCCGCAACTGCGCCCGGGCGGGGCTCCGCTGACCCTGGCCGATGCCCGGGGCCGCTGGTGGAGCGGCTCCGCGGCGGTCAGTTGGCGCGATCAACAGGGGCGGGTGCGCTGGGAGGTCAATTGGCACGGATTGACGCCGGGGCTTGATCTGGCCATGGTATCCAACGATTTGGATGTGCAAGGCTGGTTGGGCGCTGCCTGGGGCGACTGGCGCCTGGAGCAGTGGCGCGCCAATGTGCCGGTGGCCATGGTGAGCCGCTATATTCCCCAGGGTCAGGCCGATGGCACGGTGAGGATGACACTGATTGCCCTGGAACTCGCCGATGATGCCGTGGTCGATGCCAAAGGTACCCTTGATTACAGTGGGGGCACGGTTGGCTGGGGACGTGGTGAGTCCGCGCCGGTACCGCCACTTCAGGGACGTCTGAGTATGGTGGAGACCGGTCCGTCGCTGGTGGTGACGGACCCCGAACAGAAGCAAGTGTTCGCCGCGCGGGTGGCGGAACAAAAACTGAACGTACAAGTATTCAGGGCGTGGCCCCAATTGCTCGGGGTCAGCCAGGGGGGGGATCCCTCCGATGTGGTGTTCCAGATGAGTCAGCCGTTCCCGCCGGGACGCTGAAATATAGCGCTGGAAAAAAAACCGCATTTTTTATATTACGGTAATGTGTCCGCTGTAGAGTCGGTCGATGTCGGCACCCGTGAACGTGTGTTGATGGGCCCGGCCCGGGTGAACAAGGACATCCAGCCAGCCCAGGAGCACCGGTTCCAGTATGGAAACGGCGCGTATCGGTGGCGGTTGGTATAACGATAACGGGAAGTGACGCTTTTATGATTCAGTGGGCCCAAAGGGGAAACACACAGCAATGGCTGCCTCCGCTCCGTTTGGCGGTGATGTTGCTGTTGCTGGTGGGGCTCGCCTACTTGATCGCGCAGACCGTCTGGCTGCTGAGTTATGGTCCCAATGACCCGGTGCCGGAATCGGGGCTGCGTACCGTTTCCGCCTCCGGGCAGGGCGGGGAGCGCCGTGGTATCTCCCCGTCGGAAATGGAGTCCTGGAACCTGTTCGGGGTGTACCAGGCGCAAGAGGAAGCCAGCGACAAGCCTGTCGATGCTCCGGATACCCGTCTTAAACTGCAACTGCTCGGTGTCTTCCGCAGTCTGGACCGCACCCAGTCTTCCGCCATCGTTGCTGAAAGCGGCGGCGACGCGGAGCTGTACCGTATCGGTGATGCCCTGCCGGGCAATGCCACCGTCGAGGAAATTTACGCCGACCGTATCATCCTTAAACGCGTGGGGCAGTTGGAAACCCTGCGTTTGAGCGAGCTGGCCGCGCTCGGCGGGGTTTCGGTATCGTCGCGGCCTCCGCCTCCCCCTCCGCCAAGGCGGCCCCAGGAGCCGGCGCCGCCCGCTGAGGCAGACCTTGGCCAGCAGCGCACCACCCTGATTCGCCAGCTCGGTCTCAAGGCCGTCACCAGTGGTGAGAGCCAGGGGTACTCGCTGGGCTCTTCCGCGCCAAAACAACTGATCGAGCAGGTCGGCCTGAATCAGGGCGACGTGATTTTGTCGGTGAACGGGTATCCCCTGGGCACCGAGGAAAATGACCTGGCGGCGTTGCAGTCGTTCCAGGAGTCCCAGAGCGCCACCATCGTGGTACAGCGTGGCGATCAGGAATTCACCGTGAGTTATCCACCGTAGCGAGACCTTTATGGAGCCCCTGAAACAGCACCGCGGAGTTTCTGCCAAGAGGCTCCTGGCACCGGCCCTAGGCAGCATCCTGGCTGTCCTTGTTGTGTCCGTGAGCCCGTCGGCCCACGCGCAGCGCGCCGGCCAGGACCAGGTGGTGCAGAATGCCGATGGCAAGACATGGACCGTCAATATTCGCAATGCGGATATACAGGCGTTTATCAGCCAGGTGGCGGAGATGACCGGCAAGAATTTCGTGGTCGACCCGCGGGTCCGGGCCCGGGATGTGACGGTGATATCCAATCAGCCGCTGACGTCCGCCGAGGTCTATGAGCTGTTCCTGTCGGTGTTGCAGGTGCACGGTTACGCTGCGGTGCCTTCCGGCGATGTGGTCAAGATCGTCACTAACACCACCGCCAAGCAAAGCAACTTGCCGATGACCGAGGCCAACGAAGCCGGCGGTGAGGAACTGGTGACCCAGGTGATCGCGGTACAGAACTCTCCGGTGGAGGAGTTGGTGCCGGTACTGCGTCCCCTGGTGCCCCAGTACGGCCACCTGGCGGCGGTGGGCTCCGCCAACGCCCTGATTATCAGTGACCACGCGGACAACATTCAGCGCATGCGCGCCATCATTCACCACCTCGACAATACTGAAAGCGAGGAGGTGGAAATTGTGCAACTGCGGCATGCTTTCGCCGGCAACATGGTGTCGTTACTCGATCAATTGGTCAGCAGCACGCAGGCGGCCGGAGGCAATCGCCGCGCGCCGAGGGCGGAGTCCGCCACGGTGGTGGCCGATGAGCGCACCAACCGCCTGATCCTGAAAGGCGATCGGGCCACCCGGGCGCGTTTGCTGCCATTGATCTCACGGTTGGATACGCCGTCTTCCGCTTCCAGCCGGGTTCAGGTGATTCGCTTGAGCCACGGTGATGCCGAGGATATGGCCGAACTGCTGATGAACTTCGCCCAGGGGGCGGCAGCGGTGCGCAAGGGCGGGGAAGGTTCCGGCGCCGCGGGCGGTGCCAGCGGCGCCGCCGTGGCCGGCACCGGCGACAATAAAGTGTCGATCCAGGCAGATGCGTCACTCAACGCTCTGGTGATTCGCGCCGAACCGGAAATGATGAACGAACTGCAATCGGTGATCAGTCAGCTGGACGTGCGCCGCACCCAGATCCTGATTGAGGCGGCGATTGTCGAGGTCACCGGTGATAAGGCCGACAGTCTGGGCTTTCAATATCTGGCCGGTAGCAGCAGCGGTGGCTATGGCGGTGTCAATTTCTCCGGTCAGGGGCTCAGTGTGCAAGGGCTGATTCAGGCCATGCTTACCGACGATCCCACCAACCTGACGCTGGGCGACGGTATCGCCGCCGGTTTCGGCGAAACCGATGCGGATGGCAACCTGCGTTGGGGCGCACTGGTTCAGGCCCTGGCCAGCACCACCAATACCAACCTGTTGTCCACGCCCAGTATCCTGACACTGGATAATCAGGAAGCCTCCATCATCGTGGGCGAGAACGTGCCGTTCATTACCGGGCAGTCCACTTCCTCCAGTTCCACCACCGCCAACCCGTTCACCACCATCCAGCGGGAAGACGTGGGGCTGACCCTGAAAGTAACCCCGCATCTGGCGGGTATGGATACCATCCGGCTGGAGCTGGATCAGGAAACTTCCGCGGTGAAGGATGATTCCTCCGCCTCCGATATCATCACCACCAAGCGCCAGTTGACCACCACGGTGCTGGCGGATGATGGCCAGACCATTGCCCTGGGCGGTTTGATCAGCGATGACGTGCAGAAGACGGTGCGCAAGGTGCCGTTACTGGGGGATATTCCGCTCCTGGGTGTGCTGTTCCGCTCCACCAGCGAGACCCATGTGAAACGCAATCTGATGGTCTTTATCAAACCGACCATCCTGGAAAGCAATGAACGTCTGGTGGATATGACGCGCGACAAGTACATGGGGATCACCGCCATGCAGTTCAGCGTCGATGAGAATGGAGAGTTGGTGCAGGAAGTGAAGAACCCGCTGCCCACCCGGGTTGACCGGCTGTTCAATGGCCGTACCAGCACTTCCGACGACTATCGCCGGGCCTATGAGCGTGAGCAACAGCGCAGCGCCGATGAGAGTGTGGTGCCGCCGGCCTCCGGACCGGTGATCAACGCTGAACAGGGCTCGGCGGCGCAGAAGAACCAGTCCGGCGACGAACAGTAAGACTCCTTCGGAAGCGGTTGGCCCGCCAGCCGCTTCCTCTGCTTCCTTTCTGGGCTTCTCGGTGATTCAGGCGAGAGAGGCGCGGGCTACTCCGATGAGGTGGCGTCCAGCGCCCTCAGGTTGTTGAGGACCCGCCGGGTTCGTTCCAGCTTCTTGTTGAGTTCCACGTTGTCGGGTGCCAGGGGCTTGAGCTCCTGCCAGATAGCGTATGCGGCCTGGTATTCACCACGGGCGTAGAGGGCATCTCCGGTGGCCATATCCTTGGTGTAGCGTTCACGGCAAAGTGTCTCCACCTCGTCGCGCAAAGCGGTGAGGTGGTTGTTGGGGGCGGATCGCAAGTATTCCCGTATCGCCAGCAGATCCTTCAGGGAGCCGCTCTCGCGGTAGGCCGCCATCAATGACTCGGAGCGTTCCCGCTGGCGCTGAGTTTGTTGCTGCTCGGCCCTTTGGCGGGCCCGGGCCAGTACCTGTTGCGCCTGACCCAGAGCCTCGGGCGCGGGTTGATCCGGTTGCAGCTGGTGCGCCAGATGCAAGGCCCGTTGCGCCCGTGACCAGTCGCCTTGCTCGGCGTAGGTGTTCCCCACCTCGGTGAGCCGCTCGGACAAATCGGCTTTCAAGGCCTGGCGGAGCTCAAGGGTTTGTCCCGCCTCCGGCAGGGTGTAGCCGGTGAGCGTGCTGTCCAGAGTGGCGCTGTCCAACAGCGCACGGGCCTGGGCCTGCCACCATTCGGAAAGACGTTGCCGCAGGCGCTGGGCTTCCTGCTGGTGCAGCGATTCACGCAAGGCCACCAATGGGCCGGGATGGATCAGATGCCCGCCGGTGGACTCCAGCAGCCCCTGGGCGTCACGCCATTGCTCCTGCCCGGCCAGACGCTGTGCTTCCGCCAGGGTTTGCTCACGGTATTCGCGGCTTGCCTTGATGATGTCTTCGCGCTGTTGGCTCAGTTCCGGCTGATCCGGGTCTTGCAGCAGGCGCGTATCCAGCATGGTCAGCGCTTCCCGGTAACGGTGCTCATGGAGCGCCTGTTGCAACGACTCCCGGGTAACCTCCGGTGGCGGCGGCGTGGTCTGGCAAGCGCTCAAGGCGGTCAGTCCCGCCAGCAGAAGAAGAGCGGGGCGGCGAGTTGAATCAGGACGATGCACGGTGTCCGTCCGTGTTGAGGCGGGTCAGGAACTGGGCGATCCGTTGCTCCATCAGAGTCTCGGACAAGGCGTGCACGCCATCGACCCGGTAAGTGCTGACCGGCTCCTGCCGGCCGCGAACGCGCATGGAGCCGTATTCCAGCGCCCGCACCCGGGGAGCGATGTTGGCGTCCTTGAACACGGCGGCGGCGGCGATGATTTCGCCGGCGGCGGCCATGTTGGAAAGCCGTGACGCCAGATTCACGGTATCGCCGACCACCGTATATTGCATGCGGTCACGGGAGCCCAGGTTCCCGGCCAGCATGGCGCCGGAATTGATGCCGATACGGAATTCCACGGTGGTCAGGCCACGGGCCTGCCGATGTTCGTTGAGGCGCTGGATCAGGCGCTGGATCATCACCGCGCAGCAGAGGCCATGGAACAAGTGCTCGGGATCCTCTTCCGGCACCCCGAACACGATCATGGCGCAGTCACCCATGTACTTGTCGATGGTGCCGCGATAGGAATCCGCCGCCCAGGCGACGGCATCGAAGTAAACGTTGAGCATATGGGCCACCGCCTCCGGCGCCAGGCTTTCCGACAACCGGGTGAAGCCGACGATATCGGCGAACACCACCGTGGCGTTGACGTCGCGACCGCCGAGGGTGACCTGATCCAGGTCGGCCATCATGCTTTTCGCCACCGAAGGACTGACGAAACGCTGCAGTACCCTTTCCACCTGATCTTTCTCCAGCATGCTATGGGCCATGCTGTTGTAGGCTTCGATCAGCAGACCGATCTCGTCATTGCGGCGTTCACGAATACGGAACTGCAAATCGCCACGCCGCATGGCGCTGGTGGCGGCCAGCAGATCACGGATTGGCTGGGACAGCCGGCGGCTGATCACGAAAGAGGCGATTATGGCGATCAGCCCCATGATCACGGTGGCGGTGATCATGGCCGTCCGGACCTCTTTCTGGGCCAGAGCGATAGGTTGATCGGAGAGAGTGATCGCCACCGCGCCGACCTGGATATCGTTGACCATTACCGGGGAAATATAGGTGCTCATGGGCGAACCGGCCATGGTCCAACGGCTGACGCCCGCTTCGCTCAAGGGGCCGCGCCGGGCCGGCTGCACTCCCGCTTCATCGATCAGGCCGCCGTCCCGGTCAAACAGGGTAGCGCCGTAAATATTGTCACTGCGGACCAGATTATTGATGTGCACCTTGAGCAGGAAGCGGTCCTCGGCCAGTAAGGGCTCGCGGGCGGTATGCGCCAATTGGGAGGCGATGGCACCACCGAAACTGTCCGCCTGCTGACGCATGCGCTCAAGCTGGTTGTTCAGCAGCAGAGTGCCGAGAACGGCCATGCCCAAAAGAATCATGGCGGAGATCGACAGGCCCATCTTCCAGGCCACCGGGAAGTAGGCGGGCAGGTAAGGGCGCAACAGCCGGCGGAACCGGTGCTTTTTTTGTTGCGGTTGCTGTCTTGAAGGATCGTCCACGCTGCTGTTCCTAGAGCCGGTTTTGCGAGTGCCCGTCTTTGCCGAAGCTGGAGCGGCGGTGCCGCCGTGCCCTTGCCGGGGATGGCTGGTGGCCGGGCCCGGTGCCATCGACACCGGATTGGTATTCTCTACCGATATTCTACCTGAATAGCCGCTCCGCGGAGGAATGGATCAAGGTGTGGCCCGCCCGCAGCTTGCCAGGGTGTGGCTCCGGTGTCACATTGCCAGAATGACGCAGGTTAGGGAACCATGGAATGGGCCTCGTTTCCACCCAACCAGCATGACGGGTTTCGGTGCCGGATGCGTCGTGCGTCCGATAACCGGGTAGTTCCGGATTATTGTCCCGGCAAAAGCGGGTTCCAGGAAATCAAGATGGGATTTATACAAGAGCGGCGGGTGCCCGCCAACGGTCTGGATATGTTCATTGCCGAAGCCGGCGTCAAAGGCGCCCCTTTGGTGTTGTGTTTGCACGGCTTCCCGGAGTGCTGGGCGTCGTGGCGCTATCAATTACCGGTACTGGCCCAGTCCGGATACCACGCCGTGGCGCCGGATTTGCGCGGGTACGGCGAAACCCGTGGAGCGGCGACGGTGGAGGACTGCCGCCTGTCCCGGCTGGCCGGGGATGTGGTGGCCCTGATTGATGCCCTTGGTGCCGAACGGGCGGTGCTGGTGGGGCATGATTGGGGATGCGCGCTGGCCTGGGAAGTGGCCAGGACCTACCCGGAGCGGGTGACAGCGGTAGTTGGGCTGTCGGTCCCCTACGGTGGCCCCTCGCCACGCGCGCCCACCGAGGCGATGCGGGAGCTGTTCGGGGATCATTTCTTTTATATGCTTTATTTTCAGCAAGCCGAAGCGCCGGAACGGGAGCTTGGTGAGGATGTTCGCTATAGCCTGCGGGCTCTGTTCCACAATCTTTCCGCCGAAGGCATGGCCAACTTCCAGGTGGCGCCGGATGACAGCGGCGTGCTGGATTCCATGCGCGTGCCAGCACGGCCCTCGCGCTGGATGCGTGAGGAAGACCTGGATTACTACGTGGCCCGTTTCGAGAAGACCGGGTTTACCGGGGCGCTCAACTGGTATCGAGCCATGGATATCTCCTGGGAGGAAAGCCGCGCTGACGACAACTGGACGATTCAGGCGCCGGTGCTGTTTCTCGGTGGCATGCAAGACCCGGTATTGATGTTCAGTCAGAAGGCTCTGGCACGCATGCCGGACTATGTGCCGAATCTGAATACCGTGGTGCTGGACCAGTGCGGGCACTGGATCCAGATGGAGCAGGCGGCGGAAGTGAATCGGGAGATGCTGGCGTTTCTGGCTGAGGCGGCCCCGCCCGGAGAGGATCACCCCGAACCCTGATCTGTATCAAGGGCAGCCCGGCGTGGATCGGCGACTATTCTTTCCGGGGCGCAAGCCCCGCTGCGTATGCTTCCGGTATATCCGGTTTTTCAAGGCCCCACGGCGGGGCCTTTTTTATGCCCGCCGTCCATGGCGGCCACCTCCATCGTGCAGAACGCACCCGCTACCAGTGAATCCCCTTAAACAATCGGGAGAAGGCCGCCTGCTCGCGGCTGATTCGTTTGGGCGTGCGCTCACGCCGCCCCATCGCGGCGGCGGAGTCGGAGAACAGCTTGTAGCCGGTGTTCATGATCGTTTCCGTGGCCCGGGGGGTAATGAAATGCATCACCTGACCGAGGACGCCAAGACTGGTGGCGATCCGCTTGGGCTGGCGCACGATGGCGTCGCAGATCATGTCCGCCGCCTGGCTGGGGCTGATGGTGGGTACGTGATTGTACAGCTTGGTAGGTGCGATCATCGGCGTGCGCACCAGCGGCATGTTGATGGTGGTGAAACGGATGCCCTGGTGAGCCAGCTCGCTGGCGGCACAGCGGGTGAACGAATCCAGCGCCGCCTTGGATGCCACATAGGCGGAGAAGCGCGGTGCGTTGGTCAGAACGCCGATGCTGGAAATATTGATGACGTGTCCGCTGCCCTGTTCCAGCATGCTCGGTAACAGGCGCATGATCAGCCGCAATGAGCCGAAGTAGTTCAATTGCATGGTGCGTTCGAAATCGTGGAAACGATAGACCGAGTTGACCACCGAGCGGCGGATGGAATGGCCAGCGTTGTTCACCAGGATGTCGACGCGGCCGTAATCCGCCAGAACCTCCTTCACCAGATCATCCACGGATTCCATCTTCGAGACGTCGCAACGGTAGGCCCGGGCGATGCCTCCCACCTGCTTGATCTCGTGCAGGGTCTCTTCCAGTTTCTCCGGAGTGCGGGCCACCACCAGCACGGTGGCTCCAGCGCGGGCCAGCTTCAGGGCCGAGGCCTTGCCGATCCCGGAAGTGGCTCCGGTGATCAGCACGACCTTGTCCTCCACCTTGTCAGGCAAGGACGGTAGCGGCTGCAATTCGTCCTTGCGCTGGTCCCGCTCCGGGTCCAGGTGATTTTCCCAGAAATCCCACAATTGCTGGATGTAGCTTTCCAGATCCGGCACTTCAATGCCGCTGCCTTCCAGAGCGGCCCTGGCCCGTTGGTTGTCGTACTGAGTCGGGAATGCCAGGAACTGAACAATGGTGGGCGGGATGTCCAGACTTTCCAGCAGCTGGTTGATCAGTGCTTTCGGGGTCAGCGCGTTGACGCCTTTTTTGACGAAACCAGGGACCGCATTGAAGACGCGGTTATCCAGGCGCACCGGCATACGTGGCGCCTGGGCGGCGCCGGCGATGATATCCATCACCTCGCTGAAGTTATAGCTGCGCTCGGCGGTCAGGTGAAAACACTGGCCGTTCCCCTCCGGCAGATGGGCGATGTGATCCAGGGCACTGGCGACGAAGTCCACCGGCACGATATTGAAATGGCCGCTTTCCACGCCCACCAGCGGGAACCAGTTGGGCAGATAATCCTTGAGCTTCTGGATCAGTTTGAAGAAGTAGTACGGGCCGTCGATTTTGTCCATTTCCCCAGTCTGGGAATGGCCCACTACCAGAGACGGCCGGTAAATGCGCCAGGGGATCCGGCTCTCCTGGCGTACCAGGGCTTCCGATTCGTGCTTGGTCAGCAGGTAGGGATTGTCCAGGCCGGAGGCCTCTTCGAACATGTCCTCGGTGAAGGTGCCGGGATAGAGTCCGCCGGCGGCCACCGAGGAAACATGATGGAAACAGCCGGCCTGCAGCTGTTCCGCCAGTTTCAGGGTTTGGCGGGTGCCTTCGATATTGGTGTAACGCTGGGTGTTCTCGTCGGCATTGAGATCGTAGATCGCCGCGAGATGGAAGAAGTGGTCGATCTGGCCGGCCAGGTCATCCAGGTCCCGCTTGCTCAGACCCAGGCTTTTTCTCGTCAGATCGCCGGTAATCGGTACTAGGCGCTGCTCTTCGACGCCCAGCCGCCTCCGCAGAGCCTCCAGCTTGTATTCGGAGCCTGGGCGAACCAGGGCGAAGACCCGGCTGTCTTCCCGTTTCAGAAGCCGGGCAACCAGAAAGCGGCCGATGAAACCGGTGGCCCCGGTGACGAAATAGTTCATGGCGGTCAATCCCTCGTTAGCACGCACGGTGTGTTGTAGAGCCTGTTTATGATCTTGCCGGGCACCTGATCGATGATGCGCCCCTTGTCCGGGCGATGCCAGCATGGGCCGGCCTCGCCATTACAACTAACAAGTGTTAGTTATTTTGTGATCGTTATGTCCGGATGTCAACAGCCTTCCACGGTTGTTGCAAGAAGCCTGCCTTTTATGGCTATATAGGGATAAGCAATAACTAACAGTTGTTTGTTGAAAATGACGGAAACCCTGCGACAAAAGCAGAAAAAGGAAACCCGCGAACGGATTCTGGGCGCGGCCCGGCAGCTGATGGCCGGAGGGCGGGGCCTGGACAGCCTGGGATTGCGCGAGGTAGCCCGTGAAGCCGGCCTCGCCGCCACGTCTCTGTACAACCATTTTCCCGATATGGAAGCGTTGGGGCTGGCCTTGATTGACGAAGCCTGCTTTCGGTTGCGTGTCGCCATGTCGGAAGGGCGTCGCAGCATGATCGAGATCGGGCCGCGCCAGGCGATCCAGGAACTGGTGGGCCGCTTTGGCCGCTTCATTCTGTCCAATGAAGGCGAGTTTCGTCTGTTGCTGCAGCAGAGGCTGGGGCGCAGCCGGCGCTACCGGGCGCGTATTCACGGTGAGCTGCAACTGCTGGTGGATGAGCTGGCCGAGGACATTCGTTCCGTGGTGGCGGCCCAGGGGCGCCCGGCGGTGCCCGCCGAGCGTGAAGCGGAAGCGGCGGTATCGCTCATGTTCGGGCTTGGCGTGGCCATGCTCGATGTCTCCCCGGCGCGGCGTGAGGAGTTGGCGGCCAATGCGGTGGAGCAACTGGCGATCCTGGCTCTGGGAGGGCGCCGCTGGGCTCAGGGCGAGCGCCTCTAGGCGTCTTCCGGCGGCTTCGTTACGGCAGCGAAATCGGCCGTCGGAGGCGCCATCAGCGGGCTGCCGCGATTTGTGCTACAATGCCGTCCTTTCCCAATCTATCCCCTGGAGCACAATGGTAATCGTCAAAGGGCTCATTCCGGTGCGGGATGATCTGCGGGATGACGCCTTGGCCCTGATTCAGACTCTGGCCCGCGAAGCGCGCCTCGAGGAGGGCTGCGTTTCATACGAAGTCTACGTACAGGCTGACTCCCCCCGGGTCATCATGTTATGGCAGCAGTGGCGCGATCTGGACGCCCTTGAACGCCATTTCGATTCCGATCATTTGGATGATTTTCTCGATCGTATCCCCGACATGATCGACGGTGAAGTGCATTCATTGCGTTTCGACGTCACTGGAGAGGACGAAGAGGAAATCGACGACGTCCCGCCACGCCTCGACATGGTATTGGGAGACGATACCGTCCTGCATTGACGCCGTATGTCGGTTTCGGCCATGGCGGCGTCCATTCCTTCCTGAGACCCTGTCGGTGAATCCCCTACACTGGGGGAACCGGACGTGGATAACCGAGAACAAACGCTCATGAAGACCCGTATCGATTCCGTGGATGACGTGATCGCCAGTTTTGCCCGCCAGGGCTACATATGCGATCAACGCACCGCGCTGGCGGTCTACCTGGCCGCTCAACTGCAAAAGCCGATTCTGGTGGAAGGCCCGCCGGGGGTGGGCAAAACCGAGCTGGCTAAATCCGCTGCCGCCTTTCTGGAAGCGCCACTGATCCGCCTGCAATGTTACGAGGGGCTGGATGAGAGCCGCGCCCTGTACGAGTGGAAATACGGCAAGCAGTTGCTCTATACGCAATTGCTGCGCGACAAGCTCAGTTCCCTGCTGTCCGATACGGAGAACCTGGAACAGGGCATGGCGCGTCTCGGCGACCTGGGTGACGCTTTCTACAGCGATACTTTTCTGGAGCCTCGTCCTCTGTTGCGGGCGCTGCGCGCGGAGGAGCCGGTGGTGCTGTTGATCGACGAGATCGACAAAGCGGATCAGGAATTCGAGGCTTTCCTGCTGGAACTGCTCTCTGATTTTCAGATTTCCATCCCGGAACTGGGTACGGTACGTGCCCGCCATCGTCCGCTGGTGTTTCTCACCAGTAACGACCAGCGTGAGCTGTCCGACGCTCTCAAGCGTCGCTGTCTGCATCTCTATATCCCCTATCCGGAACCGGATCTGGAACGGCGAATTGTCGCCGAGCGGGTGCCGGAGCTTGGTGATCGGTTGCGCGAGCAACTGGTGAGTTTCATTCAGCATCTGCGTGAGCAGGACATGAAGAAACTGCCCGCCATCTCCGAAACCCTGGACTGGGCCCGGGCTCTGGTGCTGTTGCATGCCGACAGTCTCGAGCCGGAGCTGGTTGAGCAGACGCTGACCCTGATCCTCAAGAACGAACAGGACGTGACGTTGGCGCGTGGCCTGTTACCGCATTGGTTCAGCAAGCAGCGCGCGGGCTGAGGTCGAGTCATGGCTGATCGTCGTTTGCATGAGTTCGTGCGTGCCTTGCGTGGGGCACAGATTCGTATTTCTCCGGTGGAAGCGGAAGAAGCGCTGCGGGCCGCGGCTCTGATCGGCTACCACCCGCGCGAACAGTTCCGGGAAACGCTGGCGCAGACCTTGGTCAAGGCCCAGGTGGACCGGGCCCGCTTCGATCAGTGCTTCGATGATTTTTTTCACTTCGAGTCCATTGCGGCGGATGGCGATGAAGACGCCGAGGTGGGGGCTTTGCCCGACACCACCGATATGGACACCGGAGATCTGTCGGAAACCACCGCCAATCTGCTTGCCCAGTCGCCGGAGCAACTGACTCAGAGTCTCGCCGAGGCCGCCGCCCAGCAGGACTTCACCGCCATGCAGGTCATTACCCAACAGGGACTGTTCGCCCGGCAGTTGGTGATGAACATGGGGATGGGGGCGGTGGACGACGATATTCTGCGTTTGGCGGCATCGCCGCGCCGCCGGGATCAGAACCGGGCGGAGCAGTTGCGGGATTGGCGCCAGCAGGTGCGGGAGCGGGCCAGCCAGTATGTACGGCGGCAGTTCGAGTTGCACGGCCGGGCCCATGGCCGTGCGCTCAGGGAACACACCATGCGGGCGGCGCCGTTCCGTGAACTCCGTGAGTACCACCAGATTCAGGATCTGGTGCGACGCATGGCGCGCCGCCTTGCCGCTTTGCATCAACGCCGGCAAAAACGCGCCAAACGCGGCGCCATGGACGCCCGCCGTACCTTGGTCTCCAGCCTGCGCTATAACGCCGTGCCGGTGCAGTTGCACTGGCGTGAACGGCGCAAGCTGAAGAGTAAAGTGTATGTAATTTGCGATGTCTCCGGGTCGGTGCGTGAGGCGGCCCGGTTTTTGTTGCAGTTCCTCTATGCCATGAACGATGTTCTGCCCCAGGTGCGCAGCTTTGCTTTTGCCGCCCGCTTCGATGAGGTCACCGATGACTTCCGTCAGTACCATCCCGAGGTGGCGGTGGGGCGTATTCTCGACCGGGTTTCCGGCAGCGGCACCGATTATGGCTACATGTTCGAGTCCTTCCAGGAGGCCTGTGGCCGGGAGATCGACCGGCGCAGCACAGTGATCATTCTGGGGGATGCACGCAACAATGACTTGCCCGCGGGTGAGGAGCATCTGGCGGAAATCTCGCGCCGTGCCCGCCAGGTCTTCTGGTTGAACCCGGAGCATCCGTCACGCTGGAACAGCGGTGACGCCATCATGGCCAAATACGAACCCTACTGTCGGGCCGCCCGCCGCTGCTCCAGCCTGAACGATCTCAGCCGTTTCGTGGATTATCTTTTGCGGGCGCTGAACAACGCACAGTAGTTGAAGTGAAATTTTAAAATGCGAACTGCTTCGCTCGCTTTTAACGCCATTTAACCCCTCTCCCGAACTCCCCCGGATAGCATAAGTCACACCGTTGTAACCCGAGTGGTTCGACTCGCAAGTAAGGAGTGATTTATGTTGACCCGGAAATTCGCGACAGCAGTGGCCGTTACTTTCTCGCTCACCGCAGGTGGGGCCTACGCGGCCGGTCCCTTTATCGGCGGCAACTACACTCAAATGCAATACGATAATGAGGAGTACGACAGCGATACGCTGAAAATTGACTCCGCCGTTTTCCGTGCTGGGTATGAATTCAACGATTATCTGGGAATGGAAATCCGCGGTGGCATGGGATTCGATGAGGACTCCCGGGGTATCGTCGATTTTGAAATGGACAATATGTATGGCGCTTATGTGAAATTATCAGCGCCTCTGGCGGAATCGGTACATCCTTACATCATCGGCGGCTATACCAAAATGAAAGGGACGGTGAAGGCCGAGGGGACCCTGGCGGGCGTCAATTATCAGGTGGATGACAGTCGCCGTTTCGAGGATCAATCCTATGGCGCGGGCATTGATGTGAATCTTACCGATACTCTGGGAATGAATCTGGAATACATGCGTTACTTCGACAAGGACGAAGAGGAAATTTCCGGCGTTAGCGTCGGTTTGCGGTCGGCGTTCTAACGTATCGGAGCGCGGTGGGGTAAGGAGCCTGTTTAAGGCATTACCCCACTTTCGACATCGCCATGCTGGATTGAAGGCGTGGCAAGAACGCTGAATGAACTCCCAGGGCTTTCATGGTCCAGTAGTGCCCGCTCACCACTCTCTCCACCAGTAATGTCCGGGACGAAGGCTGAAATGTCAGCAGCGCCGACAGTGGCGTCTTGCGTACCGTTTCCACGATATCCAGATGAACCCGGGCGTCTGCGAAATTGACCGGCTCGGGAGAAAATCCACTCAGTATCAAAGGCACCCAGCGATCGTAGAATCCCGGTGGCGGATGGCTGTCGGGCCGCCGCGCGCCCAGTTCAATCAAGCCGGCATCGAGGTGTTCCCAGTCGCCCTTGGTGGCGGCGTTGATGACCTTGCCGAACAACTCGATATCCTCTTCGCTCAGTTGCTTCACCGCGCCGAAATCGTACATCACAATACTGCCGTCCCGGCGGAAAGCGAAATTGCCGGGATGGGGATCGCAGTGCACCGTTCCTAGTTGGAAAATCTCCGCCGCCAGGGCGTCAAACAAGCGCTCACCCAACAGATTGCGTAGCGGCTGGTCGAAGCCATTCTCGTCGTTGACCTGGTGTAGAGGGACGCCGTCTTCGCGGCTCAGGGTGAGCACCGCCTCACCGGACAGAGAAGCGTGGACCCGGGGGATCACCAGCCAGGGCTGGTCACGGTGAAACTCGCGCAGGTGATTCAGATTGCGCGCTTCCTGATGGTAATCCAGCTCTTCGTTGAGTCGCGATCGGATCTCCTGAAATACCGAGTCCAATGCGGCTTCATTCACCTTGAGCAGGCTGCCGAGTCTGAGGATGCGTTTCAGATGGCGCATATCCGAATCGATCGAGCTGCGCACCGCTGGATACTGCACCTTGACCACCACCGATTCTCCATCCCGGGTAACCGCGTCATGGACCTGGCCGATGGATGCGGCCGCGAACGGTGTTTCGGAAAACTCCCTGAAATGGTCGCCGAGTTTACCGCCCAGATGGGTTTCCAATTGCCGTCGGATAACGTGGAACGGCATTGGCGCGGAAGCGTTCTGCAGTACCGCCAGTTGTTCACTGATTTCCTTGGGCAGAATGTCCTGCATCTGCGAGGCGATTTGCCCCACTTTCATCACCGCGCCTTTCATCTCTCCCAGCGTGGCCGCGACCTCCCGGCCAATATGGCGCATCAGGGCCTCGCGGTTGGTCTCTCGCAGAGCGTCATCCTGAAACCAGCTCTTGACCTGATGGGTGGCCACGCGAGTGGCGATGGAGGTGGTCATGCCCGTCAGTTTAAGCAGGCGTCCGCCGCCGGCAAGCGGATTGCGGATTCGTTTGGCCACGGTGCCCTCCATGGGATCACTACGGTGTTGGAGTTCCTATGGTGCTCTAATCCGGCGAGGAAGGCGATGGAGGGTGACCAGGACCTGTTCACACAACAGGCGCGACGCAAGTAGAGTGAACAGCCCTAGCCGCCGCCCAGTGATGAGGTGTCCAAGTTTTGAACAGGTGATTTGTTTCCGCTGAGCTGCCCGGTGGTGGATCAAGGGGGCACTATAAGGCGGCCCGCTTGGCCCAGCCACCCCCAAACCATGCTGTGGTCGCTAGTATTATGGCGAATGAGGCCGCGCCTGCCGCCAACCCCACCGCGTCGATCAGGTAACCGGTTGCTACGGGTAACAGCGCTGCGGGTATATAGCCGCCGATATTGAGCATTGCATTGGCCTGCGCGCGATAGCTGTCCGGTACATGCAATCCAATCAGGGTCAGGCCGCCAAGTTGGCCGAGTCCTTGCCCCACCCCGGCGAGCAATGCGGAGGCGACGAGCGCGGGAACCAGCGAGGTATAAATCGCCAGTGCGAGACTCGCCATTGACAGCACCGTGGCGGTGGCGCTGATGATGAAGAGACGTGTTACTGGCCATTGCCGTGCCAGAAATTGCACTCCAACAGCGGAAAAGAACATCGCGCAAGCCATACCCCCAGCCAGCAAGGGGCTGCGCACGTCGAGCAGTCTGGACAGTAGCGACGGCCCCAATGCCAGCACAAACGAAGTGGCGGTAATACCTGGGCCGAAGGTGGCAATGCCAGACAGAACGTGCAGCCGGTTGGAGATCGGCACCTGGGGCAGGCGTAGACGGAGGGGGCTGTTTACCTTCGTGCTGCGTGCCGGCAATCCCCACGCCACAATCAGGGCACTGAGCAGGACGAGTGCCTCGATGATGAAAATTGGAACCACTGGCTGCGTCAATGTCTGAGCCAAGCCACCTGCCAGCAGTGGCCCCAGCCCGGCGCCCAGGACCATTGCGATGGATGCCAGCAACGCCGCCCGGCGTTTATGCTCCATGCCGCCGGCATCGACCACTGCCGCCATGCCAGCCGAAACGATCACGCCTACGGCGATACCGCTCAGCAGACGGCCCGCGGCAAGCATACCAACCGACGTCGCATTGGCGAACAGGACACAGGCAACCAACGCGGAGACCAGTCCAGGCACGAGTATAGGCTTGCGGCCATAACGGTCGGACAACTGGCCGGCAACCAGCAAAGTGCCCAGCAGTCCGGCGATGTAGAGCGCGAAGATGACGGTCAACATACCGGAGGAAAAAACCCGTTGCTCCTGCCAGTGCACATAGAGTGGTGTCGGTGAGTTGGACAGCATGAAAACTGCGGTGACCATCCAGGCGGCTGCCCACATGCTAACAGTAGAAGGCGCGGCGGTGGCCTTTACTTGGGCACCTCGAGATAGTGAGAAAAGTGACATGACGGCTTCCATATGCTGTACGAGATTTTTCGAACTATAGCATGGTTCGAAAAATCTCGTACAGCAGTGTTATGATGAGACCATGATGAAGACAGAATCTAGCGATACCCAATCCGCCGCGCCGGCGGACACGCCCGCCGATCTGCCGCCACCGTTGGATGAGCCGGCCGCCGAGGACTTGCGGTTGGAAACCATCCTGAAAGCTTTGGCTGATCCCTTGCGTCTGACCATCGTGCACAAGTTGATACGTGAGTCCGACGCCTACGACCATCCTTGCGGCTGGTTTGGTTTTGATCGACCCAAGTCATCATTGACCCATCACTTCAAAGCACTGCGCGAAGCGGGAGTAATCCGTCAGCGACAATACGGCCTTGAGCGACGTAGCCGTCTTCGCCGCGAGGATCTGGACGCCGGCTTTCCAGGTTTGTTGACCTTGGTGGAGAACTGGCAGCCACCGGCCGGGTACGCGATGAACCAAAAAAAAGGGGCCGATAACGGCCCCAGGTAAGGAGAGAAGTGACAGAAAACTGGAATCAGGCGCGCTCTTTCTCGCCGGCGCTGATCAGCTCATCCAGCAGCTTCTGACCTTGTTCGCGCACGGTGGAAACGGCGCCCACACCGGCCAATACGAACTCGTTGCTGCTTTCCGCTTTCTCACCGCGCTGCTCCTTGCCGGCGGCAACCAGGTTTTCGTAAAGCTCCTGGCGTTTTCGCGGTGCCTCGTCGATCAGTTGACGGGCGCTCAGGAGCAAGCCACGGCTGGCCAGAGCCAGTTTTGATTTGCCGTCGGCCTCGTCGCCGTAGGCTTGAGCACCGGTGGACAGATAGTGTCCGTAGAGCTCCTCGGATTTCTCATTGGCCTTGCTGTAGGCACCCAGGCCGGCCAGATAGAGAGTGTTGGCCAGGCTTTTGGCACGGTTGACCAGGTTGGCCCGTTCTTCACGCAGTTCTTTCAACTCGCCCATGGATCGCCTCTCGTCAGCGGGTCTTTTGGGGGGCGACAAACGCCTTGGCGTTGTCGGAGAAAAAGGTTTGGCGAGAACGATTCGCCAAAGTATGGGGTTAGATTACGGGGTAGCGCGGCATGGCAAGGTTTTGATTGTCAGACAATAGAACAGCGCTTGTTGCCCGGCCTTGTGATGCATATCAACCTGCCCCCGCCAAGTCGCCCGTGGCAGAGATTCCAGACCGTCCGTACACTGCCTGAAGAATAAAATGGCGAGATGGATTCCATGAGTGAAGCGTTTATTGCCAAGGTGCCGGAGCGCATCTGGGCGGGGGGAAGGCCGGCTCGGGCCCGGCAATGGGAAGCGGAATTCAACGTGGCCTCCTGGGTGCGGGTGACCGGAGCCCGGGGCCGGGTGGAACTGCGCGTGTGTTGCCTGGACGAAAGGGGTGAGCAGGCGGTGGTGGTCGACTGCGCCGAGGTCCAGGGAGAAGGCAGTGCGTTGTTGTCCGGGGTGGTCAAGCTCCGGCTCAGTGACAGCGTGGAGCAGATCCAGGTGACCCTGGGCCTATCCGATCCGTCCATGCGCTATGTGGTGGAAGAGCTGTACATGCAGCGCCGGGGCATGGCATTGGATCCCCAGGACAAGCTGATTTCCAACTACTAAGCCGTGCCGCCCGCGGTACGACGGGGTTTGGTGCTGGCCGGTCGCGGCTGGGGCCGGGGCGTCTTGCGGTCTTGTTCCAGCAATGACTCCGGCCAGCAGTGGAAGTCCAGACCGGTGACCCGGTTCAGGTTTTCCAGGGCGGTTTCGGGGTCGCGCTCTTCGAGGCGTATGACCTTGCTCATGATGTCTCACCTGATCGTTGTCTCCATTGGATAGCGAGAACCGTGCCAGCCTCTTCTCCCTGATTATTTCTTTTTAAATCAGGGGGATATGTTTTTTGTCCCCGAAGCCCGATGATCCGGCGCCGCGCCCTGCGGCAGGATGTGACGGTTTTTGCCAGCCACCACGGCGCTGGTGGATAGCGGCCTGGCGATCAGGAATCCAGAAAAAAATCCGGTAACAGCTGATCATCGCTCAGCGACGGGTCTACCTTGTAACGGTCCAGGTCCACGCCTTCCGCCGCCAGGACCTCGTCATCAATAAAGAAGTTGCCGCTGCACTGGTTCGCCGGCTGGATCAGGATGGCATGGGCGGCGTCGGCCATGATGCCCGGCTGGCGTGAGGCCTGCACCGACTGCTCGCCGCCAAGGAGATTACGGACCGCGGAGGTGTTGATGGCGGTACGTGGCCACAGCGCGTTGACGCCCACCCGGTTGCGGTACTCATCCGCCAGGCCCAGCACGCACATGCTCATGCCGTACTTGGCCATGGTGTAGGCCAGGTGGCGACCGAACCAGGCCGGGTTCAGATTCAGCGGCGGTGACAACATCAGAATGTGAGGGTTCTCCGCCTGGCGCAGCAGTGGCAGGCACAGCCGGCTGGCGAGGAAGGTGCCGCGGGCGTTGACCTGATGCATCAGGTCATAAGACTTCATGCTGGTGCTTTCGGTGGAAGTGAGCGAAATGGCACTGGCGTTGTTGATCAGAATGTCCAGGCCGCCAAAGGTCTCCTCCGCCTGCTGTACCGCGTCCGCCACATCTTCCTCATGGCGAATGTCCCCCACGCACACCAGGGTCTTGCCGCCGGCCTCCTGCATTTCCTCGGCGGCGGTATAAAGCGTGCCGGGCAGCTTGGGGTGGGGCTCGGCGGTTTTCGAAAACAGCACGATGTTGGCACCGTCGCGGGCTGCGCGCAGGCCTATGGCCTTGCCAATGCCACGGCTGGCGCCGGTGATGAACAGGGTTTTGCCGCTCAGTGTCGACATGATGTTCTCCTTTATGCGTGCCAGGGGAGGTTTACAGAGTACGCCTGCTGCTGGAGAGGTGGAAAGAGGGGGCGGCACGGTTGACCGCAGGTGCCCGTCCGGCGGGCTTCAGGGGCAATGCCGGCCGGGGAGAGGGCTGGGTATGGTGTGCAGGTCTGTCATTTCAGGCCAATGCAAGAGATCAAGACGGGAACGGCAAGATGACAATTCTAAAAATGAATCCCGAGGAATACGCGGTGTCCGCGGAGTACCTGATTCCCTTCATGGAAGTGATGAAGAAACGCGGGTTCAGCGAAGAGCAATTGCTGGATGGAACCGGTGTTCGCCAGGGATGCTGGCGTGAGGCGAAATCACGGGTGTCGGCGACGCTGTTGCGGCGGGTGGCCCGGCGTGCCGTGATGCTCACCAACGAGCCCTGGCTCGGCTGGGAACTGGGAGCGGCGACGCCGCTGTCTTCCCACGGTTTTCTCGGCTACGCGGCGATGAGCAGCGAAACCCTGGGGGACGCCATTGAATTGGCGGTGAAATTCTTCCGTATCCGCAGCACCCTGATTCAACTGGAGTCCTTCGTCGAAGGCGACTGGGCGGTGCTGCAGGTCAATGAAATGCTGTCTCTCGGTGATCTGGCGCCGTTGCTGACGGAGAGCCTGTTCTCCAGCTTCCATTTCATGGGGATGCAAATGCTGCCGGAAGTGGAGCTGTTCGGTGAGCTGCGCTTTTCCTATCCGGAGCCGGATTACTTTCAGCGGCTGCGGCCGCTGATTCCGGTGCCGGTGTATTTCGATTGTGCCTACAGCCAAATGCGCTTTCCCGCGGAGCGTTTGCAATACCGGTTGCGCTTCGCGGATCCGCGCCTGTCGCGTCTGGCGGAAGTGCAGTGCGAGCAGGAACTGGCCCATATAAAGGCACCGCCGCCGTTATTGGGGCAGGTGCGCAGAATTATTCTGGCGCGCTCGGGCCGGTTTCCCGGCGTCGAGGAAGTGGCCAGTGAGTTGCACATGTCCTCCCGCACGCTCAAGCGCAAGCTGCAGCAATTGGGGACCAGCTACCAGAAGCTGCTGGATGATCTGCGCAAGGGGTTGGCGGTGGAATACCTGTCACAAAGCCGCCGTTCGGTGGACGATATCGCCGCCGCGCTGGGCTATTCCGATGCTTCCAATTTCGCCCGTGCGTTCCGCCGCTGGACCGGCAAGAGCCCGTCCGACTATCGCGGCTAGGGTGTCGGGGCCGTGGGGTGTGGCCGGTAAACGGCCGCGCTCAATGAAGGATCAATGAGCTGATGGCCCCGCCGAGAGCGCCCAGTAGCAGTGTCAGGGTCGCCAGGAAACCAAGCAGGAAACCAGTGCCACGATCCCGGGGCTGTTCCAGATAATGATTAAAGTAGAGCTGGCGGCCGATCAGGAACAGGCTACCCACCACCGCCGCCGCGCGCGGCTCCAGGTACCAGCCACATAACCATAACGCGGGCAGGAACAGCACCAGTTGTTCCACCGTGTTGGCATGGATCCGGTGACTGCGCTCAAACAGCTCGTGTCCGGCCACGGCCGGCGCACGGATCTGATATTTGACCCGGGCCCGCCCCACCAGAAAACTGAACAGGGCGCATTGCAGCAAGGCAAGCACCGTGACGATGGCCACCCATTCCATAACCGTCCCCCCAGACAGAAAAACATGTGTCGCCGCCCGTGGCGGCACAGCCTTGATAGGCTCTAATAATTTTGGCGTATCATGCTAGCCTGGATGGCGTGGTATAGCGAGCCGTGCCCATACCAAGTGGAGAGGTTATGACAGCGGTGATATTGCACGAACGTCTGGCGGCGGATACCGGCGCCGTGGCGGAGGATGAGTTTTGCTGGATTCGCTGGCTGCGTGACGGCCGCTTCCCTTGGCTGGTGGTGGTTCCGCGCCGGCTCGATATCCGGGAGTGGCACCAACTGGCGGAGGAGGAACAGCACCGTCTGCTGAGCGTGGTCAATGGTTTGGCGGCGGAACTGGAGCGGGTCACCGGTGCCGACAAGATCAATATCGGGGCGTTGGGGAATCTGGTGCCCCAACTGCACGTGCATGTGATCGCTCGCTTCCGTGATGACCCTTGCTGGCCGGGGCCCGTATGGGGGCAGGGCACTCCGCGACCATTGAAACATCCACCGGGCTGGCTGTCCGGATTGGTGTTGCCGGAGGGGGCATGGACGCGCTGATCCCGGTGCCGGTGCAGTGTCCCCATTGCTGGCAGTATTTCGATGCCCTGGTCGATGTGTCCCAGGGGGATCAGGAATACGTGGAGGACTGTCACGTTTGCTGCCAACCCCTGGTGCTGACAGTCTTCCTGCCGAACCCGGAGACGCCCGAGGTTTCGGTGCGGCCGGAGAATGAGTGATCCGTTTTATGGTTCATCACGGATTGGCGGGAAGGGCTTCTCTTCAATCAGGGATTTTGCCTTTCTAGCGGAGGAGCGTTGCTGGTCAGGGCATTCCAGGACACGCTACAAGTACATCCCTGTAAGCTCGGGTTTGGCCATCCCTGGCCAAACACGGTCCTGGAATGCCCTGACCAGCAACACTTCGCGAGTGCTGCAATACTCAGCTGCAAATTGACGACAGTGAGAAGAAAAAGGAACCCTTCGGTTGGCTATGACTGAGGGTCTTGTGCGCTCCCCCGGGTTCCATGACTGTGTGAGGCAGGACGCCGAACGCAAGCCCCCGGGGATGGGTTCACGGCGGGTCATGGAACCCGGGGGAGCGCACAAGGCCCGGGCTACGAAGCTCCAGAGAAGAGCTCTCCTTGCCAGAACAACACCCTTTCGAAAAGAACCTTTATCTGTGTGCCGGTCAGCTAGCGGTCAATATGCCCCAGAGAACGATCCGGGCAGGCGATATCGCGCACCCGGCGTTTCAGTTCGGTGATCTCCGGAAAGCCGCCATCCTCGGCCCGATCCCAGATCAGCGTGCCATCCACGCTAATCCGAAACACCCCGCCGGTGCCTGGACGCAGAGTGACTTCCTCCAGTTCTTCCGAAAAGGTGGCGAGCAGTTCCTGGGCGTACCAGGCGGAGCGCAGCAGCCAGTTGCATTGGCGGCAATAGTGAATGCTCACTTGGCCAGCCATGAAACCGTTTACTCGCTATCGCCGGGGAAGTCGGCGCCAGCCAGAAAGGCCAGCATTTCCGGATCCTGCAGCAGGCGCTCAATGGCTTTGGCCAGGATGTCGTTGATCATCTGCCGGTTTTGCGCCAGGGACGGCGTGAACGGCGTCTTGTGCTCGACGCTGCTCTTGTAAGTGCCGGTATGGGTGGTCGGGCCACGGCGGGCTTCCGCCTGCAGTACCAGGTTCAGGTCGACCCGATTCACCACTGAGCCCGGCTCCGGAATATAGTCCAGCTGCTCCAGGCGGACTTCCAGAGTGGTGGCGTCTCCGCCGGGATTGAAGGCGTTGAAGCCCAGACTCTGCAGGCCATTGCGGACGGTGTCGGCGATCACCGCCTTGATGTCGTTGCTGGGGATCAACAAGGCGGTCTCGTCGTAAACGCCGCCGCGGCTGCCGAACTCATTCTTGCCACGGGAATCGACGCCAAGAACCTGTATTGAACGGTTATGGCCGACGTTGGAGGCTTTGACCTGCACTTGCGGGTCGACCTCAATGCGCTGCGGGCTCAGGGCACAGCCGCTTACAACCAGGGCGGCAATCAGAACGGTCAGTAGGGAACGCATGAGTCTTTCCTCATCTGTCTCGGTTCAGGGCTCTATGAACAGGCTCTAATGGGTCCGTTTCAGGGATTCCAATGCCAGGGTTTGCAGAGCCTCTTTATAACGGGACTTGGGCACCGTCTCCAGTGCCGCCAGGGCGAGCCGGGTCTGTTGCTCGGCCACCGCCACGGTGTGACTGAGACCGCCGGAGTCACGAACGATGTGGATGATGTCCTGCAGACGGTCCAGGCCGCCGGTGCGGATGGCGTCCTTGATCAGTTTGGCCTGCTCCGGAGAGCCGTTGCGAATGGTGTGGATCAGCGGCAGGGTGGGTTTGCCTTCGGCCAGATCGTCGCCCACGTTCTTGCCCAGTTCTTCCACATCACCCTGATAGTCGAGTACGTCATCCACCAACTGAAAAGCAATACCCAGGTGGCGGCCGAAGGTGGCGAAGGCCTCCGCCTGATCCCGCCCTTCGGTGGCGCCCAGCACGGCTCCGGTTTCCGCCGCGGACTCGAACATTTTTGCGGTTTTGTGGTGGATCACCCGCATGTAGCTGTCTTCACTGGTGTCCGGGTCGCGGCAGTTGATGAGCTGCAGGACCTCGCCCTCGGAGATGGTATTGGTGCTGAGGGACAGGATTTCCAGTAGCCGCTGATCTTCCAGCGCCACCATGAGCTGGAATGAGCGTGAGATCAGGAAGTCGCCCACCAGCACGCTGGCGGCGTTGCCCCATACCGCGTTGACGGTGGGGCGGCCGCGGCGCAGGCCGGATTCGTCCACCACGTCGTCATGGAGCAGGGTGGCGGTATGCAATAATTCGATGACCGCGGCAACATTGACATGCTTGTCGCCGGAATAACCGGCGGCACGGGCACAGAGCAGACACACCAAGGGGCGCAGGCGCTTGCCGCCGGATTGGATGATGTACTCGCCGACCTCGCGGATCAGAGGCACATCCGTATCCAGATGGTGTTGGATGAAGCGGTTGACCGCCTCGAAATCGTCGGCGACGTTGGAACTGATGGCCTTAAAATCCATGGGGCAGCAATCCAGCAGAATGAGCGCGAACAGCGGGCAATGCTAGCAGGGGGCGGCGGGCAGTCAAGAAAAGCCGGATGCGGGCCGCCGATGGCCGCCGTTCGGCGCCGCCGGGCTTGAGTCGCGGCCTGCTTTGGCGTACACTTCGCGGCCCTTTTTAGTCATCGTCCAACGGGCCCCCAAAGTGACGTCTGTCTTGTATGGACAAGATAGGCAAGTCCGCCCGCGAGGATCATCTGGAGTAAGACGGATGTACGCAGTCATCAAAACCGGTGGCAAACAGTACCGTGTGGAGGAAGGTGATATCCTCCGCGTGGAGAAAATTGAAGTAGGCACCGGTGATACCATCGATTTCGACCAGGTTCTGCTGGTTGCCGATGGCGACGACATCAAAGTAGGTCAGCCGCTGGTGGAAGGTGCCAAGGTCAGCGCCGAAGTGGTCGAGCAGGGCCGCCACAAGAAGATCCATGTGGTCAAGTTCCGCCGCCGCAAGCATCACCGCAAGCAACAAGGCCATCGTCAGTGGTACACGGCGGTGAAAATTACCGGGATCCAGGGCTGATTCTGGTCAAGGCAGGAGGATTGAGACATGGCACATAAAAAAGCCGGTGGTAGTACTCGTAACGGTCGCGATTCCGAAAGTAAACGCCTTGGCGTGAAGCGCTATGGTGGCCAGCTGGTTCAAGCGGGCGAGATCATCGTTCGTCAGCGTGGCACCCGCTTCCACGCTGGTGTGAATACCGGTATCGGTAAAGACCATACCATCTTCGCCAAGGCCGAAGGTCGCGTTAAGTTTCAGGTGAAAGGCCCGAACAACCGCAAATATGTGGTGATCGAACCGGTCGCCTGATCCCCGCGGATCGGCCTGAAAAACCCCGCGAGGTTCACTCCCGCGGGGTTTTTTGTGGCCGCCGTCCGTGGCGGTCATCCTTCGGGCCATTGCTAGCGCAATGTCACAAATCGTTCCCGACGATTTTTTGTGTCCTGCCGGCGGTGAACTCACCCGGCGCCTCGCGCTAAACTATCCCTTACGATTTCCAAGAGTCCTTCACCATGCAATTCGTCGACGAAGCCACCATTGATGTCCATGCGGGCAAGGGCGGTGATGGCTGTCTGAGTTTCCGTCGTGAAAAATATGTGGAATTCGGCGGCCCCGACGGCGGCGATGGCGGGGCCGGCGGACATGTGTTCGTGCGGGCCGACAGCAATCTCAACACTCTGGTGGATTACCGCTACGAACGCATTTTCAAGGCGCGTAATGGCGAGCCCGGCAAGGGGCGCCAGATGACCGGTAAATCCGCCGATCACGTGGTTCTCACCGTGCCGGTGGGGACCACCATCATTGATGTGGATACCGACGAGGTGCTGGCGGACCTGACCGGAGATGGTGATCAGGCGATGGTGGTGCGGGGCGGCCGTGGCGGCCTTGGCAACGTGCACTTCAAAAGCAGCACCAACCAGGCGCCGCGCAAGACCACCAAAGGCACCCCGGGGGAGTCCCGGCGTCTGCGGCTGGAGCTGAAGGTGCTGGCGGATGTGGGGCTGTTGGGCATGCCGAATGCCGGCAAGAGCACCCTGATTCGCTCCATTTCCGCGGCCAAGCCCAAGGTGGCGGATTATCCGTTCACCACCCTGGTGCCCAATCTGGGGGTGGTGAAGGTGGATCGCTATCGCAGCTTCGTGGTGGCGGACATTCCCGGTCTGATCGAGGGTGCGGCGGAGGGGGCGGGTCTTGGTATCCGTTTCCTCAAGCATCTGGCGCGTACCCGGTTGTTGTTGCATGTGGTGGATATTGCCCCGATGGATGGTGATCCGGCCGATCATGTCGATGCCATCGCCGATGAGCTGGACCGCTTCTCTCCGGCGCTGGCCGAGCAGGAGCGCTGGCTGGTATTCAACAAGATCGATCTGATGGCCGACGATGAGGCTCGTGAGCGGGCTGATGCCATCGTCGAAGAGCTGGGCTGGGAAGGGCCGGTGCATTTGATTTCCGCCGCCGCCGGAGTTGGCTGCGAGGAATTGGTGTACGCGCTGATGAATGCCCTGGAGGATCGCCGGCGGCTTGAGGAAGAGGATCCGGAATACGCGGCCGGGCAGCGGGAACTGCGCTCTCGCCTGGAGCAGGAAGCGCGCGAGCGGGTTCAGGAGATCAAGCAGGAAAACCGGCGCCGCCGCGACGACAATAATGATGATGACGACGATGACGATGATCACGATGTGGAGATCGTCTACGAACAATAGATCGTAAACAGGCTCTTAAGGACGACGGTGCACCATGGCGCGACGCGCACGTTGGGTAGTGAAAATCGGCAGTGCCCTGCTGACCAATGATGGCAAGGGTTTGGATCGGCGGCTGATGCAGCAGTGGGTGGATCACCTGGTCCGGCTCATGGATCAGGAGGTTGACCTGGTGGTGGTGTCCTCCGGTGCCGTCGCCGAAGGAATGACCCGGCTGGGCTGGCAGCGCCGGCCCGAGTCCATTCATGAGTTGCAGGCCGCCGCCGCGGTGGGGCAAATGGGGCTGGTGCGGGCCTGGGAAGCCTGTTTCCGCCGGCATGACCGGCACACCGCCCAGGTGCTGCTGACCCACGATGATTTATCCGACCGCAAGCGTTATCTCAATGCCCGTGCCACCCTGTTGACCCTGCTGGGGCTGTCGGTGGTGCCGGTGGTGAATGAGAACGATACCGTGGTCACTGACGAGTTCCGCTTTGGTGACAATGACACCCTGGCGGCGCTGGTGGCCAATCTGGTGGAGGCGGAGCGCCTGGTGATCCTCACCGACCAGGAAGGGCTCTATGACGCCGACCCCAGGCAAAAGCCGGATGCCAAGCTGATTCGGGAGGCCCGCGCTTCGGATCCGGCCATTGTGGGTATGGCGGGCGGTGGCGGTTCCGGGTTGGGACGGGGCGGCATGGCCACCAAGGTGCGGGCGGCGCGGCTGGCGGCCCGCTCCGGCACTATCACCACCATCGCTTCCGGACGGAGCCCCGATGTGATCGGGGAGCTGGGAGCCGGGCGGGCGCCCGGTACCACGCTAATGCCGGACACCTCACCGCTGAATGCCCGCAAACAGTGGCTGGCCGGGCATTTGCGCATGCGTGGCCGGTTGGTACTCGACGACGGTGCCGTGCGCCGCCTGCGGCAGGCCGGTTCCAGCTTGTTGCCGGTGGGCGTGGTGGATGTGTTCGGGCAGTTCTCCCGGGGCGAGATGGTGGTCTGCGAAAGCGAGCAAGGGGAGAGGGTGGCCTGTGGGCTGGTCAACTACGACGCCGCCGATGCGCGCCGGATTTGCCGCAAGAAAAGCTCGGAGATCGCCGGGGTGCTCGGCTATATGAACGAGGAAGAGCTGGTGCACCGGGATAACATGGTGGTGTTCGGATAGTGTGGATATGAGGGGTTGCCAGCAGAGTTTGGCGGCCATGAAAAATAGCCCGAAGGGTGGCCGCCAGGGACGGCGGGCATAAAAAAACCGGCCGAAGCCGGTTTTTTTATGGAACGCTAGATTCAGGCGGCGGACATGGCCTTGATCTTGGCGTTCAGGCGGCTCTTGTGGCGAGCTGCCTTGTTGGCGTGAAACTTACCCTTGCGGGTGGCCTTGTCCAGCACGGAGGTCGCCGTTTTGTAAGCTTCCTGAGCGGCGCCTTGGTCGCCAGACGCAATGGCCGCGTTCACCTTTTTCAGGTAGGTGCGCACCATGGAACGCATCGCTGCGTTATGCTGACGACGCTTTTCCGCCTGACGCGCACGCTTGCGTGCTTGCGGTGAGTTAGCCAAGGTCCTGCTCCTATAAAATCGGTAGTCTGTATTCAGTTCAGTATTCGGTACTGCCCGTGGCTGCAAGCGGCCATGGGTTTTAAAGACGCGCAACTATGCCTATCCGAAACGCGCTTGTCAATGGGAACTGGCGCCCCGGCGGTGCATTCGCTACGCTTGCCCGGCTTTGAGAGGCCGGGATGTCCTGACCGCTTCCCTGGACATCTTCCCGCGGCGGGAGCTACGAAGAGGCTGTGGGAAGCTGCCTTGGCGGCGAATCGGCGTGTGAGCGTGCCAGCGAATGGGGAGACCATGAATGGAGCAACGGGCGGATCAAGGCAAAACCGGCGCGCCTGAACCGGGCAAAAGGGGCGGTTTGCTGGCGTCCACCGTGGTGGTCAGCGCCATGACCATGCTCTCCCGGGTGCTTGGGCTGGTTCGGGACGTGGTGCTGGCCCGTCTGCTGGGCTCCTCCGCCGGCACCGACGCGTTCTTCGTGGCCTTCCGGATTCCCAATTTCCTGCGCCGGCTGTTCGCCGAGGGGGCCTTCAATCAGGCTTTCGTGCCGGTACTCAGCGAGTATAAGGAGCGGGGCAGCGCCGCCGCCACCAAGGCCCTGATTGATCGGGTGGCCGGCACTCTCGGTGGCACCCTGGCGGTAGTGACGCTGATCGGGGTGGTGGGCGCGCCATTGCTGATCTGGCTGTTTGCCCCCGGTTTTGGTGACGACCCGCACAAACGGGCGTTGGCGGTGGAAATGCTGCGGCTGACCTTCCCGTATTTGTTCTTTATCGCGCTTACCGCTTTTGCCGGGGCCTTGCTGAACACCTGGAGCCGTTTCGCGGTGCCGGCCTTTACTCCGGTATTGTTGAACCTGTGTCTGATTGGCAGCGCCTTGTTTCTGGCGCCTCATTTCGCCGAAGGGCGGATGGCGGTGGCGCTGGCCTGGGGTGTGCTGGCCGCCGGTGTCGTACAGTTGCTGTTCCAGTTGCCGTTCCTGGCGCGTCTACATCTGCTGCCGGTGCCCCGTATGGCCTGGCGTGACCCCGGAGTGCGGCGCATTCTGGCACTGATGGCGCCAGCCCTGTTCGGGGTGTCGGTCAGCCAGATCAACCTGTTGCTGGACACGGTGCTGGCGTCGTTGCTGCAAACCGGTTCGGTGACCTGGCTGTATTACTCCGACCGCCTGGTGGAACTGCCGTTGGGGGTGCTGGCCATTGCCATCGGCACGGTAATCCTGCCCAGCCTGTCCGCCAAGCACGCCTCCGCCTCCACCGAGGCTTTCTCGCGAACCCTGGACTGGGCGTTGCGCCTGGTGCTGCTGGTGGGGATTCCGGCGGCTCTGGCGTTGGCGGTATTGGCCGAGCCGCTGTTGTCGACCTTGTTCCGGCACGGTGAATTCGGCGTTCGGGACGTGGAGATGGCGGCGCAGTCGCTGCGCGCCTACAGCCTGGGGCTGGCGGCCTTCATGTTGATCAAAATCCTGGCGCCGGGCTACTTCGCCCGGCAGGATACCCGCACCCCGGTCAAGATCGGCATCATCGCCATGATCGCCAACATGGTCTTTAATCTGGCGCTGGTCTGGCATCTGCAGCATGCCGGGCTGGCCCTGGCCACGGCGCTGTCCGCCTGGCTGAACGCCGGTCTGCTGTATCTCGGACTGCGCCGTTCCGGCGTATACCGTCCCGGTGGTGGTTGGGGTTGGCACTGGGGGCGGATGCTGGTGGCGGGGCTTGCCATGGCGGCGGCCACCTGGCTGCTGGCGGAGCGTGCTGGTGTCTGGCTGGTCGGCGGGGTGAGTGAAAGAGTGGGCTGGCTCGCCCTGGTAGTGGTGGCCGGGCTGGCGGTTTATGGTCTGGTGCTGCTGGTTCTTGGCCTCAGGCCTCGCCACTTGCGCCGATGATTCCTATAATCTGCCCTCTTTTACCTCTGGGGCATGGCCAATGGGCCGCCGACGGAGGCGGGCAGTGAGGACCGAATGCGACTGATTCGTGGCGTGCACAATTTAAGGCCGGCGCACCGTGGCTGTGTGGCCACTATCGGCAATTTCGATGGTGTGCACCGTGGGCATCAGCGCATCCTGGACAAGGTGGTGGCCGAAGCCCGTGCCCGAGGTGCTCTGGCCACGGTGATGTTGTTCGAGCCGCAGCCGCAGGAGTTCTTCCTCGGTGACCAGGCGCCGGCCCGTTTGATGAACCTGCGCGACAAGCTGGTCACCCTGGCCCGTTATGGTGTCGATCAGGTGCTGTGCGTGCGTTTCAATGACGCCTTCCGTAACCTGGAGGCCGAACAATTCGTCCGTGACATTCTGGTCGATGGTCTCGCCGTCGAATATCTGGTGGTTGGAGACGACTTCCGCTTCGGCCGCGGCCGGGTTGGGGATTTCGCCTATCTGGAACAGGCCGGCGAGCGGTTCGGATTTGAGGTCTGCGATACCGCCACCTGCCAGATGACCGGTGAGCGAGTATCCAGTACCCGGGTGCGCTCGGCGCTGGCGGCTGGTGACTTCGCCTTGGTGGAGCAACTGCTGGGCCGCCCCTACGACATCAGCGGCCGGGTCCGTCACGGCGACAAGATCGGCCGGACCTTGCAACTGCCGACGGTGAATCTGGCGCTCAAGCGGCAGGTTCCGCCGGTGCAGGGCATCTACGCGGTGACGGTGGACGGGGCGGGCCTCGAAGACCAGCCCGGAGCGGCCAATGTGGGCACCCGGCCCACGGTCAATGGCGTGGAAAACCGCCTGGAGGTCCATCTGCTGGATTTCCAGGGGGACCTGTATGGCGCCCACCTGACGGTGCACTTTCACCATTTTGTGCGCCCGGAGGAGAAATTCGCCAACCTGGATGAACTGAAAGCCGCGATTCAGCGGGATGTGCAACAAGTCGAAACCTATTTCCAAGGGACATCATGACCGACTACAAGGCGACACTGAATCTTCCCCACACCGACTTCCCGATGAAGGCGGGTCTGGCCCAGCGCGAACCTCAGCGGCTGGAGCAGTGGGGTCGAATTAACCTGTATCGCAAGATGCGGGCCGCCGCCGAGGGCCGGCCCAAGTTCGTGCTGCATGATGGTCCTCCCTACGCCAATGGCGTGATTCACATTGGCCACTCCATCAACAAAGTGCTCAAGGACATCATTGTCAAAGCCCGCGGCTTCGAGGGCTTTGACGCGCCCTATGTGCCCGGCTGGGACTGTCATGGGCTGCCCATCGAGCACAAGGTGGAGCAAAAGGTGGGCAAGGCGGGTCACAAAGTGGACGCGCGCACCTTCCGCGAGGAGTGCCGGGCCTACGCCGCCGAGCAACTTGAACTGCAGAAAGCGGATTTTATCCGCCTGGGCGTGTTCGGCGATTGGGAACATCCCTATCTGACCATGAACTACGACACCGAGGCGAACATCATTCGCGCACTCGGCAAGATCGTCGACAAGGGCTTGCTTACCAAGGGCTTCAAGCCGGTGCACTGGTGTCTGGACTGCGCTTCCGCCCTGGCGGAAGCGGAAGTGGAATACCAGGACAAGAAGTCTCCGGCCATCGACGTTGCCTTCGCCGTGGTGGACCCGGCGGACTTCGCCGCCCGCTCCGGCGTGCCGGCGGAGCAGCCGGCTCTGGTGATCTGGACCACCACGCCCTGGACGCTGCCCGCCAACCAGGCGGTGGCGGTGCATCCGGAACTGGAGTACGTGCTGCTGGACGGCACCCAGAATGGCAAGCGCCGTCAACTGGTGGTGGCCGAGGCCCTGGCCGACGCGGTGATCGAACGCTTTGATCTGCAAGAGGTGACCCGCTCCGCGGTGTTCCAGGGGCAGGTGCTGGAAAACCTGGTGCTGGCGCATCCGTTCCTGGAGCGCCAGGTGCCGGTGGTGCTCGGCGAACACGTCACCACCGACGCCGGTACCGGCTGTGTGCATACCGCGCCGGGACACGGTGAGGACGATTTCCTGGTGGGTCAGCGTTATGGCCTGGAAGTGGATTCCCCGGTGCAGGACAACGGCGTATTCCGCGCCGATCTGCCGGTGGTCGGCGGCTTGCATGTGAACAAGGCCAACGGCCCGGTTATCGAGGCCCTGGAAGCCGCCGACGCATTAATGGCGTTGCGGACCATAACCCACAGCTACCCGCATTGCTGGCGTCACAAGACGCCGATCATCTTCCGCAGCACCGCCCAATGGTTCATCGCCATGGAAAAAGGGGATCTGCTGGAGCAGGCCCGTGCCGAGGTGGATCAGGTGCAATGGATCCCGGACTGGGGCAAGGCCCGTATCGAGGGCATGTTGCGTGACCGCCCGGACTGGTGCATCTCCCGGCAACGTACCTGGGGCGTGCCCATTGCCTTGTTCGTTGACCGTAATACCTCGGAGCCGCATCCGGAAACGCCGCGTCTGATCGAGGAGGTGGCGAAACGGGTGGAGCAGAACGGTATCGAGGCGTGGTTCGAGCTGGACCCGGCGGAACTGCTCGGCGAGGACGCTGAACGTTATACCAAGGTCACCGACGTGCTTGACGTCTGGTTCGACTCCGGTACCACGCATTTCTCCGTGCTGGAGCAGCGCCCGGAACTGACGGTGCCGGCGGATCTGTATCTGGAAGGCTCGGACCAGCATCGCGGCTGGTTCCAATCCTCGCTGCTCACCAGCGTCGCCATGCGTGGCAAGGCTCCTTACAAGGGAGTGCTGACTCACGGCTTCACCGTGGATGAGCAGGGCCGGAAGATGTCCAAGTCCCTGGGCAACGTGATCGCGCCGCAGGAAGTATGGAATGATCTTGGTGCCGATATCCTGCGTCTGTGGATCGCCTCCACCGACTACCGCGGTGAGATGACGGTCTCCAAAACCATCTTCAAGCAGGTGGCGGACAGCTATCGCCGTATTCGCAATACCGCCCGTTTCCTGCTGTCCAACCTGAACGGCTTCGATCCGGCCCGACACCAGGTGGCGCCACAGGACATGCTGGCGCTGGACCGTTGGGCGGTGGCCCGCACCGCGCAGTTGCAAGAGGAGCTGCGCGAGCTGTATGAAAGCTATCAGTTCCATCTGGTCTATCAGCGCCTGCACCATTTTTGTGCGCTGGAGTTGGGCGGCTTTTATCTGGATATCATCAAGGATCGCCAGTACACCACCCGGGAAGACTCGGTGGCGCGCCGCTCCTGCCAGAGCGCGCTTTATCTGATCGCCCAGGCGCTGGTGCGCTGGATGGCGCCGATCCTCAGCTTCACCGCCGAGGAAATCTTCGAGCACCTGCCCGGTGAAGATCGTCCCGAATCCGTGTTCCTTACCACCTGGTTCGACGGCCTGTTCCCGCTGGCCGGTGACGAGGCCATGGGCATGGCGTTCTGGGAGCAGGTCCAGGCGGTCAAGCAGGCGGTGAACAAAGCCATCGAGGAAGCGCGCAACCGCAAGGAGCTGCGCGCCAATCTGGCCGCCGAAGCCACATTATTCGTGACTCCGGAACTGCAGGCATTGCTGGAGCAACTGGGCGAAGAGTTGCGCTTCGTCACCATCACTTCCACCGCCACTCTCAAGCCGCTGTCGGAAGCGCCGGAGGGGCTCGAGGCCAGTGCCGTGGAAGGGCTCAAGGTGCAGGTGGTGGCGTCCACCCACGGCAAATGCGCCCGCTGCTGGCATCACCGCGAGGATGTGGGCAGCCATGCCGAACACCCGGAACTGTGTGGCCGTTGCATCAGCAATGTGGATGGCCCCGGCGAGGAGCGCTCTTATGCATGACGTCGGCGGCGGGCGCGATGCGGACAACGTGAGTATGACGAAGAGCGGGGCCAGGTGGCTGCCGGGCCAACTCGGCTGGCTCTGGCTGACCGCGTTGGCCATTGCCCTGGACCAGATCACCAAGCATATGGTGGTGGCTCGCTTCGACTTGTTCGAGCGGTTGGAAGTGCTGCCGTTCTTTAACCTCACTCTGGCCTATAACACCGGTGCCGCGTTCAGTTTCCTGGCCGAGGCGGGGGGGTGGCAGCGTTGGTTCTTCACGCTGGTGGCGCTGGGGGCGTCCGCGCTGATTCTGGTGTGGCTGGCGCGGCTTCGCGATGAGCGTTTGCAAGGCGCGGGGCTGGCACTGATTCTGGCCGGCGCCCTGGGGAACCTGTATGACCGGATCGTGCTGGGCCATGTGGTGGATTTCCTCGATTTCCATTGGGCTGGCTGGCACTTTCCTGCGTTCAATCTGGCCGATACCGCCATCACCATCGGTGCCGGCCTGATCATTCTCGACATGATCCTGGGAGGGCGTGGCCGCCATGAACGATGAGTTGCGCGTCGGGCCGCAAACCCGCGTCACCCTGCATTTCGCCGTGCGCTTGATGGACGGCACGGAGATGGACAGCACTTTCGGTGGTGAGCCGGCTACCTTTGTCTGGGGTGATGGCTCCTTGTTGCCTGGTTTCGAGCGTGCCATTCTCGGCCTCAAAGCCGGAGACCGGCGCAGTGTCTTCATCGATGCCCAGTCGGGGTTTGGCGAGTACAACGAGCAGAATGTGCAGCATTTCCGCCGTGACACTTTTGCCGCTCCCGATGGCATGGAAGTAGGCACGGTGATGAACTTCGCCGATGCCGCCGGAGCCGAACTGCCCGGCGTGGTCTCCGCCCTGGATGAGCAATGGGTGACGGTGGATTTCAATCACCCCCTGGCCGGTCGCGAACTGACCTTTGAAGTGGAGATCGTGCGTGTCGAACACGATGCCCCGGAGCAAACGGTGAAATTGAATTAATAGTTAATAGTGATTGGTTAACAGCGAAAAAAGGCCGATATTTTCTGTAGGAGCTTGCCTGCAAGCGAATGGGGCCGCTCAGGTTTGGCAATATTCGCTTGCAGGCAAGCTCCCACGGCGGCTAAAGACCACCCACGCTGTTCACTGTTCACTGTTCACTATAAACTGATCTCTATGGATATCCGTCTCGCCAATCCCCGTGGTTTCTGTGCCGGCGTCGATCGCGCCATCGCCATCGTCAACCGTGCCCTGGACGTGTTCGGGCCGCCGGTTTATGTGCGTCATGAGGTGGTGCACAACCGCTTCGTGGTGGATGGATTGCGCGACCGTGGCGCGGTTTTCGTCGAGGAACTGCACGAGGTGCCCGACGACGCCATCGTTATTTTCAGTGCCCACGGTGTCTCCCGGGTGGTGCAGGAAGAGGCCGAGCAGCGCGCTCTGAAGGTGTTCGACGCCACCTGTCCACTGGTCACCAAAGTGCATATGGAAGTGATCCGTTATGCCCGTGAAGGGCGGGAAGCGGTGCTGATCGGCCACGCCGGCCACCCCGAGGTGGAAGGCACCATGGGACAGTACGACACCTCCAAGGGAGGGCGTATGTACCTGGTGGAAAGCGAAGACGACGTGGCCACGCTGGAAGTCACCAACCCGGACTATCTGGCGTTCGTCACCCAGACCACGCTCAGCGTGGACGACACCGCCCGTATCATCGATGCCTTGCGGGCGCGTTTCCCCAACATCCTCGGTCCCAAGCGCGAGGATATCTGTTACGCCACCACCAATCGCCAGGACGCGGTGCGTCAACTGGCGTTGGAGTGTGACCTGGTCCTGGTGGTGGGCTCAGTGAACAGTTCCAATTCCAATCGCCTCAAGGAACTGGCGGAACGCTGCGGTACCGAGGCCTATCTGCTGGATGATCCGGCCATGATCGATGCCGCCTGGCTGCAGGGCAAGAAAGCCGTTGGCGTCACCGCGGGCGCCAGCGCCCCTGAGGAACTGGTGCATCAGGTGGTCAGCCGGCTGCGCGAACTGGGCGGCGAAAGCGCGGAGGAAATCCCTGGCCGCGAGGAGAACATCAGCTTCTCCATGCCCAAGGCATTACGCGCCTGATTCCTTTTTAACCTCGGCGATCCTGCTTTGAAAAGGCGCTTGCCGGAGGTGTGCCTGAAGAAAGGGTTGCGCCTTTTTTGTGTGAATTTCATCACATATGAACCCCTGATTTTCTCAAGTCTCTGAGCCGTTCGGTACAGGCAGACGACCGCTTGTCCGAGCGTGCTTGTCGCCCGTTTTACAATCGCTAGAGTGTCGGCACCGAGTTCGCTTATTTGGGGGAAGACGTGATCGGCACTCGTGGGGAAAACGGCGGTTTCACCATCATCGAATTGATGCTGGGGATCGTGGTGGCGGGCATTCTGCTGGCTATCGCCGTGCCGTCATTTCAGAACGTCATCGCCAGCAACGCGCTGCGCTCCACCACTTCGGATCTGATCACCGCGCTTAATACCGCCCGTTCCCAGGCGGTGAGTTCCCGTCGTGACGTGAAGCTTAAGCCTCTGGGATCCCCGGCGGACTGGAGCAACGGCTGGGAGTTGGATTACGGCTCCGGCGCGGTGGAGCAGAACCAGACCTTTTCCGCTGGAGCAGGCGTCAGCGTCATGGAAAACAATGGTTTGACCGAATTGCTGTTCGATCGCTCCGGCCGGGTGGACAACGATGCCGTGTTTGAAGTGTGTGACGACCGTACCGGCGAGACTGGCCGGAAAATCTCCCTGGGCCGCTTCGGCGATCTTCAAAACAAACCGCTGACCTGCAGCTAGGGGGCACCATGCGCACTTCCCGAAAACGACAAGGCGGCGTCGGCATGGTGGAGATTCTGGTGGCGCTGCTGGTACTGGCCATCGGTGTGCTCGGTTATGCCGGCTTACAGCTCAACGCCCTGAAGAGCACCGAGGACGCCAATATTCGTTCCCAGGCCACGGCACTGGCCCGGGACGCTCTGGAACGCATCATCGCCAATCCGCAAGCCCGCTCCACCTATCTTCAGGAAAACAGCTGGAATACAGGCGCCGGCGCCCTGGGCGAGGCTCCGCCTTCCAACCCGGACTGCATGGCCAGCAGTTGTGACAGCGATCAGATGTCTGTCTGGGACCGCAATACCTTGCGCTGGCAGGCCGGTAATCTGCTGCCTGCCGGCAAAATCCGTGTGCAGCCTTGCGACAGCGGTTCCACGCTGACCAGTTGCGTGGTGGTGGCCTGGGGGGATCAGGCGCTGGATGGCTGTATTGATGGCGGCGACATCAACACCGATGACAGCGCCAAATGCGTGGTAATGGAGGTGACACGATGAGGCGGTTCGGCGCACATCGGCAGACCGGCTTCAGCCTGGTGGAACTCATGGTGGCCATGGTGCTGGGACTGATCATTACCGGCGCTGCGATTTCTCTGTTCTCCACTAACCAGCGGACGTTCTCGTTGCAACAGAACATGGCCCGTATACAGGAGCAGGGTGACCTGGCCATGCGTTTTATCAATCAGGACGTGCGCCTGGCGGGAAATATGAGCGACGACGTCGCCGCCACCTTTATGCCGGGCATCATTCTGGATGCCAGTAGTGCGGTGACCGGCGGTTCCGCCATTCCTCCCGGCGATGATGGGGGTAGCGACAGCGACCGCCTCACTCTTGCCTACCATGGCGAAAAGGACTGTCAGGGGAATGGTGGGACTGGCATGAAGGAGATCGTCAACACCTACTGGGTGGGAGGTGATGACGGTGACGAGCTCTACTGCCGTGGCAACCAGAGTGGTGGTTCCGGCGGCGTGGTGTTGTTGCGGGGGATAAAGAGCTTCCAAGTGCTCTATGGCGTGGATCAAAGTACCGACGGTATTCCCTTTGCTTCTCAGTATTTGCGGGCCGACGAAGTACTGGCCAGCGCCGATGTGGATCAAAGCCGAATCGTGGCGGTGAAGATCGGTTTGCTGATGGAAGCCGATCTGCCAGTGCTTGGCGGCGAGGATCAGGATCAGACCTTTTACATACTGGATCGGCAAGTGGATGTCAGTGCGGGCAGAACGCTGCGTCGCCAGTTCTTTTCCACCGTCGCTATCCGGAACTATCCCTGGGATGTGATCTGATGATGTCGATAACACACTACAATTCGCAGCGTGGCGCCGCTCTTCTGGTCGCTCTGATGATTCTGGTGATCGTCTCGATCCTGGGCATCACCGCCATGAAAACCAGCATGTTCAGCAGCAAAATCGCCACCGGAACCCAAGTGGACGCAATGGCGTTTGAAGGGGCGGAATCGGCGGTGAACGAAGCCTTTACCAGTTTGTATGGCATGAGCAGCGCGCAATTACAGCCGTTCTTGACCGGCTCGGTGGGGCAGCGCTGTTTGGTGGGTGGAGCGGCGACCGCGGCCGTGCGGGCCTGCACCAGTACGGACCGTATGGATTCAAGAAGACTGGTGCGCGCCGGGTCCCGGATTCGTCAGGAGGGCATGAGGGCGGTTTCCGGAGGACAGTTGAGTATGTCCGGCAATAATACGCTGGTGGTCGATTTCACCTTTGAAATTCTGGGGGAGGCGGAGATCGATGACTTTTCAGTAAACAATCATCACATGCTGGAAGCGCTGAAACGCGGGATGGTGTCGTCGTCCGACTTTAATGTGGACACGGAAAACTAAGCACGAGCGGGGGGGAGTCATGCTCGAGAATATTGTCAAGTCAGGCTTGTTACTGGTTGCCTTGTTGTTGGCACCGACGCCGCTTTACGCGGACGACACGGAAATCTATTTCTCCCGCGCCGGTGTCGGCAACGACGAGAACGAACAGATTGCCAACGTATTGTTCCTGATCGACACCTCCGGGAGTATGGAACAGGGCAGTCCGACCAAAATGTCGCAATTGAAAGAGGCTTTTACCCAGGTTATTGATGGGCTGGGTGAAGGGGTTCGAGTGGGCGTTGGCAAGTTCAATGGTGGTTATGACCGCAATGGCTACGGCGGCTATGTGTTCTATCCGGTCAGCGATATGGACAGCACTGCTCGCAGCGAGGTCAAGTCCCTGGTCAATGGTCTCTCTGGTACATCGAATACCCCCACTATGGAAGCCTACTCAGAGATGGCCCGCTACATGATGGGGCTCAGTCCCACCACATATGCTGTATATGGAGAGGCTTCCCAGGACAAACCTCAGGTGGCAGTTAACATGCATTACCAGTGTGTGCGCTACTTCTCCAACGGCAGTTGCCGCGACTGGGACTGGGTTAGCGATGATAGCTATCAGTCACCGATGAATATAAATAACCAGTGCGAAAGCAACCACATCATTGTCATGACCGACGGCGATCCGACTCAGGATACCGACTACGATTCGGTGAGGAATATCGCGGGAGGGTATTGCAACGGTTCGTACAGTTGTCAGGAACAACTGGCCGGGTGGCTGGCGAGCAAAAGCAATAGTCAGGAGCGCGCGGTAAAGACCTGGCAGGTGGCCTTTGGTGTCAGCGAGACTTCATCCCAGGTAAGAAACATGACGTCAGTGGCTGTTGCCGGTGGCACGGAAAGGGTGCGTCTTGCCAACGATGCAGAAGAACTGGCCGCCGAATTCAATGACATTCTTAACCTCATCGCGGAAGACTCCCAGACCATTACATCGCCGGGGGTGGCGGTAAACCAGAACAACCGGCTGGAACACCTGAACCAGCTTTACTATGCCGTTTTCAAGCCCTCTAAAAGTTCGGTCTGGCCCGGCAATTTGAAACGTTATCGCAAGGACGGCAGTGAAGTCGTGGATAAGAATGGTGCCTCCGCGGTGGATGCCAGCACCGGCTATTTCCGCGATTCGGCCTGGAGTTATTGGACGCCCACGGAAGCTGATGGCCCGGATGTCACCAAAGGTGGTGCTCGTGGCAGAAACGATCAATATCAGGACCGCAAGATCTATGTGGGCAATAACAGTGATAACGGTGGCGGTGAATGGCTTACCGAAAATCGTGTGGAAAACATTCTTCAGCCCGCCCAGATGGGGATTCCGGATAACGATCCGGTAGCGGAATTCGACACCAAGTTGAAAGTCTACGAGGCGTTGAAGCGCCTCTGGGCCGACCCGATGCATAGTGTGCCGTTGCTGGTGAACTATGAGCTGGGAGCCGACGCCAATGACGTGGACGGCCAGAAAAACTATCTCTTCGTATCCACCAATGGCGGCATGTTGCACGCCATCGATACCGCTGATGGTCGTGAAAAATTCACTTTCATGCCGGATCGAATGCTTAGAAAAGCATACGACTTTGTCCGCTCTCCTGATTTGCGGGAAGACAATATTCGTGACCCCTATGGCATGGATGGTTCCTGGGTGGCTTATCGTACCGCCAAGGAAGATGGCGATGCCGACAAGGTGTGGATCTTCGGGGGCATGCGCAGGGGCGGAAACGCCTACTATGGTCTGGATGTGTCGTCCATGGACAGTCCGGAGCTGATGTGGCGGATCCAGGGCAAGGACGAGAGCGGAGCCAATGCCAGCAGCGGGTTCGATCGGCTGGGGCAGACCTGGTCCACGCCGACCATCACCCGGGTACGTATCGACGGTGAGGTGAAAACGGTGCTGGTATTCGGCGGTGGCTACGACGCCGAACATCATGATACCGCCGGTCAGCGGGCGGCGAAGGACAGTGTTGGTAATGTCATTTATATGGTCGACGCGGAAACCGGGGACTTGATCTGGTCCGCCGGCGCCGACACCAATGCCGGCGTCGCCCATACAACGGTGGACAGCATGAAATGGTCGGTGCCGGGAGGCATCGCCGTGGTGGACCTGAAGAATGGCCGGTTGGATGGCCTGGCGGATCACCTCTACTTCGCCGACCTTGGCGGGCAGGTGTTTCGCGTCAATCTTGACAATAACAACGACGGTGCCGGTTCCCTGGTGAAGGGCGTGGTGCGGTTGGCCAATTTTGGTGACAGCGAGCACCGCAGGTTCTATGAGGCACCGGCCATTGGTTATGTGCGTGATGGCTTGCAAGAGACACTGTACGTGGCGGTGGGATCCGGCTATCGGGCCCATCCTCTGGACGAGGACACCGACGAAGGCTTCTTCATGTTCGCGGACAGTACCTTCAAAAATACCAATCAGCCCGATGTGATTACCATGAGTGAGCTGCGCAATGCCCGTAGCAGCGATCCGTCCGCGTCCTCTAAGGGATGGTACGTGACCTTCCTGAATTCGGGTGAAAAGGTAATGTCCTCTCCGAGCATTTATCAGAACTCGGTGATGTTCACCACCTACGTACCCACCAATGCGGACCAGGACGATGATCCCTGTGTGGTGCGTTACGGTGAGGCTTATGCCTATCGGGCCAACATGATCACCGGGGAGCCGGAGTCCTTCACCAACGATGGAGAGGCTTCCTGGGACGGCACCAAACTGATTACCTCCGCGATCCCGCCGGGCGTGGTGCCGGTAATTACCGACGGGGGCGGCGGTGATGGTGACGGGGGCGGCGGCGATGATGATGAGGATAGCGGCGGGGTGTCCTTCAACGTGGGCTTGGAGTTTATTGGCGATGACGGCATGAACTACAACCTGTTCCGCAAGCGCCGCTGGTACCCCATGGAAAAGAACGACGCCAACGAATACTTCCCGCCTGAGCAAGGGGGAACGACACCATGAACCGAATGACTCGGAATCCCATGGCCGGCTTCACGCTGATCGAACTGATGATCGTGGTGGTGGTGGTGGCGATCCTCGCCGCCATCGCCTACCCGAGCTACACCGAGCAGGTGCGCAGTACACGCCGGGCCGAATACCAGGGCAAGCTGATGGACCTGGCGGCATCGCTGGAAACCTATCGGGCCCGCCATTTTTCCTATGAGGGCGCGACGGCTGGCGGCTTGGTGGGGGATGCTTATTACAACGTTCAGGTGGCTACCAGCAATGATCATCAGAGCTATCTGATCACCGCCACGCCCCGCTCCGGGGCGGGGATGGCGGGGGACGGTAATCTCAAACTCAACAGCGAAGGGCAGACCTGTTGGGTGAAAGGCGGGGACTGCACTCCCAGTGCCACGTCCAGTTGGGAGCGGTAAGGGGAAAGCAGCGGGGTTGAGATCGTATTCTAAAGGCAATCGCCTCCGCTGATCGGTTCAATGCGAGCAGTGCCCATCACCGACATGACGATACGTCGCCCCTGCCCCTGGTTGCAGATGAGGAAACTGCCGTTCTGGTAATACAGGTTGCCGCGCCGTTCATAACGTAACGCGGTGCCGCGGAAGCGGCGCCAGGTAAGGGTGGTGCCTTCGGGCAGATCCAGGCGATGGAATACGTCGTCATCGGTGATGGTGGCGATGCCATCCCCGCTCCGCGCCAAAAGCAGTGAAGAGGTTGTCTGGAAGCGGTCACAGTGACTGCTGCCGTCACATAAAAAGATCGGTCCCCGTGTCAGCGCTTCGGCTCGGGCATAGTGGATCAGACCCAGAACCTGGTTGCTGGCCGATACCACCCGGTGCCGGGGTAACCCCTCTTTTTGCCAGTGAACGCCGGCGCTCAGCAGCAGTATCATGAGTGTCAGCGTGATCAGTAGTTCCACCAGTGTGAATCCGCGCACGTCCTTGTCCCTCCCATGGCCATCCTGGCCTTTGATGTGTGGCAACAAGAGGCCAGTTTACCGTCCCGGCAAGGTGGTCTTTGTGCTACTGTTGCTCTTCTTTCTGTAGTCCATCTTCCCTGATTGCTATGGCTGATTTGCTCGTCGTCGGCGGCGGTATCGTCGGATTGTTAAGCGCTTTGGAATTCACCGACCGGGGCTTCCGGGTCACCGTCATTGACGCGCCGGCCCGCTTTCCGCCGGCTTCCTGGGCCGGCGGCGGGATCCTGTCGCCGTTGTACGCCTGGCGTTATCCCGACGCCATGAATCTGCTGACGGTGGACGCGCCGGAGCGTTATCGCAATCTGATCGCACGGCTACGCGGACAGGCCGGGCTGGTGGACGAGGACCTCAACGAAAGCGGTCTGTGGGTAGCGGTGGAAGCGGAGCAGGAACGTGCCGACGCCATGGCCTGGGCGCGCCGCTGGCGGCTTCCCTGCTCGGCGGAGCGCTTGTCCCAGCGGATGCCGGAAGCCACTGACCGGGATGGAGTATGGTTTCCATCCCTGGGTAATTTGCGTAACCCCCGTATCCTCAAGGCGTTACGTGCCTGGCTGTCGGCCCGTGGCGTGGGATTCGAAGCAATACCGGCGGTATCGGTGCTGCCGCGTGCCGGAGGCGGCGCCGCGGTGGCGCTGGCTGATGGGCGGAAATGCCAAGCCAGCCGGGTGTTGATCAGCGCCGGCATGTGGAGTCCGCGATTGCTGAGTCCGCTCGGATTGGACCTGCCGCTGTTTCCTTCCAAGGGAGAGATGCTGCTCTATCAGTTGGCGCCGGGGCGGGTGCCGACCGTATTGTTGACCGAGCAGGGGTATCTGATTCCCCGTGCCGACGGCGCCGTGCTGGCGGGTTCAACACTGAAGGACGGTGATGACAGCCAGTATCCCACGGTGTCGGGGCGCTGGGCGCTGGAAAAAATGGCGGCCTCGCTGCTGCCGGCTCTGGCCGGAGAACGGCCGGTAAGTCACTGGGCGGGCGTGCGCCCCGGCTGTGCCCGGGACTGGCCATATCTGGGGGAGGTGCCCGGCGTGCCCGGCGTCTACGCCGCACTGGGGCACTACCGCAACGGTCTGGTATCAGCGCCGGCCAGCGCCGCGCTGCTGGCGGCGCTGATGAGTGGCGAGCAGCCCCATCTGGATCCGGCGCTTTACGCGCTGCCTTCCTCTTCTTCCTGATCCAGGGCCAGTTTCTTCAAGCGGTAACGCAATGAGCGAAACGTCATACCCAGCTTCTTGGCGGCGGCGGTGCGATTCCAGTGGGTGGCATCCAGCGCTTTGAGAATTTCCTGCCGCTCGATGTCCTGTAGATAATCCTCCAATGGCAAAGCCGGATCCCGGCTGCCGCCCTGGCTGGGTGCTTCGCTGCTGGCCTGGCTGGGTAGCCGCAGATGCGCCGGTTCGATAACGTTGCCATCACACAGGGTCATGGCCCGCTCCAGTACGTTTTCCAGCTCTCGCACGTTGCCGGGAAACGGATAGTCGCGCAGCGCCGCCAGAGTACCGTTACTGAGCGTGGGCGGCGTGGTATCCCAGGCGATGCCAAGCCGGGAGAGGATATGCTCAACCAGCGCCGGAACGTCCTCCAGGCGCTCGCGCAGCGGCGGCACGTGTGCCTCGATGACATTCAGCCGGTAGTAGAGGTCCTGACGAAAGCGGCCCGCCTGCATTTCCTCGCTGAGATCCTTGTGGGTGGCGCAAAGAATGCGCAGGTTGACGCTGAACTCCCGTGACTCGCCCACCGGCCGCACGGTTTTCTCCTGAATCGCACGCAGCAGCTTGACCTGCATATGCAGAGGCAGATCCGCTACCTCATCAAGAAACAGGGTGCCTCCGTCCGCTTCCCGGAACAGGCCTTTGCGGTCTTCCACGGCGCCGGTGAAACTGCCTTTGCGGTGACCGAAAAATTCACTTTCCATCAGTTCGGAAGGGATGGCGCCGCAGTTCACCGCAACGAAAGGGTGGTCACCGCGCGGCCCCAGCGTGTGAATCAGACGCGCCACTTTTTCCTTGCCGCTGCCGGATTCGCCGCTGATGTAGATTGGCGCCTGGCTGCGTGCCAGTTTGCGGATTTGCCGTCGCAAATGCTGCATGGCCGGCGACTGGCCAATCAGACCATCGTCCTCGCCGCCGTTGGCGGCGCCATGGCGGCTGATGCCGAGGCCGTCCTGAATCAACTGCCGCAGCCGGTCCAGCGAGACGGGTTTGGCGATGAAATCGTAGGCCCCCAGTTTCATCGCTTCGGTGGCGGTCTCCATGTTGCCGAATGCGGTGAGTACCGCGATGGGCATGTCTGGCGCCTTCTCCGCCGCGTAGCGGATCAGCTGTAAACCGGAGCCATCGCCCAGGTTCATATCGGTCAGGCAAAGATGAAAGGTGTCGCGATCCAGCAGCCGCTGGGCGGCGGCCAGGGAGTCCGCGGCCGTTGCTTCCAATTTCATCCGCCCGAGGGTGATGACCAGAAGTTCTCTCAGGTCCGCTTCGTCGTCCACAACCAAAACACGCGGAATTATGTCATTCATCGCTATTGGAACTGTCTATCCGGATGTGCGCAGGTAATCATGAAACAAGCGCCCCGATCAGCCGGTTCATGGCTGAGGCTGGCTTGATTGGCCTGGCACAGTTGCTGGCACACGAACAGACCGAGACCGTTTCCTTTGGCGTGCGTGGTGAAGAACGGCTCGAACAAATGCCGTGCCTGTTCCTCGCCGATACCCGGGCCGTCATCGCTGACCGCGATCCAGGGCAATCGGGTTTTTGAGTGCACTCCGTGGGTCACGCGTACCCGGACCTGTTCCCCCCCATGTCGAAAAGCATTGCCGATCAGGTTATCGAGTATCTGAATCAGCTGGCCGCGATCAAAACGCAGCTCGGTATCGGTGGCCAAGTCCATTTGCAGGCGCGTCTTGCGGCTTTCATGGCAAGTCGCGGCAATCTCCGCGAGAACGTCCTTGAGGACCAGTCTCTGTGCCTGGCCCCGTGGTCGCCGTGACAAGTCCAACACATCGGAGATGATGCCGTCCACCCGTTGTACGTGGGTACGCACCATATCGAGAAGACGGCGGTCGCTGTCGTTGCCAGCATCCTCGCGCAGCAACTCGGTGGCGTGATTGATCGCGCTCAACGGATTGCGAATCTCATGGGCCAGGGTGGCGGACAGGCGTCCCAGGGAAGCCAGGTTCAGCTGTTGCGCCTCCTGGGCGATGCGCGCGGTGTCCTCGAGAAACACCAGGGTCAACTGCTCGTGGCTGGTATCCAGAGGCGCGAAGCGCGCGGACAGCTCCGGCGACTGCTTCGAGGCGCGCAGGGGCGGCGGCAGAATGTGGGGCGCCTGGCGCCAGGCCTGGTGACGTTGCCGCAACGGCTCCGGTAGCGGCTGGCCGCTCATGGTCATGGCGAACGCATTATCCGCCGAAGGGTTGGACTGCAGAATGCGCCCGTGGCGATCGAATACCAGAATCCCGGTACGCATACGCCGGACGATTTGCTCATTCAGGGCCTCCAGCCGATCCAATGCCACCTGTTGATCAGCGGCGATGGTCTCACTGCGCTCCAGCCGCGAGGCGATCTGCTGGATGATCACCGAGACCATGAAGAAGGCAATGCCGAGCAGGCCGGACTCGGTCAGCGAAAACGGATCCCGCTCGCCGGATTGAGTGGCGAAATAGAATTGCTCGTACATGACCGTCAGGGTCGCCAGGGCGGCGATCAGAAAACCCATGCGGCCGCGCAGCAGAATATTACCCGCCGCCACGGTGATCAGCAGCAGCACCGCCAGCCCTCCTTCGAGGCCGCCGTTGGCGTGCACCACCAGCCCCAGAGCGATAACGTCGACGATCAAGGCGAAGGGCTGCGCCCAATTGGGGCGTGGCAGGCGCTCGCTGTATTCAAGCACCGTGGAGATCACAATCAGGGCCAGATAGGCCATCATGGTAAATTCGAACAGCAACGGCAGATGCTGGCCCAGGGAAGGCTGCTGGTGAGTGTAATGGAGAATCAACAACACCGAAGCGATGGCAATGCGGTAGACATTGTAAATGCGTACCGGGGTCCAGCGCTGTCCGGGCGGGGGCCAGGGAAGGCCGGCCTGATCGTGAGGCGTGGTCATGATGGGCGCGGTTTCCAGGTCAGTCGTCGCTTTCCTGGTGTTCCAGGTATTCGCGGCGGTGTTCGCGGGAGCAGAAATCCAGCGATTGGTGGCGGAAGGCTTCGGTTTCCGGTACATGCACCCCGCACAGATGGCATTTGACCATGCGTTCACTGTCGATGGTGCGGGAAGAGCGACGCGGATCGCGTCCCCGGGCGGCATGATTGGCGGAGACCCCTTTGACCACCCGCCAGATCACGTAAATCAGCGCGGCCAGTATCACCAGCTTGATCAGCCCCATTCCTGCCTCCCCATAAATCACTCACCGGCTCGTTGTCCCGGTGAACTTTTGCCTGACTCTGGCCCGAACCCCCGTGCTTTCGGGCATGTGTTGGAACTTGTTTCGCGTTTCCATACCCTTGAGTGTCGCCGAACACGTGACCAGGCGCTGAAAGCCGCTACCCTGGATACCCGGAGAGGGCCGGATACAGTAAGGAAAAGAACTCCGGTGCGGTGGCGTGGAAACTTTAAACAGGCCTTGAGCAGGCTCTTATGTAACCCGGCCGGCTACAGAGTACAATCAGCGCAGCCGAGAGGAAAGAGATCGGCCCAAGGTGGCGGGCAGGGTGGCCGCCGGGGCCCGGACATGATGAAGGCATACTTCCTATGCGAATAGTGATGGCCCAGCGCAATCCGCTGGTGGGCGATATCGAAGGTAATGCGCGGGCGGTGATCGATGCCGCCCGTGAGGCCCGCACCCTGTTGGGGGCGGAACTGGTGGTCTTTCCGGAACTGATGCTGACCGGTTACCCGCCGGAGGATTTGTTACTGAGGCCCAGCCTCAACCGGCGTATCGACGACGCCCTGGCCTCTATCGGCGCCGCCGTGGAAGTGCCCGTGATCGTCGGCTATCCGGCGGTACGCAACGGTGTGCGCCGCAACGCCGCCGGCGTGCTTTATCCCGGTGACGAGGGGCCGCGCCACGAATACTTCAAGCAATGCTTGCCCAATTACCGCGTGTTTGACGAGAAGCGCTACTTTCAGCCCGGTAACAGCGCCATGGTGTTCGAGTTTCAGGGCCTGCAGCTGGGCATCACCATATGCGAGGACATCTGGTACGCGGCACCGGCCGCCGCCGCGGCGGAAGCCGGTGCCGATGCCATCATCAATCTGAATGCCTCGCCGTTCCGCGCCAGCAAACCGGAGGAACGCTTCGAGCAGGTGGCCTCCCGTGCCCGGGAAACCGGACTGCCGGTGCTCTATTGCAACATGGTGGGCGGGCAGGATGAGCTGGTCTTCGACGGCGCGTCCTTTGCCGTGGACGGAGCCGGCCATCTGTGTCTGCAGGGCGCCAGTTTCGAGGAAGGCCTGGTGCCGGTGGACCTGAGCGGTGAAGGCGCCGTGCTGGCGGTCAGGGGCGAAGTACTGCCGGTGCCGGTGGGTGAGGAGAGCATGTATCGGGCGCTGGTGCTGGCGGTGCGCGATTACGTCAACAAGAACGGATTCAAAGGGGCTCTGCTGGGGCTGTCCGGCGGCATCGATTCCGCTCTGACGCTGGCGGTGGCGGTGGATGCCCTGGGCCCGGAGCGGGTGGAAGCGGTGATGATGCCGTTCCGCTATACCTCCGCCATGAGCATCGAGGATGCCGAGAAGCAGGCCCGGGCGTTGCGGGTGAAATACCGGGTACTGCCGATCGAGCCTGCCTTCAATGGCTTCATGGACATCCTGGCGGAGCCGTTCGCCGGGCTCGATACCGACACTACCGAGGAAAATCTCCAGGCCCGCTGTCGCGGCGTGCTGCTGATGGCGCTCTCCAACAAGGGTGGCTCGGTCGTGCTCACCACCGGTAACAAGAGCGAAATGGCGGTGGGCTATGCCACGCTCTATGGCGATATGGCCGGTGGCTTCTCGGTGCTCAAGGACGTCTTCAAGACCTGGGTGTTCCGCGTCGCCCGCTGGCGTAACCAGAAGGCCGGCACCGAGATCATTCCGCAGCGGGTGATCGACCGGCCGCCGTCCGCGGAATTGGCCCCGGATCAGGTGGATTCGGATTCGCTGCCCGACTATGACGAGCTGGATGCCATTCTGGAGCGCTATGTGGAACAGGATATGAGCGCCGAAGCGGTGATCCGCGCCGGTTTCGACCGGGATGTGGTGTATCGGGTGGTGCGCCTGACCGACCGCAATGAATACAAGCGCCGCCAGTCGGCGGTGGGGCCGAGAGTCAGCCGCAGGGCGTTTGGCAAGGACCGGCGCTATCCGATTACCAATGGCTGGCGGCCGGGGGACTGAGAAGGGTATCAAAGCCGCCGCGGGGTTCTCCTGCAGCGGCCTCGTGGTCCGCTTACAGCAAATCGAAGGTCAGCAGGCTGAGGATGCCGTTGTCCTTGTCCGGCCACCAGGACAGGGTGACCCGGTCGTCGTCCATATAGTCGGAATCCGGCCAGTTCTGCGCCAGTACCCGGCGGCTCTTGTCGGCCAGTTCCGGCTGATTGATGCGCTCGTAGCCCTTGGCCATGATCGCCAGCGCTTCCGGTACCGAAGGCGTGCCCTGATAGTGACGCACCACGTATTGAGCCCGGTTGATGGCGGCGATATAGGCGCCGCGCCGGGCATAATAGCGGGCGGCATGCAGTTCCTGAGCGGCGAACTGGTTGCGGATGAACACCATGCGTGAACGCGCGTCGGGGGCATAGTCACTGTCCGGGAAGCGGTTCACCAGACGCTCGAAGTCCTCGAAGGCATTACGGGCCGCGCTCAGGTCACGGGATGACTTGTCGGTGCTCATGATGTTATCGAACAGGCCGCGCTCCAGGTAATAGTTGGAAAGCCCGTGCATATAGAGGGCGTAGTCCAGGCTCGGGTGAGCCGGGTAGGAGCGGATGAAGCGCTGGGCGGCGACCACCGCGGCCGGGTAATCCTGGGACATGAACTGGGCGTAGATCAGGTCCAGCTGCGCCTGTTCGGCATAGGTGCCATAAGGGAAGCGGGCTTCCAGTTCCTTCAGGCTGTCGATGGCGGTCAGGTAATTTTTCGCTTCCAGCGACTCCCGCGCCTGCTTATATTGCTCGACCTCGGTGCGCTCCGGGCTCTCGACGGGCTTGCTGGAACAGGCGCTCACCATCACGGCGATAATCAGTGGCCAAAACAGACGTGGCATTTTTTCCTCGGTTCGACGCGCTACAATGGAGCGCTATTTAATCACAGGTTGCGATATGGGACATCTCGGCGGGGAGAAAATTCAACGCACCGAGCAGGTGAGCGTGGATCACGCCGGCGCCCGCTTGGATCAGGTGGCGGCGGAGCTGTTCGAGGGATTCTCGCGCTCGCGGCTGCAAACCTGGATCAAGCAAGGCGCTCTGACCGTCAACGGCCGCAAGGCGCGCCCCAAGGACAAACTGGTGGGCGGCGAGAGCCTGACCCTGGAGGCGGAGCTGGCGCCGGAGCTGGAGGATCAGCCCGAGGCAATCAGTTTGCCGGTGGTGTACGAGGATGAGGATCTGATCGTCATCAACAAGCCGGCGGGACTGGTGGTGCATCCGGCGGCGGGGCATGCCGACGGAACCTTGCTCAATGGGCTGCTCCATTTGGATGAACGTCTCTCAAGTCTGCCCCGGGCCGGCATTGTCCACCGCCTGGATCGGGATACCACCGGTCTGATGGTGGTGGCCCGCTCCCTGGAGGCGCATAGCGGGCTGGTGGCGCAACTGCAGGACAAGAGTCTGCATCGTGAGTACGAAGCCATCGCTGTCGGGGTGATGACCGGCGGCGGCACCGTGGATGCGCCCATAGGCCGTCATCCGGTGGACCGTAAACGCCAGGCGGTGGTGGCTCAGGGGGGCAAGCCGGCGGTGACGCACTTCCGTGTGATGGACCGCTACCGGGCCCACACCCGGATCCAGGTCCGTTTGGAAACCGGACGGACTCATCAGATTCGCGTTCACATGGCTCACCGCCACTATCCGTTGGTGGGGGATCCGTTGTACGGTGGTCGCCTGAAGTTTCCCGCTGGCGCCACCGAGGCCTTACGCGAGGCGTTGCGCCGGTTCCCCCGGCAGGCCCTGCACGCCCGCCGCCTCGGCCTGGTGCACCCGGTCAGCGGCGAGTATCTGGAATTCGAAACGCCGCTGCCGGAAGACCTGCAGACTCTGATTCGGGTCCTCGAGGAGGACCGGGAGGCGCAATGACGCTGCCGGATGTCAGTCAGTGGCTCTGGCCGGAATGGCACCCGCACCCGCGGGTGCGGTCGGTGGTCACCACCCGCCTGGGGCGTCATTCGCCCCCTCCTTGGGCCGGATTCAATCTCGGCGCCAACTGCGGTGACGAGCCCGCCCGGGTGGAAACCGCCCGCCGCCATGTACACCGGCTGCTGCAAGTGGATCATCCTCCAGCCTGGCTGCAACAGATCCACAGTGACCGGGTCATTCGCGCCGGCGAACGGGACAACCGCGCCGACGGGGTCTGGACCAACGAGAGCGGCTGGCCTTGTGTGGTGCTCACCGCGGATTGCCTGCCGGTATTACTGGCGCGCCAGGACGGCAGCGCGGTGGCCGCGGTGCACGCTGGCTGGCGCGGGCTGCATGCCGGGATTGTACAAAGAGCGGTGTCGATCCTGGCGCCGGAAGGGGAGGCGCTCTCCGCCTGGATGGGGCCGGCGATTTCCGGGCGCGTCTATCAGGTGGGGGAGGAGGTGCGCCGCGCCTTCATGGAATCCTCGGAACTGTTCGAGCCCGCTTTCACGCGTGACGCCACCCCCGGCCATTGGCGTTTCTCGCTGACCCACGCCGCCACCCTGGTGTTGCATCAGGCCGGTGTGGAAGACGTGTCCGGAGGGGAGCATTGCACCGCCGGCGATCTCACCCACTTCTATTCCTACCGCAAGGAAGGCCAGACCGGCCGTTTCGCTTCTCTGGTTTGGCTTGAGCCCTGATCGGGGCCGGGCCCGCCATCTCCGTTTTTCTTAATCTGGATCAATATCGGCGGTTTTTCCGGGATGGGCTGCTTGAATTCCAGGGCGCCGCCCGCATTTATAGATCAGATTTTGAACAGTCGGTAATAGCCAGTGCCGTTGAAACCAAAAGGGTGGAGGGCTGGTTCTTACGCGCAACCAGGAGAAGTCATTCATGCGAATGGACAAACTGACCGCTCGTCTGCAGGAAGCCTTGGGCGAAGCCCAATCGCTGGCGGTGGGGCAGAGCCACAATGCCATCGAGCCGGTGCATCTGATGCTGGCTCTGCTACAACAACGCGGCGGCGTCGCCACGCCGTTGCTGGAAAAGGCCGGCGCCAATCCGGCCGATGTGATCACCGCTCTGAAGATGGCGATGGACAAGCTGCCCACCGTAGGCCAGTTCACCGGAGATGTTCAGCTTTCCCAGAATCTGGGGCGCTTGTTGAACCTGGCGGACCGGGAAGCTCAACAACGCGGTGATCAGTATATTTCCACCGAAGCGGTGTTGCTGGCGGCCTGTGACGACAACGGTGATGTCGGCAAACTGATGAAGAACGCCGGTGTGCGCAAGGTGGTGCTGGCGGAGAAAATCCAGGAAGTTCGTGGTGGTGAATCGGTGGACGACCCCAACGCCGAAGATCGTATGGAGTCCCTCAAGAAGTACACCACGGACCTCACCGCCCGCGCCGAGAGCGGCAAGCTGGATCCGGTGATCGGCCGGGATGATGAAATCCGCCGCACTATTCAGGTGCTACAGCGCCGGACCAAGAACAACCCGGTGCTGATCGGTGAGCCGGGGGTCGGTAAAACCGCCATCGTCGAGGGGCTGGCGCAACGTATCGTCAACGGTGAAGTGCCGGAAGGGCTCAAGGAAAAGCGGGTTCTGTCCCTGGATATGGCGGCGCTGATCGCCGGCGCCAAATACCGTGGCGAGTTCGAGGAACGCCTGAAAGCCGTGCTCAACGAACTGTCCAAGCAGGAAGGGCGGGTGATCCTGTTCATCGATGAGCTGCACACCATGGTCGGCGCCGGCAAGGCCGATGGCGCCATGGATGCGGGCAACATGCTCAAGCCGGCGTTGGCGCGCGGTGAGCTGCATTGCGTCGGTGCCACCACGCTGAACGAGTATCGTCAGTACATTGAAAAAGACGCCGCTCTGGAACGTCGTTTCCAGAAAGTACTGGTGGACGAGCCGTCGGTGGAAGACACCATCGCCATCCTGCGTGGCCTGAAGGAACGCTATGAGGTTCACCATGGTGTCGACATCACTGACGGCGCCATCATCGCCGCCGCCAAACTGAGCCATCGTTACATCACCGACCGCCAGTTGCCGGACAAGGCCATCGATCTGATCGATGAAGCGGCCAGCCGTATCCGTATGGAAATCGATTCCATGCCGGAGGAAATGGACCGCCTCGATCGGCGCCTGATCCAACTGAAGATGGAGCGGGAAGCGCTGCGCAAGGAAGAGGACGAGGCAAGCAGGAAACGGCTGGAAAAACTGGAGGCGGACATCGCGGCCCTGGAGAAGGAATACGCCGATCTCGAAGAGATCTGGAACGCGGAGAAAGCCGCGTTGCAGGGCGCTCAACAGTACAAGGCGGAACTGGAACAGGCCCGTGTGGATATGGAACAGGCACGCCGCGCCGGCGACCTGAACCGCATGTCCGAGTTGCAGTACGGGGTGATCCCGGAGCTGGAGAAGAAGGTTCAGCAGGCCCAGGAGCGCGAGGAAGCCGCTCAGGTGGAAACCCAGTTGCTACGCAACAAGGTTACCGATGAGGAAGTGGCGGAAGTGGTTTCCAAATGGACCGGGATTCCGGTGTCCAAGATGCTGGAGGGCGAGCGCGAGAAGCTGTTGCGCATGGAAGAGGCGCTGCATCATCGCGTGGTTGGCCAGGAAGAGGCGGTGGAAGCGGTCTCCAACGCGGTGCGGCGTTCCCGCGCCGGGCTGTCGGATCCGAACCGTCCGAATGGCAGCTTCCTGTTCCTCGGCCCCACCGGGGTGGGTAAGACGGAGCTGTGCAAGGCGCTGGCCGGTTTCCTGTTCGATACCGAGGAAGCCATGGTGCGCATCGACATGTCCGAGTTCATGGAGAAGCATTCCGTGGCCAGGCTGATCGGCGCGCCTCCGGGCTATGTCGGTTATGAGGAAGGCGGTTATCTCACCGAGGCGGTGCGCCGTAAACCGTATTCCGTGGTGTTGCTGGATGAAGTGGAAAAAGCGCACCCGGATGTCTTCAACGTGCTGCTGCAAGTGCTGGAAGACGGCCGCCTTACCGATGGCCAGGGCCGCACCGTGGACTTCCGTAACACGGTGGTGGTGATGACCTCGAACCTGGGGTCGGACCTGATCCAGCGCATGGCCGGCGAAGGCGATTATGAGGCGATGAAAGCTGCGGTAATGGAAGTGGTCGGCCAGCATTTCCGTCCGGAGTTCATCAACCGGGTGGACGAAACGGTGGTATTCCACCCGCTGGGGCAGGCGCAGTTGAAAGGCATCGCGGGCATCCAGCTCGACTATCTGCGCAAGCGGCTGGCGGAACGGGAGATGTCCCTGACACTGTCCGACGCGGCCTTGGACAAACTGGTGGAAGCGGGCTTCGACCCGGTCTATGGCGCCCGCCCATTGAAGCGGGCGATCCAGAACCAGTTGGAGAATCCGTTGGCCCAGGCGCTGCTCAAAGGCGAGTTTGTTCAGGGTGATGCCATCAACGTGGACGTGGCGGACGGCAAGTTCACCTTCACCAAGGGGTGATTGTCCGCGCTGTTCCGGCAAGTACCACAACGCCGGCCTTCGGGCCGGCGTTGTGCGTTCAGGAAGAACGTCGGAACGGGAAGGTGAACTGTTGCACCACGCCTTCCGGTACCTGGGTGCTGGCGCGGGTGCCGTACCGTGCTGCCAGTTTGTCGGGCATGTGCAGCGTGCCGAACAGTTTGTCGTAGAGCGGCAGGAAGGCGGCGTAATTTTTGTCCACCGCCTCGTCCTCCGAGGAGTGGTGCCAGTGGTGGAATTCCGGGGTGGCGATGACCCAGCGCAGCAGCGGAAAACGGAAACGCACATTGGCGTGGATGAAAATCGCATGGAAGGAAATGAACACCAGATAGGCATACACCGCCGATGGCGAAAAGCCGAGGATGAAGATCGGCAAATAACCGACGAAGCGGTTAGCGACGATTTCCACCAGATGCAGTCGTGAAGAGGCAAGCCAGTCCATTTGCTGGGTCGAATGGTGCACGGCGTGAAACTTCCACAACCAGGGCACTTCATGGAATGCCCGGTGAATCCAGTAGCTGCCCAGATCCACCACGATCAGAATCTCGATGAATTGCAGCCACAGCGGCTGGCTGGCGATGGCCTGTTGGAAGCCGATATCGACCTTGTCGTGCAGGAACACCTGAATCGGGATCACGGTGAAGAAGCTAATTAACTGCAGGCCGACATGGCTGAACAGGAAGTACTTCATGTCCGTGATCCAGCCCCGGCGCAGCACTCTTTGCTCGGGGTCCTTCGGATAGATCCGTTCCATCGGGATGAACACCAGGGCCAACACCAACAGGGTGAGGATGAAATAGTCCAGCCCGGCATAGAGGCTGCGGCCATCCACCGGTGGCACATCGATCCTGCCGGAGCCGAGCAGGGCGGCCATGCAGGCCATGATCATGCCGGCCAGGCCGTAGCGTGGATCCTGATGGCGCCAGACACTGATAAAGCCGGCACAGAAGGCGATGGCGATACCGGCGAACAGCACCATGCGCAGCACGTCGGCGCTATAGAAAGCACGAAATTCCGGTGTGGTGAGCAGATTCGGGAACAGAAAACAGAAACCGCCGAGCAGGGAAAGCAGGCCGAGACCGACGGCGACGGTAGCGCTGATCTTGCCTTGGCCTGGGGTCAGATCCACGTCCTCGAAGCGTTCTCTCAAATAATCCGTCATGTTGGGCTGTCCTTGGGTAATCACCGGGCTGGCGGCGTGATAGGGATCATAGCATCCGGAACGCCGGAGCCCTTGTTCGATATAGGGAGTCCGATATAGGGCGTCCAGTAACAGGAATTGGGAGCATTTTAAGCCTGAAAGCCGGCAAAGGAACCAGCTTCCTGTGGTAACAAACCGCGTCAGGCCCCCCGGCTATCGCAGAATGATACCGCGGCGCGGGTCTGTTCCAGAATCTCGGCCCGTTTTTCCTGGTCCAGAACCTCCATTTCGCCAGTCTCCGGGTTCTCGCGTCGCACCAGGGGCTTTTCCGTCAGGGCCGCCAGATTACGCCGGTGCTGGTCGCAGGCGGCCCGGGTTTCCTCGCTTACGGCGCCGTCAGCTCCGGTGGAGGCGTTTTCCTCGTCGGGACGGGCGCGCCGGGCGCGGTCCTGTTCCAGCCTTTCCAGGGCGTCGGCCTGGTCGGAGCTGGCGGAGCGGCGGGTGCGTACTGATTGGGCTTCCTGGCCCTCCGGGGGCTGCGCGTCATAGTGGGTGACACCCTGGTCGTCCACCCATTTGTAGTAGGTGGCGGCCGGAAGATACGGGCTGGCGATCAGCAAGGCGGCGGCAATGAGTAATGGTTTCATAGTGATCCGGCCCGGAAACGTGATCCGGGATTCCCTCCGAAAAAAGTATTAGCCACCCAAGCATGCCAATGAAGCCGCCGGCCAGGCAAGGTACTGTGGCCATTAGGGCTTTGAAATCGCCCGCATTTCTGACAATATTAAGACCTTTCCGGAGATCGGGACCCGCAACCACTTACCGGTGGCTGTGTGGCCGGGATTCGGGGCGTCGTTACCGCGGCGTCCGGTGTCAGCAGTATGACTGCATTCTCGTCCCGCTGTGGGAACCTCCGGAGGTTTCTCACCCCGTCGCGGGCGCGATTCCTCCAGGTCCCTCTGCCTGTGTCTGTCGCCGGCCAACCGCCGCGACCGACCCCAGGGTGCTTAAATAGGGCGCCCTATTCCACAGGTAAACGTTGTCCTCCGCTCTCGGCGGAGTGATCGCTATTGTTCTGAACTTAGAGGTAGCAACCGTGGAAATGTTATCCGGCGCGGATATGGTTGTCCGTGCACTGCAAGAAGAGGGTGTGGAGTACATCTTCGGGTATCCCGGAGGTTCCGTTCTGCACATCTACGACGCGTTATTCAAGCAGGACAAAGTCAGTCATATTCTGGTGCGTCATGAGCAGGCCGCGACCCACGCCGCCGACGGCTACGCTCGCGCCACCGGCAAGCCCGGCGTGGTGATGGTGACCTCCGGCCCCGGCGCCACCAACGCCATCACCGGTCTGGCGACCGCCTTCATGGATTCGATCCCGATGATCGTGTTGTCCGGCCAGGTGCGCTCCGACTGGATTGGCGACGACGCCTTCCAGGAGACCGATATGATCGGCGTCTCCCGTCCGGTGGTGAAGCACAGCTTCATGGTGCGCGATCCCAAGGACATTCCGGAGATCTTCAAAAAGGCGTTCTATATCGCCACCACCGGCCGTCCCGGCCCGGTATTGATCGATATTCCCAAGGATCACACCGCGCCCAACAAGACCTTCCCGTACGAATATCCGAAGAAGGTCAAGCTGCGTTCCTACGCGCCGGTGACCCGTGGTCATTCCGGCCAGATCCGCAAGGCGGTGGAAGAGCTGCTCAAGGCCAAACGTCCGGTTATCTATTCCGGTGGCGGCGTGGTCCAGGGCGAGGCCAGCGATGCGCTGACCAAACTGGCCCGTAAGCTCAACTTCCCGGTGACCAACACCTTGATGGGGCTGGGCGCTTACCCGGGTACCGATCGCCAGTTCCTGGGCATGCTGGGTATGCATGGGACCTACGAAGCCAATATGGCCATGCATAGCGCCGATGTGATCCTGGCCGCCGGTGCGCGGCTGGATGACCGGGTCACCAACAACACCAAGAAGTTCTGCCCCGGAGCCAAGCTGATCCACATCGATATCGATCCGGCCAGCATCTCCAAGAATGTGGCGGCGCATATTCCCATCGTCGGGCCGGTACAGCAGGTGCTGGATGAAATGCTGGCCATGCTCGACGAGCAGGACAGTGAGCCGGACCACAAGGCGCTGGAACGCTGGTGGCAGGAAATCGACGGCTGGCGGGAATTCCACGGTCTGCGCTACGAGACCAACGAAAGCGGCCCGATGAAACCGCAGCAGGTGGTTCAGGCTCTGTACAAAGCCACCGAAGGCAAGGCCTATGTAACCTCCGACGTGGGGCAGCACCAGATGTTCGCGGCCCAGTTCTACAAGTTCGACCGCCCGCGCCAATGGATCAACTCCGGCGGTCTGGGCACCATGGGCTTCGGGCTGCCGGCGGCCATGGGGGTGCAGTTCGCTTTCCCGGACGCGGTGGTTGCCTGTGTCACCGGTGAAGGCTCGATCCAGATGAACATCCAGGAGCTGTCCACCTGCCTGCAGTACGGCCTGCCGGTGAAGATCATCAACATCAACAACCAGGCTCTCGGCATGGTGCGCCAGTGGCAGGACATGCAGTACGGCGGCCGCCACAGCCAGTCCTACATGGAGTCCCTGCCGGACTTCGTCAAACTGGCCGAGGCTTACGGCCATGTGGGCATCAAGGTGGAGAAATTCGAGGATCTGGAAGGCGCCATGAACGAAGCGTTCTCGCTCAAGGACCGGCTGGTCTTCATGGACATCTACGTGGACCCCACCGAGCACGTGTACCCGATGCACATCGCCGATGGCGCCATGCGTGATATGTGGCTGAGCAAGACGGAGCGGACCTGATGAGACGTATCATTTCGATTCTGATGGAAAACGAACCCGGCGCCCTGTCCCGGGTGGTGGCTCTGTTCTCCCAGCGCGGCTACAACATTGAGACGCTCACCGTGGCCCCCACGGAAGACCCGACCCTGTCGCGCCTGACCATGACCACCACCGGTGACGAGTACAAGATCGAGCAGATCACCAAACACCTCAACAAACTGATCGAGGTGGTCAAGCTGGTGGATCTCACTGAAGGGGCCCACATCGAGCGTGAGATCATGCTCATGAAGATCAAGGCCACCGGTGCCCAGCGCGCGGAAGTGAAGCGTACCGTGGACATCTTCCGTGGCCAGATCGTGGACGTCACCGCCACCGTTTACACCGTCCAGCTCACCGGTACCACCGATAAGCTGGAGGCGTTCATCAACGCCATCGGGGAAACCCAGGTGCTGGAAGTGGTACGCTCCGGCGTGTCCGGCATCGCCCGCGGGGAGAAAGTCCTGAGCCTCTGACGGTTCGCGCTTTCCACCTCAAACCACAGACCCCGCCTGGTGCGGGGTCTGTTATTTTGCACGGTGTAAGGGAACGGTGTATCAAGATGCGGCAGCATGGAACGCTGTATCATAAACAGCTCAAAAGAATTCATCTGAACCGAACCGGGGAAAGGTAGCCGCGATGATCACCATGGAATTCTTACTGACCACTCTGGTTGTGGTGCTGATGCCCGGTGCTGGTGTGCTGTGCACGGTGGCGGCGGCGCTGGCCCAGGGGCGCGCGGCCGGCTTTTACGCCGCGCTGGGTTGCACGTTGGGTATTATTCCTCATTTGCTGGCGACAGTGCTGGGGTTGGCGGCGATCATGCACACCAGTGCGGTGGTGTTTCAACTGGTGAAGTTCGCCGGGGTGGCCTATCTGCTCTATCTGGCCTGGATGACCTGGAAAAACGGGCTACAGCTCCAGGTGTCCGGAGACGCCGCCGGAATTCGTCCTCTGGCGGTTATCGGCCGTGCCTTTCTGGTCAATGGTCTTAACCCGAAACTCAGTCTGTTCTTCCTGGCGTTCCTGCCTCAGTTTATTCCACCGGGCAGCCCGTCTCCCTTTGCGCAGCTGTTATTGTTAAGCAGTGTTTTGATGGCGATGACGTTCGCCGTGTTTGTCTGCTATGGGCAACTGGCCCATGGTTTCCGGCGGGTGATCATGGCGTCGCCGCGAGTGCAGAACGGTTTGCGCAGAGGGTTCGCCGCCGCCTTTGCCGGTTTGGGCGTGCAGCTGGCGATCAGTGGACGTTGAAGCGGGTGGTTGCCGATAGGTAGAGTGCCAGGGCGATACCGCGGAGGTGCGAGAGGGCATGGTGAAAGGATTTCGCCTCAAAAGGGGGCTATGGGCTTTGTTTGTCGTTGTGGCGGCCGGTTTACTGCTCCCGGAACATGCTCGCATTCCAGTGCAAGGCGCCACGGCCAGTGATTGGCACCCGAAATCCTTCTGGTTTGAACCCTGGGGCGCTTCCGGCGTGCATAAAGGCATCGATATCTTTGCCGTCCGGGGGACGCCGGTGGTTTCCGCCGTTCCTGGTATCCGATTGTATCAGGGGGAACTCAGCCTGGGCGGGAAAGTGGTGATCGTACTGGGGCCGAAATGGCGCCTTCACTACTACGCGCATCTGAATGAGCCGGCCACTCCGGTGCCACTATGGGTGGCGAATGGGCGCCAGATAGGCGGGGTCGGAGATTCCGGCAATGCCAGGGGGAAGCCTCCTCATTTGCATTATTCGGTACTGTCCTTGATTCCGCTGCCGTGGCGGATAACAACGGAGACGCAGGGCTGGAAGAAGATGTTCTTTCTCGACCCTGTCGATGTGTTTACCTCACGGGGACACTGAGAACCATCCATTCTTCAATATGACCCTGCTGGCGCCGCCGGCACCTCCTCTCTCCCCCGTTTATGACGCTCCATGAAAACCATTCATTGGTCATGTCGGGCCAGCCCCGCCTAGGCTAGGGTCGATTTGTTCAGCCCATGACAACAACAAGGAGCTGCCATGACTGCAAGCCAGGCCCCGAGCCAGGTCAGGGACGCGGCGGCGTTCGCGTCGGAGCCGGTGTATCAGGCACTGGAAGAAACCGCGGCCCGCTTTCCGCAACGTCCCGCTCTGTATTTTGAAGGCGTACGGCTTTCCTATGCCGATTTTCATCGTTTGGTGAACCGGGCAGCCCGGGGGTTTCAGGACCTGGGAGTGAAGCCTGGCGTTCATGTCGGTCTGTTTCTCGGCAACACACCTCACTACGCCATCGCTTTTCTTGGTGTGCTGAGAGCCGGTGGCACCGTCGTCAACTATTCCCCTCTGGATGCGGAACGCACTCTGGCGCACAAGATTGAAGACAGCCACAGCGACATCATGGTGACGCTGGATGTGCCGGAACTGTTGCCACGGATCCGGGGGTTTCTGGAGACCTCCCGTCTGCGGACTCTGGTGGTAGGCACGCCCACGGACTTCGCCGGCGCTGGCGCTACCAGTGACGCAATGGAGGCGGTAATTCTCAGCTTCGCTGATCTGCTCAATAATGAGGGGGACTTTCAGCCCTACCCGGTGGCGGACCCGGAAAACACGCTGGCGGTGCTGCAATACACCGGTGGCACCACCGGCGTGCCGAAAGGGGCGGAGCTGACCCACGGCAATCTCACCTGTGGCTGCCAGCAACTGATGGCGGCTTTGGCCGGTGATTTGCAAACCGGTCAGGAACGGGTGCTGGCGGTGCTGCCGCCGTTCCATATTTACTCGATGACGGTGAACCTGCTGTTCGGTATCCGGCTGGCGGCCGAACTCTATTTGCACAGCCGTTTTGATCCCGATGCGGTGCTGAAAGCGGTGCATGAACACCGCCTGTCGGTATTGCCGGCGGTACCCACCATGTTCATCGCGCTGATCCATCACCCTCAGGTGGGGGAGTACGATCTTACTTCTCTGCGGCTGTGTAATTCCGGTGGCGCCCCTTTACCGGTGGAAGTGCAGCAGCGCTTTCAGGAGCTGACCGGGTGCCGTCTCGGTGAAGGCTGGGGCATGACGGAGACCACCGCGGTGGGTACCTACACGCCGCTCACCGGAGAACGCCCACCGCAAGGTTCCTGTGGCTGTCTGGTGCCCGGTGTGTCGATGAAGATCGCACCCATGGACGCGGAAGGCTCGCTGGCCGCCGGTGAGCGTGGTGAGATTTGTGTTGCCGGGCCCAATGTCATGCCGCGCTACTGGAACAACCCTGATGCCACCGCGGCCTCGTTCACCGAGGACGGTTACTTCCGCACCGGCGATGTGGGTTACATGGACCAGCGCGGCTATGTGTACATCGTCGATCGTACCAAGGACATGATCCTGTGCAGCGGCTACAACGTTTATCCGAGAGTGATCGAGGAAGCCATCTACGAGCACCCGGACGTGGAGGAAGTGTCGGTGATCGGCGTAAAAGACAGTTACCGCGGGCAGTCTCCGATGGCTTTCGTTCGTTTGCGCCAATCCGCCGCCTCTTTGACATTGGAAAGTCTGCAGGACTTTCTCGCTGATCGTCTTGGCAAGCACGAGATGGTGCGTGCATTGGCGTTGCGCGACGAATTACCGAAGACACCGGTGGGCAAGCTGTCCAAGAAAGAACTCTATGACGAGACGGCGTCTTTCTCATTGTGAAGATGTCACGTGATCCTGAATCAGGAGAATAATGATGAAGCTACGAAGATGCCTGGCGTTGCTGGCGTTTGCCGCTGTTTTCATGTCGGGGCCGGGGTACGCCAAGTCCCTGCGTTTCGCTTCCGGTTACCCGCCCAACTCGGTGGCGGAACAGGCCGCTCAGAAGTATACGCAAGTATTGAAGGATGAGACGGATGGCGCGCTTTCCGCCCGGGTCTTTTCGCTGACGCTGCTTAATCTGCTGGAAAGCTCCGCCGGTGTGCGTGACGGTATGGCGGACGCGGCCGTGGTATTGTTCCCATACTTCCCGGGGGAGTATCCGCGTATCAACATGCTGGCGGAGATCTCCATGTTGCTCAACGCCGGTGGTGAAGATCCTGCCCACGCGGGGCTGATTTTCACTGGTGCTTTCTCCGAGTTTCTGTTCCAGTCCTGCCCGGGGTGTCAGAAAGAGCTGGCTGCGCAAAATCAGGTCTTTCTCGGATCCGGCTCCACTCCGACGCTGCCGCTGCTGTGTACCACGCCGATCCGGGAAGCAAAGGATCTGACGGGCAAGCGGGTGCGCACCTCCGGTGCCCAGTGGGCCCGTTGGGTGGAGGAAATGGGCGCCACGCCGATCACCATGTCGGTGAACGAGATCTACGAAGGGCTGAATCAAGGGGTGGTGGATTGCACCGTGCAGACCACCACGGAGCTGTCGATCTTCAAACTGGATGAGGTGGTGACGGACATCACTCTGGGCGTTCCTGGTGGCGTGTTCGGTGGTTCCGGTGTGAACAATATGAACCGTGATACCTGGCGGGGGTTGAGTGAGGCCGAGCGTCGCGCGGTATTGAAAGCCTCGGCGGTGTTTTCAGCGGAGGCCTCCTGGGGCTATGACGCGCTGGGTGCGGAGAATCTGGCCGCCGCGAAAGAAAATGGCATCAATGTGCATCAGGCTGGTGACGCTTTCCGGGCCGCTACCCAGGCCTTCATCGATAAGGATGTGGAAACCATCGCGGAAAACTACCGCAAGCGCTACGGCGTGGAGAACGCCGCTGAGCTGATCGATGCCTTCCGGCCTTTGTTGCAGCGCTGGCAAGATCTGGTGGGCGGCGTTGAGAGTCCGGAGCAGTTGGCACAGCTGTATTGGCGCGAGGTGTTCTCGAAAGTCGATCCGGCCCGTTACGGAATGTGATCGGAAGCGGGGGAGCCGTCAGCCTGGATTCTGCTGATTCCAGAAGGCATCGATCAACGGCTCCCCCAGTCTCTTCTCCAGAGCAAACAATCCTACCTCGTAGGCTTCCAGCCGTGGCTGCACATCGAGAATGCGGATGCGGCTGGCAAGCGGGCTGTTATCGAGCACGATCTGCGGCACCACGCCGACGCCAAACCCCAGACTGACCATGCTGACGATGGCCTCATTGCCACTGACCTGGGCGTAGATCTGCGGGCGCAGGCCCAGATCCCGAAACCAGCGGTCGGTACGCTCCCGGGCCAGCCCCTCCTCGGAGAGAATCATGGGGACGTCCCGCCAGGCGTTGCCGGCGGCCTTGCCGGACAGCCGTTCGGCCAGCTGCGGTTGACTGGCGGGGGCGATGAACAGCAGGGCCGAGCGGGTTACCGGGTGAAAGGCGATGCCATTGGGCATTTGCACCGGACGGGCGCCGACGGCGATGTCCTCGGTGCCGGACAGAACCCGTTCCTCCGCCTGGGCCGGATCGCCGGTGTGTAACTTGATCTCGATGCGAGGGAAGTTGGCGCGGAAGCTGCTGAGCATGTCGTGGAGAAAGCTGTAGCTGGCGGTGACCGAACAATACAGGCTCAGTTCGCCGCGGAGCACCCGCTGGTCATCCTGCAGTGCCAGGCGTACCGTATTCCAGTCGCTCACCGCCTGGCGCGCGTAGTCGCGGAAGCGCTCCCCTTCGCGGGTGAGGCTGACCCGGCGATTGTCCCGATACAGCAAAGTGGTGCCGACCTCCTGCTCCAACTGCCGGATGCTGCGGCTCAGCGCGGAGGGGCTGATGTGGCATAAACGGCTGGTGCGGCCGAAGTGCAGGGTCTCGGCCAGGGTCAGGAAATGTTCCAGAGCGCGGATATCCATCGCGGGGTCCACAGGCAGGGTTTATTGCGAATTTCGGCATGCAGCATTGCAAATATATCATTTTACGCAATGCCCTTGATAGCCTATCGTGACCAGCCAGTGCTGGCCTGCCGGGCCGCTTCGCATTCACTCCACAACAGGATTACGACCATGCAAGTCTATTACGACAAAGACTGTGACCTCTCTCTGGTCCAGGGCAAGAAAGTGGCCATCGTTGGTTACGGCTCCCAGGGCCATGCCCATGCCAACAACCTGAAGGACTCCGGTGTGGACGTAACCGTGGCGCTGCGTCCGGG